>NZ_AOFQ01000018.1 GCF_000495915.1 Stutzerimonas chloritidismutans AW-1
CCTGACCCCGGCGCGTGCCAAGGGTGCAGCGAGCTTGACCAGTTGTGAGCCGTTGGTGGTCATCACCAGTTCGCGCAGGCCGGGCAGTGCAGCGATGCGCTCGCAGAGGCCGACGATGCCCTGGCGCACCAACGGTTCGCCGCCGGTGAGGCGAATCTTCTTTACGCCCAGACCGACGAAGATCCGCGCGATGCGCTCCAGTTCCTCCAGACCGAGCACCTGCTGGCGCGGCAGAAAGGTCATGTCCTCGGCCATGCAGTAGACGCAGCGGAAATCGCAGCGGTCGGTCACCGACATGCGCAGGTAATCGATCTGGCGGTCGTGGGCGTCGCGTAATTGAGTCATCGGTAACACCTCTGAAGCCTCGTAGGGTGGATGACGCTTTTTTCATCCACCGTGGGCCCGCGCGGTGGCGCGACCCGGTGGGGTGGTGCGAGTGCCGCCGCTTCCATCCACCCCCAGCCCGCAAAGGTGGATGGGTGAAGCGTCATCCACCCTTGTATCTCGACTACCACGCTATGTTGGGGTGATAGTTCCCGACTGATCATCGGGGGGAGGTCGGAAAGCCGTATCCACCCTTAGGCTTTGAGCCTAGCAGTTCGGCGATGGCCTCGTCGACCGGCTTCAGGCCGCTGGTGTCGCAGCCACAGGCGCTCATGAGCGGGGCCTGCAATATTCGACTGCGGAAGCCTTGAGATGCGGCACGAAGTTGCAGGGCTTGGTGCGGCTGTCCAGCTGCTCGACAAGGATCTTGCTCCAGGCGGTGCGGCAGGCGTTGGTTGAACCGGGTAGGCAGCAGACCAGGGTGCCGTTGCTCATGCCGGCCAGCGCGCGGGACTGCACGGTGGAGGTGCCGATCTCGCCCAGCGAAACGTAGCGGAACAGTTCGCCGAAGCCGTCGACATCTTTGTCCAGCAGCGGCTGTACCGCCTGCGGCGTGTTGTCGCGGGCGGTGAAGCCGGTACCACCGGTCACCAGCACCACCTGCACGTTCTCACTGGCGATCCAGCTGCAGACACGGGCGCGGATCTGCCAGATGTCGTCCTTGACGATGGCCCGCTCGGCCAAGGTATGGCCGGCGCTCTGCAGCCCATCGATCAGCGCCTGGCCGGAGGTATCGGAATCGATGTTGCGGGTGTCGCTCACCGTAAGCACCGCGATGCTCAGGGACTGGAATTCGGTGTTGGACAGATGAGCCATGGCTCGAAACTCCTTTGAATATGTGTGCACAGGCTGCACCCGTGCCGTATGCGAACCCATTCCCCTTTGGAGGTATGTGCGCGCTGAGTGTAGTGAGCGTTGCAGGCCATGCCACGAGCGGTTTCGGCGACAAGGCCCGGCTGCGGTAGCTGGGCATCTGGGTCAAACCTGGATTACCGGTCGATGGTAGCGAATTAAGTGATCGACTCGTAGCCCATGGGTCGTTGGCTCAACCGCCGCTGACGTTCATGAAGCGCAATACCTGGACCTCACCGCCGCTGGAGAATTCGTGGCGCAACGGCTTGCGCTGCAATGCGGCGTGAATTGCATCGATTGCCGGCTGATCACTGGCCGGGTGGCGACGCAGCAAGGCACGCAGGTCGATGGCGTTCTCATGGCCCAGGCACAGCAGCAAGCGCCCTTCCACCGTCAGCCGCACGCGGTTGCAGGTGGCGCAGAAGTTGTGTGAATGCGGCGAGATAAAGCCGATGCGCGTCTGCGGATGGTCCGGCAGGCGCACGTAACGCGCCGGGCCGCCGCTCTGCTCGGCCGAATCGATCAGCGTGTGCCGCTCGGCGATCAGCGCCTTCACCTCATCGCTGGAGCAGAAGCTCTCGCCGCGCGAACGACCGACGTCACCCAGCGGCATTTCCTCGATGAAGCTCAGGTCCAGCCCACCGGCGATGGCGAAATCCACCAGGTCGGCGACTTCTTCGGCGTTGCGGCCCTTCATCACCACGGCGTTGAGCTTGATCCGCTCGAACCCTGCATCGCGCGCCGCCTCGATGCCGTCGAGCACCTGCTGCAGCTGACCGGTGCGGGTGATGGCGTGGAATTTGGCGGCACCCAGGCTATCCAGGCTGATGTTTAGCCGCCTGACCCCGGCGCGTGCCAAGGGTGCAGCGAGCTTGACCAGTTGTGAGCCGTTGGTGGTCATCACCAGTTCGCGCAGGCCGGGCAGTGCAGCGATGCGCTCGCAGAGGCCGACGATGCCCTGGCGCACCAACGGTTCGCCGCCGGTGAGGCGAATCTTCTTTACGCCCAGACCGACGAAGATCCGCGCGATGCGCTCCAGTTCCTCCAGACCGAGCACCTGCTGGCGCGGCAGAAAGGTCATGTCCTCGGCCATGCAGTAGACGCAGCGGAAATCGCAGCGGTCGGTCACCGACATGCGCAGGTAATCGATCTGGCGGTCGTGGGCGTCGCGTAATTGAGTCATCGGTAACACCTCTGAAGCCTCGTAGGGTGGATGACGCTTTTTTCATCCACCGTGGGCCCGCGCGGTGGCGCGACCCGGTGGGGTGGTGCGAGTGCCGCCGCTTCCATCCACCCCCAGCCCGCAAAGGTGGATGGGTGAAGCGTCATCCACCCTTGTATCTCGACTACCACGCTATGTTGGGGTGATAGTTCCCGACTGATCATCGGGGGGAGGTCGGAAAGCCGTATCCACCCTTAGGCTTTGAGCCTAGCAGTTCGGCGATGGCCTCGTCGACCGGCTTCAGGCCGCTGGTGTCGCAGCCACAGGCGCTCATGAGCGGGGCCTGCAATATTCGACTGCGGAAGCCTTGAGATGCGGCACGAAGTTGCAGGGCTTGGTGCGGCTGTCCAGCTGCTCGACAAGGATCTTGCTCCAGGCGGTGCGGCAGGCGTTGGTTGAACCGGGTAGGCAGCAGACCAGGGTGCCGTTGCTCATGCCGGCCAGCGCGCGGGACTGCACGGTGGAGGTGCCGATCTCGCCCAGCGAAACGTAGCGGAACAGTTCGCCGAAGCCGTCGACATCTTTGTCCAGCAGCGGCTGTACCGCCTGCGGCGTGTTGTCGCGGGCGGTGAAGCCGGTACCACCGGTCACCAGCACCACCTGCACGTTCTCACTGGCGATCCAGCTGCAGACACGGGCGCGGATCTGCCAGATGTCGTCCTTGACGATGGCCCGCTCGGCCAAGGTATGGCCGGCGCTCTGCAGCCCATCGATCAGCGCCTGGCCGGAGGTATCGGAATCGATGTTGCGGGTGTCGCTCACCGTAAGCACCGCGATGCTCAGGGACTGGAATTCGGTGTTGGACAGATGAGCCATGGCTCGAAACTCCTTTGAATATGTGTGCACAGGCTGCACCCGTGCCGTATGCGAACCCATTCCCCTTTGGAGGTATGTGCGCGCTGAGTGTAGTGAGCGTTGCAGGCCATGCCACGAGCGGTTTCGGCGACAAGGCCCGGCTGCGGTAGCTGGGCATCTGGGTCAAACCTGGATTACCGGTCGATGGTAGCGAATTAAGTGATCGACTCGTAGCCCATGGGTCGTTGGCTCAACCGCCGCTGACGTTCATGAAGCGCAATACCTGGACCTCACCGCCGCTGGAGAATTCGTGGCGCAACGGCTTGCGCTGCAATGCGGCGTGAATTGCATCGATTGCCGGCTGATCACTGGCCGGGTGGCGACGCAGCAAGGCACGCAGGTCGATGGCGTTCTCATGGCCCAGGCACAGCAGCAAGCGCCCTTCCACCGTCAGCCGCACGCGGTTGCAGGTGGCGCAGAAGTTGTGTGAATGCGGCGAGATAAAGCCGATGCGCGTCTGCGGATGGTCCGGCAGGCGCACGTAACGCGCCGGGCCGCCGCTCTGCTCGGCCGAATCGATCAGCGTGTGCCGCTCGGCGATCAGCGCCTTCACCTCATCGCTGGAGCAGAAGCTCTCGCCGCGCGAACGACCGACGTCACCCAGCGGCATTTCCTCGATGAAGCTCAGGTCCAGCCCACCGGCGATGGCGAAATCCACCAGGTCGGCGACTTCTTCGGCGTTGCGGCCCTTCATCACCACGGCGTTGAGCTTGATCCGCTCGAACCCTGCATCGCGCGCCGCCTCGATGCCGTCGAGCACCTGCTGCAGCTGACCGGTGCGGGTGATGGCGTGGAATTTGGCGGCACCCAGGCTATCCAGGCTGATGTTTAGCCGCCTGACCCCGGCGCGTGCCAAGGGTGCAGCGAGCTTGACCAGTTGTGAGCCGTTGGTGGTCATCACCAGTTCGCGCAGGCCGGGCAGTGCAGCGATGCGCTCGCAGAGGCCGACGATGCCCTGGCGCACCAACGGTTCGCCGCCGGTGAGGCGAATCTTCTTTACGCCCAGACCGACGAAGATCCGCGCGATGCGCTCCAGTTCCTCCAGACCGAGCACCTGCTGGCGCGGCAGAAAGGTCATGTCCTCGGCCATGCAGTAGACGCAGCGGAAATCGCAGCGGTCGGTCACCGACATGCGCAGGTAATCGATCTGGCGGTCGTGGGCGTCGCGTAATTGAGTCATCGGTAACACCTCTGAAGCCTCGTAGGGTGGATGACGCTTTTTTCATCCACCGTGGGCCCGCGCGGTGGCGCGACCCGGTGGGGTGGTGCGAGTGCCGCCGCTTCCATCCACCCCCAGCCCGCAAAGGTGGATGGGTGAAGCGTCATCCACCCTTGTATCTCGACTACCACGCTATGTTGGGGTGATAGTTCCCGACTGATCATCGGGGGGAGGTCGGAAAGCCGTATCCACCCTTAGGCTTTGAGCCTGCGACGTAGATAGCGCTGCGGCCTTCCATACTCACTCTTACAGCTCGAACGGTATCCAGAGCCCGCCTCCGGCGAGAGCTCGCATCAGCAAGGTAGAGCTGAGTGAAGTGTTGATCTTTCTGAACCAGCAGAGGAGTTCTTATGCCCAGCGTCATCGGCATCGATATCGCCAAACGCACGTTCGACATCGCCACCCAGCAGCCCAATGGCAAGTACCGCACCAAGGCCAAATTGCTAAACAAGGTGGCCGGTTCCGAAGCGCTCCAGCAGTGGCTGCTCAAGCACGCCAATGCCCAAGCCTGGATCGTGATGGAAGCGACCGGCGCTTACCATGAAGCGCTCGCGACCTGGTTTCACGATAAAGGCTATCAGGTCTGCGTGCTCAATCCTGCACAGGTCGCCTATTACGCTCGAAGCCAGCTCCAGCGCGTAAAGACCGACAAAGTCGACGCCAAACTCATCGCTGAGTATGGCGAGCGGCACCAGAGCGATCTGCGGGCCTGGCAGCCTGAGCCTCCCGCCGTCCGGCGCTTGAAAGCATTAGTGCGGCGCTTGGAGGATCTGCAGGAGATCCAACAAATGGAACGCAACCGCCTGGATCTGGCCGACGCTAGTGTGCAGGCTTCAATCTACTCAGTGCTGCACCATGTCGAGCGGCAGATCGGAGAGACGCTCCGTGCGATCCGAGACCACATCGATGATGACCCGGACCTGCGCAACAAACGCGACCTGCTGACCAGCATTGATGGCATCGGCGAGCGTTCCGCAGCCCTGTTGCTGGCTGAGCTGGGCGATCCGTTACGCTTCGCCAGCTCACGCGCGATCACCGCTTATGCCGGGCTGAACCCCCGCCTTCAGGAGTCTGGCTCCTACAAAGGCCAGACGCGCATATCCCGCACAGGATCGTCTCGCTTGAGGGCTGGGCTCTACATGCCGGCGGTCTGCTCGCTCACACACAACCCGGCCATTAGTGCTCTACGCGAGCGTCTGAGTGCAAAAGGAAAATCCGGAAAACAAATCGTCTGTGCAGCGATGCGCAAGCTGCTGCACATTGCCTATGGGGTACTCAAATCGGGCCAGCGTTTCGACCCTCAACTGGCCCTTGCTCGGTAATGGGGAAGACGGTATCTACGTTGAGCCAAGTCTCCGTTATTGCATCAGTGGCGTGTCCGCGCCGTGCATGAGGATGCCTTCGATGTGCGCCGCACCCACCAGGTTCTGCAGGTACTGGCTGCAGATCATCCGCGAGGCGCTTAGCAACGTGGTCAAGCATGCCGAGGCCGAGCACTGCTGGCTGAGCCTGATGCAGGACAACAACGGCACCATCCATATCAAGATCGAGGACGATGGCATCGGCATCCGCCCCGAGGAGCAGCGTGCCGGCCACTACGGCCTGATCATCCTGCTCGAGCGCGCCAATAGCCTGAATGGCACCATCAATATCGGTCTGCGCCCTGCTGGAGGCACGCTGGTGTATCTGAGCTTTCCGCCCGCCTACCGCCGCCTTTCCCCCGAAACAGGAACGTGTCACGCATGAACGAATGGACTACTGCACGAATCCTGCTGGTCGACGACCACCCCATGATGCGCCGGGGCGTGCGTGACCTGCTGGAACTGGAAGATGACCTTGAGGTGGTCGCTGAGGCGGGCAACGGCGAGGACGCCATCAAGCTCGCGCAACAGACCGAGCCCGATCTTATCCTGATGGACCTCAACATGCTGGGCATCGACGGGCTGGAAACCACCCGGCGCATGCGCGACGCGGACATCGATGCACGGATCATCATGTTCACCGTCTCCGACGAGCAGAGTCATGTCCTCGAAGCCCTACGCAACGGCGCCGATGGCTACCTGCTCAAGGACATGGACGCCGAACAGCTGATCGAGCAGATCCGCATCGCCGCCACCGGCCGCATGGCCCTCAGCCCCGAGCTGACCCAGGTGCTCGCCGAGGCCATCCGGGTGCGTCCCAAGCCCACCGGCCAGGTGCAGTTTTCCAGCCTGACCAAGCGCGAGAAGGAAGTTCTACGGCTGATCGCCAAGGGCCAGAGCAACAAGATGATCGCGCGCAAGCTCGGCATCACCGAAGGCACCGTGAAGGTCCACGTGAAGAACCTGCTGCACAAGCTGGGCCTGCGTTCCCGGGTCGAGGCAGCCGTCTGGGTGCTGGAGAACGAAGCGAAGGGCTGACCGGCACCGTAGCCTGGCAGCGGTTTTGTGCGTGATCGCTCAACTCGCGAAGCGGCTGCCGCCCCCTTGACGATCATCAATGCCCTCAGCGTGATGCGCTCTATCTTCTCGTCCCCAACCGACCTGACCGCGTGGTCAGCATCGCGCCCATCCGGACGTAAGGAGCGCCCCATGTTCAAGATTCTGCTGCCCACTTCCCTGCTGCTCGGCCTGCTGGCCGCCAGCCTGCCCTGCCAGGCGGCCATCAGCGACGCCGAGGCGGTCAACCGCGCCGGCATGCAGCGCATGCTCGGCCAGCGCATCGCCAAGAGTTACCTGATGATCGGCACCGATACCCGCGTCGATCTTGCCGCCAGCCAGCTCGACAGCAGCATTGCCAGCGTCGAGGAGAACGCCCAGCTGCTCGACGAGTACGCCGCCAACGATGCCATCCGCAAAGCGCTGGAAGACGCCACGCAGACCTGGCATCAGTATCGCCAGCTGGCCCTGACCCAACCGGATCGCGAACAGTCCGTCGAACTGCTGCGCCTGGCCGAGCGCTTCCTCGGCCAGAGCGAAGCGCTGGTGCAGGAGATCGAGCGCCACAGCGGCAGTCAGGCCGCTCGCCTGGTCAACCGCAGCGGGCGCCAGCGCATGCTCAGCCAGCGCATCGCCATGCTCTATCTGGCGATGACCTGGAAGCTGCCGGAACAGCGCCTGCGCAGCGATTTCGATGCGGCGGTCGCGGAGTTCGAGCGTGGCCTGGACGAGCTGAACAAGGCGCCGCAGAACACCGAGCAGATCAACCGCCAGCTCGATCAGATCGGCGCGCAATGGCGTTTCGCCCGTGCTGGTTTCAGCCTCGCCGACGACGCCCGTTTCGTCCCGACGGTAATCGTCACCACCAGCGATTCGCTGCTGCGCAAGATCGAACAACTGACGCTGGACTACGAGCGACTGGCCGGCAGCACCCGCTGATCGACTACCTACCCTGCCCAGAAAGAGGTATGGCCTGCCCGCACGGCGCGACCTAGCATGCCGTTCATCGAAAGGAAGGGGGATGGCCATGCTGACCGGCTCTGCAGTGCTCAATACGATGCGCCGTCATCATCTGTTCAGTGGGCTGGCCGAGACGGCTCTGCAGAACCTTGCGGCGCATACCACGGTCAAGCGCCTGCCGGCCGGCTGCACGCTGTTCCATCAAGGCGACGCGGCCGAGCACTTTCACGTGCTGATCAACGGCCAGGTCAAGCTGCACAGGGTCACCTGCGATGGTCAGGAGAAGGTCATCGAGGTAGTCCGGCCGGGCGAGGCCTTTGCCGAGGCGCTGCTCTTCAACAAGCAGCCCGAACATCCGCTGAGCGCCACCACCCTCAAGGAAAGCCTGGTGCTCAACGTGCAGAACGCCCACTACCTGCGTCTGCTCGAGACCCAGCCACAGCTGTGCATGCAGCTGCTCAGCAGCCTCAGCGACCGACTCAACCAGCGTCTGCACCAGATCGACAGCTTGACCTCATCCAATGTCTGCCAGCGCGTGGTGCGTTACCTGTTCCAGGAACTGCAGGCAGCGCGCAGCGGTGTGATCGACCTCGACCTGCCCAAGCGCCTGATCGCCTCGCAACTGGGCATCCAGCCGGAAACCTTGTCACGCATCCTACATCGCCTGACCGACGCAGGGCTGATCGCCGTGCAGCGGCGGCGCATCGAGATCCTCGACCAGCGCAGCCTCTCGGCCTACCTCGAAGCAGCCGCCTGATCAACCTTGGGCGTCGGGGTCACCACGACGGAACGGCTGCGGGGCGACTTCAACCGGTGCAGGCTCGACCGGCGGCGGACCATCGCCAAGCTTGAAGGGTTTCGGCGGCTCGCTGACCAGTCTCCGCGTGGCCGGCTCGAGGCGCTCCGGCTCAGGCTCCGGGCGCTCGCGGATCAGATGCCAGGCAGCGGCGGCAAGGGCGGCGGCCAGCACACGATAGAACAGCGATGCTAGATCGAAACCGACCAGCTCACCGCCATCCAGCCACAGCGACACCAAGCGCCCGAGCACCAGCGCGGTCATGGTGATCATCAGCATCATCAAGGCCGGTCGCGCACGCTCGGGGGCGCGCGCGGCCCAGATCAGAAACAGTGCCAACCCCAGTTGCAGGCCCCCGTAGTAGACCCGCATGTGGCTGACCGACGCGCCCTCCATCAGCAGCATGCCGTTCAGATTGGCCATCTCGTAGGGGCGAAACCAGTAAGCCAGGCTCAGACCGGCCATCACCAGCGCCTGCGCGAGCAGAACGAAACGGGCAAAACGCATCGAAAACTCTCCTGATGTGCGACTCGCTATTCCGATTGGCATGGGACTGTCAGGCGGCCGGTTTGTTCTGCGCCCGGTACTCCGGCCGACGCTCCCGCGCGACGTCGATAGTGACAATGGCCCGCCCGCCGCACCTTGGGCGCCGCACCTTGGGTATGGGCGCAACCCGGCGTATTCTGGGCCTCTCGCTCGTAGGAGGTTCCCATGCGCCGTCTTCTGTTGCTGCTTCCCGTCCTGCTCGCCGGGTTCGCCCAGGCCGCCGAGCCCATTGCCATCGACGTCTATCGTGACCCCAACTGCGGCTGTTGCGAAGCGTGGATCGATCACCTGGAGGACAACGGCTTTTCCGTGAGCGATCACGTGGTCAACGACATGACCTCGGTAAAGATGGAACACGGCATCCCGCACCGCCTCGGTTCCTGTCACACCGCGGTGATCGACGGCAAGTTCGTCGAAGGCCACGTTCCTGCCGCCGACATCCTCAAGCTGCGTGCGCAACCGGACCTGATTGGCGCGGCCGTACCCGGCATGCCGATCGGCTCGCCGGGCATGGAGATGGGCGAGCGCAAGGACGCCTTCAAGGTGATCGGCGTCAGCAAGGCGGGCGAGGAGCGCGTGCTCTCCGAATACCCCGGCGACTGACCCATCGCGCCGCTGCGAATGCAGTGCGGTCCGCGCTGCAGCTTTTTCGCGCCGTACGGGTCTTAACGGGAGGCAGGCGCCGCTTCGGTGCTGCGCACTCAACCCGTCAACCGTTCAGAAGGACACCCCCATGCGCTGGAAACGAGCCCGACGCAGCGACAACGTAGTGGACGCCAGAGGCCGCAGCGGCATGCGCCTTGGCGGTGGACTGGGCCTGGGCGGCATCGCCATCGTGGTGATCATAGGCCTGCTCTCCGGCCAGGACCCGCTGCAGATCCTCGGCCAGCTGGCCAACCAGGGCGGCCCGGCCGTCTCCCAGCAGAGCCAGCGGCCGGCCGGCGATGACCCGCAGACCGAATTCGTCCGGGCGATTCTCGGCGACACCGAAGACACCTGGCGCGCGCTGTTCCAGCAAGCCGGCGCCGAGTACCGCGATCCGACCCTGGTGCTGTTTCGCGGCGGCGTGAACTCGGCCTGCGGCTTCGCCAGTTCGGCGGTGGGCCCGTTCTACTGCCCCGGCGATCAGCAGGTCTATCTCGATCTGCAGTTCTTCGACGAGATGGCCCGGCGCTTCTCCGCCGCCGGCGACTTCGCCCAGGCCTATGTGATCGCCCATGAGGTCGGCCATCACGTGCAGACCCTGCTCGGCGTTTCCCAGCAGATGCAGAGCGCCCGTCAGCGCGGCGCGAGAATGGAAGGCGACAACGGCCTGCTGGTCCGCCAGGAGCTGCAGGCCGATTGCTTCGCTGGAGTCTGGGCCTATCACGCGCAGCAACGCCACGACTGGCTGGAAGAAGGCGACCTGGAAGAAGCGCTGAACGCCGCCAATGCCATCGGCGACGACAACCTGCAGAAGCGCAGCCAGGGCCGCGTGGTGCCCGATGCCTTCACCCACGGCACCTCGGCGCAACGGGTGCGCTGGTTCCGTGATGGCTTCGAGCATGGCGATCCGGCGCGCTGCGACACCTTCAAGGCGACGCGGCTTTAATAGACGGCGACGGGAGCCTCGCCAGCAAGGTCGCTTCTACGTGGTCATACGGGTTCGGACCGGCTGCACGCGACCGGCTGCAGGCGGCGGGAGAACAGGGTTGGCGACGGGCTTGTGCATGACCTGACTCGTGCACGGCCCGAATGCGGCAGCGGCCTCGCCCGCAAATGGCTGTGCCTCGGTGTGCGCTCCGTTTCCCGTCGCGCCGAGCTCAGACCTCGCCCGAAGACAACAGCCCGTGCAGCACCCGGCAATCCGGGGCATAGAGATCGGCCAGTTCCGGCCATTCGTTGTGCGGCACGTTGACCAGTACGCCACGCGCGCCGGCGGCCCGGGCGCACTCCAGGTCGAAGCGGTAGTCGCCGACCATCAGCATCGACGACGGCGCCACGCCCCAACGCTCCGCCAGCTGCAGCAGCCCGCCCGGATGCGGCTTGGGCGGCGCTTCGTCGCGACCGAGGATGTCCTCGGGCAGGAAACAGTCCCCCATGCCGACCGCGTCCAGAGTCACCCTGGCCAGTTCCTGGGCATTGCGAGTGAGCACTCCAAGCCGGCAGCCGCGCTCGCGCAGAGCATGCAGCAGCTCGCGAGCGCCTTCTGCCGGGCGCGCCGCGCAGGCCAGCTCGCGCTCGTGCTCCAACAGCCAGGCGTGCTTGGCGGCGGCCTCTTCGGCCGGTAGCGCCGCCAGGTGATGGAGGATGTCGTCCTCCTCGGGAATCTCCAGCGCGCGGCGGATCGCGGCGAAATCGTGCACGGCGATCGTCAGGGTGCCGTCCATGTCGAACACCCAGTGACGGACCTCGGCGATCTTCACATCCAGTCCTCGCGCACGCGGATCAGCCCTTCCTGCGCGACGGACGCGACCAGCTGGCCCTGGCGGTTGAAGATGCTGCCGCGGGCGAAACCGCGCGCATTGCCGGCCCAGGGGCTGTCAATGGAGTACAGCAGCCAGTCGTCCAGCTTCACCTCACGATGGAACCAGATGGCATGGTCGAGGCTGGCTAGCTGGATGAACTTGCTCCACGAGCTGACGCCGTGCGGCTGCAGCGCGGTGCCGATAAAGCTGAAGTCCGAGGCGTAGGCCAGCAGGTACTTGTGCAGCGCCGGGCTGTCGGGCAGCGCGCCGTCGGCGCGGAACCACAGGTGGCGGACCGGTTCGATGGGCTGCGGGTTGGCAGGATCGACCAGCGTGACCGGGCGGATCTCGATGGGCTTGGGCCGGCGCAGCTTTTCCATCACCCGCTCGGGCACCATCGGCGACAGCTTGTGCAGCAGCTCCCACTCGTTGGGCAGATCGTCCGGCCCGACCACGTCCGGCATCGGCAACTGATGCTCGTAGCCCGTTTCCTCGGCCTGGAACGAGGCGATGCTGGTGAAGATAGTCTGGCCCTTCTGGATCGCACTGACCCGCCGCGTGGTGAAGCTGCCGCCGTCGCGTACGCGATCGACGTCATAGACCACGGGCTGGTGCGAGTCGCCGGGGCGCAGGAAATAGGCGTGCAGCGAATGCACATGGCGCTCCGGCGTCACCGTCTGGCTCGCGGCGGAGATGACCTGGCCGAGCACCTGGCCGCCGAACAGCTGGGGAAAGCCGAGGTCCTGGCTCGCACCACGGAACAGGTTCTCCTCGATGCGTTCCAGGGTCAGCAGGTTGACCAGGGCGTCGAGTATCTGGGTCATTTCGGCTTCCTTGATAGGGGGCTCGTACGGGCGCGCCATGTTACGGATTTCGCCGGCAACGCTCCAGCAACAGTGCTCATTGTCGCCAATCGTCCCGCCGCAGCCGGTGGAGCACCTGGCTGTGCAGCGGGTGCTCGGGCGAAACGTCCGGATGACCGAACGTGGTGGCCGGCTCCGGGCGCATGCCGAGCCCTTCCAGCAGTTGCCTGCCCGGTTCGTTGATCTGCGAGACACAGGCCACGACCTCGTCCAGCCCCAGCGCGCCGAATGCGCATTTCAGCGCCGTCTGCGCGGCCTCGCGAACCAGGCCCTGCCCCCAGTGCTCGCAGGCCACCGCCCAGCGCAGCTCGGCGACCGCGTTCGGCAGCGGCAAGGCGGACCAGACCAGCCCGCAATAGCCGATGAAGGCGCCGTTGTCCTTGCGCTCCAGCGACCACAGGCCGAAACCATTGCGCAGCAGATGCAGCCTGCTGCGCACCATCAGCGCGGCGCAGTCATCCCGGGACCACCGCGCCGGGTTGTAGCGCATCACCTCCGGGTCGGCACAGAGCCGCACCAACGGATCGAGGTCTTCGTCATGCCAGTTGCGCAGCCGTAGGCGCGTGCTTTCGAGTGCGAGTCGTTCAACCATCCCTGCTCCTTGAGCGCTCCGACGGCCAGCCTGCATACTGCGGCGCACATCCATCGAACACGCGTGGTTCATGTCGCTTCCCCTGGTATTTCACGACGATTACAGCCCGCCATTGCCGCCGGGCCATCGGTTTCCCATGGAGAAGTTTCGTCTGCTGCGCGACCATCTGGTCGCCCTGGGTTTGACCACAGACGCAGCGCTATTGCGCCCCGAGCTGTGCAGCCATGACATTCTGGCGCTGGCGCACGAGCGCAACTACGTCGAGCGCTACTGCAGCGGCGCGATGGGTCGCGACGAGCTGCGCCGCCTCGGCCTGCCCTGGAGCCCGGAGCTGGCGCAGCGCACCGTGCGGGCGGTAGGCGGTTCGCTGCTGGCCGCCGAACAGGCGTTGCAGCATGGCCTGGCCTGCCACCTGGCCGGCGGCACCCACCATGCCCATCACGACCATGCGTCCGGCTTCTGCATCTTCAACGACCTGGCGGTGATCGCGCTCTACCTGCTGGAAAGCGGACGCGTCGGCCGCGTTCTGATCTTCGATTGCGACGTGCATCAGGGCGACGGCACCGCGCGCATCCTGGAGAACGTGGCGGACGCGGTGACCGTCTCGCTGCACTGCGAAAAGAACTTCCCCACGCGCAAGGCCCATAGCGACTGGGACATCCCGCTGCCACCCGGCATGGGCGATGAGGCCTACCTCAAGGTGGTTCATGACACCCTGAACTACCTGCTACCGATCTATCAGCCTGACCTGGTGCTCTATGACGCTGGCGTCGACGTCCACCGCGACGACGCTCTGGGCCTGCTCTCGCTGACCGACGCCGGGCTCGCCGCGCGCGACAGCGCCGTGCTCGATCACTGCCTGGGCCGAGACATTCCCGTGGTCGGCCTGATCGGCGGCGGCTACGACAAGGACCGCGCCCTGCTCGCGCGTCGCCATGCGACCCTGCATGTCAGCGCCCACTCGGCCTGGCAGCGCCACGGACTCGGCTGAGCAACCATCAGCGGCTACAATGCCCGCCCTGCTCCCCTGCCCGGTTGCCGCCATGCCCCAGCCCGCTTCTTCCTTTCGCGTCGCCATCATTGGTGGTGGCCCGGCCGGCCTCATGGCCGCCGAGGTGCTCGGCCAGGCGGGCGTCAGTGTCGATCTGTACGACGCCATGCCCTCGGTGGGGCGCAAGTTCCTCCTGGCCGGGGTCGGCGGCATGAACATCACCCACGCCGAGGACTACCCCGCCTTCGTCAGCCGCTACGGCGAACGCGCCGGCGAGCTGCGCCCGCTGCTGGACGCCTTTACACCCGCCGCGCTGCGCGAATGGATTCACGGGCTGGGCATCGACACCTTCGTCGGCAGTTCCGGCCGGGTATTTCCCACCGACATGAAAGCCGCGCCATTGCTGCGCGCCTGGCTCAAGCGCCTGCGTGAAAACGGCGTACACATTCATACCCGCCAGCGCTGGCTGGGTTGGGACGAGCACGGTGCGCTGCGCATCGCCGGGCCGCAAGGCGAAAGCCTGATCGACGCACACGCCACCCTGCTCGCCCTCGGCGGCGGCAGCTGGGCACGACTGGGCTCCGATGGCGCCTGGGTGCCGCTGCTCGCAGACCGCGGTATTGCCATCGCACCGCTGCAGCCGGCCAACTGCGGCTTCGAGGTGGAAGGCTGGAGCGCCCATCTGCGGGACAAGTTCGCCGGCGCGCCACTGAAGACGGTCAGCCTCGCCCTACCGGGTAGCGCGCCGCGCAAGGGCGAGTTCGTACTTACCGCGACCGGTATCGAGGGCAGCCTGGTCTATGCGCTGTCGGCACCGATCCGCGAGGCCATCAACCGTGACGGCGCCGCCACCGTGCTGCTCGACCTGCTGCCGGATCGCACCCTGGCGCAGGTCGCCAGCGCCCTGGCCAGACCGCGGGGTTCGCAGTCGATGGCCAAGCATCTGCACCGCCAGCTGAAGCTCGATGGGGTCAAAGCGGCACTGTTGCGCGAGCTGAGCGATGCCGTGTCCTTTCAGGACCCGCAGACCCTGGCCACGGCGATCAAGGCACTGCCCATTCGCCTGGTCCGCCCGCGCCCACTGGACGAAGCGATCAGCAGCGCCGGCGGCGTGCCCTTCGAAGCGCTGGATGCCAACCTGATGCTGCAACAGATGCCCGGGGTGTTCTGCGCCGGGGAAATGCTCGACTGGGAGGCACCGACCGGCGGTTACCTGCTGACCGCCTGTTTTGCCAGTGGCCGAGCCGCGGCCGAGGGAATGCTGCGCTGGCTGCAGGCTGATCGGCCCACAGCCGCGCAGGCTTGATCGACGGGTGAGCGGCGGCCGGATGCACCGGCCGCACCCGGCGCTCTACATCTTCATCACGATACGGCCCTCGATGCGCCCGGCACGCATGTCGTCGAGGATCTGGTTGATGTTGTCGAGGTTGTCGGTATGGATGGTCGCCTTGACCAGCCCCTCGCCGGCGAAGTCCAGCGCCTCCTGCAGATCGGCACGGGTGCCGACGATGGAGCCGGTGATGCTGATCGCCTTGAGCACCACATCGAAGATCGGCGTCGGAAAATCTCCCGGCGGCAGCCCGACCAGCGCCACGGTACCGCGCCGCCGGGCCATGCCGATGGCCTGGCCAAAGGCGCTGTTGGACACCGCCGTCACCAGCACGCCGTGAGCACCACCGATGTCGCGCTGCACCACTTCCACGGGGTTTTCCTTACGCGCATTGACGGTCAGATCGGCGCCCAGGCGCTTGGCCAGTTCCAGCTTGGCGTCATCCACGTCCACCGCCACCACATGCAGGCCCATCGCCTTGGCGTACTGCACCGCGACGTGGCCCAGGCCGCCGATACCGGAGATCGCCACCCACTGACCGGGCCGCGCCTCAGTGACCTTGAGGCCCTTGTAGACGGTGACCCCGGCACAGAGGATCGGCGCGATTTCGTCGAATTCGACGTTCTTCGGCAGGATGCCCACGTAATTCGGGTCCGCCAGCACGTACTCGGCATAGGCACCGTTGACCGAGTAACCGGTGTTCTGCTGGCCTTCGCAGAGGGTTTCCCAGCCGGTCAGGCAGTGCTCGCAACAACCGCAGGCGGTGTACAGCCAGGGCACGCCGACCCGGTCGCCTTCCTTCACCCGTTTCACACCGGCGCCCACCGCGGCCACATGACCGACGCCTTCGTGACCCGGGATGAACGGCAGGGCCGGCTTGACCGGCCAATCTCCCTCGGCCGCATGCAGGTCGGTGTGACAGACGCCGGAGGCGGCGATCTTCACCAAAATCTGGCCGGGGCCGGGCATCGGCACCTTGACTTCCTCGAGGCGCAGCGGCTCGCCGAAGGCGTGTACCACTGCGGCTTTCATGGTCTGGGTCATCGGTTGGCTCCTTGACAAGGGACGTTCGGGCCTGCAACAGGCAGACCGGATCAAGCCTAGACTCGAATCAGTGGCCGCGTGATGACGCCGACATCCGCGGTGCAGCCGCCAGCCCGCAGCGTTGCACGAATGTTCCAGACCGGCCACGCTCGCGGGGCGACACTGTGTCGCGCAGCATCGCCGCCTTGCGTTTCACGGAGCCGTCATGGGTACAGCTGACTGGATCGATCTGAAGAAGGATGCCGAAACCGGTATCGAGACGATCCGTGCGCACTTCGAAGGTCATGCCTACGACCCGCACTTCCATGACAGCTACCTGATCGGCTTCACCGAACAGGGTGTTCAGCAGTTTCACTGCCGCCGGACGCTGCACAGCAGCACGCCAGGGCAGGTGTTTCTGCTCGAACCCGGCGAGCTGCACGACGGCCACGCGCCGACACCCGGTGGCTTCACCTATTCGATGCTCTACCTCGACCCGCACTGGATCGAGCGCGAACTGCGCGCGCTGTTCGAGGATGCGCCCAACCAGTGTCAGCCGGCATTCGCCAAGACGCTGGAAAGCGAGCCGGCGCTGGTGACGGTGATTGCCGACGCCTTCCAGGCCTTGCAAAGCCAGGACCTGCGCATCGTTCGCCAGGCCGCGCTGGACGCGCTGCTGGGCAAGCTGGCGCGGCACCTGGCATGGCGACCGCGGCTGACTGCAGACCCACGCCTGCCGACTGTGGCGCTGCGGGCACGGGACTATCTGCATGCACACATGGACCAGGATCTGGGGCTGGACGATCTGGCGCGGGCCACCGGTGTCGATCGCTTCAGGCTATCGCGGGCGTTCAAGGCGGCCTTCGGCCTGGCGCCGCATGCCTATCTGGTCCAGCTGCGCCTGGCCAAGGCCCGTCGCCTGCTCGCAGCCGGCCAGCCACCGGCGCTGGTGGCGATGAGCCTCGGTTTCGCCGATCAGAGCCACATGGGCCGCTGGTTCCGCCGCGCCTACGGGCTGACACCGGCGCACTACCGCAGACGCTGCTCGAATCTTCCAGACCGCTGAGCCAACAGGCGCGAGCATTCGGGCATCCGCCACCCACGGAGCCGACCAGCATGCCTCGCCTCGCCGCCACCCCCGGATCATTCGCCACGCTCTTCATGGAGCAGCCGTCATGAGCCAGCTGCTGCCTTTCGTGCTGTTCGCCTTCGTCGCCTCGATCACGCCGGGGCCAACCAACATTCTGGTACTGAGCAACAGCTGGCGCTTCGGTCTGGGAGCAGCCATGCCAATCATTTTCGGCGCCTGCTCGGCTGCGGCATCGATCGTACTGCTGGTGGGCCTGGGTGCCGGCGAATGGTTGCTGCATCATCCGCAGTTGCAGCAGCTCATGAGCTGGCTCGGTCTGGCCTGGCTGCTCTACCTGGCCTGGCAGATCGCCCGCAGCCCGGCCGGGCCGGTCGAGGCCGACGCCGCGCCGCGCCGGCTCGGCGCGCTGGGCGCCGCCGGCCTGCAACTGGTCAATCCGAAGGTGTGGATGATGGCGCTGGCGGTGGTTGGCGTGTTCAGCGGCGGCGCTGCCGACGCGGGGCTTTACGCCATTCACGCCCTGCTGTTCTTTCTGATCGCCCTGCCTTGCCTGGCAGCCTGGGCACTGCTTGGTGTCGGCGCGGCGAAGCTGCTGCACTCGGCAGCGCATATGCGCCGGTTCAACTACGCCATGGCGCTGCTCTTGGTGGTGTCGGCACTGCTGAGTCTGTGACCTGCATTACCGGTGGAAACGGCTTCGCCGTTTTTCCACCCTGCGCTGCGATCAGCGCTTCTTCGCCGGCTTGCCGCCGCCAAGGCTCGGCACCTTGCGAATCGGCCTGGCGTTGGGCTTTTCGCTCTCGTCGAACCAGTTGCCGAGATGAATCTTGCCCTTGCCGCCGCCGTCCTTCGGCTTTTTCGGTTTCTTCGGCTTCTTGATGATCTGCCCGCCCAGCGTGGTGGTCGGCACGCGATGATCCGGCACGAAGCCCAGCTCGTCGTGGCGCGGCAGCACCTGGTTGATCAGGGTTTCGATAGCGGCGAGCTGATCGACCTCATCGGCGCTGACCAGCGATACCGCCTCGCCCGTGGCACCTGCCCGACCGGTGCGGCCGATGCGGTGCACGTAGTCCTCGGCGACGATCGGCAGGTCGAAGTTGACCACCTGCGGCAGATCATGGATGTCCAGCCCGCGCGCGGCGACGTCGGTCGCCACCAGCACCTGCACTTCGCCCGCCTTGAAGCGCTCCAGCGCACGCAGCCGCGAGGCCTGAGGCTTGTCGCCGTGGATCGCATCGCTGGAAATGCCCGCAGCCTGCAGCTCGTCCACCAGCTGATCGACACCCTTGCGCGTCTTGACGAACACCAGCACCTGGCCCCAGCGCTTGTCCGCCAGCAGATGCAGGAACAGCTCGGACTTGCGCTTCTTGTCCACTGGCACCAGCCACTGCTTGACCGTCTTCGCCGCGGCGTTGCGTGGGCTGACCTCGACCGATAGCGGGTCGCGCAGCAGCTCGCGGGCCATCTGCCGGATCGCCTCGGAAAAGGTCGCGGAAAACAGCAGCGTCTGGCGCTTCTTCGGCAGGGCGGCGAACAGCTGATCCAGCTCATCGGCGAAGCCCAGATCGAGCATGCGATCGGCCTCGTCCAGCACCAGCGCCTGCAGCTGGTTGAAGCCCACGGCGTTCTGCCGGTAGAGATCGAGCAGGCGACCGGGCGTCGCCACCAGCACATCAATGCCCTTGCGCAGCGCCATCATCTGCGGGTTGATGCTGACACCGCCGTACACCGCGTAGGTGCGCAGCGGCAGGTTCTGCCCGTAGACACGAAAGCTCTCGTGGACTTGCTCGGCCAGCTCGCGGGTCGGCACCAGTACCAGTGCGCGCACCGAATTGCTCGCCACCTTGGCGCCTTCCATGGTCAGGCGCTGCAGCAACGGCAGGGCGAAGCCAGCGGTCTTGCCGGTGCCGGTCTGCGCCGCCGCCATCAGGTCGCGGCCCTTGAGCACGGCGGGAATGGCTTCGATCTGCACCGGCGTCGGCTTGCGGTAATCGAGGGTTTCCAGGGTCCGCAGCAGCGGATCGATCAGGCCCAGGGTGGCGAAGGTCATGGCAGGCTCGCAGCGCCGTTTCGGCGGGATGAAAAAGGGCGGATTCTAGCAGCAGGCAGGGCACATCGGCTCACCAGCCGATTGCAGGCGGGCCAGGCGATGCCTTGCTGTCACAGTTTCATACGCTACCGCGCTGGTAGCTGGCCAACGCCTGCCGCAGGATAGGCAGAGCGCCGCGGCGCCGTCACATCAACCGCACGGAGACCCTGATGGAAGCGCTACTCGCCCACGGCCCCTTCGCCGAATTCGCCCTGCTGCTGATCGTTTCCGCGGTGGTCGGGGCGATTGCCGTGAGCCTGCGCCAGCCACTGCTGATTTCCTACATCGTGGTCGGCATACTGCTTGGCCCGGCGGTGTTCGGCCCGGTCAACGCCGCCGAACAGATCCATCTGCTGGCCGAGATCGGCGTCGCCGTGCTGTTGTTCGTGGTCGGGCTCAAGCTGGACCTCGCGCATATCCGCAATATCGGGCCGGTGGCGCTGGCCACGGGGCTCGGGCAGCTGACCTTCACCATCGTCTTCGGCTTCGCGCTCACGCTGCTGATGGGTAAGAGCACCATGGAGGCGATATACATCGCCGTGGCGCTGACCTTTTCCAGCACCATCATCATCGTCAAGCTGCTCTCGGACAAACACGAACTGGACTCGCTGCACGGGCGCATCGCCGTCGGCTTCCTGATCGTCCAGGACCTCGCCGTGGTGCTGGCGATGATGACCATGAGCGCCCTGCGCGGCGCCGGCGATGCCGGCTGGGCCGAGGTCTCGGGCTCGCTGCTACTGCGTCTGGCAGGTGCTGCGATCCTGATGTACGTGCTGATGCGCTACGTGCTGCCGCCGCTGGTCAGCCGCATGGCGCGCTCGCAGGAGCTGCTGCTGATCTTCGCCATTGCCTGGGGTACCGGACTTGCCGCGCTGGGCGACTACGTCGGTTTCAGCAAGGAGGCCGGGGCATTCGTCGCCGGCTTTTCGCTGGCCTCGACGGCCTATCGTGAAGCGATGAACGCGCGCCTGACCGGCATCCGCGACTTCATGTTGCTGTTCTTCTTCATCGACCTCGGTGGCCGGCTGGATTTCTCCACGCTCGGCCAACGAGATCCTGCCGGCCATCGTGCTGGCGCTGTTCGTACTGATCGGCAATCCGCTGATCGTCATGGCGATCATGGGCTACATGGGTTATCGCAAGCCCACCGGCTTTCTCGCGGGGCTGACCGTCGCGCAGATCAGCGAGTTCTCCATCGTCTTCGTCGCCATGGGCATCACCCTCGGCCATGTCGGGCCGGAAGCGCTGGGGCTGACCACGCTGGTCGGCTTGGTGACGATCATGCTCTCGACCTACATGATTCTGTTCTCACAACCGCTTTACGAACGGCTGGCGCCCTGGCTCGGCGTGTTCGAGCGCAAACGCCCCTATCGCGAGCTGGAAGTGGAGGCTCTGGGGAAGCCGCAGGGCCATCCGCGCATCATCGTCTTCGGCCTGGGCCGCTATGGCTCGCGTCTGCTGCAGCAGCTGGCCGCGGCACGACTGCCGGTGCTCGGCGTGGATTTCGACCCGGAAGCCGTTCGCACGCTGCGCGGCAGCAAGCTGCCGGTACGTTTCGGCGATGGCGAGGATCCGAGTTTTCTCGAATCGCTGCCGCTGCAGCATGCCGAATGGGTGGTCACCAGTTTTCCGCAGTGGGAGGCCAATCGCGCCTTTCTGCATGCGCTCAAGCATGCCGGTTTCCAGGGCAAGATCGCCGGCGTGGTGCGCGACGATCAGCATGGCAAGGCGCTGGATGCGGCCGGCGTCGCCCGCGTACTGAACCCCTTCACCGATGCGGCAGACTTCGCCGCGCGCAGCCTGATCGAAGAGCTGGGGTCGACACCCAGACCGCCGACAGACCAGGTGCCCACACGCCCTGTCTGACCGGCGGACTTCAGTCGCCGCCAGCGCAGCCGTTAACCTGCAATCCACCGGCCCCAATCGAGTGCGCCCATGAGTTCGAGCAACACCAGCAGCATCCCTGCCCCAGATGCCTATCCGTGCCACGGCGCCGCCGAGCACGGCGCCTGCCCCAGCTGCGCCAGTGGCGAGCGTCTGGGCTTCGGCTTCAGCTACGCCTTCCAGCCGATCATCGATCTGCACGACCGGCAGATCTTCGCCCATGAGGCGCTGGTCCGCGGCGTCGGCGGCGAACCAGCCCCCACCGTGCTGTCGCAAGTCACCGAGCAGAATCGCTTCCGTTTCGATCAGGCCGGCCGGGTCAAGGCGATCAAGACCGCGTCCAGGCTGGGCATGCAGAGCAAGCTGTCGATCAATTTCATGCCCAACGCGATCTACCGCCCCGAGCTGTGCATCCGCTCGACGCTGGAAGCCGCCCGTGCCCACGATTTTCCCATCGAGCAAATCATCTTCGAGACCGTCGAAGACGAGCGCATCAACGACGGCAAGTGGCTGACCGAGGTGTTCCGCGAATACCAGCGCATCGGCTTTCTCACCGCCATCGATGACTTCGGTGCGGGCTTTGCCGGGCTCAATCTGCTGGCCGATTTCCAGCCGGACATCATCAAGCTGGACATGGACCTGATCCGCGGCATCGACCAGAGCCGCACGCGTCAGGCCATCGTCCGGGCGACGGTGGGGATGTGTGAGGAGTTGGGTATCAAGGTGATCGGCGAAGGCGTGGAAACCGCCGACGAATGCAGCGCCCTGTTCGATCTGGGCATCTATCTGATGCAGGGCTACCTGTTCAGCCGGCCGCTGTTCGAGGCCTGTGGCCAGGCGGAACAGCTCGCCTGGCCGCAGTGAGTTCAGCCGCGCAGCAGCTTGAGCAGTTCCTCTGCCGCCGCTTCCGATGAGGCCGGGTTCTGCCCGGTCACCAGCAGCCCGTCGACCTGCACGTAAGGCGCCCAGTCAGCGCCCTTGCTGTACTGGCCACCGCGTTCACGCAGGCGGTCTTCCAGCAGAAACGGCACCACCTCGGTCAGCTCCACACCGGCTTCCTCGCCATTGGTGAAGCCGGTGACCCGCTTGCCCTTGACCAGATACTCGCCATCCTTGCCGCGCACCTCGGTCAGTGCCGCCGGTGCATGGCAGACCGCGGCCACCGGCTTGTCGGCCTTGACGAAGGACTCGATCAGGGCGATGGAGGTCGGGTTGTCCACCAGATCCCACAGCGGGCCGTGGCCACCGGGGTAGAACACCGCGTCGAAATCCTCCGCCGAGACCTGATCCAGACGATAGGTGTTGGCCAGCAGCGTCTGCGCCTCGCCATCCCCGTTGAAGCGCTCGGTGGCCTCGGTCTGGGCGTCGGGTTCGTCGCTCTTCGGGTCGAGCGGCGGCTCGCCACCCTCGGGCGAAGCAAGCACCACCTGCGCGCCGGCATCCATGAAGACGTAATACGGCGCGGCGAATTCCTCCAGCCAGAAGCCGGTCTTTTTGCCGGTGTCACCCAGCTGGTCGTGGGACGTGAGCACGATAAGAATTTTCATGGAGCCTCCTTGTTGAAGCGCGACGTGAACAGTTGAGACTGCCGCCGCGGGCACATTGCTCCGCGGCCAAATCACATACATGAAAAAGGGCGCCGAAGCGCCCTCAAGAATCACCGTTCCGGTCAGATCCGGAAGCTGTCCACCAGCTGCTTCAGGCGGCGCGCCTGCTGATCCAGATCGCCGCAGGCGCGCAGGGTCGACTGCAGGTTCTCCACGCCTTGCTGGTTCAGCGTGTTGATCTCGGTGATGTCCATGTTCAGCGACTCGATCACCGCGGTCTGCTCCTCGGTGGCGGTGGCCACCGACTGGTTCATGCCGTCGATCTCGCCGATGCGCTGGGTCACCTCGCCGAGGCGCTCGCCGGCGCGGTCGGCGATGGAGACGCTGGACTCACTCTGCCGCTGGCTTTCGGTCATGGTCTGCACCGAGGCGCCGGCACCGACCTGCAGCTGCTCGATCATCTGCTGGATTTCCTGCGCCGAGCTCTGGGTGCGATGCGCAAGGTTGCGCACCTCGTCGGCGACCACGGCAAAGCCGCGTCCCGCCTCGCCGGCCCGCGCCGCCTCGATGGCGGCGTTCAGCGCGAGCAGGTTGGTCTGCTCGGAAATGCCCTTGATCACCTCGAGAATCTGGCCGATGTCCACGGTCTTGGCATTGAGTGCCTCGATCTGCCCGCAGGACGCGCTGATCTTCGCCGACAGCTCGCGCATGGCGGCGATGTTCTGCTCGACCACCTGACGGCCGTCATCGGCCTGATGCCGCGCATTGCTGGCGTGTTGCGAGGCATCGGCGGCATTGCGGGCGATTTCCTGCGCCGCGGCACCCAGTTCGTTGATCGCCGCCGCGACGCTGTTGGTGCGGCTGGCCTGCTCGTCGGAGTTGGCCATCGAGGCATTCGAGGCATTGAGCACGCGCTGCGCCACCTCGTGGACTTGCAGCGTGGTCGAGGACACTTCGCGGATCGAGGCATGAATGCGCTCGACGAAGCGGTTGAAGGCCATCGCCAGCTCGCCGAACTCGTCCCGGGATTGCACATCCAGGCGCCGGGTCAGGTCGCCCTCGCCCTCGGCGATATTGGCCATGGCGCGGCCCATATCGGTAAGCGGACGCATGAGCACGCGGATCAGCATGCCCAACAGTGCCAGGATGAACGCCACCGCAACGACGGTGGCGATCAGCGCGGTGGTACGGAAGCTGGTTAGGCTGGCGTAGGCCTTGTCACGATCCAGCGAGATGCCGACGTACCATTTCACCGACGGCAACCCCTGCACCGGGCTGAAGCCCAGCACGCGCGGCGTGCCATTGAGTTCGGCCTCGACATAGCGGCTGTCGAGCGACGGGGTGTTCTGCGGATAGATGTCGCTTAGCGACTTCATCACCATCTGCTGGTTGGGGTGGACCAGCACCTTGCCATCGCCGCTGATCAGGAAGGCATAGCCCATGCCGTCGAAATCCAGCGCGTTGATGATCTCCACCAGCGCCTTGAGTCCCAGGTCGCCGCCGACCACACCAAGGGTCTGCGCCCCGCTCTTTGCCGGTGTCGCCACGGTGACCACCAGCTCGTTGAGCGAGGCGTCCATGTAAGGTTCGGTCAGCGTGGTGCCGTTCGCCGCGACCGCGTCCTGATACCAGGGACGCGTCCGCGCATCGTAGTCGGCCGGCATTTCCTCGTAGGGGCGCAGCAGGTAGCTGCCGTCCGCACCGCCGAGATAGGTGTACATGAACGTCGAGGTCAGGGCCGGCTGTTCCAGCAGGCTGGCCACTCGCTCCGCAGAACTGTCGCTCGCAATCGACTGCGCCGCACTCTCTACCAGCAGGATGCGGCCCGACAGCCAGTTCTCGATGTTGCGTGCGGTGACCTCGCCCATTTCATCGAGATAACTCTCGAGATTGGCGCGGATGGCATTGCGCTGCAGGTAATCGTTGTACAGGGTGAACAGCGCGAAGGTCGCGATCACCACCAGCGAAGCAGCCAGCAGAATCTTGTGGCTGAACTTGAGGCGACTGGGCATTTAGGCGTCCGTATGACTGACTTGGGTGCGCATCCTGCGGGTGATGCCATCCATGATCTCAGTCAGCTTTTCGGCAAGTCGCCGCAAAACTTGCCCCTTCGGTTTTGTTCGTGACCTTTCGGGCACACCATGAAAAACGCCAGCCTCGCGGCTGGCGTCGTTTCATGGCCCAGCAAGGCTGCGCTGGCGTCAGCGTCCCGCCAGCGCCGGCATCACCCGCGGACGCAACATCTCGCCAAGCACCGCCAGCGCACCGATCGCTCCGGCGATCCAGTACCAGCGCTGCAACGGGTCGAAGCCCAGCCAGCCAAGGGCATGCAGGAAGACCATGAGGATCAGCACCGGACAGACATAGCGCACCATGAACAGCCACAGCGCGTAGCCCAGCGGCGGCAGATTGAGCTCGTCGCGCATGATCTCGCTGCGCAGCGCGTAGCCGGCCAGCAGCACGGTGAAGATCCCGCCCAGCGGCATCATCCAGCGCGAGGTCAGGTAATCCAGCCAGTCGAAGAAGTTCTTGCCCATCGGCGTCCAGCCCGACATCAGGTTGAACGAGAGCATCGCCAGCAGGCTGATCACCAGCAGCACCACGCCGGAACCCATTGCCGCCTTGATCCGCGAAATGCCGTGCTTCTCGTTGAGGTAGGCAACGGTGGCCTCGATCATGGAGATCGCCGAGGTCAGCGCGGCGATCGACACCATGGCGAAGAACAGCACGCCGAAGGCCGTGCCGAACGGCATCTGCTGGAAGGCCAGCGGCAGGCTCATGAAGATCAGGCCGGGGCCGGCAGTCGGGTCCATGCCGTTGGCGAAGATGATCGGGAAGATCGCCAGGCCCGCCAGCAGCGCCACGCAGGTGTCGGCGATGGCGACCATGAAGGTGGTGCGGGCGATGGACTGGTTATCCGGGATGTACGAGCCGTAGGTGAGGATCGCGCCGGACGCCAGGCTGAGGGTGAAGAACGCGTGGCCGAGCGCGGCCAGCAGCGCCTCGCCGGTGATCTTCGAGGTATCGAAGCTGAACAGGAAGGCGAAGCCCTGATCGAAGCCGCCGCTGGTCACCGCATAACCCACGAGGATCAGCAGCAGCACGGCCAGCCCCGGCATCATCCAGCGCACCGCATTCTCGATACCCTTCTGCACGCCCTTGGCGACGATCCACAGGGTCAGCAGCGCAACCAGCAGGCTCCAGCCTCCGAGTTCCCAGGGGTTGGCGTTGTGCGCCTCGAACACCCCACCGAGCGCCTCGACGCTGGTGGCGGTCAGCGAGCCGTCGAGCATCTTCACCGTGTAGGCGAAGGCCCAGCCGGCGACCACGACGTAGAAGCAGAGGATCAGGAAGCCGGCGGTCATGGCCATGCCGCCCACCGCCTTCCACAGCGGATTGCCGTTGTTCTCGCGGACCACCCGGCCGATGGCGTCGATCGGGCTGCCACGGCCGCGGCGACCGATGGCGATCTCGCACATCATCACAGGTACGCCGATGGCGAGGATGCACAGCAGGTACATCAGTACGAAGGCACCACCGCCGAACTCGCCGGTGATGTAGGGAAATTTCCAGATGTTGCCCAGGCCCACGGCGGAGCCGGTTGCCGCGAGGATGAAGCCCCAGCGCGACAGCCAGAGGTTCTTCGGTTTTTCACGAGTCATACGTCACCTGTTTGTTGTTATCTGTGACGGGATCGGGACCGTCGCGCAGGGCGCGACGGCGTGCAAGGCGAATTCAGTCGTTCATTGAGCGTCGGGCTGCACCTCCGGCGCGGCCTGCTGGAAGGCCGGAAGCGTCTCGCAGCGTGCAACGATCTCGAGAATGCGTGGATACGCCGCGAGGTCACAGGCAAAACGGCGCGCATTGTATACCTGCGGCACCAGGCATGCCTCCAGATAACCTGGCCGATCGTTCAGGGAAAGCCTGCCATCGAAACATTCCAGGCCCGCTTCCACGGCGGCGAGCCCCTGACCGACCCAGTGCTGATACCACGCGTTCTTGGCCTCGTCGTCGACACCCAGTTCGGCGGAGAGATACTGCAACACACGCAGGTTGTTCAGCGGATGGATCTCGCAAGCGATGTGCATGGCCAGGGCGCGCACCTGGGCGCGGCGAACCGGATCGTCCGGCAGCAGCGCCGGCACCGGGAACACTTCTTCGAGGTATTCCAGAATCGCCAGCGACTGGCTGATGCGCGCCCCACCGTTGGCTTCGTCAACCAGCAACGGCACCAGCTGCTGCGGGTTGAGGGCGCGGTAATCGGCCGCACGCTGCTGGCCGCCATCCTTGACCAGATACACCGGCACCTGCCGGTAGGCCAGCCCCTTGAGGTTCAGCGCGATGCGCACCCGGTAGGCGGCACTGGAGCGCCAGTAACCGTAGAGCGTCAGCTCAGTGCTCATAGCGCTCGACCTGCTGATCGATGGCGCCGAAGATGCTCTGCCCGGCGGCATCGAACATCTCGATGCGCACCCGGTCGCCGAACTTGAGGAACGGCGTCTTCGCCTCGCCGTGCTCGATGACCTCGAGCATGCGCTTCTCGGCCAGGCAGGACGAGCCGGCACTGCGGTCGTAGTTCGACACGGTGCCCGAACCGATGATGGTGCCGGCGCCCAGCGGACGGGTGCGCGCGGCGTGGGCGACCAGGGTCGGGAAGTTGAAGGTCATGTCGGTGCCGGCATCCGGCTGGCCGAACAGCTCACCGTTGATATGCGAGACCAGAGGCCGATGCACCTTGCCGTCGCGCCAGGTTTCGCCCAGCTCGTCCGGCGTCACCGCCACCGGCGAGAAGCTCGACGATGGCTTGCTCTGGTAGAAGCCGAAGCCCTTGGCCAGCTCGCCGGGGATCAGGTTGCGCAGCGACACGTCGTTGACCAGCATCAGCAGCTGGATGTGCGCGGCCGCCTCGGCCGGCGTCGCACCCATGGGCACGTCGTCGGTGATCACCGCCAGTTCGCCTTCCAGATCGATGCCCCAGGCCTCGTCGGCCAGGCGGATCGGGCTGTGCGGCGGGATGAAGGCATCGGCGCCGCCCTGATACATCAGCGGATCGTGCCAGAAGGACTCCGGCATCTCGGCGCCGCGCGCCTTGCGCACCAGCTCGACGTGGTTGACGTAGGCGCTGCCGTCCGCCCAGTGATAGGCGCGCGGCAGCGGGCTGTGGCAGGCGGCCTGGTCGAAGGCGAAGGCGCCCTCCTCCAGCCCGTCGTTGAGGCGCTGGTAGACCGCTTCCAGCTTCGGCTTGCAGTACTGCCAGTCATCCAGCGCGGCCTGCAGCGTGGCGGCGACCTGCGGCACTTTCACCGCCTGGGCGAGATCACGGGAAACGACGACGAGCACGCCGTCGCGGCCCTGGTTGAGCGTTGCGAGTTTCATCAGGATTCCTTGCCCGGCGCACGCCAGGAGTTGACGTATTCGGGGACATCGACGGCTGCGGCAGCCTCGCCGACTTCCAGCGCGCGGCGGGTGTCGATCATCACCGCCACCTCGTCGGCAAAGGTCGCCGGGTCGGTGCTGGCCTTCTTCAGCGCCTTCGGATGCGGCCCGTGGGGGAAGCCGCAGGGGTGGAAGGTCACCATGCCCTGCTCGATGTTGTCGCGGCTGAAGAAGTTGCCGCGGTGGTAGAACAGCACTTCGTCGTAGTCGTCGTTGTTGTGGAAGAACGGCACCTTCAGCGCACCCGGATCGGATTCCACCGGCCGCGGCGTGAAGGTGCAGACCACGAAACCGTTGGCGACGAAGGTGGTGTGCGCCGACGGCGGCAGGTGGTAGCGATGGCTCATCAGCGGGCGGATGTCACGCCAGTTGAGCCGTACCACGGTGTTGTCGCCGTGCCAGCCGACCACGTCCAGCGGGTTGTACGGGTAGGTCACGATGGTGATCTGGTCGCGCCGCTTGATGCGGATCTGCCAGGGGTTCTCGTCCTGCTGCGCGCGGAAGGCGTCGTCCAGCCGCGGATGGTCGAGCACCGCGGCGTCGAAGATGGCGTGCGGGCCGACCAGGCCTTTTTCCGGCAGCTGGTAGGCGCCGTCGGTGTTCTCGATCAGCAGCATGAACACCGGCTGCGTCGCCTCGATGCGCCAGGCGGTGCCGCGCGGGATCATCAGGTAGTCGCCGTCGCGGAATTCCAGGTGGCCGAAGTCGCAGTAAAAATGCCCGGCGCCCTCGTGGATGAACAGCAGTTCGTCACCGTCACCGTTGCGCACCAGGTGGCGCATGGCGCCGTTGGTCTTCCACAGGCGCAGCTTGACGTCGGCATTGTGCAGCGCCAGCGGCGCCTGCAGCGGGCAGTCGCCTTCGCTAGGGATGTGATTGAAGTTGAAGGCGTGCGGGCGCAGCGGGCCTTCCCAGTCGATCCAGCCGGTCGGCGGATGCTTGTGATGCAGGTGCGAAGCCGGGCCGAAGAAGCCTTCGCGGCCCATTTCGCGCTCGTAGGTGCCCTGCGGAAAATCGCAGTGCGCCTGACGCGAACTCTCACCCTCGCGGATGGGGAAACTGATCCATTTGCGGCTCATGTGCCTCTCCTCGTGATACCGCGTGATCTGAATGGCGCTGCGGTGGTTGCCGATGCGTAGGGTGGAAGACTGCGAAGCATCTTCCACGCGTCTGTGTCGGCCACGCGAGATGTCGGCCGACCGAAACGCGTGGATGTGCTTCGCGACATCCACCCTACGACTGCCTTTACTCGCCCGCCTTGATCACGCCACGACGCACCTGGTCTTCCTCGATGGATTCGAACAGCGCCTTGAAGTTGCCTTCGCCGAAGCCCTGGTTGCCCTTGCGCTGGATGATTTCGAAGAAGATCGGGCCGATGACGGTGTTGGTGAAGATCTGCAGGAGGATGCCGTCATCGCCCGGCGCACCGTCGATCAGCAGGTTCAGCTCGCGTAGCTGGTCGAGCGGCTCGCCGTGGCCGGCGACGCGGGTATCGACCTTCTCGTAGTAGGTGTCCGGAGTGGTCATGAAGTCCACGCCGTTGGCACGCAGGCGGCGCACGGTCTCGTAGATGTCGTCGGTGGACAGTGCGATGTGCTGGATGCCCTCGCCGTGATATTCGCGGATGAATTCCTCGATCTGCGACTTGTCGTCGGCCGACTCGTTGATCGGGATGCGGATCTTGCCGCAGGGCGCGGTCATGGCACGGGAGAACAGGCCGGTCAGCTTGCCTTCGATGTCGAAGTAGCGAATCTCGCGGAAGTTGGCGATGCGCTCGTAGAAACCGGACCAGACATCCATCTGCCCACGCATGACGTTGTGGGTCAGGTGATCGATGCACATCAGGCCGACGGCATTGTCGTTCGGCGTACGGCCTTCGATGTACTCGAAGTCGACGTCGTAGATGCTCTTGTCGCCGTAGCGGTCGACGAGATACAGCAGCGAGCCGCCGATGCCTTCGACGCAGGGGATGTTCAGCTCGCCGAAGTTGGCGTGGCTGCCGACCAGCTTGGCGCCCTGGGATTCGACGTAGGCGGCGGCCTGCGCGGCGTTCTTCACCCGGAAGGCCATGGCGCAGGCGCTCGGGCCGTGCTTCTCGCCGAACTCGCGCACATGCCCGGTGGGGCTGCCGTTGAGCACGATGTTGATGTCGTGCTGCTGGAACAGCCAGACCTCCTTGGAGCGGTGCTTGGCGGTTTCGGTAAAGCCCATCTGGGTGAACAGCGTGCGCAGCTGCTCGATGCCCTCGGCATTCGGCGCGGTGAATTCGACGAACTCGAAGCCGTCGGTACCTATGGGATTGTGCTGTTCGATCTTGTTCACGGCGTTCATATCGCCTCCTGATTATTGTTGTGAGGACTGCCGCTGCACGGCTTGGCTGGCCCCATCACACCCCAGGCCAGGGCGGCGAACAATGCTGTTTACGGGCACGGAAAGCGGCTGGCCCCAGTCCTGCTGTCAGGTTTTCCTTACAGCGACTTTTTTGCTGAAAAGCCTGGCCCAGCGGCTTGCCAGGCGTAACGAAAAGCTGACGGCCTGGTGCGACAAGCTGCCGCACATGTCATTCAGCGCATGGCGTCGCGCATAAAAAAGGTGGGCTGAAGCCAACCCCACCAAGGCCTGCGTCGGCCTGCTATGGGAAGGACCTGAGCCCACCAAAACGGCTTCCTGAGAAGCCCGCAGCATTCTTGTAGGGTGGGCTTCAGCCCACCTGCGCGTACTGCACGGACGAACGTGATCCGCTAGATCAAACCCATGAGGTTGAGGAACACCAGCACGATGGCCACCGGAGTGCCGTAGCGCAACAGGTTCCACCAGGCCAGGAACAGGCCGTTGCTACGAATGCCGATCGCTTCGCTGACCACCTGTTTTTGCAGCACCCAGCCGGTGAACAGCACCGTGCCCAGCCCGCCCAACGGCATCAGCCAGTTGGTGGTCAGGTAGTCCAGGGTGTCGAAGAAGGTCTTGCCGAACAGCTGATAGTCCGCCCAGTGATTGAACGAGAACACGCTGCCCAGGCTCAGCAGCCAGAGCACCAGGCCGCTGCCCAGCACGGCCTTGGTCCGGCTGATACGGAAGCGCTCGGTGAGCCAGGCGATGCTCGGCTCGGAGAGCGAGATGGCCGACGTCAGCGCGGCGATCACCAGCATGATGAAGAACAGCCCACCGACGATTTGCCCCAGCGGCATCTGGCCAAAGGCGATCGGCAACGTGACGAAGATCAGTCCCGGCCCTGCCCCCGGCTCCAGGCCGTTGGCGAACACCAGCGGGAAGATCGCCAAGCCGGCCAGCAGCGCCACCGCGGTATCGGCCAGCGCCACCAGAATCGAGGTCTTGGCGATCGAGGTGCCTTCCGGCAGATAGGAGCCGTAGACCATCATCGCGCCGCAGCCCAGGCTCAGGGTGAAGAAGGCATGGCCGAGGGCAACCAGTACGCTTTGCGCGGTCAGCGCGGAGAAGTCCGGGACGAAGAGGAACTGCAGCGCCTGAGCGAATTCGCCTTCGATGGCGGCGTAGACCACCAGCACCAGCATCAACACGAACAGCCCGGGCATCAGAAAGCGCAGCGAACGCTCCAGCCCGCCGCGCACGCCAAAGCCGACGATCAGCATGGTCGCTGCCAGCACCAGCGTGGCACAGACCACCAGGCGCAGCGGGTCCGCCAGCAGCGCGCCGAACAGCTCACCACTGGCCTCCCCGCTGACTCCGGTGAAGGCGCCGCTGAAGGTCGCCGGCACATAGGCCAGCGCCCAGCCAGCGACCACCAGGTAGAAGCTCAGGATCAGAAACCCGGTCAGCCCGCCGAGCCAGCCCACCAAGCGCCAGCGCGAACTGGCGCCGGCCTCGCGCGCCAGCCGCGCCACGGCGCCATCAGGATTCGCCCGACCGCGACGGCCGATCATCACCTCGGTCATCAGCAGCGGAATGCCGATCAGGAGGATGCAGGCGAGGTAGACCAGAACGAAGGCGCCGCCGCCGTTCTGCCCGGTCACGTAGGGGAATTTCCAGATATTGCCCAGGCCCACAGCGGAGCCGGTGGCGGCGAGGAAGAACACCCAGCGGGAGGACCACAGGCCTCGGCTGGCGTTGTCCTGGATGCGTGCGCGCGCGCCGGCGAAGGTGCCGGCCGCGAGGCTGGTTTTATCAGTCATTGCGGATTCCTGCTTGTTGTTTTTGTCAGGGATGATGCGAACGAACGGAGCGGGCACGGCGCTGGCGATCAGAACCGGCCGCCCCGCTCAGTGAAGGCCGGCACGCCCGGGCGACCGGCCGTCAGGACTCATGAAGCCTGGCGCTTGAGTGCCTCGGCCTGCGGTACGCCGCCGGCGTGCAAGCGCTCCAGCGCCAGGCGATCGGCGATTACCGAGGTCGGCTCGCCGCTGGCAGCGGAGCGGGTGAATATCTCGCGCAGGGTGTCGCCGATGGCTTTCACATGAGCGTCGATCTGCGCGGCGCTGCCGCCGGTGCGCTGGTAGTAGACGTCGATGATGCCGCCGGCATTGATCGCATAGTCCGGCGCGTAGAGCTGGTTGCGCCGCTGCAATTCGATGCCGATCTCGGCGGTGGCCAGCTGGTTGTTGGCCGCCCCGGCGATCACCGGGGCGCGCAGCACTTCCAGGGTCTGCTCGTTGAGGATGCCGCCCATGGCGCAGGGCGCGAAAACGTCCACGTCCAGGCCGTAGATGTCCTGCGGGCGCACCACGTTGGCGCCCACTTCCTCCATCGCCTGCTTGACGTTGGCATCGAAGATGTCCGCCACCCACAGCTCGGCGCCGCCATCCTTCAGGTGCCGCGCCAGCCCCAGCCCGACATGGCCGACGCCCTGGATCGCCACCTTCAACCCGGTCAGATCGTCGCGACCAAGGCGCTGGCGCACCGCTTCCCTGAGGCCGACGAACACGCCATAGGCGGTGGATGGCGACGGGTCGCCGCTGGCGATGCTGCCATCCAGCGTGGTGCGTGGCGTGGCGCCGACCACATGACGGGTGCGCTGGGCGAAGGCCTGCATCTCGGCATCGCCGGTGCCGGAGTCGGCGGCGGTGATGTAGCGCCCGCCGAGGCTGTCGACGAAATCACCCATCGCATGCAGCAGCGCCTGGCTCTTGCCGGTGTGCGGATCACCGATGATCACCGCCTTGCCGCCGCCGAGCTTGAGTCCGGCCAGCGAGGATTTCAGCGTCATCCCGCGCGACAGGCGCAGCACATCGCGCAGGGCGTCGTCGTCATTGGCGTAGGGAAACATCCGGCAGCCACCCAGCGCCGGGCCGAGGCGCGTGTCGTGGATGGCGATGATGGCTTTCAGACCCGACGCCTGGTCATGACAGAAGACCACCTGTTCGTGGCGATCGAAGTCGGGGTGAGCGAAGACGGACATTTGGGTTACCTCGTTCTTGTTGGTCTGATGCTCTGCAGCCAGCAGAGCCTTGTTGTCTGGTACGGAGCTGCTCGTCAGAGCGGACTTGCCCCGTGAAACCGGGAGCGAACCCGTTACGCCTCAACCGGGTTCCTTCGCGGTCAAGACTGCTCCCACAACGCCCCTGCAGGGCCAACCCGTGGGAGCGGCCTCCACCGCGAACGGCGCCATCGCGCTAGGCCGCCGGCTGGAACAGCCGCACGCTCTGTACCTCGTCGCCCTTGGCCAGCTGCTCGCGGAGCAACTTCTCCTGCTGGTGGGCCTTGGCGATGGAGCGCTCCTTCACCGGGCCGTAGCCGCGGATCTGTTCCGGTAGCGCGGCGATGGCCACGGCGGTGCGGTAGTTGGTCGGCTTGAGCTGGGCCAGCAGCTCGTCCACGGTCTTCTCGTACTCCGTGATCAGCTGGCGCTCGACGCGGCGATCGTGGCCATAGCCGAACGGATCGAGCGGCGTGCCGCGCAGGAAGCGGAACTTGGCCAGCACGCCGAACAGGTTCAGCACCCACGGCCCCAGCTCACGCTTGCGCGGCTCGCCGGTGACGGGGTCACGCTTGGCCAGCCAGGCCGGGGCGAGGTGGAACTGCAGCCGGTAGTCGCCCTCGAACTGCGCCTCGAGCTGCTGGCGGAATTCCGGCTCACTGTAGAGGCGCGCTACCTCGTACTCATCCTTGTAGGCCAGGAGCTTGAAGTAGTAGCGGGCGACGGCCTTGGACAGCGCCAGATCGTCCGCGCTATCGGCCTCGCGCACACGCTCGACCAGCTGGCGATAGCGGCGCGCCAGCCCGGCGTTCTGGTAGCGGGTAAGGAAATCCACGCGCCACTCGACGATCTCTTCCAGGGTCTTGCAGATCGGCTCCGGTATTTCGGCCGGACGTGCCAGCTGTTCGACTGCTTCACGCTCTAGCACAGCACGGCGGCCCCAACGGAAGGCCTGCAGATTCAGCTTGGCGGCAACGCCATTGAGTTCGATGGCCTTCTCGATGGCCTCGGCGCTGATCGGCAGCAGCCCCTGCTGATAGGCGAAGCCGAGCAGGAACAGGTTGGTGGCGATGCTATCGCCGAGCAGCCGCGTGGCCAGGCGGGTGGCATCGACGAAGTGGGTCTTGTCGGCGCCGACCGCGTCGCTGATCGCCTGGCGCATGGCCGCGCCGGGCACCTGGGCATCGGGGTTGCGGGTGAACTCGGCGGTGGCCGATTCGTGGCTGTTCACCACGGCGTTGCTGATCTGCTCGTTGAGGCGGGTCAGTGACTCGTCGCCCGCCGCGACAATCAGGTCGCAGCCGAGCAGCAGATCGGCCTCACCGGCGGCGATGCGCACCGCGTAGATGTCGCTCTGCTTCGCGGCGATGCGCACGTGGGTGGTCACCGGGCCGAACTTCTGCGCCAGGCCGGCCTGGTCGAGCACCGTGCAGCCCTTGCCTTCCAGGTGCGCGGCCATGCCGAGCAGCGCGCCAAGGGTAGTCACACCGCTGCCGCCGACACCCGGAATCAGAACGTTCCATGGACGATCCAGCGTTGGGTGCTGCGGCTCGGGCAATGTCGCCGCCTCGATACCGCCGGCTACGGCTTCGGGCTTACGCAACCCGCCGCCATGCACGGTGACGAAGCTCGGGCAGAAGCCTTCGACGCAGGAAAAATCCTTGTTGCAGGCGTTCTGGTCGATCTCACGCTTGCGCCCAAGTTCGGTTTCCAGCGGCAGCACGGCCAGGCAGTTGGACTTCTCACCGCAGTCGCCGCAACCCTCGCAGACCGCCGGGTTGATAAAGGCGCGCTTGGCCGGGTCTTCCAGCTTGCCGCGCTTGCGCCGACGACGCTTCTCGGTGGCGCAGGTCTGGTCGTAGATGATCACCGAGACGCCCTTGAATTCGCGCAACTCGCGCTGCACGGCATCCAGTTCGCGGCGGTGATGGAAGCTGGTGATTGGCGCGAAGGTATCGCGGGTCGGGTACTTGTCCGGCTCGTCGCTGACCAGGGCAATGCGTTTGACCCCCTCGTGGAAGATCTGCCGGCTGAGCTGGTCGACGCGCAGCTCGCCGTCGATGGGCTGGCCGCCGGTCATGGCCACGGCATCGTTGTAGAGAATCTTGAAGGTGATGTTGACGCCGGCTGCCACTGCCGCACGCACCGCGAGGCTGCCGGAGTGGAAGTAGGTGCCGTCGCCGAGGTTCTGGAACATGTGCGGGGTGTCGGTGAACGGCGCCTGGCCGATCCAGTTGACGCCCTCGCCGCCCATCTGGGTGAAGGTCTCGGTGCGCCGGTCCATCCACTGCACCATGTAGTGACAGCCGATGCCGGCCGAGGCGCGGCTGCCTTCCGGCACCTTGGTCGAGGTGTTGTGCGGGCAGCCGGAGCAGTAGTGCGGCGTGCGCACGGTGCTGTAGCTGCGCGCGGCCAGGGCCTTCTCCTTGGCGGCGAGGAAGGCCAGGCGCGCCTGGATGGTATCGCTGGTGTAGATCGGCGCGAGGCGCTTGGCGATCACCCGGGCGATCATCGCCGGGGTCAGTTCGGCGAGGTTGGGCAGCAGCGAGGCGCCGTGCTCGTCGAATTCGCCGACCACCCGCGGACGCTTGCTGACCGGCCAGTTGTAGAGCTGCCCGGTGAGCTGGTCCTCGAGGATGCTGCGCTTTTCCTCGACCACCAGGATCTCGTCCAGCCCCTGGGCGAACTCGTGCACCGAGACCGGCTCCAGCGGCCAGCTCATGCCGACCTTGAGCACCCGCAGGCCGACCTGGGCACAGAGTGCTTCATCCAGGCCCAGGTCATCCAGCGCCTGGCGCACGTCCAGATAGGACTTGCCGGTGGTGATTATCCCTAAGCGCGGGTTGGGCGAGTCGAGCATCACCCGGTTGAGGTTGTTGGCCAGGGCGAAGGCCCGTGCCGCGTAGATCTTGTAGAGGTTGAGGCGCTTTTCCTGCACCAGCGGCGGGTCCGGCCAGCGGATGTGCACGCCGTCCTCGGGCAGCTGGAAGTCTTCGGGGATGCGTGTCTGCACGCGCAGCGGGTCGACCTCCACCACGGCGGAGGAATCGACGTTCTCGGCGATGGTCTTGAGCGCCACCCAGCAGCCGGAATAGCGCGACAGCTCCCAGCCGATGATGCCGTAGTCGAGGATTTCCTGAACGTTCGCCGGATTCAGCACCGGAATCGAGGCGGCGATGAAGGCATGCTCGCTCTGGTGCGGCAGCGTCGAGGACTTGCAGCCGTGGTCGTCGCCGGCCAGCAGCAGCACGCCGCCATTGGGCGAGACACCGGCGGCGTTGCCGTGCTTGAAGACGTCGCCGGCGCGGTCGACGCCCGGGCCCTTGCCGTACCACATGGCGAACACGCCGTCGTACTTGGCTCCGGGGAACAGGTTGGCCTGCTGGCTGCCCCACACGGCGGTGGCGGCCAGTTCCTCGTTGACACCCGGCTGGAAGTGGATGGCGTGCTGCTTGAGGTAGTCGCGGGCTTCCCAGAGGCTCTTGTCCAGCCCGCCGAGGGGCGAGCCGCGATAGCCGGAGATGAAGCCACCGGTATTCAAACCACGGGCCTGATCACGCTGATGCTGCAGCATCGGCAAGCGGGTCAGCGCCTGGGTGCCGGTGAGGTAAAGATGACCGGTAGCAAGCCGGTACTTGTCGTCCAGACGGATCTCGGCCAGAGACATGGGGCGCTCCTAATTTGTTGTTATCGGAGTCAGGGCAGCGTTGTTCGCTACCCGCCTGACGCAGTCATGGAGAAACCGCACGGTTGTTTCTCCACGCCGGCAATCGGCAGGGGATCACCCTACCGTCGCGTGTCGATTAACAGTCTGGCCGTGACGAAGAGAGATTTTCTTTCTACTTTTGCGGTAGAACAGCGCTTCTATGCATGACCCATTCGCTAACAACAAGAAAACAGGCACGACCATGCAGACTTCGCCACTGAGCAGCATCGATCGCAAGATCCTCCTGCTGCTGCAACACAACGCCGACCTCTCCGCCGCGGAAATCGCCGAGAAGGTCGAGCTGTCACAATCGCCCTGCTGGCGACGCATCCATCGCATGCAGGAGGAAGGGCTGATCGAGCGCAAGGTCGCCCTGCTCAATCCGAAGAAACTCGGGCTGAACATGACGGTGTTCGTCAACATCAAGCTCTCGGCCCACGGTCGCAGCAACCTCGACGAGTTCGAGCGGGCGGTGGTGGGTTACCCCGAGGTGTTGGAGTGCCACACCATGGCCGGCGAGTCGGACTACCTGCTCAAGGTGGTGGCGCGCGATATCGACAGTTACGAACGCTTCCTGCGTGACCAGCTCCTGCAGCGCCCCCACGTGCAGGAGGCGCACTCGCATATCGCCATGAGCGAGGTGAAGCGGACCACGGAGTTGCCGCTGGATTGAGCCTTCAGACCGGGTTCGCAGCAGGCGGTGGATAAGGCGGAGCCGTTATCCACCCTACGGGCGAAGCAGCCGCCACGAGGGAATGAAAGCGTAAGGTGGAAAACGGCCAGAGCCTTTTCCACGCGTCCACCAAGATCGCCTCCGACACCGTCGCAAACATCCGCATGCGTCGGGCCTGGTTACGGTGAATAAGACTTCGCCGTTATCCACCGTACGCACCGACGCACCGCTTGCACTCCTACTCCTCCGGTATCCCTTCCAGCAGCGCGTCCCGTCCGATCTCCCGCTCGGCGAACCAGCCCTGATCCATCTCCAGCGCGTAACGTGCCGGCCGCTTCGAACAACGAATCTGGGTATTGAACGGCTCCAGATCGATCACATCGACCAGAAGCCCGTCCTCATCGAAGAACGCCGCGGACAAGGGCAGCGGTGTGTCCTTCATCCACAGGCAGTGCCGGCGCACTTCATCAAAGCGGAACAGCATGCCGCTGTCGGCGGCCAGTTCGCTGCGCCCCATCAGCCCGCGTTCGCGCTGGGCGACGGTCTGCGCGTATTCGGCGTGCAGCTCGTAGCCCTGAAGGCGCAGCCGCAGCGGCTCTTGCGCCTGAGCGGAGCCCACAAGCAGCAGGGACAGTAAAAGCGCAACACGCATCGACCAACCTCCTCAAGCGCAGCGGGAACAGCCGGCCGCCGCCGCACTCATAAGCGAAGCGCCGCACCTGCGCGGCGACATAACGACAACAAGGGAGAACCCCATCGTGCTCAACAGAATAACCGCGGCCAGCGTCTACCTGGTGCAACGCTTCCTGCCCTCGCCCTTCGTCTTCGCCATCCTGCTCACGCTGATCGTGCTGATCGCCGCCATGCTCAGCACCGGTCAGGGCCTGACGGCCATGGCCCAGCACTGGGGCAACGGCTTCTGGAACCTGCTGGCCTTCACCATGCAGATGTCGCTGATCCTGGTCACCGGCCATGCCCTGGCACGGGCGCCGGCGATCAACCGACTGCTCGACCGCATGGCCCGCATCCCGCAGTCGCCGGGGCAGGCGATCATTCTCGTGACGCTGGTGGCGTTGGCCGGTTCCTGGATCAACTGGGGTTTCGGTTTGGTCATTGGAGCAGTCTTCGCCCGCGCGCTGGCACGCCAGGTGCGCGGCGTCGACTATCCGCTGCTGGTGGCCTCGGCCTACTCCGGCTTCCTGATCTGGCACGGCGGCTTTTCCGGCTCGATTCCGCTGTCGCTGGCCAGCGGCGGGGCCGATCTGGAGAAGATGACCGGCGGTGCACTGACCGAGGCCATCGGCGTTGGCCAGACGCTGTTCGCCTCCTACAACCTGATCATCATCGCCGTGCTGGTGGTCGGCCTGCCGCTGCTGAACTGGGCCATGCAGCCGAAGACGCCGAAAGTGGTCGACCCGGCGCTGCTGGAGGAACCCCAGCCAAGCGACATCCCGCGGGAGACCGCTACCCAGCGCCTGGACGACAGCCGCACCCTCGGCCTGATCATGGTCGCGCTGGCGGTGCTGTTCTTCTACCGGCACTTCAGCGAGAACGGCCTGGCGTTGAGCCTGAACATCGTGATCTCGATCTTTCTCTTCACCGGCCTGCTGATGCATGGCACGCCGGAGCGCTACATGCGCGCCATCGAGGAGAGCATTCGCGGCATCGCCGGCATCGTCGTGCAGTTCCCTTTCTACGCCGGGATCATGGGGATGATGGTCGGCGCCAATGCGGCCGGCGTATCGCTCGGCCGACAGGTCACTGACACCTTCGTAACCTGGTCGACGACCGAGAGCTTCCCGGTGCTGGCCTTTCTCAGCGCCGGGCTGGTCAACGTCTTCGTGCCCTCCGGTGGCGGCCAGTGGGCAGTGCAGGGGCCGATCATGCTGCCGGCTGGCGCGGCGCTGGGCGTGGCGCCGGAAGTCACGGCCATGGCGATCGCCTGGGGCGATGCCTGGACCAACATGATCCAGCCGTTCTGGGCGCTGCCGCTGCTGGGCATCGCCGGGCTCGGTGCCCGCGACATCATGGGCTATTGCCTGCTCTGCCTGGTGTTCTCCGGCGTGGTGATCGCCGGCGGGCTCTATTTCCTGACCTGAGGCCGGAGCATTCCGGACGGCAACGCTGTCCGGAATGCTGGACCGCACTGTCCAGGATGCAAGACACAAGCGCCGTCCAACGATCTGGACACTCAAGATAAAGACCATGCAAATCAGCGAGTTGCGTATCTGGCACGGAACTCGCTAAATCACCGTGCGGCCTGTCCGCAGCCGAAACAAGAAAAACAAGCGCCTGCCGTGCAGCAGCGAGTCCCCGAATGCCCTCGGCAGCGTTCGGTCGTGCCGCACGGGGCCAGGAGATCGTCCCCGATGAGCGTCGTCATCGCCCTTGCTGCATTGGCCCTGCTGATGCTCGCCGCCTACCGCGGCTACAGTGTCATCCTGTTTGCTCCCATCGCCGCCATGGGTGCGGTGCTGCTCACCGACCCGCCCGCCGTGGCGCCGTCGTTCACCGGCATCTTCATGGAGAAGATGGTCGGCTTCATCAAGCTCTATTTCCCGGTATTCCTGCTCGGTGCGGTGTTCGGCAAGCTGATCGAAATGTCCGGCTTCTCGCGCTCCATCGTCGCCGCGGCGATCCGCCTGCTCGGCACCAGCCAGGCGATGCTGGTGATCGTGCTGGTCTGCGCACTGCTGACCTACGGCGGCGTGTCGCTGTTCGTCGTGGTGTTTGCCGTGTACCCGTTCGCCGCAGAGATGTTCCGCCAGAGCAACATGCCCAAGCGGCTGATCCCGGCGACCATCGCCCTCGGCGCATTCACCTTCACAATGACTGCCATTCCCGGCACGCCGCAGATCCAGAACATCATCCCCACCACCTTCTTCAATACCAACACCTGGGCGGCGCCCTGGCTCGGCCTGATCGGCACCCTCTTCGTATTCGGCCTGGGCATGCTCTATCTCAAGTGGCAGCTCGGCAAGGCCATGGCCGCCGGCGAAGGCTATGGCACCAACCTGCGCAATGAACCGGAGACGCCGGCCGACATCGCCCTGCCCAACCCCTGGCTGGCGCTGTCGCCGCTGCTTCTGGTGCTGGTCGCCAATCTCTTGTTCACCCGCTGGATTCCCGAGTTCTACGGCGCCAGCCACACGCTGCAGCTGCCCGGCATGAGCGCTCCGCTGGTCACCGAGGTCGGCAAGCTCACCGCGATCTGGGCGGTGGAGGCCGCGCTGCTGCTGGGCATCGCCCTGGTACTGGCGACCAGCTTCGGCACCCTGCGCGGCAAGCTCGCCGAGGGCAGCCGCACGGCGGTCGGTGGTTCGCTGCTGGCGGCGATGAACACCGCGTCGGAATTCGGCTTCGGCGCGGTGATCGCCTCGCTGCCGGGCTTCATCGTGGTGGCCGATGCGCTGTCGGCGATTCCCAATCCGCTGATCAACGAAGCCATCACCGTCAACCTGCTGGCCGGCATTACCGGCTCGGCCTCCGGCGGCATGAGCATTGCGCTGGCCGCGATGGCCGACAATTTCGTCGCCGCCGCCAACGCCGCACAGATACCGCTGGAAGTGCTGCACCGGGTTGCCTCGATGGCCTCCGGCGGCCTCGACACCCTGCCGCACAACGGCGCGGTGATCACGTTGCTGGCAGTCACCGGACTGACCCACCGCGAATCCTACAAGGACATCTTCGCCATCACCCTGATCGCCACCGCCGCGGCCTTCTTCGTGATCGGCGTGTACTACGCTACCGGCATCGTCTGATCGCGGCGCTTCGCCGATATCGGCGAGCACCACGACATCTGCGATTGCCTTCCGACAACAAGAAAAACAAAGGCGCCGCCCCGTGCGGTCGCCACCAAGCGGGAGAAACCATGAACCTCACAGGCAAGACCGCACTGGTCACCGGCTCCACCAGCGGCATCGGGCTGGGCATTGCGCTGAAGCTGGCCGAGGCCGGCGCCGATCTGATCCTCAACGGCTTCGGCGATGCCTCGGCAGCGCTGGCGGAGGTCGGCAGACACGGCCGCAAGGTCGGGCACCACGGGGCGGACGTGTCCGATCCGGCACAGATCGCCGAGCTGTTCGCCTATGCCGAGCGCGACTTCGGCGGCGTCGACATTCTGGTCAACAACGCCGGCATCCAGCATGTCGCGCCGGTGGAGCAGTTTCCGGTGGAGCGCTGGGACGCCATCATCGCCATCAACCTGTCCTCGGCGTTCCACACCACACGCCTGGCCCTGCCCGGCATGCGCGAGCGCAACTGGGGACGGATCATCAACGTCGCCTCGGTGCACGGGCTGGTGGGCTCCGAGCAGAAGGCCGCCTACGTCGCCGCCAAGCACGGCCTGGTCGGGCTGACCAAGGTCGTCGCGCTGGAAACCGCCACCACGCCGATCACCTGCAATGCCATCTGCCCCGGTTGGGTGCTGACCCCGCTGGTGCAACAACAGATCGACGAGCGCGCGCGGGAAAGTGGTGACGAACAGCGCGCCCGCCACGATCTGCTCGCCGAAAAGCAGCCCTCGCTGGACTTCGTCACCCCCGCACAGCTGGGTGCCATGGCGCTGTTCCTGTGCAGCGAAGCCGGTGACCAGGTACGCGGCGCGGCATGGAACATGGACGGCGGCTGGGCAGCGCGCTGACGACGACTGGCCACCCCCGGCGAACGGCTGCGCATCGCAGGCTGTCTGTATCCCATTCAGGCGGACTGCCGCGCCGAGATCGCCAGAGGTTCAGGTCGGCAGCGCCGGACAGCCAAAAAACCGTTTCGGGAGTGCCGATGCAAAGCCAGCTGCTGTATTTCGATGACGAGCGCGCCGCCGCCCTGCGGCTGGCCGAAGCCTCTGGGCTGGCCGCCGCGGCAGTCGAGCGCCACCGCTTTCCCGATGACGAACTGCGCCTGCGTCTGCCACTGGGCGAAGGCGAGGCCATCGCCGAGCAGCTGGTGATCTACCGCGGCCTCGGCCATCCCAACGAGAAGCTGGTCGAGCTGCTGCTGATCGCCGGCGAGGCGCGCCGACTGGGCGCCAGGCGACTGATCCTGGTCACACCTTATCTGGCCTACATGCGTCAGGACATCGCCTTCAACCCGGGCGAGGTGGTCAGCCAGCGGGTCATCGGCCAGCTGCTGGCCGGGCAGTTCGACGGGCTGATCACCGTCGACCCGCACCTGCACCGCGTCGCTACGCTGCAGGAAGCCGTGCCGCTGGAAGATGCCGTCACGCTCTGCGCGGCACCGGCGCTGGCACGGCTGATCGCCGAGCGGCATCCCGATGCCCTGCTGATCGGCCCGGATGCCGAGGCGCTGCAGTGGATCGAAGCCGCTGCCGTCGAACATGGCTTCGAACACGGCGTGTGCAACAAGGTGCGCCATGGCGATCGCCAGGTCGACATCGCCCTGCCGCCGCTGGCGTTTGCCGGGCGCCATGTGGTGCTGCTCGATGACGTCGCCAGTTCCGGTCGCACCCTCGCCAATGCCGCGGAGAAACTGCTGGCCGCTGGCGCGGCCTCGGTAGATGTCGCCGTGACCCACGCGCTGTTCGCCGATGATGCGCTGGCGGTGATCCGCGCCGCCGGGGTCGGTCAGATCTGGAGTACCGACTGCATCGCCCATGAAAGCAATGCGGTGAGCATGGCCCCGCAACTGGCTGAGGCGCTCAGGCCGCTGCTGCGCTGAGGCGATAGGCAACGCGCAGCGGAGCCCAACCGCCTCGTGGACAAGGCGGTGCCGTTGTCCACCCTACGAGGACCCTGCACCGGCCGGCCATCTACGCTCCAACGCCACGGCCGCCGTAGGGTGGAAAACGCGCAGCTTTTCCACCGGAACCCGGCGACCACCTCGGCGGCGGCGAATCAATCGCGTGGAGAAGGCTGCGCCGTTGTACACCTACCCCTCATCCACCGCGCTCGGCTCGTCGGCAGCGATCTGCGCTGAGTCGCCATAGCGCTTCTGGCAGCGCTCGCAAAAAAATACCGGCGCTGGCTGCGCCCCAGCTCTTTCACCCTGACCAACGGAATCCGGCAGCGCACGCAGGTGGTCTTGCCGTGGGCCAGCCAGTGCGCCTTGAGCACACCAGCCCGCTTCCACTGGAGAAACTCGAAGCTGTAGGTACGCGCCTCACGCACCAGCTCGCGCAGCTTGGCCGCCGGCAGCGCGCCGATCAGCGACAGTGGATGCACGCGAACGCGGTAGAGCACCTCGTTCTTGATGATGTTGCCGGAGCCGGCGAACAGCGTCTGGTCGAGCAGTGCATCGCAGGCCAATAGCCGCGGACGTTCGCGCAGCCGCTTGAGCGTGGCGCGCGGGCTCCAGGCGTCGCTCATCAGGTCCATGCTCCAGTCGTACGTCGCATCCAGCGGCCCTTCGATCAACTGCACCGAGCAGGCGTAGAAGTTCAGCTCGCCGTTGGCAAAGCCCAGGCTCAGCCGTGCTACGGCGTCCTTGCGCTCATTGATGCGATAGCTGCCGAACAGCAGCAGGTGGATGCGGACGGAGACGTCGTCCAGCTGGATCAGGAAATGCTTGCCCCAGCTATGGAAGCTACGCACCACCTGACCGGCCAGCCGGGACATGTCGATCTTGGCGCTGCCCTCGGCACGTTCGATGGTGCGCCCGGCGAATGCCGCGACTTCTTCACGCAGGATGACGATGGAAGGACCTTCGGGCATGGCTGCACCAGGGGCTGGGCTGTCTTGGATTTGAGACTCGCCAACCCCGCGAAGGTGCGCCCGCCGTTACCAATCCAGTTGCAGCGTGCTCTCGAATTCGCGCGGCGCTCCGCTCAGCGGATCGCTGAAGCGCAAGCCACGCGCCAGCAGCTTCAGTGGCCGCGCGTAGTCGTCGGCCTCACGTTCGCTGCGCTCGAGCAGCTCGGGATAGAACGGGTCATTGCAGATACCGGCGCCGAGCGTGGCCATGTGCAGGCGCAGCTGGTGCTTTTTGCCGCTGATGGGGGAGAGCCCGTAGCGCCAGAGGTCGCCGCGCCGTTCGAGCACCTCGATCAGCGTTTCGCTGTTCGGCTCACCGGCGCCCTCACGCATCAGGAAAAAGGGGTCGCCCGGCACCATGCACAGGCGTCGGCGCAGGGGAAATTCGAGATGCGGCAGCGCCGGGCAGATTGCCTCGTAGCGCTTGCTGATCTCCCGCTCACGGAACAGCGCCTGGTAGGCACCACGGCTCTCCCGGTTGGCCGAGAACAGCACCAGACCGGCGGTGAGCCGATCGATACGATGAATCGGCACCAGATCGCCGTTACCCAGCCGTTTGCTGAGCCGCGCCAGCAGGGTTTCGTTGACGTATTCGCCGGCCGGCATCACCGAGAGAAAGTGCGGTTTGTCGGCTACCACCAGATGCTCGTCGACATGCAGGATGCGTTCTTCGAACGGCACCGGGATCTCATTCGGCACTTCGCGAAAGTAATGAATGCGCATGCCTACCCGATAGGTCTGCGCGGCATCGATCGGCTGCATCTGCGCATCAAGCACGCGGCCGCGGGCGATGCGATCGAGCCAGGTAGCGCGACTGATCGCAGGGAAGTGCGCGCACAGGCAGTCGAGCACCGTAGGCCAATCGCCTGGCGGCAGATGCAGGGTGCTGGGGCGGGAACTGGAAGCGGACATGAATGCAGCTACACGGTAGCGACGAGGGAGGTGGATGATACCTGCTCTGTCAGTAGCTGCCTCCCGTTGCGGGAGAGCGGTGGCAAGTGGCTGCTGAGCGCAGCGCCGCCAGGGGGCAGGCGATGCGCTCAGCGAAGACGCCAGGCGAGAGGAACGCGCAGGCTCAGTCTTCCTTGTCCTTGGTCACTTCGCCGGTACGGCCATCGATCTTGAACTCGTACTTCTTGCCGTCCTGCTTCATGCCCTCGCCTTCCCAGCCATCATCATCGGCCTCGATGCCGTGCAGTTCGGTGTAGCCGGCGGCCTTGGCCTTCTCTACGGCCTGTTCGAGGCTGATCCAGTCGGCGCCGGGCTTGTCGGCGGCGAAGGCAGCACCAGAACCGAGGATGGCAACGGCGAGCGCGGCGGTCAGTGTCTTGTTGTACATCTCGTTATTCCTTCTGCGAACGGGATCAGATCGGGCCATACGGTTGGCCCTTGCCTGAATTACGAGCGCGGCGGCGGCCGCTAAGTTCAACCACAGCGCCGCCAGCCGCCGGACGTTCCCTGGCCCGATGTCGATTTCGCCCGGCGCCAATCGACTCTGTCACAGGGCCATTGCCGCGCGGCGGTGGCTCCGCGCCCGATTTCAATCCGCGCCCCGGAGGTCTACATGGCAACGCACAAGGTCGTATCCGATCAGGACTGGCTGGCCGCCCACAGCGCCCATCTGCAGGACGAGAAACAGCTCACCCGCCAGCGCGATGCGCTCAGCGAAAAGCGTCGGCAACTGCCCTGGCGACGCCTTGCGCAGGACTATCGCTTTCACGATGCCAGCGGCGCGGTTCGCCTGAGCGAGCTGTTCGAGGGTCGCAGCCAGCTGGTGATCAAGCACTTCATGTTCGGCCCGGACTGGACCGAGGGTTGCGTCGGCTGTTCGTTCGAGGCCGATCATATCGGCGGTGCGCTACTGCACCTGCTGCAGCATGACGTCAGCTTCGCCGCCATCTCCCGCGCGCCATTCGAGCGGCTGGAGGCGTTCCGCCAGCGCATGGGCTGGCAGTTCCGCTGGCTGTCGTCGGCCGGCAGCACGTTCAACCGCGACTTCCACGTGTCCTTCGATGCCGAGGACATCGTCGAGGGCAAGGTCTTCTACAACTACGCTTGGCAACCCTTCGTCTGCGAGGAGCTGTCGGGCTTCAGTGTTTTCTATCGCGACCCGCAGGGCGACATCTTCCACACCTTCTCGGCCTATGGTCGCGGCGCGGAAGAACTGCTCGGCACCTATGTCCTGCTGGACATGACGCCCAACGGTCGCAACGAAACGGGCCCGCGGCACAACCTCACCGACTGGGTACGCCTGCACGACCGTACGACAGCGATGATCGCGTTGCTCCGAGCGGACGCTCAGAGCCCGCCGGCTGCTGCCACGAGCAGGCGCGACGCTGAGACTACTGCCGTCGAATGAAGACGATCTGCGGGTCCATCTCGCCGTTGCTGAAGCGGAACTCCACCGCATCGCCCACGGCCAGCCCGCCGAGCTGTGCGGCGTCCGCCTTGAACGGCATCACCATCGCCGGCCACTTCAACTCCGGCACCGGCCCGTGGGCGATGGTGACGCTGCCCTGCTGGGCATCGATGGCGCGGATCACGCCTTCGGCCAGGTAAGCGGGCTCGGCCTCCAGGCTGTTGCCAGCCGCCACATCATCGACCGGTGGCGGTGTGGTGGAGGGCTTCAGCAGATCCTCGGCAGAGGCCTGGCCACTCAGCCCGAGGGTCGCAAGCAGTACGAGAAACACGGTTTTCATGACGACTCACCCCGATCGATCGGTCGTGCTGACCTGCAGCAAGCGTAGTCCCCATGGCGCGGTTCGCCCTCGCCCGAACGGTGCATTCGCAGCCGCCTGGCGACGTTCAGTTTCGTTTAAGCAAGCCCCCGTAACCTGTGAATCGTCGAAACCAACCACAGGAATCAAAACCATGAAAACACTGACTACGCTGTTCACCGCCGCCACCCTCGCCCTGGGCGCCAACCTGGCCATGGCCCGCGACCTCGGCCCGGACGAAGCGTTGAAACTGCGCGACGCTGGGACCATCCAGTCGTTCGAGAAGCTCAACGAAGCCGCGCTGGCCAAGCACCCCGGCGCCACCATCGAAGAAACCGAGCTGGAAGAGGAATATGGCCGCCACATCTATCAGCTTGAACTGCGCGACGACAAAGGTGTGCAATGGGACGTCGAGCTCGACGCCAAGACCGGCGAAGTGCTGAAGGACCATCAGGACGACTGAGGCCATCCATGCGTGCCCCCCTTTTCGTAACCGTTCCACTGACCCTGCTGCTCGCTGCCACTCCGGCGGCGAGCCGCGACCTGGACCAGGATGAGGCCCTGCGGCTGCGCCGCGAGGGTCTGATCATGCCGCTGGAAGCTCTGCTCCAGCGCGCCATGGAGCGCTATCCGGGGGCCAGCCTGCTGGAAGCGGAGCTGGAGGAGGAAGATGGCATCTACGTTTACGAGATCGAATTGCTCACCACCGACGGCGTTGCCCGCGAACTGGAACTGGATGCCCGCGACGGGCGCCTGCTCAAGGATGAAGAAGACTGATGCGTCTGCTACTGGTCGAAGACAACGTTCCGCTGGCCGACGAACTGGTCGCCAGCCTCAGCCGCAACGGCTATGCCATCGACTGGCTGGCCGATGGCCGCGACGCCGGATACCAGGGCGCCAGCGAGCCCTATGACCTGATCATTCTCGACCTCGGCTTGCCTGGCAAACCGGGGCTGGAGGTGCTGCGCGACTGGCGTGCCGGCGGCCTCACCACACCGGTGCTGATCCTTACCGCGCGCGGCTCCTGGGCCGAGCGCATCGACGGTCTCAAGGCCGGCGCCGACGACTACCTGACCAAGCCCTTTCATCCCGAAGAACTGCTGCTGCGCATCCAGGCGCTGCTGCGCCGTGCCCACGGCCTGGCCAACCAGCCCATGTTGCAGGCCGGCGGCCTGGAACTGGACGAGGCGCGCCAGTGCTGTCGCAAGGATGGCCAGGACATCGAACTCACCGCCGGAGAATTCCGCCTGCTGCGCTATTTCATGCTGCATCCGGGGCAGCTGCTGTCGAAAACCCAGCTGACCGAACACCTGTACGACGGTGAAACCGAGCGCGATTCAAACGTCATCGAGGTGCATATCAACCGGCTGCGCGGCAAGCTCGGCCGCGAGCTGATCGAAACGCGCCGCGGCCAGGGCTATCGCTTCGGCGGCCAGCCGTGAAGTCCATCCAGCGCAGCCTCAGCCTGGCGCTGATCGCCACCCTGCTACTGGTCGCGCTGGTGCTGGTGCAGACCAGCCTGTGGCTCTTCGAGTCAGGCCTCAGGCGCAGTCTGGAAACCGATCTGCGCGAGGAAACCGAGGGCCTGCTGATTGCCCTCGTGAAAGGGCCGAACGGCGATCAGCTGGACGTGCAGCGCCTCAACCCGCGCTATCAACGGCCGTTCTCCGGCCACTATTTCAAGATCGAACTGCCCGAGCGCACCTGGCGCTCCCGCTCGCTGTGGGACGCCTCGCCAGAATGGCCGGAACGCGCGGGCCTGGCGGACGAACTGCTCGACGGCCCGCAGGAACAGCGACTGCTGGGTTATCGCGCCGAGTACCGCCGCGACGGCCAGCCGATCATCATCAGCGTGGCGCAGGACTACACGCCGGTCCTCGAAAGTTTTGCCCGCGTGCGGCTGAGCGGTCTGGGCCTGGTCGGTTTCGCCCTGCTCGCCCTGCTGCTGTTGCAGCGCTATGCCATGGGACTGGCACTGCGCCCGCTGGAGCGCGCGCGGCAGCAGATCGCCCAGCTGCAGCAGGGCCAGCGCCAGCAGCTGGACCAGCAGGCGCCCGTCGAGCTGCAGCCGCTGGTCGAGCAGATCAACCACCTGCTCAGCCACACCGAAGACACCTTGCAGCGCTCGCGACATGCCCTGGGCAACCTCGGTCACGCGCTGAAGACGCCACTGGCAGTGCTCGGCAGCCTGGTGCAACGCGAAGAACTCGCCGCCCACCCCGAACTGCAGGCCAGCCTGCAGGAGCAGCTGGAGCAGATCCAGCAACGGGTCAGCCGCGAACTGGGCCGGGCGCGGCTATCGGTGGACGTGCTGCCCGGTGCGCATTTCGACTGCGACGCGGAACTGCCGGCACTGTTCGATACGCTGGCGATGATCCACCGCAGCGGCCTCGACCTGCGCTGGCAGGCGCCCGCCGGCTGCCGCCTGCCGCGTGATCGCGAGGACATGCTCGAGCTGCTGGGCAATCTGCTGGATAACGCCTGCAAGTGGGCCGGTAGCCGCGTCGAGCTGAGCATCGAGCGCAGCGGCGATGGCTTCGTCCTGCTGGTGGACGACGACGGACCGGGGATTCCGGCGGCACAGCGCGAGCAGGTCATCAGCCGTGGCGTACGGCTGGACGAGTCGGCGGAAGGTCACGGTCTGGGGCTGGGAATCGTCAGCGATATCCTGACGGCCTGGCGTGGCGAGTGGAGTCTTGAAGAAAGCCCGCTGGGCGGTTTGCGGGTGCGCATCGCACTGCCGGCGACGCGCTGAGCATCATTGCGGACGAGCCAGTTCGTTGCGCATGTCTTCGAGTATGGTTTCGACCAGCAGGGTGTTCTGCACCTGGTGCCCGGCCATGATGCGCGTGGCGTGGGTGCCATTGATCGGGTAGCCGACATGCACCAGCAGGCGACCGTCCGCTTGCGGCTCGACGCGCGTGCGGTACTGCGAGGTGAAGGTATCGGCCAGGTAGCGGGAAAGAGTCTTCATGAAGCATCTCTAGCAATGAGCCTGAGACAAAGACCCTGTTCATCGCTCGGAGATTCATGCCGTCCATCGGGAATCCACTGATCTTCATAGAACTGTAACCCTCATCACCCCTTCCGATCGCCGCTGCCATAGGCCAGCCAGGCCAGAAACAGCATCACGACGAACGCCATGCAGGACATCACCAACGCGTTGATCATCAGGCTCATGTCAGGGTCTCCTCATCCACCGGATCGAGTTGAAACATACCCCGAATATATGTAGCGTTGCGCGACACGTCGACCTGCTCGACATAGGCATGTAAATCTTTGGAACAGGTGCAGAGGCGATGAAACGCAAGCAATCGATCAGTCAGATTCGCTGGGACCTGGCGCTGCGCTACCGGCTGATCGAGACCATCGCCTGGTGGGAGGGCCGCCTGACCACGGGCCACCTGATGCAGAGCTTCGGCATCAGCCGCCAGCAGGCCTCGAAGGACATCAACACCTACCTCAACGAACATGCGCCCAAAAACCTGACATATGACCGTCACCTGAAAGGCTACAAGCCGAGCAAGGCCTTCCAGCCGCTGTTCATCGACGGCAGCGCCAGCGCCTACCTGCACCTGCTCGACCAGAACCGCGTGCGCGCCCCGCACATCGAAGGCTTGGCGCTGGCCTATGCACATACGGAAGTGCTGCAGGTGCCGGACCGCAGTATCCGACCCGAGGTGCTGCGGCCGATCCTGCAGGCCTGTCGCGAAGGGCTGCGCCTGGAGAGCGAGTACGTCTCGCTGGCCAATCCCGAGGTGGAAATCCGCGTGATGGCGCCACACACGCTGGTGTTCACCGGCATGCGCTGGCATGTGCGCGCCTACTGCGAGAAGAACCGCGAATACCGCGATTTCGTGCTCAGCCGCTTCCGTGGCGAGCCGGACCTGATGGACACCAGCGAACACACCCGCGAACAGGACGAGGCATGGAACACGCCGGTGACCGTGCTGATCGAGCCGGACGCGCGATTGAGCCCTGCGCAGAAGGCGATCATCGAGGTGGACTTCGGCATGGTCGAGGGCCAGCTGCCGGTGGAGACGCGCGGAGCGCTGGTGCAGTACGTGCTGCAGCGCTTCGGCATCGACCCGAACACCGTGCAGGCCAATGCGGCGGCGCAGCAGCTGCAGGTGGGGAATCTGCAGGCGTTGAAGGGGTGGTTGTACTCGTGAGGGCTTGTGGGGGTGGGCTTGGCCGTGAAGGGCGTCGGCACGGAATTCAGTATGTGAGCGCCGCGCTTTCCTCGGCATTTAGCTCAGGTTTCGCCCTGCTGGGCGACTTACTTTTTTCAGTCACGAAAAAAGTAAGCAAAAACGCTTGCCCCTGCATCCGGCCCGTCGCTTCGCGACGGGTTCGTTCGCTACGCCGCCGCTCCGAGGGTCGCCGTACAAGGGCCATCCATGGCCCTTTACGGCTCTCGCGGCATCCATGCCGCTCGCCCCTCTCCACGACGGCTCCGCTCACCCTCCTGAAGGGGCGACTGGTGCCGCCTGCTCGTTCGTGCAAAAAACACCAAACTGAGACTACTGCCGGGACCTTACAGGCAGTTCTGCCCCTATTTCTCGCCCGAGATGTCGGGTGGATACCTACGCAGAGTTTTCCACCGCAGGCTACAAGTAAGTTCTTGCCGGGACTGGGCAGATTAATTTGCAAACCGGCAGGTAAGCTTCGCGTTACCCACCGTACGGAACCACTTAGAAACTTCCAGTCGGCTCGGACCCCTGCCCCCGTCAGAAGGCCGAGTGGAGGCGTTGCGCAGGGGGACGCGAGGCATGGACGCCGAGCGAGGAGCGAAGGGACAGGGACGTCCCTTCGCGACGGCCCCCGGAGCGGCGCCGGAGGGAGGGGAGTTTTGCGAAGCAAAACCCGGATGTCGGGGTGGCCTTCTTTTTGGTTACTTTTTCTTGGCCAAGCAAGAAAAAGTGACGCGCCGTGCAAGGCGCAACCTGTAGTCCGGGCCGAGGAAAGCGCGGCGCGCCCAAACCGTCCACCGAAGCCCACGACAGAAGCCTTACATCCAACGCAACCACCCGCAGCACATCCCACGCCAGCGGTTCGCCACTGCACCCGCCCACAATGAGCCTGAGCCCATGCGCCTGATCCACACCTCCGACTGGCACCTCGGCCAGACCCTCCACGGCCAGGACCGCGACTTCGAACATGCGCAATTCCTCGCGTGGCTGCTCGACCAGCTGGTCGCCCACCGCGCCGACGCCCTGCTCATAGCCGGCGACGTGTTCGACACGGTCAACCCGCCACTCAAGGCCCAGGAACGCCTCTACGATTTCATCGTCCGCGCCCACGAAAAACTCCCGCAGCTGGACATCGTCATGATCGCCGGCAACCACGACTCCGGCGGGCGCATCGAGCTGCCGGCGCCGCTAATGAGGCGCCTCAACGCCCATGCAGTGGGACGCATCAGCTGGGTCGCCGAGGGCCAACTGGATCACCAGCGGCTGCTGGTGCCGCTACACGACGCCGCTGGCAACACCGCCGCCTGGTGTCTCACCCTGCCCTTCCTGCGTCCGGCCGAAGTCACCGGAATGGAACTGGGCGACGACTATATGACCGGCATCCGCCAGGTCCACGAGCGGCTGATCGCTGCTGCCGAAACCGCACGCCAACCGGGCCAGGCGCTGGTCGCCATGAGCCATGCGCACATGGCCGGCGGCGCGATCTCGGAGGAGTCCGAGCGCAATATCGTCATCGGCAACGCCGAGGCCCTGCCGGCCAGCCTGTTCCCCGAGTCCGTCGCTTACGTCGCCCTAGGCCACCTGCACAAGCCGCAGCAGGTCGCCGGGCAGGCGCGCATCCGCTACAGCGGCTCCCCCCCGCCGCCGCTGCCGCTGTCCTTTGCCGAGGTCAATTACCCGCATCAGGTGCTGCTGGTCGAACTCGATGGCGAGGCCCTGAAACAGGTCGACAGCCTGCCGGTGCCGCGCGCGGTGGAGATGATCCGCATCGGCCGCGCCCCGCTGGTCGAGGTGATCGCCGCGCTGGAGGCGCTGCCGCCCACCGGCCTGTTCGACGAACATTTGCCCTGGCTGGAGGTACGCGTGCTGCTCGACGAACCGCTGCCGGACCTGCGCCAGCGCATCGAAACCGCGATAACCGGCAAGGCCTGCCGGCTGGTGCGCATCGCCAGCGAATACGCCGGCAAGCGTGGCGAGACGGAATCGGACGTGCTGCTCGGCCTCGACCAGATCACCCCGCAGGAGCTGTTCGCCCGCGCCTGGGAAGAACAGTACGGCAACCCGGCGGACGAACAGGCGCTGGACGATTTCGCCACCCTGCTGCAACGCGTCGAGTTCGCCCATGCGGAGGACGACCGATGAGAATCCTCGCCATCCGCCTGAAAAACCTGGCCTCGCTGGCCGGTGAGCAGGTCATCGACTTCACCGCCGAACCCCTGGCCAGCGCCGGGCTGTTCGCCATCACCGGGCCCACCGGCGCCGGCAAGAGCACCATCCTCGACGCCCTGTGCCTGGCGCTGTTCGGCAGCACGCCGCGGCTGGACGGCGTCTCGCCGCTGAACAAGGTCCCCGACGTGGAGGCCGAAATCGGCGGTGGCGACGAGCGCAACCTGCTGCGCCGCGGCTGCGGCAGCGGCTACGCCGAGGTCGACTTCGTCGGCGTCGACGGTCACCGCTACCGCGCACGCTGGGAGGTCAAGCGCGCCCGCGAGAAGATCGACGGCCGCCTGCAAGCCAGCAGCCAGAGCCTCACGGATCTCGACAGCGGCACGCTCCTGGCCAGCGGTAAAAAGCGCGAGTTCAAGGAACTGCTCGAAGCGCGCCTGGGGCTGACCCTGGCCCAGTTCACCCGCGCCGTGCTGCTGGCGCAGAGCGAGTTTTCCGCCTTCCTCAAGGCCGACGACAACGAGCGTGGCACCCTGCTGGAAAAGCTCACCGATACCGGCCTCTACAGCCGTCTCGGCCAGGCCGCGTTCGAGGCCGCCAAGCAGGCGAAGGAAAGCCTGACTCGCCTGGAACAGCAGGCCGGCGGCCTCCAGCCGCTGGAGCCCGGGCAGCGTGAAGTACTGGAGCGCGAACATCAGGCCCAGCTCGAAGACTTGAGAAAGCTGCAACAGCAGCTCAAGGAGCTGGAAGCCCAGCGGCAATGGCTGAGCGAACTGCAGCGCCTGGAAAACGAGCATGAAGCGGCACGCCAGCAACTGCAGGACGCCGAAGACGAGCGCGAGAGCCTGACCGAGGCCCGCCGTATTCTCGACCTGTTCGAACGGCTCGCACCGCAGCGTCACCGCTTTCTGCGCCAGCAGGAACTCGAACCGCTGCTGGGCAAGGCCGCCGACAGCCTGGCGCGCCTGCAGCATGAGGAACAGGCCGTCCAGCAGCGCCTGGCCGAGCTGCAGAGCCAATGCAGCGCCGCCAGCGAGCAACTGCGTTCGGCCGAACACGCGCGCCAGGACGCCGAGCCGCGGCTCGTCCAGGCGCGCCGTGAAGAAGAACGCCTACAGCATCTGAACGCCGACCTCGCCTCGATCCGCGAAGAAAGCGTCCAGGCCGATGCCGCGGCGAGCACCGGCGAGGCAACGCTCAAGCAGCTCGCCGAGCAGCAACAGCGCGCCGCCGAACAGCTAGCAACGCTGACGCAGCAACTCGAGACGAGCGCAGCGCTGCAACCGCTCTGTGCAGCATGGGGCGGTTACCGTCCGCGTCTGCAACAGGCCGTCCAGCTGGCGGCACGGCTGCAGCAAGGTCAGGGCGAACTCCCGGCACTGGAAGCGCAGGCCAAGGCTGCCGAAACCCGGCAAAGCCAGGCGCGCGAGGCGCTGGACAATCTGCAACGCGAGCGCGACAGCGAACTAGGGCTGGCCGAACAGCTGGCCGGTCTGCATCGACAGCTCGACGAATGGCGCCAGGCCGAGCGCGAAACCGAGGCCCTGCGCGAACTCTGGGCGCAGCAGCTCACGCTCACCGCCAGCCGGCGCGAACTGAGCGACGCCCACATCCGCCAGCAGGCCGAGCTGGACAGCCTGGTACCGCAGGGCAAACAGCTTCGCAGTGACCGTGATGCTGCCGAGCAGGCGCTCAAGGTCACCCTCGCCCTGCTTGAACGCCAACGCCTGGCACGCAGCGAGAATGTCGAAGCGCTGCGTGCGGCGCTCGTCCCCGGCGAGCCCTGCCCGGTCTGCGGCAGCGACGAGCATCCCTGGCAGCAGACCGACGCGCTGGTCGCCAGCCTAGATCAGCACGACGACAGCGAAGCCGCGCGCGCTCGCCAGTCGCTGCAGGAACAGGACCAGCGTCTGCAGGAACTGCGCGATCGCCATGTCGCGCTCAGCACGCAGTTGCGCCAGACGCAACAACGCCAGGGCGAAGTCGAGGCGCAGCTGCGGGCCCTGGCACCGCGCCTGCTCGCCGTGCCGGCACACTCGCGATTGCTTGAGCAGCCGGAAGCCGAGCGTTCGCAATGGCTGGAAGCGCAGCTGACGACACTCAAAGACCAGATCGCCAACACCAGCCAGCGTCAGCAGCAACTGCTCGCGCTGCAACAGCGCAGCGAAACCCTGCAGCAGGCCTGGCAGGCCGCGCGCGAGGCCTGCGTCGAGGCGACCCAGCAACTCGCCCGCCAACGCGATGCGATCGCCCGCGATCACCAGCAGCTCGACGAGGAACTGCAGACCTTCGCCGAACTGCTGCCCACCGAACAACTGCAGCGTTGGCGCGAAAATCCGGCGCAGACCTTTATGCAGCTGGACACCAGCATCGCCTCGCGGCTGCAGCAACTGCAGGCGCAGACCGAGCTGGCCGATGAGCTGCGCCAGTGCGAGCAGCGCCGCAGCGACGAGCAGTTGCAACAACGCCATCGCCAGGAGAAACAGGAAAGCTGCAGCGCACGACTGACCGAGCGCGAGAAGCTGCTGCTGGCCTGCCAGCAGGCGCTGCGCACCAGCCTTGGCGAACAGGCCAGCGCCGGCACCTGGCAACAGCAGCTGGAGGCGTCCATCCAGGCTGCGCGGCAAACCCAGGCCGAGATTGATCGGCAGCTCAACGAGAGCAAGCTCGGCCTGACGCGGCTGCACAGCGAGCAGCAGAACTGTCGCCAGCGCCAAGCCGAACTGGAACAGGAACGCGACGCGCTGAATGCGGAACTGGCCACATGGCGCACCAGCCACCCGCAGCTGGACGACGCCACCCTCGCCCAGCTGCTGCACATGGATGACCAGCTGATTGCCGAGGCGCGCCAGCGCCTGCAACAGAACGCCGAAACCCTGACCCGCTGTCGCGAGCGTCTCGACGGTTGCCTCAACCGCCTGAACCTGCACAAACAGCAGCAGAGCGAAGCCCCGGATGCCGAGCAGCTGCAACAGCGCCATGCCGAGCAACTGCAGCAGTGCGAGCAGGCCGACCAGCGCTGCGCGGAAACCCGGGCCCAGCTGATCGACGACGACAAGCGCCGCAGCCAGAGCCAGGCGTTGCTCGCGCAGATCGACGCCGCACGGGCCGAGCATCAGCGCTGGGGGCGCATCGCCGCCTTGATCGGCTCCAGCGACGGCGGCGCCTTCCGCAAGATCGCCCAGGCCTACAACCTCGACCTGCTGGTGCAGCACGCCAATGTGCAGCTGCGCCAACTGGCCCGGCGCTATCGGCTCAAGCGCGGCGGCAGCCCGCTGGGGTTGCTGGTGATGGATACCGAAATGGGTGACGAACTGCGCTCGGTGCATTCGCTGTCCGGCGGCGAAACCTTCCTTGTCTCGCTGGCCCTTGCGCTGGGCCTGGCATCGATGGCGTCGAGCAAGCTGAAGATCGAATCGCTGTTCATCGACGAAGGCTTCGGCAGCCTCGACCCCGAGTCGCTGCAGATCGCCATGGACGCGCTGGATTCGCTGCAGGCCCAGGGCCGCAAGGTGGCGGTGATCAGCCACGTGGCCGAAATGCACGAACGTATCCCGGTGCAGATTCAGGTGCGCCGTCAGGGCAACGGGCAGAGTGATCTGCAGATTGTCGGCGGGCTTTCATAGGAGCTGTGGCCGTTTCGGGCAGGCCTACAGCCTGCTTCGCCGCGAGGGCGCGCCTCCTACTGGTTCGATGTGCACTGGCCTGCTTTTGGGAGGCCCGCCCTCGGGGCGAAGCTTTTGACTTTGGGCAGGCGCGCAGCCTGCATTCGCCTCGGGCACGTGCGCCAACTGGCTTGACGTGCACTGGCCCGCTTTTGCATCACCCGCTTGTGTTTCCCCAGCACCAGCCGTAAGGTTCGCGCGTTTTCTTATCCGCCCAGGTGTGCACGACCGCAAGGTCCGCATTAAACGGGAAGCCGGTGCGCTCGATGAGCAAGGCCGGCGCTGCCCCCGCAACGGTAATCGACCGCGATCCTCAGGGATCGCCGTCCGCTCCACAGCCACTGTGTTCCGACATGGGAAGGTGAGCGTGATGCGTGTCGAAAGCCCGGAGACCGGCCTGACGGATTCGACTGGTGTTGCGGAGGGCAGCACCGTCAAGCGCTGCTGCCCGTCATCCCCCGCGCTTGTTCCTGCCCTCCTCAAAAGTCTGCGATCTTTTGAGGAATTCCAAGAATGAAACTGTCCCGACTTGCCCTGGCCGTGGCGCTGCTGCCTGGTGCTCACGCACACGCGGCCGATCTGTCGCGAGAAGAAGCGCTTAAGCTCTCCGACACGGTGGTCAGCGCAAACCGCGAACCACAGCGACGCAGCCAGACCCCGGCGGCTACCACCGTTTTCAACCGTGAAGATATCGAGCGGCTGCAGGTTCGCAGCGTTGTCGAGCTGCTAGAACGTGTGCCGGGCGTAAGCATTACCCGTACAGGCGGAGCGGGCAGCCAAACCGGCCTGTTCCTTCGCGGCACCTCCAGCACCCAGACACTGGTCTTGGTCGATGGTCAGCGCATCGCAGCAACCTCCAGCGGCACCAGCAGCCTCGAATTTCTCAGCCCCGATCAGATCGAGCGGATCGAAGTCGTGCGCGGCCCGCGGTCTGCGCTGTATGGCTCGGATGCCATCGGCGGGGGGGGGGGGGGTTTTTCGTGGTGCAGATCTTCACTCGGCAAGGCAGCGGTCAGGGGCTTGCGCCTGCAGTCCGCTTCGGGGCAGGAAGCGACGGCACCTTCGAACGCAGCCTGAACCTCTCCGGTGGGAATGGCCAGACTCGCTTCAACCTGGGGGCCGCGCTGGATGAAACCCAAGGTATAGACGCCACGCGCGATAGCTTTGGTGCCAACGGTGATGACGATGCCTACAGAAATCGCTCGCTTAGCCTGAATCTTGCGCACCGCTTTAATGACTCGGTTGAAGTCGGCGTGAGCGCAATCGATCAGCGAGGTGAGAACGAGTTCGACGACCTGGGCGGCACATCCAAACCGACCACTGATTTCCAACTGAGCAGCATCTCCGGGTTTATCGACGCGGAGCTAAGTAGTGTCTGGAGCAGCCGACTCGAAGTCGGGCACAGTGAGGACAAGCGAGACACCGGAAACGACACCCCACTGGCTCCTGCCTATATGTTTTACAGCTACTCGACCTATCGTGACTCGGCCAGCTGGGTGAATACACTTCAGCTCGATCCGGCGAATCAATTGTTACTCGGTGCCGATTGGCATGAGGACCAACTGCACAGTTCGAGCGACTTTGCCCAGGATTCACGCTGGAACCAGGCAGCCTTCATCCAGCACCGCTATACCAGCAATGCGTTCTCTACAGAGATTGGCCTACGCCAGGACAAGAATGAGCAGTACGGAAGCGAAAACACTTGGAACGCGGCGCTTACCGTACCGCTGGATACCCGCAACGACGTGATCGTGTCCTACAGCGAGGGGTTCCGCGCCCCGACATTCAACGAACTCTATGACTCTTGGTTCGGAAATCCTGATCTAGCACCTGAAAAATCCAAGAGCTATGAGCTCCAATGGCGCAACCGCTATAGCGACAGCGGCTCGCTGGAATTGTCGCTGTACCGCACCGACATTGAGGACGCCATCGTCTCGGACGCCTTCTGGATTCCTCAGAATGTCCAGACAGCACGGATCAACGGCCTGGAGGCCACGCTCCGGCAGGACGTGTTCGGTTGGCAGGCTAGCCTCGCGGCCGGCCTGATCGACCCACGCGATCGCGATAGCGGTCATACACTCGCCCGTCGCGCCAAGCGCACGCTGAGCCTGGATCTGGACCGGCAGCTGGGCAAGTTTTCGGTAGGCGCTAGCTGGAGAGCCGTCAGCGGTCGCTATGACGACGCCGACAATACCATCGAGCTGGGCGGCTACGGACTGCTTGGCTTGCGTGGCAGTTGGCAGGCCAACTCGGAGGTGAAGCTGGACCTGAAGCTGAACAACCTGTTCGACAAGGACTATGCGGAAACCACCTACAGCACCGCCAACGGCCGCTACGGATATAACACCGAAGGCCGCACCGCACTGTTCGCCGTCACCTGGACTCCCTCGCTGTAGCAGCGTCTACCGGCGCGCCCGCTCAGGGCGCAGCCGCCATCACCTCGCAGAGCTTCCTGATCGCCCCCAGCATCTGGAAACTCGGTCGCTCCAGCCCCTTGTCGGGCACTTCAAGCAGTCGACCGCTGCGCACGGCACTGAGCTGCGGCCAGGCCTGCCATTCGTCCAGCTGCGCACCGCTACCGGCAAGAATGACTTCGGGATCGCGGGCGAGCACGGCTTCGATGCTGACCTGGGGCGCCGCCAGGGTCAGATCGGCGAAAACGTTTTGCCCACCACACACCTCGATCGCTTCGCTGATGATCTGCTGGCCGCCTAGGGTATACAGCGGGCGATTCCAGATCTGATAGAACACCCGCAGCGGCTCAGAGCGCGTGTAGTTGCTGCGTAATTCGGCGAGGCCTGCACGAAAGCGCCCGGCCAGTCGCTCGCCTTGTTCGGCGCGCCCGACGGCATTACCCACCACAACGAACTGCTCGGCCAGCCCTTCGAGACGTGTCTGCTCGACAACCAAAACGGGAATACCGAACTGCTGCAACTGCTCACGCTGACTGCGCGGCACACTGTCCGGCCAGAGCAGCACGAGATCAGGGCGCAAGCTGAGCAGGGTTTCCATCTCCACCTGGCCATAGCGTCCAACCGAAGGCACCGACTGCAGCGCCGCTGGGCGCTCGCCACCATCCAGGACGCCAACCAGCCGGTCGGCGGCATCGAGTTCGAGCATGATCTCGCTGAGCGATGGCGCCAGGCTCACCACCCGCTCGGCAGCCAACGCAGGCAATGACGCCAGGGAAACCAGCGCGGCAAGCAGCAGACGCCGCATCAATGCAATTGCCGCGGAATGCGGTAGAGCACCAGCAACACCAGGCTACCGAACACCAGCAGCAGGCGGGCAACCGGCTCCATGCCGAACAGCGCACCCGCAGCACCGAACCAGGCCGGTAATGAGGCGATCAGTAGGCCGTGACGGCGCACGCGACGCAGATCGTTCCAGGCGTCGTCCTCCACTGGACCGTTCAGCGCCTGTTCGGTGGCGATCAGTGCATGTTTGAACCGGGTGAAGGCCCGCAGGCTGAAGAACAGCGAGACGAGGCCTGCAGCGAAGAGTGGCAGCCCCCAGTCGGCAAACACCACCGATGTGCGCCCAAGCACCAGCACCGGCAGCACCATCAGCAGCGTATGCAGCCAGCCGTCACGTGCGAGCTGGCGAAGGGCGGCGGCGCGCGTCACGACTGCTCGGCTTCGCCTTGGTGAATCTCGCCGAGCATGTGGCCGAGCTTGCCGGCCTTGGTGGCGAGGTAGTTGCGGTTGTACGGGTTATGCGCGATCTGCAATGGCTTGCGTTCGGCGACGCGAATGCCGAAGCCCTGCAGCGCCTTGACCTTGCGTGGGTTGTTGGTCATCAGCTTGATCTCGGCGATGCCCAGGTGCTCGAGAATCGGCAGGCAGATGCCGTAGTCGCGCATGTCCGGGGCGAAGCCCAGACGCTCGTTGGCCTCAACGGTATCGGCGCCGGCGTCCTGCAACTCGTAGGCGCGGATCTTGTTCAGCAGGCCGATGCCGCGGCCTTCCTGGCGCAGATAGAGCAGCACGCCGCGGCCCTCGTCGGCAATCGCCCGCAGTGCCGCTTCCAGCTGGAAGCCGCAATCACAGCGCAGGCTGAACAGCGCATCGCCGGTCAGGCACTCGGAGTGCAGACGACCCAGCACCGGCTTGCCGTCGGCCACATCGCCGAGCGTCAGTGCGACATGTTCCTTGCCAGTGTCCTGGTCGAGAAAACCATGCATGGTGAACACGCCGAACGGCGTCGGCAGTTGGGAAGCGGCGACGAACACGACAGACACGAGCGGAAATCCCAGGAGGCAGAAAAGCGGACATTGTAACACCAACTAACCGCGAATCTGGCTGGAGAGTTTGGTCGTCGACCGCGCCTATCGTGCCGTCAGGAAGCCGCTCAGGAGGTTTTCGACTCCAGCACCAGTACGCCCTGCTCCTCGCGCCAGCTGACGCGCCCGAGAAAGCTCATGCCGAGCAGCGCCTCGGTAGGCGAACCGCCCTCGACGACCACCGCGTCCACGCCGAGCACCTCGATGGCCCCGACCTTGACACTGTTGAGATGCACGCGCCAGGCCTTTGCCGTACCGCTGGCGGTGCTCACCACCATGGGCCGGCCGTTGACGCGGTAGTCGATGCCCAAGCGACGGGCCTGATGTTCGTTGATCGCCACCGAGGTGGCGCCGGTATCAACGAGAAACTGAATCGACTGGCCGTTGATCGCCCCGGCGATCCAGTAATGGCCGCCGGTGCCCTTTGCGACGCTCAGCTGGGTCTTGCTTGGCGCCGCGTAGGCGCCGCTGTATTCGCGACTCAGGTTGTAATGACGCTCAACGCCGTCGACGCGCAGCACCGCACCGCTGGCATCGGCGCTCACCACCTGGACGCCGCCAGGGCCGGTCTGGCCGACCCTGACCAGCTTGCGCTGCCCGTCGACATTGACCACCGCAGCGCCCGGAAATAGCCCGACCACTTGTACCATGGAGGCGGCCTGCGCCAGCGCGGGCAGGAGCAACAGGCTGGCAAACAGAATGGAGACGCTACGCATGGCTATTTCTTCCTCGAAACCGGGCCCGGGGCGAACGCCGATCATCCTTCAATGGCCGACTGCCTGCAGCGACCGGACGCACAATCAAACCAACAGCGCCACCAGCCCCTGCATGACCGCCCAGGCCGCGACACCGGCGAGGATATCGTCGAGCATAATCCCCACCCCGCCATGGATATGCCGATCGACCCAACTGATCGGCCAGGGTTTGGCGATATCCATCACGCGGAACACCACGAAGCCGAGCAGCATCCAGTACCAGCCTTCCGGCACCAGCCAGAAGGTGATCCAGATGCCGACGAACTCATCCCAGACGATCCCTTCGTGGTCGTGCACGCCGAGTTCGCGCGCCACCTTGCCGCACAGCCAGACGCCGAACAGCATGGTCAGGCCGAGCATCAGCAGATACCCCCAACCCGGCAGCAGCTGCCACAGCGGCACGAACGGCAGTGCTACCAGTGAACCCCAGGTACCCGGCGCCTTGGGCATCAGCCCGGAACCGAAGCCGAACGCCAGGTTGTGCCAGGGGTCGGACCAGACCAGGGTTTGCGGCTTGGCCGCGACTGGTGAGGATTCAGTCAAAACAGCGTTCCTTTCTCGGATCGAAGGCAAGCGACCGCATCGCAGCACTTACGCATTGAAATGGTTGTAGCCACGTTCGGACACAGCGACTTCATTACCCGCCGCATCGATCAGCTGCACACCCTCCCCTGCCAACACCCGGCCGATGACCTGTACCGGCCAGCCGGCGGCCTGCAGTGATACGAGCTCAGCAGCCGGCAGGGTGAACGCCAGCAGGTAGTCGTCGCCGCCGGCCAGCGCGCAACGCAGCGCTTCGGCGTCGCCGGCGAAGCGCCGCAACGGTTCGGACATCGGCAGGCGATCACGCTCGATCTGCAAGGCCACGCCCGAAGCCTTGGCGATATGCCCACAATCGGCCAGCAGGCCGTCGGAGATATCCAGCGCCGCCGTGGCCTTGCCTCGCAGCGATTCACCCAGGGCCAGCTGCGGTTGCGGCGACCAGTAGCGCGCCAGCAGGTGTTCGGCGACATCCGCATCGGTTTCGGCCTGACCGAGCACCAGCGGCAACGCGCCGGCCGCTTCACCAAGCACGCCACCGACACAGAGCAGATCACCGACCTGCGCGCCGGACCGAACCAGCGCCTGCCCGGACGGCAACCGGCCGAACACGGTGACGGTCAGGCTCAGCGGGCCGCGGGTGGTGTCGCCACCAATCAAACGCAGGCTGCAATCAAGCGCCATCGAATCCAGGCCACGGGCAAGTTCCGCCAGCCAGAGTGGATCGCCAGCAGGCAAGGTCAGGGCGAGGGTGAAGCCGATGGGCGCGGCGCCCATGGCGGCAAGATCACTGGCCGCCACGGCCAGCGCGCGCTGCCCGAGCAGGAAGGGATCGCAGGGATCGGGGAAATGTACCCCGGCGACCAGGGTATCGGTGGAAACAGCCAGCTGTTCGCCGACCGGAAGCTGCAGCAGGGCACAATCATCGCCAATGCCGAGAACGACTTCGCCGCCAGCCCTGGCACAAGCGGCGGCGGCGAAGTAGTGACGGATCAGCTCGAACTCACCCAGCAAGGCGAGCAGCCCTCAGCGCTTGTGGTTGCGCACTTCGGCGCTGCGCAGCGTGGGCGCCAGCTTGTCCAGCACGCCGTTGACGAACTTGTGCCCGTCGGTGGCGCCATAGACCTTGGCCAGCTCGATGCCTTCGTTGATGACCACGCGGTAAGGCACGTCGATGCGCTGCATCAGCTCGTAGGTGGACAGCCGCAGAATCGCCAGCTCCACCGGATCGAGCTCGTCCAGCGGACGGTCGAGATTCGGCGCGATGGCACCGTCGACTTCGCTCTTGCTGCGTGCGACACCGGTCAACAGCTCGTGGAAGTAGCTGCCGTCCACCCCGGAGAAATCGTTGTCGACGCGGAACTGCGCCTCGATTTCGTTGAGGCTCTGACCGGCCATGTGCCACTGATACAGCGCCTGCATCGCCAGGCTGCGGGCAACCCGGCGCGTGGCGATCTTGCCCTTGGCCTTGGGCTGGGGAGCGTCCTGGCTATCGTCGTGATTCAGGCTCACTTCGCCTCCAGCTGCGACAGCAGGCTCACCATTTCCAGTGCGGAAAGTGCGGCTTCGGCGCCCTTGTTGCCGGCCTTGGTGCCGGAGCGCTCGATGGCCTGTTCGATGGAATCGACGGTCAGTACGCCGAAGGCGACCGGCACACCGAATTCCATGGAAACCTGAGCCAGACCCTTGGTGCATTCGCCGGCAACGTATTCGAAGTGCGGCGTGCCGCCACGAATGACCGCGCCGAGAGCGACGATGGCGTCGTATTCACCCTGCTGGGCGACCTTCTGCGCAACCAGCGGAATCTCGAAGGCACCCGGAGCACGGATGATGGTGATGTCGTTCTCGCTGACGCCGTGGCGAACCAGCGCATCGACCGCGCCGCTGACCAGGCTCTCGACGACGAAGCTGTTGAAGCGGCCTACGACCAGGGCGTATTTGCCCTGCGGGGCGATGAAGGTTCCTTCGATGGTCTTCAGGGGCATGGGTGCTTTCTCATCTCTTTAAAGAACGAAGGCGCCGCGGACTGCGCGGCGCCTCTGATTATTCGGCCGGGAGGTATTCTACAACTTCCAGATCGAAGCCGGATATCGCGTTGAACTTCATCGGCGCGCTCATCAGGCGCATCTTGCGTACACCAAGATCACGCAGGATCTGCGAACCGGCACCGACGGTGCTGTAGGTCGCCGGGGTCGGCGGCTGCTGGCGGGTCAGCTGCGCCAGCAACTGCGGGCCGGTCAGCGGGTTGCCGAGCAGCAGCACAACGCCCTTGCCGGCCTTGGCCACTTCGCTCATCGCAGCACGCAGGCTCCAGCGACCCGGCACGGTGACCAGCAGCAGATCACGCAGCGGCTCCATGTTGTGCACGCGCACCAGCGTGGGTTCTTCCGGGGAGATTTCACCTCGGGTCAGTGCCATGTGCACGGTGTCCTCGACGCCGTCGCGGTAGGTGACCAGGTTGAACTGGCCCAGCTCGGTTTCCAGCGGCTGCTCGGAAACCCGCTCGACTGTGCGCTCGTGGATCATGCGGTAGTGGATCAGGTCGGCGATGGTGCCGATCTTCAGCCCGTGCTGCTCGGCGAACAGCTCAAGCTCCGGGCGGCGCGCCATGGTGCCGTCGTCGTTCATGATCTCGCAGATCACGCCGGATGGTTCGAAGCCTGCCATGCGCGCCAGATCACATGCCGCCTCGGTGTGACCGGCACGCGCCAGTACGCCGCCCGGTTGCGCCATCAGCGGGAAGATGTGGCCAGGGCTGACGATGTCTTCGGCTTTCGCTGCTCGCGCTACAGCTGCCTGCACGGTACGCGCGCGGTCGGCCGCGGAAATGCCGGTGGTCACGCCTTCAGCCGCCTCGATGGAAACGGTGAATTTGGTGCCGAAACCGGAACCATTGCGCGGCGCCATCAGCGGCAGTTTGAGCAGCTCACAGCGCTCGCGGGTCATCGGCATGCAGATCAGGCCGCGGGCAAAGCGGGCCATGAAGTTGATGTGCTCGGCGGTGACGCATTCGGAGGCGACGATGATGTCGCCCTCGTTCTCGCGGTCCTCGTCATCCATGAGGATGACCATCTTGCCGGCGCGGATGTCTTCGATCAGTTCTTCAGCGGTATTGAGCGCCATGGAGCGTCTCCTCAATTCTTCAGGTAGCCGTGCTCGGCGAGAAAACCTTCGGTGAGCCCCGAGGCCTTGGGTTCGGCGGCCTTGTCGCCCATCATCAGGCGCTCCAGGTAACGCGCCAGCAGGTCGACTTCCAGATTCACCTGCCGCCCGGGGCGGTAGTCGGCCATGATGGTTTCGCCGAGGGTGTGCGGCACGATGGTCAGCTCGAACTCCGCGCCGTTGACCGCATTGACCGTGAGGCTGGTGCCGTCCACGGTGATCGAGCCCTTGAGCGCGATGTACTTGGCCAGCTCGCGCGGCGCACGGATGCGGAACTGCACGGCGCGGGCGTTATCTTCACGCGCCACGACCTCGCCGACGCCGTCGACGTGACCGCTGACCAGGTGCCCGCCGAGGCGGCTGGTAGGCGTCAGGGCCTTCTCCAGATTGACCCGACTGCCGGCCTTGAGGTCGATAAAGGCGGTGCGCGCAAGGGTTTCGCGGCTGACATCGGCCCAGAAGCCGTTGCCCGGCAGCTCGACCGCAGTCAGGCAGACGCCGTTGACCGCGATGCTGTCGCCCAGTTTGACGTCGCCCAGATCCAGCTTGCCGGTTTCGACCAGCACGCGTACGTCGCCGCCCTTGGGCGTGAGCGCACGGATGGTGCCGATGGCTTCGATTATTCCGGTGAACATGTGGCCTCCCGAGGAAGGCGGGTAAAACGCTGCATACGACGAACTCCTGTTTTTGAAAAACAGGGCGCTACGGATCGATAGGGATGCATGACGGGCGCACGGACGGCGTCCATCGGGATATCCCGCTCTCTCTCATCCGGACTATACCGTCGGCCCCGGAATCACACCGGGTCTGCTGACCTTGCCGAAGCAAGCGCTCGCGGGCTAGACGCGATTGAAAGCTACTGCGCGCAGAGCATGCTGCGTTGTGGCCCTCCTCGAAGTACTCATTTACCAGGGTAAACTCCGCCTTCTCGTCGAATCACGCCTTGCCTGCCCAGCGCTCGCTACGCTTTCATCCTTGTAACTGCGCCATTACCGCCGGTGGGGAATCGCACCCCGCCCTGAGAACGTTGGGCCGCTTGCGGCCCGGCAGCGTTTTTAACACAAATAGCGGCGCGGGGCAGCCCGTTATCGCCCGGTAGCAGCTATCTGAATGCAAGACGCAGGCTATCGGCGGCCACAGCCGGCACGGGTTGTCGATCAGCTGGCCGGACGTGCCACGATCTTCCAGTCGTCGCCCACCGCCCGGATGTCGACGATCTTCAGCTCGCGCGCCTCGCTCATGCGCTCAAGCGGTAGCTCCAGCAACGGCCGCGCCGAGGAGCCGAGAAACTTGGCGGCCATGAATATCTGGTATTCGTCGATCAAACCAAGACCGGCGAAGGCGCCGACCAGCCGCGGGCCGGCTTCGACCAGCACCTCGTTGGCACCACGCGCGCCCAGCTCACGCAACAATGCAGTTAGATCGACCCGCTCCTGGCCCAACACCAGCAACTCATGCCCCGCAGCAGCGAACGCACCCTCACGGCCAGCGACAGTGGTGGCGACCAGCGCCGGACCTGCCTGAAAGAACGGCGCATCCAGCGGCACGCGCAGCTGCCCATCGACCAGCACCCGCAGAGGCGGACGCTGCAGCGCCAGTGCCGTGGTTTCCGCATCCAGCCCCAGCTCATCGCCACGCACGGTCAGCCGCGCGGCGTCCATGAGCACGGTATCGGCGCCGGTCAGCACCACGCTGGAGCGGGCGCGCAAGCGCTGCACCTCGGCACGTGCGGCCGGGCCGGTGATCCACTGGCTTTCGCCGCTGGCCATCGCGGTGCGCCCGTCCAGGCTCATGGCCAGCTTGGCGCGCACGTATGGCAGGCCGCTTTCCATGCGTTTGATAAAGCCCGCATTGAGTTCCCGCGCCTCGCCTTCCAGCACGCCGCTGGCGACCTCGATGCCGGCGCTACGCAGCAGCGCCAGACCGTTCCCGGCGACCTGCGGATTGGGGTCCTGCACGGCCGCCACCACGCGGCCGACACCGGCCTTGACCAGCGCTTCGGCACAGGGCGGCGTGCGTCCGTAATGGCTGCAGGGTTCGAGGGTGACGTACGCGGTGGCACCGCGGGCGCGCTCACCCGCCTGGCGCAGCGCATGGACTTCCGCATGCGGCTCGCCGGCACGTAGGTGCCAGCCCTCACCGACCAGCTCGCCATCAGCGACGATGACGCAACCGACCCGAGGGTTCGGATGGGTCGAATACAGCCCCTTGCGCGCCAACTGCAGCGCGCGGGCCATCCAGGCGTGATCAGTAGTCATTCGGGCTTCGCGGGCTCGCGGGACAGCCGCTCGATCTCCTCGCGGAATTCGTTGAGGTCCTGGAAGCGGCGGTAGACCGAGGCAAAGCGGATATAGGCGACCTCGTCGAGCTTCTGCAGCTCGGCCATCACCAGCTCGCCGAGCACCCGCGACTTGATTTCGCGCTCGCCGGTAGCGCGCAGCTGATGCTTGATATGGGCGATGGCCGCTTCGAGACGCTCGACGCTGACCGGACGCTTTTCCAGCGCACGCTGCATGCCGGCGCGCAGTTTCTGCTCGTCGAACGGCTGTCGGCTGCCATCGGACTTGATCAGGCGCGGCATCACCAGCTCGGCGGTTTCGAAGGTGGTGAAACGCTCGCCACAGGCCAGACACTCGCGGCGGCGGCGCACCTGATCGCCTTCGGCAACCAGGCGGGAATCGATGACCTTGGTATCGTTGGCAGCACAGAAGGGACAATGCATGGGACTGAAATCGGTCGTACGTCGGGACGGCCATGGTAGCGCATCCGACCCGCAAGACAAGGCGACGGCTTTGCTGCTATACAACCCGCAATCGTCGTTCAGGAGGCTGTCCGTGCCGCCACGTTTTTTCGTTCTCCCTGCCTTCCTGACCTTGCTCGCCGGCTGCAGCAGCCAACCCAGCGAGCCGCCGACCGCGCCGGTCGAGCTGAGCACGGCCCCGCACTCCAAATTGCTCAACGAACTGAGCGGCAGCCTGATCGGCGCGCCGGCTGGCAGCGACGTCGAACTCGCCTTACTGGAAGTTGATCGTCGCGACCAGCCGGACCGCCTGCTCAGCAACGTTCAGCTCAAGGGCCGCGGCAGCGAATTGCCATTCATCCTGCAGTTCAACCCGGACACTTTTCGTCCGGGCCAGCGCGTGGAGCTGCGCGGCCGAGTCACGCGAGCGGGACAGCTGATCATGCGCCTGCCATCGCGCAGCATTGCCAGCCCCGCCAGCCAGGCGCTCGGCCCGCTACAGCTGGTCCCGGCGCCGTGACGGCACCGGCACCCTTACAGGCGGCATTGAACGATCTGCTGGGCGACGCACGCCTGGTTGCCGAGCCGCTGCCGGGCACCGATCTGCGACTCTGGCTGATCGACGCCGCCAACATGGATCGCGCCTTCAGCCCCGAGGAAACCCGGCGGATACTCGAAGACCCGCCGTACTGGAGCTTCTGCTGGGCCAGCGGCCTGGTGCTGGCGCGCTGGCTGGCCGACCGGCCGGAATGGGTGCGAGGCAAGCGCGTGCTCGATTTCGGCGCGGGCTCGGGCGTCGCCGCCATCGCCGCGGCCAAGGCGGGCGCTGCCGAAGTGGTGGCCTGCGACCTGGACCCGCTGGCGCTCGCCGCCTGCCAGGCCAACGCCGCGCTGAATGAGGTCGAGCTACGCTATTCGCAGGACTTCTTCGGCGAGGCGGATCGCTACGACCTGATCATCGTCGCTGACGTGCTCTACGACCGCGCCAACCTGCCGCTGCTGGATCACTTCCTCAGTCGTGGACGCGAAGCGCTAGTGGCTGACTCACGGGTGCGCGATTTCGCTCATCCGCTGTATCGGCGCGTGGACGTGCTGGATGCCTGCACTTGGCCGGATCTGGCAGAGCCTGCGGAGTTCAGGCACGTGAGCCTCTATCACGCTGCAAGGAGCTGAAGAGTCTGAGCCAGGGTGAAAAACCGCGAAGCGTTTTCCACCAATCTGTGCCGCTGCGACTAGGGACCCGCCATGATCGACAACACCCTGCGCCTGTTCTTCGCCCTGCCCTGCCCGCCCGAGCAGGCGGCTGCGATCTGCGCGTGGCGGGACGACCAGGCGATCGATGGCCGAGCGGTGCCGCAGGACAACCTGCACCTGCCCCTGGCCTTTCTTGGCGCACAACCGAGAGAACACCTCGACGCGCTGCTTCAGATGGCTGCAACCGTGCACGCCGAAGCTTTCAGCCTGACCCTCGACCGCCTGACCACCATCGGCAAAGGTTTCATCTGCCTGCAGCCCGCCAGTACACCGCCCGCGCTGCTGCAGCTGGTCGAAGCACTGAGCGAACGGCTGGCAGCGCTTGGCGTCGTGCTCGACTGCCGGCCATTCCTACCGCACCTGACGCTGAGCCGCCAGGCCCGGAGCCGAGCGCAGCAATCGGCGCCAGACTTCACCTGGCACGTCGATCGCTTCGTGCTCTACCGTTCAGTCAATACGGCGGACGGCGTGCGCTACGATGAGCTGGGCAGCTGGCCGCTTCTGCCATAACAACCCTTCAAGGCCGCCATGGCGCAGTCTCTCAACGCGGCACTTCGATCAGAAAACGAAACAGGGGGCCGTGCTGTTCCACTGCCAGGCAGTTGTAGCCCTTGGCCTTGGCGTCCTCGGGGATGCCATGCACCGACTGCGAACAATCGGTTACCACCTCGAGCAGCTGCCCCGGCTGCATGGTTTCCAGGGTTTCCAGCGTAGCGATGGCGTTGTACGGGCAATGCTCGCCACGCAGATCAAGCGAGAGATTCGGTTTGGCCTGGCTCACGGGCAGGGCTCCTTTTCGATTGGAAACGACGTGCATTGAGGTGCACCAGTAACATGGCGACGGCCAGGCCGGCGAAGGTCAGCAGCAAGCCACTGGCCGGGCCAAAGCTCTCCAGCAGATTGATCTTCGGATAGGGCAGCGCCAGCGACGTGCCGAGCTCATCCCAGTAGACCGCCACCAGCGTGCCGCCGATGACATTGCCGACGCCGACCACCCAGAAGTGCACCTGCCCTTCCATGGCGCGATACATCCAGCCAGTTTCGCAGCCGCCGGCGACGACGATGCCGATGCCGAACAGCACGCCACCGATGATTGCGTTCGGCCCCATCCAGAAAATCTTCGGGCTTGCCCCTAGCGCGATGGCACCGAAGGTACCGACGCAGGCCACAGCCATGCCCAGCAGGATGCCGTAGGCAGCGCGGGTTCGGCCGGTGGTCCAGAGATCGCGGGCGGCACTGGTAAAGCAGATCTGTGCACGCTCGATCAGCCCGCCGAACAGGAGTCCGAACAGCACCGCCATGCCCAGCACCAGCGAGGCATCGAAACGCCAGGCAGCGAAGGCGACCGCAAGCACCGCAACCGCCGTGCCGATCCGGGCCTGCACCGTGGCCCGCCGCCGCGTGCCCTCCGCATCGCCGAACAGCGAACTGGCCTGGCTGCCGACCTTCAGCGGCGTGCGCAACCAGGGCAACAGGCAGATTTTCACGCCAATCCAGGCGCCACCCACGGTGGCCAACATGAACGCCCAGGCGTGCAGCGAAAACATCGGAATGCCGGTGAAGAAAGCCGCCAGGTTGCAACCCATTGCCAGGCGCGCGCCGAAGCCGGCGACCACCCCGCCGATCAGCCCCTGCACCAAGCGGCGCTTGCTGGTCGGCCAGCGCAGGCTGACGTTGTTTGCCCACAACGCCGCACACAGTGCGCCAAGCAACATGCCGATGATCATCACGCCATCCACGCGATCGAGCGGAGTGCCGGACAAGCCGATCAGCTTGAAGTAACTCCACTCCTCGGGTGCGTAGCCGAACCAGGAAATGACGTGTCCACCCCAGCGAGTGAACTCGCCGGTGACAGCCCAGAAGGTGCCGGTTATGGCGAAGTAGTAAGCGGAAGCGACGCCCAGCGCGACAAGCGCGGGCAGCGGCGACCAGAAGCGCACGAGGTAGCGCTCCCGGAAGTCGGAGAGAACGGACATGTGAAACTCCTTATGACGCGCGACTGCAAACGCCGCACCGGTCTAGGAAAAGGGTTGCGCCACGATGCGCCGGCAAGAGGCCTGCGCCACCTGGCGGGCGCAACCATAGACCAATGGCAACCGCCATGCGAGCCTTTGCTTCCCGTGGCGAGCGCCCCCACATACCATGCACAGCCTTTCAGTCATTCGTCGCCCACGAGAATCCCGATGAGCCAGACGCCCTATATCTTCGATGTCACCACCGCCAGCTTCGAACAGCTGGTGCTCGAGAACTCGTTTCACAAGCCGGTACTGGTGGATTTCTGGGCCGAATGGTGCGCGCCGTGCAAGGCCCTGATGCCGCTGCTGGCGAAGATCGCCGAGGAGTATCAGGGTGAGCTGCTGCTGGCCAAGGTCAACTGCGACATCGAACAGGAGGTCGTCGCCCGTTTCGGCATCCGCAGCCTGCCAACCGTGGTGTTGTTCAAGGATGGTCAACCAGTGGACGGCTTTGCCGGTGCGCAGCCGGAATCGGCGATTCGCGCCATGCTCGAGCCCCACGTGCAGGCTCCGGCGACGCCGCAGGGCAACCTGCTGGAAAGCGCGCAGGCCGCCTTCGCCGAAGGCCGTTTCGCCGAGGCCGAGGCGCAGCTGCAGCAGCTGCTGAGTGAAGACAACGAGAACGCTGCCGGGCTGATTCTTTATGCCCGCTGCCTGGCCGAACGCGGAGAACTGGGCGAAGCGGAAACGGTGCTCAACGCGGTAAAAGGCGATGAGCACAAGCAGGCTCTGGCCGGCGCCCGTGCTCAGCTGACGTTTCTGCGCCAGGCCAACGACCTGCCGGAAGTCGCCACCCTGAAGAGTCGCCTGGCGCAGAATGGCGAGGACGATGAAGCGGCGTATCAGCTGGCCATCCAGCAACTGGCTCGCCAGCAATACGAGGCGGCGCTCGACGGCCTGCTCAAGCTGTTCGTGCGCAACCGCGGGTACGCCGATGGGCAGCCGCACAAGACGCTGCTACAGGTTTTCGATCTGCTGGGTAATGACCACCCGCTGGTGACGCTGTACCGCCGCAAGCTTTACCAGGCGATCTACTGATCGCGGGCAAACCTCCGGCGCGCCATCAGGAAGGCGCGCCGACCCAGTGATAGCAAGCCGAGTCGGCGCCGTGCTCGACCTTCACCTCGTCACAGTGACGCAAGCGCACCAGCAGCCGCTTGGCCAGCTGCGCATTGCCGGCGAGCGCTTCCAGTTCGGCGAGCAATTCCGGGCCGTCCAGCTTGCCAGCGCAGCGCAGTCGCTCCCGCGCACTGTGCCACAGGGCGTCGCCAGGTGGCGTCGCAGGCGCCGGGACGCCACCCGCCGCAGCCTCATCGGTGCCGACGCTACGGGTCAGGTTCATCCAGTCCTGGGCGTCCAGCTCGATTTCCAGATCGACCGGCCAATCTCCTATGCGTCCACGGATTCGAATCATGCTGTCCCTCCAGAGCTATGCGTTCATCCTCACATGAAGGCAGCGGACTGGCCAGCCGCACGACAAAGTTGTTATAACGTAACGAACCCCTTTCGATGGAGCCGACCATGCGCCACCTACTTTTTGCCGTGCTTTTGCTTCTGCTGCCCCTGAGCTACAGCCAAGCACATGAAGACGATCATCACCATGAACACGAAGGCGCCACCAGCCTGGGTGCGCATGAGCATGGCGCGGCGCGCCTGAATGTGGCACTGGATGGCAATCAGCTGGAGCTGGAGCTGATCAGCCCGGCGATGAACCTGCTCGGTTTCGAGCACGCTGCCGCCAGCGCAGCAGATGAGGCGAAGATCGCCAGCGTACGCTCGCAACTGGAACAACCTCTGGCCCTGTTCGGCCTCCCGGCGGCGGCAGGTTGTAGCGTCAGTGAACAGCAGTTTGCCGGCGAACTGCTCGGCTCGGCCCATGCGGGCTATCAGCGCGGCGATGATCATGAACACAAGCAGGAGGATAAGCACGACCACGACGACCACGAAGCCGGTGGCCACAGCGATATCGAAGCGCACTACCAACTCGCCTGCAGCAACCCAGAGGTGCTGCGCGCACTGGATCTCACACGGCTGTTCGAAAGCTTTCCCGGCACGGAAAAGATTCAGGTACAACTGATCGGCCCGAGCGGCCAGCAGGGCACGGAACTGACTCCGGCCCACGCGCAGTTGCCCTTCTGAACCAGCACTGGACCCCGATGAGCGCTCCACTTCTCGTAATCGACAACCTCGGCTTCGCCTGGCCCCGCCAGGCCGAGCTGCTGGACATTCCCTCGTTTCGCCTCGAACGCGGCGAAAGCCTGTTCCTCAAGGGCCCGTCGGGCAGCGGCAAGACCACCCTGCTCGGCCTGATCGGCGGTGTGCAAAAGGCTGGCCGCGGCAGTATCCGCCTGCTCGACAGCGACCTCGGCAGCCTGTCGGCCGGTGCCCGTGACCGCTTCCGCGTCGATCACACCGGCTACATCTTCCAGCAGTTCAACCTGCTGCCTTTTCTTTCGGTACGCGAGAACGTCGGCCTGCCCTGCCATTTTTCGCCGCTGCGTGCCGAACGTGCGCGCAAGCGCCACGGCAGTACGGATGCCGCGGCGGCGAGCCTGCTGGAGCATCTGGGACTGCCCCCGGAGCTGTTCGAGCGTCGTGCCGATGCGCTCTCCATCGGCCAGCAGCAACGCGTCGCTGCTGCCCGCGCACTGATCGGCCAGCCGGAGCTGGTTATCGCCGACGAGCCGACCTCGGCGCTGGATGCGGATAGCCGCGAAGCCTTTCTGCAGCTGCTGTTCTCCGAGTGCCGCGCAGCCGGCGCGAGCCTGCTGTTCGTCAGCCATGACCAGGGCCTGGCGCCACTGTTCGACCGCAGCCTGTCGCTGGCCGAGCTCAATCGCGCGACGCGCGCAGTGGAGTGCTGAGCGATGTATCTCCTGCGCCTGGCCCTGGCGAGCCTGAACAATCGGCGCTTCACCGCCCTGCTGACCGTGTTCGCCATCGCCCTCTCGGTGTGCCTGCTGCTCGCCGTCGAACGGGTGCGCAACGAAACCCGCGCCAGCTTCGCCAGCACCATCAGCGGCACCGATCTGGTGGTCGGTGCGCGCTCCGGCTCGGTCAATCTGTTGCTGTACTCGGTGTTCCGCATCGGCAATGCGACCAACAACATCCGTTGGGACAGCTACCAGCGCTTCGCCGAACACCCGCGGGTCGCTTGGGCGATTCCGATTTCCCTGGGCGACTCCCATCGTGGCTATCGCGTAATGGGCACCAACACGGCCTATTTCGAGCATTACCGCTACGGTCGCAAACAGCCGCTGCACCTGGCAGAAGGCCGCGCCTTCGAAAGCGATCCTTTCGAGGTCGTGCTTGGCGCGGAAGTGGCCAGCGCACTGGGCTACAAACTCGACGACAGCATCGTCCTCGCCCATGGCGTAGCGCGTGTCAGCCTTGTACAGCACGATGACAAACCGTTCCGCGTGGTCGGCGTGCTGCAGCGCACCGGCACGCCGGTCGACCGTACCCTGCACATCAGTCTGGCCGGCATGGAAGCGCTGCATGTCGACTGGCAGAACGGCATGCCAGCCCGCGGCGCCGCGCGTATCGACGCCGAGCAAGCGCGGGCACTCGATCTCCAGCCGCAGCAGATCACTGCGGTCCTGCTCGGTCTGAACAGCAAGATCGCCACCTTCACCCTGCAGCGGGAAATCAACCAGTACCGCGGCGAGCCGCTGCTGGCGATCCTGCCCGGCGTCGCCCTGCAGGAGCTCTGGAGCCTGATGGGCACGGCCGAGAAAGCGCTGTTCGTGGTCTCGCTGTTCGTCGTGCTGACCGGCCTGATCGGCATGCTCACGGCGATCCTCACCAGCCTCAACGAGCGACGCCGGGAGATGGCGATCCTGCGCTCGGTGGGTGCTCGCCCCTGGCATATCGCCGCGCTATTGATCATCGAGGCGTTCGGCCTGGCCCTCGCGGGCACGCTGCTGGGGCTGGCCCTGCTGTATATCGGCATCGCCATCGCTCAGGCGCCGCTGCAGAGCCTCTACGGCCTTTATCTGCCGCTGGCCTGGCCGAGCGCCTATGAGTGGGGACTGCTCGGCGCTATCCTGCTGGCGGCACTGCTGATGGGCAGCGTGCCGGCCTGGCGGGCCTATCGCCAATCGCTGGCCGATGGCCTGTCGATTCGACTGTGAGGAACCCGATGTCGCGCCTGCTGCTTGCTCTGCTGCTAGCCTGTGCGGTCTCTGCGTATGCCGATGACGTCCGCGATCTACAGTGGTCGGAGCTGATTCCCGAGGGTGCGCCGCCACCACCGCCGCCAATGGCCATGCATGACATGTCGCAGCTGGCCGATACGCTGGCTGCCGAGGCTGGGCCGGCTGCCGCACAACAGTCGCCGGCCGCGCCAGTGGTCGAAGCGCTCGATGGGCAGATGGTGAAGTTGCCGGGGTATATCGTGCCGCTGGACATGACCGAGGAAGGGCGCGTCATCGAATTCCTGCTGGTGCCCTACTTCGGCGCCTGCATTCACGTGCCCCCACCGCCATCCAACCAGATCGTGCATGCCACCAGCGAGCTGGGCGTGCGGGTGGAAGCGCTATATGAACCCTTCTGGATCGAGGGGCCGCTGAGGGTGGAACACGCCAGCAGCGAGCTGGCAGAGGCTGGTTATCGCATGCAGGCACAGAAGATCTATCCCTACGAATTGCAGTAATCGCCATCCGGCAACGCGGTGGCGATTACGCTTCTGCCAGAGGTCAGTGCGCGCTGGCGATCTGCTTCTCACGCTCGAAACTGAGCTCACCTTCCGCCCACTCGCGCCATTCGCGCACGCGACGACGTTCGGCGCCGGCCCGCTCGGCCTGCTTCAGCGCGTCAAGCCCGGCCTGCCAACGAGCCTGTTCCAGCTCGAGCTGCGCCACATTCATCCAGAACTTCGCGCTGCCGGTCTGAGTCGCCAGCTGGCGATAGATCTTCGCGGCCTCGGTGCGCTCGCGGGCCTGCCACCAGAGCATGCCCATGCGCTCCTGGCGACTGGCATTGCTCGGCAGCAAGCGTGACGCCAGCATACCTTCGAGCAGTTTGGCGCCTTGCCATGGCTGCCCAGCGGCACTAGCGAGAGCGACCAGGTTGTCCAGCTCCGCCTCACTGAAGCGCAAGCCCTTCGCGTGCGCAGTGCGCAGCGTCGCCAGCGCGCGATCTTCAGCGCCGGCCATCTGCTGCAGGCCGGCCAGCTGCCGCCAGGCCTTGACCTGATCGGAGTGGCGCAGCAGCAGCTTTTGTTGCCAGCGTTCGGCAGCCTGATAGCGCTTGAGCTCGGCGTTGCCGGCAACCAGGAACTGCAGCCAGGTATCACCCGCCTTCGGGTTCGCCTGCACATAACGCTCGGCCAGCGGCAGCGCTTTGGCATGCTGACCGAGGCCCTGGTAAGCCTGCACCAGCATCTGCAGCACTTCTTCGTTGCCCTGATTAGCCGAGCCCAGCAAGCTGACCACCTTGGCGTAGCGACCCTCGACCAGGTTCAGCCGCGCGAGGTTCATCCGCTCGCCGGCCAGCAGCTCTTCGTCCAGCTTGCCGCTGGCCACTGCCTTGTCCAGCCATTCCAGCGCCTGGCGATTATTGCCTTCGGCCCACGCCAGATAGCCGCGACTGCGCCAGAGCAACGCCTCTTCACCGCTACCAGCCTTGGCGCTGACGCCCTCCAGCGCCTTGTGCGCAGCGGCATAGTCGCCCTTGCTCTGCGCGGTCTGCGCTCGCTCGAGCGCCATGAACACCGCGGGGTCGATGGCCTGGGCGGCCTGGGCCGAAGCGGAGAGAAAAAGCGACAGCACGAGCAGCAAACGAAGCATCTCAGCGTTCTCCTTGCAGGCGGAAGTGCAGGGTTTTCACGGCTTCACGGGATACCGGCGCACCATTTTCGGTACGCGGCGCGAAACGCCAGCGGGCCGCCGCGCGCCGGGCCTCGCGGTCGAACACGTTACGAGGCGAGGCTTCCAGCACGCGGATGTTCTCCACCCGCCCCTGCGGGTTGATGGTGAATGCCAGTTTGATATGCCCTTCGATGCCCTGTTGCCGCGCACGGTAGGGATACTCCGGACGTACATCATTGAGCGGCATCACTTCCTGCTCCGGGCCGCCGGGCTTGCCCGCCGCTTCGACTGCCGCACTGGCCGGCGCTGGCGCCGCGGCCGGGGCACTCTGTGCCGCCGTCAGGCCGGACAGACTGGGCGCCGGAGCGGTGGCGACCGATACGCCTGCGTCGATGTTCGGCAGGTCGAGGTCGAGCTTGGGCAGATTGGCGTCTGGGGTCGCCATGTTCGGCGTCGGTGGCGTCGGCGGTTGTGGCGTCTTCGGCTGCGGTGGCTGTGGCGCCTGCTGACGTGAACGCGTGGCGGTGTCCTCGTTGCGCCCATCCATGCGCACAAAATTGGCAATCGCCAATGGATCTTCCTCAATCTTGCTGCGCGGGGGATTGACCATGCTCAGCATCAGGGCGAACAGCAGCAACGCCACCACACAGGCGGCGATGAAGGCCAGACTGAAACGGACCAGCCGCGGTTGCATCAGCGCGACCCCGTGCTGGCGGCCAGCGCAACGTCTTGCACGCCAGCCTGACGCGCCTGATCCATGACCTGCACCACCAGGCCGGTGCGCGCATCCTGGTCAGCCTGGACGACCACCGCGCCCTCCGGCTGATCCACGCGCAGACGCTCGACATGCGCCCGCACACTGCGTACGTCGACCACCTGCTTGTCGATCCAGACCTGGCCATCGGCCGTGACGGCGATGAGAATATTGCCCTTATCCTGAGTGCTGGCGGTGTCCGCCTGCGGGCGCTGGACTTCGACACCGGATTCCTTGATGAAGGAGCTGGTGACGATGAAGAAGATCAGCATGATGAAGACCACATCGAGCATCGGCGTGAGATCGATGCCGGTATCTTCTTCCTGCTGGTAATGATGACGGCGCATACGCATCCCGCTAATCCTCAGTCGTGACGCAGCTGGTCAGCCAGCCGGTCGAGAGACTGGCGCGCGATTCGCTCTAGGCGCGCCAGACTGAACAATCCTGTGATGGCCAGCACCATGCCGGCCATGGTCGGCAGGGTCGCCTGCCAGACACCCGCGGCCATGCCGCGTGGGTTGCCGGAGCCACTGAGCGCCAGCACGTCGAAAACCGCGATCATGCCGCTGACCGTACCGAGCAAGCCAAGCAGCGGATACATCGCCACCAGGGTCTTGCTCAGCCGTAGCGGTCCGGACAACTGCTGCTGAGCCTGCGCGAGCCAGGCCGAACGCACCGCACGCTGCCAGCTACCAGGCTCATCGGCCATCTGCGCCCAGGCCTGGCGGCGTGACTCGACCCAGTGCGGGAAGACCCGCCGCATGAACCACAGGCGTTCGAAAACCAACGTCCAATACAGCACGCACAGGCCGGCCAGCGCCCACATCACCACGCCGCCGGCAGCCATGAAATCGAGCAGCGCGTGACCGCTGTCGATCAGACCGAGCCAGTGAGCGCGCAGATCAGTCACGGCGTGGCGCCCCCGACAGGTGCAGCGCGATGAGGCCGGCGCTCTGCTGCTCCAGCAACTGGATCAGCGCCTTGCTACGGCTGGCCAGCAGGCTGTGCAGGAACAGCAGCGGAATCGCTACCACCAGGCCCAGCACCGTGGTTACCAGCGCCTGGGAGATACCGTCGGCCATCAGCCGCGAGTCGCCGCCACCGCTCTGGGTTATGGCCTGGAAAGTGATGATCATGCCGGTCACGGTACCCAGCAGGCCGAGCAGCGGAGCAACGGCCGCCAGCAGCTTGAGCAGCGGCTGACCGCGCTCCAATGGCGGGGTTTCCTGGAGGATCGCCTCGTCCAGCTTGAGCTCGAGGGTCTCCAGATCCGACAACTGTGGCTTCGGCCCCAGCACGCCTATGATGCGGCCGAGCGGATTGTCGTCGCGCGGCTGGTTCAGCTCGCGCATCTGGCCGCCCACCTTGCGCCCGACGCCACCCAGATACACCATGCGCCAGATCGCCAGCAGCAGGCCGACGGCACCGAGCACCAGAATGACGCCACCGACCAGACCGCCTTGCTTGACGCGATCCCACAGGTCCGGCTGGCGTTGCAGCTGGGCGATCAGCGTGCCGCGACTCGGATCCACCGGCAATGTAGCCAGCGCATCGGAGCTGCTCAGATAGTCTTCGATCAAATCCTGACCGGACGGCTGGCGTGTCGGTACCAGCAGCTCGCCGGCATCGGCGTCGTAGCGCAGGAAGGCCTCGTCGGTGAATGCGGAGAAGCTGCCGACCCGCAGTACCGGCTGCTCGCTGCGCGCGCCATCGGTGCCCACCACCGGCAGCTGTACGCGCTCGACGCGGCCGCTGGCCGCCAGGTCTTCCAGCAGGGTCATCCAGAACGCATCGAGGTCATCGGCCGACGGCAGCGCGCGGCTTTCCGCCAGGCTGCGCAGCTGGGTCAGGCGCTCGGGGTACTGGGCGTTGAGCAGACTGTCCTGCCACTGGCCAACGATGTCACCTGCACTCTGGCGCACGACGCCGAACAGCTCACCCAGATGGCCAACACGCTGCGCCAGGAGTTTTTCCTGCTCGGCCAGCTCGGCCTCCTGGCGATCAAAGTCGGCCTTCAGGCGTTCGGCCTCGGCCTTCTGCTCGGCCAGTGCGGCACGGGCCCGGGAAAGCAATTGCTGCTGCTCGCCACGATCACGAACGAAGGCCTGCTCGCGGGCCTGCATGGCGCTGACCTCGGCGGCACGGTCGCTGCGAATGCGCTCGAGCAGCTGGTCGGGACTGAGCGGTTCTGCCGAATGAGCCGTGAGGGGCAACAGCGCGACAAGAAGGAGGGAAAACAGACGGCTCATTGCGCGGCCTCCTCGGCCAGGGTCTTCACGGGCAATTGCAGGTAGGCCGGAGCCTGTTGCTGGCGGGCGATGGCGATGGCCTGCGTGAGCGGTCGGCGGGCGCTGCCGTCGAGCACTTCCCAGGCGCGAGTCTGCGGATTCCACCAGCCGCTCTCGTGAGCATCGAGAGTCTGGTAATAGAGCATCACTCGACCGAGCCGCAGGAATTCGACGCTGCGTGACTCCGCGTCGCCCGGCAGCTCGCCACGCCAGGCTTCCAGCGTGCGGCCGTAATCGCTTTCGATCTGATAGGCCTCGAGGATGCGCCGGTACTTTTCCGCCAGGCTGACGTCGGCGCGTGGCAGTAGGTCCTGCAGGCCGGCCAGACGGTCGGCACGCTCATCGGGGAGGAACGGCAGATCGGCCGCGATGAATTCCCCAAGCACCTCGACCATACGGCTCATCTGCGGCGTAACGGCTTCCTGGGTGCGCTCGATGCTGTCCAGCTGGCGCTGAAAGCCCACAAGTTCCTTGCTCTGCGCTGCGGTCAGCTCCTGCAACTGCTTGTTGTAGGCCTTCAGCGCTTCGGTCTGCTGCAAAGCACTGCGGTACTCGTTGAGCATCTCGCGAGTGGCGTCGTCGAGCTGGTCGATCCGCGCCTGCGAGGCCTTCGCCTCGGCGGACAAACGCTCGCTCTCATCCAGCGCGGCGTCCAGCGGTGCCGCGGACAGCGACCCGGCATAAAGCTGAAGACAGCACGGCAGCACGGCAACCGCCAGCAGGCGGGGGAAGAAGGAAGGCATTGAAGGGTCCTTGCAGACGGTCGTTAACTCAAAAGAGAAACATTATCATCTGTGAGTTGACGCAAAGCAACCCGGGCGTTTCGTCGCAGTCGAGGCGGCGTTTTTCATTGAGCTGGATCAAAAAGCCCCAGCGCTCAGTCCCTACCATGGCGCTCAATCGCATTCCAACAAACGGAGCATCATCATGCGCAAGACCCTGTTCACCGCTTCCGCGCTGGCCCTGGCGCTGGCCGCCCCCTTCGCCCAGGCTTTCGAAGCCGGGGACATCATCGTTCGCGCTGGTGCTATTACCGTTGATCCGCACGAAGATAGCAGTGACATCAACCATGCCGTTCTCGGCGACGTCGCTGGCTCCAAAGCTACGCTGGACAGCAATACTCAGCTGGGCCTGAACTTCGCCTACATGGTCACCGATAAGGTGGGTATTGAACTGTTGGCCGCAACTCCTTTCAGTCACGACGTTGGCGTGAAGGGAATGCCAGGACCATATGCGGGCCTGAACGGCAAGCTGGGCAGCCTCAAGCACCTGCCGCCGACCCTCAGCGTTATGGGTATACGGATTTAATGGTTGATGGGGCACCTTCACCCCATCAATCTGATACCACCCTCAGATGGTTGATAGATCGACTCCGTAGTTGAGTTCCTCTGCGAAGTCCGGCAGTCCGTAACCGATGGTTTTCTTGTAGAAAGGAGAGACCTTCGCAGTCGGTGCCTTCTTCTTGTGCTTCGTGGTGTAGAGCATTCGTGCCCGCATCACCTCGAAGGAGTAACCGCGCCCTTCACGGTTCTTGTCCTTGGCCAGTCGGTTGATGGACTCCGTGTAAGCGTTGGTGACGGGCATGTCCGTCTCGAAGTAGGTCATGGTCTCTTCGCGCCAGTTTCCCACTGCCCTGACCAGATCGCTCCAGACTTCCTTTTGGCCCTTCGGGATGGTGGCTATCCACTCGTCCAGGGCGGCTTCTGCCTGGAGCCGTGTGGTGGCGTCCCAGATGCCGTAGAAGCGCTCCTTGTGCTCGTAGGCGGCCAGCAGTTGCGGGAACGCGCCTGTCCAGGTCTCCATGATGAGGCGCTCCCGGTCTGAGACTTCGTGAGCGCGTTTCAGCAGGATTTTCCGGTCTCCCTTGAGAGTCCGGCTCTGGGACGGTTTCAGCTCCTTTCTGAGGCCCTTGCGCACTCTCTCTAGGGCATCGTTGGCCATGCGCACCACATGGAACTTATCGACCACGATACGGGCCTGGGGCAGCACAGCCTTGACCGCTGCCCGGTAGGGGTTCCACATGTCCATGCTGACGATCTCGACCTTCTGCCGGTCTTTCAGCTTCATCAGGTAGTTGGTCACCACGTCCTGGCGGCGGGTGGCCAGCAGGTCGAGCAGGGTTCGCTCCTCAATGTTGGTCAGAATGCAGCGGTAGCGCTTGTTCAGGTATAGCTCGTCAATGCCCAGGATGCGGGGCGTCTCGAAGCGGTGCCAGCGCCCCAGGAACTCGGCGCGGGCGTTGAAGATGTCGCGCACCGTCTTCTCGTCCAGGCCGGTCTGTGCCGCCACAAAGGTGTAGGGGTGGTTGAAGGATTCCTTCTCCACGTACTCATGCAGCCGCAGTGTCATACGGAATCCGTCCACCATCTCCGGTAGCTGGGGCCTGAATGTTGTCTTGCAGGCCCGGCAGGTGTATCGGCGGCGGACCACCCAGAGAGTGACCCGCTTGCCGTGGATGGGCAGATCACGATAGGGAACGTCACGCTTGCCGAACCGTACGAACTCACCCTGCACGCCGCATTCCTCGCAGGCGATGGGATCGGGCACGTCCACCTGGAAGTGCATTTCGTCGTCGGTTGATTTGCAGCCCAGTACTTGGTATTGCGGCAGGGGAAGGATGTTGTCGGGAAGTTCGGTCATGGTGTTGTATAGGCGTAGGTGTCAGTCAGATCCATCCGGCTCGGCATTGGTGTTTGCTTTTTTACCCAACAAACTGCTGGAAACGAAAAGTAAGGCACCGAGGACAATTGCAATATCAGCCAGGTTGAAGGCCGGCCAATGCCAATCTCGCCAATAGAAATCAAAGGAATCCACAACATAGCCGCGAAAGACCCGGTCAATCAGGTTGCCCATGGCGCCACCGAGGATAAGACTGTAAGCGATGGCTTCTCCTTTATGACGATTTTCAAGGATCAGCTTGATCAGAAAAATCGAGACCACTACCGCGATTCCGATAAAAAAGTAGCGCTGCCAGCCTCCACCATTCGCAAAAAGACTGAATGCGGCACCGGTGTTCCATAGGTGCACCCAGTTAAAGAACGGGGTCACCGAAACATACTCGCCATAGGCCATTGATTGCTGCACCAGCCACTTTACAGCCTGATCAGACGCTGCCAGCAGGCCCGATATGGACAATAGGGCATACGGCGAGAGCTTTTTGCCAATAATGAGCATTATTTAACCCTTCAACGCCAAAATGCGTCTGGCACCGTTAAGTACAATGCCCCCCGCGATGGTGCCGATAATCAGATCCGGATAATTGGAACCGGTCCACGCGACCAGGGCGCCGGCGGTGATGACCCCCAGGTTGATCACCACGTCGTTGGCCGAGAATATCCAGCTTGCCTTCATGTGCGCCCCGCCTTCCCGATGTTTGGATATGAGCAGCAGACAACTGGTATTGGCAATCAATGCGACGAATGCGATAGCCATCATCACCAGCGATTCAGGCTCACTACCGAATACAAAGCGTCTCACCACCTCTACGAGCACGCCCACAGCCAAGATCAGTTGCAGTACACCAGCAAGATGCGCGGCACGTACCTGCATTTTCACGCTATGTCCAACCGCATAAAGGGCAAGCCCGTACACCGCCGCATCGGCAAAATTGTCCAGGGATTCTCCAATCAGGCCGGTGGACTGGGCGATCAGACCGGCAGTCATTTCCACCACGAACAGAAGTGCATTGATGCCGAGCAACCAGCGCAGGGTCCCGGATTCTTGCTCAGCAGAAGCTGCCGAGAACTCGGCGGCCTTGATGGTCTCCGGATTTGCAGCAACGCTTTCCTGAAGCGCGGCGCCTAGCCCCAAGGTCTTCAGTTTCGAGGTGACGGGCTCGACCTCGCCGTCATGCACGACCTTCAGCCGGCGGTTCGACAAGTCGAAGGACAGCGCCCGAATCTCCTCAAAGCCGTTCAGGGCTAGGCGAATCATTCGTTCTTCTGATGGACAGTCCATCTTCGGCACGGCATAAACACTGACCCATCTCCCTGGCGCCTCGGAGGAGGCCTGTATATCGGTATCCGCTGCGGACGTTGCATCACCGCCACAGGCGCCACCACAGGATTTGCTCATGATACGACTCCACTTGAACAATGTTGTGGTACCATTTAAAACTATAAAGCTACTATAAGGTCAATAGAGTAAAGAATCCGTTGGGGAGGAGGCTGATGCGCATTGGTCAGTTGGCGCAGTTGGTAGGGGTCGAAACACAGACGATCCGCTTCTATGAACAGCAGGGCTTGTTGCCGCCGCCTGATCGGCAGGACAACGGTTACCGTGTCTATACCGAGAAGCATGGTGAGGGGCTGGCCTTCATCCGTCGCTGCAGAATCCTGGGCCTGTCACTGGCTGAGATTCACGAACTACAGAGCTATCAGGACGACCCTCATCAGCCTTGTACCGCCGTCAACGCCTTGCTCGATGATCACATCTCTCATGTGCGGTCGCAGATAACCGCTCTGCAAGCGCTTGAGAAACAACTCGTTTCACTGAGAGCGAGTTGCAACGATGACCGGGAAGTTGAGGCGTGTGGGGTTCTTGCTGGAATTAGCGAAGGAAACATGCACCAGCAGTAGGTGAAGCATCAACCAGATAATCCGATGAGATGCCGGTCTGTCTCACTCTCATGCAAAGGTAAGATCAACCATTTAATCCGCTTACCCCTATTTTTTTGTTAGCCGACGCAGAATGGTGCCTCGATCACCTGCCGCATATACGGTGCCGCCCTGGGTGGCGCATACCGCGCGCAGCCCAACCTCGCTGCCGCTTGGCTCAGTCAGCCACTGCTCGCCTTCTAATCGCAGCACGCAACCCCGTGTGCCTACCGCATAAGCCCCCGCCGCAGGCGAGCCGGAGATGGCCAACAGATCGTCACGCAACCGGGTGGCCATTTGCTGCCAGCGCTGGCCATTAAAGTGCGCCAGTGTGCCAGAAAGCCCAATGGTATAAATATTGCTCAGGCTGTCGCCCCAAACACCGTATAAAAAGCTCTCGGTGCCCACGTTGAACTCGGTCCACTCTTTGCCGTTGTAGCGCAGCATCAGGCCAAAGTCGCCTGGCGCCAGCAAGTGTTCGTTGTCCCAGGCCCATAAACCATATAACGCAGACTGGGTGCCGCTGGGCATACGCTGCCAGCGCAAACCATCAAAGTGCAGTATCAGGCCTTCATCGCCTACGGCGTAAATGGAATCCGGTCCGCTGCCCCACATCGCCATTATGGTCACATCTAAATGCAGCTCAAAATGCAGTGTCCACTCGGTGCCACCAAAGCGATAAATACGCCCCAGCTGACCGGCAGCAAACAAGCCATTGCCGCTGTCCCACAGGCAGTGCACCGCCAGCTCGCTGGGGGCCGGCAAGGCTTCCCAGCTATTTTCTCCGTCACGCAAGCGCCACACACTACCGGCTTCGCCACAGGCGTAACAGCTACCGTCAACGCCTTCGATAATACCCCACAGCTGATGTTTGCTGGGCACATCCATTAGCTCCCAGGGGCTGGCATCCGCTGCCTGGGGTGGCGGTGCCAGCGCCTGGGTAAAGTCTTCGGCGGCGGTCATAATAGTGCCAAAATCGCCCACCACCAACGCTTCGCCGGTGGACAACACAATAATATCCATTAGATCGTGGCGGCTGTTGCTTTCGAGCTTGTCCAGCCGCAAGTCGTTCAGGTAATACAAGTGGCCCTGATCGCCGACGATCAGCACGCCGTCTTTGTAGGACTTGAGCGCGCGCAAGCGCGGCATGGGCTCGTCGAAGTTCAGAGCCTGAAACATCCCATTTTGATAGCGCACCAGTTCGCCCCGAAAGCCGCCGTGATCGACAAAATAACGGCCGCCACCCAACAGCAAGCTACCGTCATCCTGCACCAACATGGTTTGAAAACCGGAGCCCAGCGGGCAATCAAGCGCCGCCCACACCCCGCTGGCGTCCCGCTTGAGCACGGTACCTTCGCCGCCGGCCGCATAAACAGTACTGTTATCGGCGCAGGCCACCGCACGCAGATTAATCTGGGTAGGGCAGGTCTCGCGCTGCCAGCTAACGCCGTCAAAATGCAGAATAACGCCATCATCACCTACCGCCCAGGCCTGGCCCAGCTCGTTACCATCGATGGCAAACAGCGGCGTGTTTTCTTCGCTGGCGGCAAAGCGTCCGCTGCGCTCATCAATACGTCCGCCGCGCAGCTTGTGCCACTGCTCACCGTCATAATGCAACAGGCAACCCATCCAGCCCACGGCATACAGGTTATCGGCCGTTAATCCCCAGATGCCGTGTAATGGCAGGCGCTCTGGTACCGCCATCGTCTGCAATAACCGACCTTCGGCATCGGCCACACCGGTATAGCGCAGCACCCGACCTTCGTCGCCCACTACAAACAGTTCGCCATCGCCACTCCAGCCGGACCACAGCACATCCCCGTCGCCGGCCCCCACTTCGGGCACTCTATGCCAGGGGGCGCGATTGGGCGCATGTTGGTCAGTGCCCAACAGTTGACGAAAGAAATGACGACGATTGGGGGTACGGGTTTCGGTCATGACAGCACTCTCGCATATTTAGAAATAAATCGATGACGAGCATCGGCGACAAAGCACCCACTCTAATGAATGGGGCCCTGACTATTGCCCAGCAAAGAGGCCAGTTGTTCGCGCAGCGCCGCTCTTTGTTCCGGCGCCACCGCATTCAGCGCTTGCTCAAGCTCGGGGGCTTCCAGCCCGGCCTGGGTCAGGCTGTGCAGAGACGCGGCGGCCGCTTCGGCAAAAATGGCCTCGCCATGGGCACGCACCGCCGCCACCGCGGGCGCAAAGGCTCGGGCTTCGGCCCCATCGGGCGCGGATAAAATAACAGGCACCCCGGTATCGGAGCCGCTGGATAACGCCAGCGACAAGGGAATTTGTGCTATCGACTCCACTTCGACTTCCGCCAGGGCCGCCGCCAGATGGGCGCGCGGAAACACGTGAAAATGACCGCTGCAATGGGGGCAGGTGACGCCCGCCATGTTCTCGACCACGCCAATCAGGGGCAGCTTGCGCTCCTGGCAAAAACGCACCGCTTTCAGGCTGTCCATTAATGCCACTTCTTGCGGCGTGGTGGTCAACAGCGCCGCCACATCATGGCCTTCCAGCATGTCGGCCAGGGTGATCAGTTCGTTACCCGTGCCCGGTGGCATATCAATGACCAGAAAATCCAGTGGCCCCCAGTCGAACGAGCCAATCAAATGGTGCATAAAGTCATGCTTGTAGGCATCACGCCACACAATAGGGGTATCGTCGCGCTCCATCATGAACGCCAGCGAGCCCACTCGCACCGGATGTTCAATACCTTCATAGGCAAAGGCTTGAGGGGGCAGCCCTTGGTTAGTCAAGCGCACTCGCTGGCCGACAAAGCCGAAAAATCGACTCTGATTGGGCCCATGAATATCCGCATCGGCCACCCCCACCCGATAACCCTGAGCGGCAAGACCGGCGGCCACGTTGGCCGATACCGTGCTTTTACCCACCCCCCCCTTGTTGGCCATGACCATGATGATTTGGCCAATATCTGCCAGGCGCGATTCAATCAGCCGCTTTTCATGACGGCCTTTATCCAGCTGGCATTGTTCTTCTTGTGGGCAAAACTGACAGGCGTGGCCACGGCCACAATCTGTGGGTGCCAGGGTCTGGGGATCAAAGTGAGAAACCGACATAGAGAGATCCTTATTTTTTAGTAGTACCGTCGTACCCGGTATCCAGCAGAATCCAGGTGTGCGTCACGCGTTTGTTGCCATCGCGCTCTTCGTCACTTCCCTGCCACACCGCAAAGCCCATGGGGACGATGGCGCGCTCAAAATCCACCTCAAACTCCCCCTTGGCGGCTAATGGCCGCGACATGACGACCTGCCAGCTGCTGTGCTGGGGGACCTGATTGGTGACGTACGCACTATCACCGGACACCGTCTGTTCCGTTAAAGTAGTCGTGCTGCCATAGCCGCCGGCAGCCAGATTTTCTACTCGATTCTGGTCGGCGCGCCAATACCAGATATTCACCGGTTGCTCTGGGCCAGAGCCCATCATATAGGAAGTGTCTGTATCGTTAAGGGCATACTGCACCGCCACCCCATCGCGAAAATCATCGACGGTCGTTGCCCTGTCTTCGGTGGCATCCTTCCAACGCAGCCGTACATAAAAGCGATCGCTAGAGCGGGCAACCTGGAAATAGATGTGTTTACCCCGGGTGGCGCCGTCATCGAAACGTAACTTAACCGACTGATGCACCGGCGGTGCCGGCAGCAGATAGGTACTGTAGACCGGCAGTCGACTCCAAATCAGATCGTCAGGATCGTTCTGGCTACGCAAAAAAATGGTATCGGGTATTGTCGATACCTTGACCGTATCGCCGGGCTTTATTTCTAGAATATTGGGGTTTTGCTCACTGCGCTCGGCCAGGGCGCCTGCACTGGCCAACACCAGCGCCAGGGTAAGGCTGCCTTTCATAAAATGACCCAGTTTCATGGCATGATTCCTCATCGGTAATGGCTCGCTCAGTCCCACATGGACTGATTGGCAGGGGCGGCTCGTTCTTCTCCCGGCTTTGGGCTCGGGCCCACCAGGGTTTCTAACGACAGCAGCTGGGCATTGGCCCATGCGGGCAACATCTCCACCAGGTGCTCCAGATTAGGATCCAGACCGTGATGGCTCTCTTTGGCGTAGCTGGCTCGTATCGCTTGCAGCAGCGGTGCCAGGTAGCGAGCCAAAAAGTCACGCTGGGCACGGCGATAAGGGGCGGCATCTCTGTCATTCGCCAGCGCCCGTGATTCGAGGTGACACAATAGAGCACAAAACTCCAGCATGGCCACCAGATGATCTGGTTCGTCTTTATGGCCTTCGTCGCTCACGGCGGCAGTCAAGCCAAAGTGAGTGTAAAAGGCCTGCACATTCAGCAGATAGGCCCCGGGGGTGAGCCCGTCAACCAAACCTGCATAAGCACTGGCCACCAAGGGCACCGGCGGCTTGCCACGACGGCCATGGATAAAGGTGGACATATACCCCACCTCCAGCTGCTCCAGGCTTTCGCTGATATCAAATTCCGGCCAGGGTTCACCGCCCAGCGTCTGCCAGGCTTGATCCAGCGCCATCTGCAGCCGACCTTCTTCCAGTGCCTGCTGGGTCTCTGCCAATGGGTAGCCAAGCACGACCGCAGCCAGGCGGTAAATAGCCTCGCGAGCCTCGGCCCGTTCGGCTTGCAGCTGGCGAGCCAGTGACGTATTAGCATTTGTCATAAGGTTACTCCCGCCGTTAGCTCAGCTTGAACATTTCAGCGTGTTTAAAGCCGATCAGGGTGTCCATCAGCTCACTGTCTTTACCGTCTGCCTTGGCCTGACGGGCCTCGGCCAGGGTATCCAGCACTTCTCCTACTCTGGGGCCAAACAGGCTTTCCAGATAAGACAAGGGGATCCGCGACTCCTCGAGTTGTTCACCATTGGGGCCGAACTTGGGTGGTGACATCGGTGGTACGTAGAACACGTTGGGCTGCGTCCCCCACTCCGCATGCAGCGGCAAGGCAACCTTGTACTTTTCTACCAGCAAATGGATGGGACCTGCTTCATCATCACGATAGCCTATCCAGCGAATGCGCCCTACACACTGCTGGGCACAGGCGGTGGGCAACCCCTTTTCAATGCGCGGATAGCAGAAGATGCACTTCTCGGACTTTGAGATTTGCTCATTGAAGTAGATTTTTTTGTAGGGGCAGGCGTTGACGCAATAGCGATAACCGCGACAACGCTCCTGATCCACCAGTACGATTCCGTCTTCCTGGCGCTTGTAAATGGCGTTGCGCGAGCAGGCCGCCAAACAGGCCGGGTTGGCGCAGTGGTTACACAAGCGTGGCAGGTAGAAGTAGTAACTGTTCGGGTAGTCGCCTTCACCCTCGTCCTCATCCCAGTTGGCACCCCAGGTTGGTTTGACGTGAGGACGCAGCCAGGGGTCGGTACCTGTCATCAGTGCTTCTTCGTAGTTGTATTCCCAGGGAATACCGTAGTCTTCCTGGCTTGGTTGCTTGCCTAAACGCAAGGCACCGTCTTTGTCGAAGCCACCGCCCATGTTCTGATAATCACGGGGATAGCCTTTACCCGGCATCGTTTCCACGTTATTCCAGTACATGAATTCGCGGCCATTACGGTTGGTCCACATCAACTTGCACGCGGCAGTACAGGTCTGGCAACCAATGCATTTGTTTAAATCTAAAACCATGCTGAGCTGGCGCTTAACAGTCATAATAATTTCCTCTTAAACGGCACGTGGGTCGTTAATGTCTTCCGGCTTCGCCAGTTCAATGTCGTAGCTTGATTCATGAATGTGCTGGTTGGCGTTCCATCTGCCGTAAACGTACCTCAGGTGCCCCCAGTTACCCACCAGCTCCAGTGGTTGCAAGAATATGGCGTGGGAAATGTTCATATTTCTGCGCTTGATGTACTGATGCGGCTCCCAGCCGTGCTCCATCATGATCGAGTCGGCAGGAATGCTCGGATAGAACTTCGCCTGAGCAAAAAAGTCACCGTTGCCGTTAAACAGCCGTACCGTGTCACCGTCCTTGATACCTTTTTGTGCTGCCAGTTTCGGGTTGATGTAGATATTCGGTTCGCCACGCTGCAAACGCAGCAGGTATTTATTACTGCGCCAGTTGGAGTGGATACCCCAGCGTGCGTGTGGCGAGTAGAACTTCAATGGGTAGTTGGATGCCTTAGGCCCGGCGTGCAAACGCGCGGTGGGCACTGTGGACTTCAACTTCTCAAACCACGGGTGGTCACAATAGAAGGTGATACGACCGGTCAAGGTATCGTAGGGCTCCTTGCCATCGGTTTGTGCGGTGAACGGGTTATAACCTTCATCTGGCTTTAACGGCTGGGTCAGGCCCGCCTGCTC
>NZ_AOFQ01000019.1 GCF_000495915.1 Stutzerimonas chloritidismutans AW-1
AAACGAAAAAAAAAAGCCGGTTCCATATGGCGATTCCCATCCTCTACACAAGGTAACGCCTAGCCTGCCAGACCGCCCGGGGAAGAATTCAGTGTGCCCATTTTCCAGTATCATACCGCGCTCCTTATATCGGTAACCGTTACTCCCTCCAGCATAAGCGACTGAAATTTCTGAGCAGCCGAAGTCGTTGCACTTACTCCAACCTAGGCTGAGCAGAGCCGCTGGCCTAAGCATGCCCTTCATAGCGAACCGCCAGGGCTGAGCAGAATGGAGAGCTGATTGGCGGAAGTATTCAGCCGCTTTAAATGCTGACTGGCGGCCTGGTAGATCTCGCCGAAATGAACGGGGGAAGACAGGAAAAAGTAATGCGCGGTGATGGGTACATCGACCTGCTGGCGCAGCCAGGCCAGGTAGGGCTCCACTAGCTCGGAGGGGTATGAGCAGAGCAGTTCGACGCTATCGAAGGACACCGTGTTCAGCGTCGCCAGAATCGGGCCTGCCTCAGCACCTGCAACTGCCTTGAGATCATTCCCGCCAACCCAGCTGGCCAATACGCACTGCTTCTTTACCACTGTCCCTGTACTCCCGACCTCCCTATTGCCCATCAACGGGCAGGAGAAAAAATGTGCTCTGGTTCGCGCCTTGGATAGTAACCAATACGCTGATCCGGGTCTTTAACTGCCTGACTGGATGTTCAAGTTGCGCTTTGCCGACAGTGGAACCGTTGATCCAAACGCAGCTCGGCGGGTGAATGGATCACGCTCGCCGCTGCCAGGGGGAGAACAATGAAGGGGCCTTTCGGCCCCTTCTGCACTTAGTTAGCCAATAAGCTTTCAAGCTTCTCGATCAGAAAGTCCAGCGGGCTACGGCCCTCCAGGCGCTTTTCGAACACTTCGTTGCGGTGGTAGGCGACCCAGGTCTCGAGGGCATGCCGGTTATCCTTCTCGTAGCCGGAGCCGAGGACGCAGATAAGCTCGGTGCCATGGGGGTTCTCAAGGTAGTGACTCATAGCTGAAGCCAGATGCTTGAGGTACTTATGCTCGCGGGCCTCCATAGATGGATGCAGAGGGGTCACGTTGTCGCATTTGATCAGTTTCATGATGGAACTCCTCAGGCCTTGAGATTGGCTTTGATCAGGTTGTCGAAGGCACTGCCATCACGGCGGGTCAGGTTGGGCACATAGCGCGAATAGACACGGAACAGCATCTCGGTGGTGGTATGCCCCATCTGCCGGGCGATCCACTCCGGGTTTTCACCAGCCGCCAACCACAGGGTCGCGGCTGTATGACGAGTTTGGTAGGGGCGCCGCCGCCGCAACCCCAGGTGCCGCAGCAGCGGGTACCAAACCCGGTCGTTGATGTTGCGGTATGCGTGCGGCGTACCTTCGCGGGTGCAGAAGACGAACTGCCCACTGCCGGTTTTCTCGCGATGGCCGATGAGCGCCTGATAAACCGGCTCGGACATATCGATCTCACGCTGCGAACCGTCGTTCTTGGTGTAGTCGAGCTTGCCGCCCACCCAGGTCTCACGGATCAAAATCTGCCGCCGCTGAAAGTCGACGTACTTCCACTGCAAACCATCAATTTCGGCCGTCCGCATGCCGGTGAAGAAACGCACCGTGTAGTAGTTGCGGAAATCGTCACGCACTGTGCCGAGGATCTGCAGCACCTCATCCAGAGTGAAGGGCTCCACGTCTGTCTTGGGGACTTTCAGTGATTTGATGTTGAGGTATGGCGAGGTAAACTCGAAGCGGTCAGCTGCCTCACTAAGGATCATGCGCAATGGCGTCATGATGTGGTTGATTCGCGTCGCTGTCAGACTCTGACCTTTCTGCCCGGGGACTTTGCCGAGTGCCGAGCGGAATGACAGAAGTTCTGCTTTGGTGATGGCGCTGACCTCTTTCTTAGCGAACTCAGGCAGCAAATGCTTATCAAGGGTAAGGCGCACGGTTTTGGCGTGCGTATCACGCCATTCGACCCTCATCTCCTCAAACCACAGTTCTGCAAAATCCTTGAACAGTGGTGTTTTCAGCGATGCACAGCCAGCCTGCAGCCGACTGATCTCTAGCACTTTGCTGCTTTGGGGGAAGTAGGTGGCGTAGTCGAAGCTCCCAAGGGTAATTTCCGCTTCGATGCGCTCCAGGATCTTCTCGAGCTTTTTCCGGTTAGCGGGCGTATCAGGCAGCGTGGTCTGCTCGCGGCAGCGCTGATCCAGGTAGGTGAAGTCAAAGAACAACTTCTCGTTGTCGGCGCGGGCACGAATCTTACCCATGGCAGATGCCCCCGCCGGCCATAGGAACCAGCCCGGAAGTCCGCGAGAATTTCTGCATGTCTTCTTCGACGGCTTCCCAGATGAAAAGGATCTTGCGGCCGCCAAAGGGGCGGAAGTAGTGGATCCCCTCGAGCAGGACTGAATCTTTCAAGCGATTACGGATGGTGCGCGCGTCGTACTTCATGCGCGTGGCCAACTCTTCGGTAGTCAGGTATGTGTGAGACATGGCTATGCCCTCTCTGCTAAATTGAACGTCAGCGGATTCTTATGAGCTTCTGAAAACTCATAATGATCTCCTGCAGATCAATATAACGCTCATTTTGAGCTTTGCAAGGGCAAAATGATCTTCTGAAGATCATTTTTCGGAGATTAGAATGGTCAAGTGCCATTTATCTCGCTTACTGGGCGAGCGGAAGCTGAAAATCAGTGACGTAGTCAGGGACACAGGGATGAATCGCGGAACCCTCACGCGGCTCTATCACGAGACCGCGCAGCGGGTGGAGCTCAAGGACCTAGAAACGATCTGCCAGTACCTGAACTGCCAGGTGGGCGATTTGCTGGAACTGCAGGATGATCCGGAGGGCTGAATGCCCACCCTTTCATGCTCGGAAATGCCAGTCGATCGAAGTCATCAGAAAGAGGTAGCGCAATGCTGCGCCGGAATGATGGTTCCTTTCCTGATCAGTGAAACCCGCACCTGTAAGGCGTAGCCTAGCGCGGATCCCGAGGTGCATATTCTCAACAAGCCTGTTCTCGGGCACCTGCTCTATAAACTTCAAACGGGGCTTCCGTAACACTTTTCGCCAAAGGCTTTTGGTTCGCTTGGGTGTGCGCTCATCGTAAATGATGAACTCAATATCGGCAGAAGGAATGCGCAGCTCAGACAGCACCCATAGGTACTCTCGAACGCTCTGCTCATCCTGCCCAGAGTGGAATCGCAGCGTGGTATCGCTCGCCCAGCAGCGCTCGACGAAGTCATCCAGAACCCTGTTAGTTTTTGCCTTATATCTGCCGTCAAGCAATCGGTAGAGCCGGTCAGCGTAGGCAGCTACGCCAGCTAAACCTCCGTGTCTGGGCGGCCTGGGCACCAGCTCAACTTTACCGTTCGGGTCGCAAGTCGCCGAACCGCTAAGGCGGTGCTTACCAAGCTGACGGATATACCTTGCCCGCTCCAGCATGGCCGATCGATCCGCATCGGAAAACTCCACCCAGTCCATGTTGACCGACTGTCCTGATGCTTCCGCGTACGCTTGGTATGCGAGCATGGACGAGATGTCATTCATCCTTGTCAGAGCCCTCCCTTCGCCATTCGATTCTATGGGGCTCATCGGGTAGCTGACTTTGCGACGTTTACTGCGTTTGTATACCCCGATACGACCGATGATGCGCCGCATATGGCGGATCTCAGCTGGCAACCCTGGCGCAGCCAAATCTTCTGGCTTACTTGGCAGGCTGACCCCGGCAATTTTTGCGATGACATGGCCAGGGGGCCAAAACTTGGGCTCCCATTGCCAGCACAACGCCGATAGCCAAGACATGCAGTGCACATAGTGCAGCAGCGACGTCTTGGGGCTCGCATGGCCGAGCACAGCGCTGGTGATATGGATTACACGGCGGGTGGCGGCTTTCCGGGAATGGAAAAACGCATTATTTAACCTTTCTGCATCCAGCAACCACGCCATCGTCTGAGATTGCTCACCGAAGAGAAGTCGAGCGTTCTCGCATGCCCCTAACGCTGTGGCGGCCAGCTTGAAGGTGAGCCAGGTTGCAGCCGAGTGCCGCAGGTGGTGGTAGTGCATATCGGAGCATCTTGTAACCCGGCGGAGGGAGGCATGAATTGCAGGTAACAAGGTGGATTCGGAAACCCATCGTGTCTGCAGCTCGGGGATACAGAACAGAAATTCCGAATATGGACTTTTCTCCTCTTCGTCATCACGCAACCGCGCCAGGCGCTCTATCAGCTGCAGCTCATCTGGCTCGAGCAACACATGGAGTGGCAGCGTACGCGTTGAGTTGCGCGTTTTGAGCGCACGCTGAGAATGGGGGCGAATATGCAGAGCCGCGGGAAGGTTGAGCGCGGTTCGCTGCTCAGCCGATAGCGGCTTCAGGTTCGGATGCCGTCTACGCAGTGCAGCTGCACGTGCGGCAGAGAGCGTCGGTAACTGCAGATCGCGGCGCAGCAACTTCAGCGACTCATTACGCCGCAATCCCAGTCGGTATCCGAAAATCACCACAGCCTGCGCGACCATAGCAATACGCGGTGAGCGATGGCTTAGCGGGCCTGTGGCCAGGTCTCGCAGCACCTGACGATATTGCTCTTCATTGATGATCTGGGCATCAACGAACTGAGGCGTTTTCCCAATACCCAATGCGGCATAGGGGCTGATTGGTGGATAGGAGAAGCTGTTTTGCAGGTATCCATGAAACTCCAGCAGGCCCTTGGCTAGGTTTCTCCTCATTGGCGCCGTGGGTTGTACCTCCAGCAGCGTTTCATACAACTCCTCTAACGCGTCCGGCGGAACATCTAGAATCGACCCAACAGACAGCAAATTGTCCAATCCTATACCGACGTCTCTAACATAGTTGGCAACCGTTTTGGACTGCAAAGGGTTGCCATAGAACGAGCGGCCATGAAGCAGAAACGATGCCCAACCGGTGATCAATTCTTCTAGCGTCGTAGGTACCTGCTCAACCTCCAGTACCGAAACCCGTCCTCTACGGACCTGCCGACATAACGTCGTCAGCCATCCCGGAACTCGTTGTTCGGGCCTACCCAGCCGATGCTTTTTACGTTTGCTTTTTTGTTCATGATTTGAAGACGATCTGTCACCTTGCAGATGCAGCCATGAGTCCGCCAAGACAGAATGCGTCACGTAACCGTATCTGGTGGTGTAATTGATCAACAGCTGCGGTAGCTGCGTTTGGCGCTTGATACGCAGCAGCTCAAACAGTCGACTGAGAGACGCGGGTTGGCTCTGATTATCTACCCCACCTACGGCCAATGCCGCCTGAATACAGTGAAGTTTTCCGTCCCTCTTGGACAGATAAGGTCTCAATTCACTTAGATCTGGAGCGCAACGGGACAACAGTGCCAGTGTCATCGGATCTGGGAACCATTGCCTACTCTCAGCCTCGGATTGCCCACGGATTGAAAGCTTGAGCCGGAACTCTGGTATCCCAGATACCCAAATAATCTGACCTACATCAAGCTGGGTCAGCGCATTTAGCTGGGGGATGTCCATCAGCGCGCCATAGTAGGCGGCGCTCAGCAGGAGTAGCCCAACCCGGCAGTGGGGGGTGAGTTGCTCCAGGTCGTGTCTCAGCGCCCGTTCCAGCGAATCGATCACGTCTCGACTGGCTGAGATGTTCTCTGCTGTATACAAGTCGGGATTGATTGGATTTGCGGGACGCCGCGTGTCGATCGCTATGTGGGCAAGCGGCAGGCTCGGGTTGAATCGCCGCGCCCGGCTTGTTACGTCTCGCAGTGCATTGCGTAATGTCGAGCTTTCAAGCTGATTCTCAAGCTCCCGCATCTTTTCGACAGGAAAATTTCTCAGCGAACGTTTACCGCAGAGCCATTCTCCGATGACATTGTTGGAGTCTCTGCAGCGCTCCTTGAGCGTCTGAAGAAATTCGCTCTTCCATTCTGGATCGTATTTTTCAGGACTCCAAATTGCTGACAGCATTTCCTCAGAAAGGGTCGAAATGGTCATTTAGCCTCCTTAACTAGGTGGCTGTTGCGAACCATCCAACCGAGCTCTCTCATCAGCGGCAATAAATACGCATGGAGGCTCTGGACATAAGCGCCAGGACAAAAGCTTGAGAACGACTCTTGGGGCGCCTCGCCATGCAGCCAGTGCCCCATGAATGCGGCAAGCGTTTCAGGCGGGCACCCACGCTCTGCGAGCTCGGTCCTCAGCAACTTGCGGAAACCGTTCACTGGATGGGGTGTAAAACCAACCACCTGCCGCATATATGCGTCGATATGTGACGGACGGATTTCCTCGTAGTACAGCCGATTGTCATCAGCAAACCACAGGAAAAAACCGGACCTAGGAGGAGTCTGTGCAGGTAGGCCGTATTTGAACTTCACACGAATTGCACAGCAGTGCGCGTCGTATGCCTCTAGCTGCCGACGCAGTAGCTCAGGCATCACTACCAGACGGCTCATGTGACCGTCATCTGCGCCTTTATCGCCCAGTGCGCCGTGGCCACTTCGTTGCTCGAACTCTTCCACTGCTTTTAGCGGGTTGCGGATGGCTCGACACGCGGTCGCCATTAGGAACATGAGGATGGTCCAGAGCGTCAGGCAGTTGTGCCAATGAATCAGCTCTTGAATATCTTTTCGTGGGCGTTTGCGCAGCACTGCGAGCAATGCTTCAAGATTGTTTTTCACAGCGCTAAGTTTCAGACAATTTCGGGCACCAACCGCCATCTCTGAAGAGCTAATGACGTTAGTAACTGGCGCCTCCAAACCTACTGTGCCGTAAATAGCGGTTAATACATTTCGCACTGAATGACAATAGAGGCTGCGTAGGTGATCAACGCTGTATTGGGTGTAATAAAGCGCAGTATTAGCCGACAGGCAAGGCAGCCCGGACAACATCGTGGCCGCAACCACATCGTGTGTATCGGTGATTATTTGGCGATGTAAATAGGAACGAATCTTGTGAACTGTATATCGCGGGTCACCTCCCCCCAATTCTTTCAAGAGGACACGAACTTCGCTCTCAATTTTCTTAACTTTCCCGGCAAATACGGCCGTTCCGGTCGTAGATGGCAGCGCTCTGACTCCCAATACTAACGTCGCGGCTCCCACCATATCCGGTACTGAAACTGCCGCCCCCCTCTTTCGAACCGTTTCAGGGGGCAGTTGCTCCTCCGCAGCGTAATCTGGTGTAGGTATTAAAAACCTGAACTCAGCAGACTCCAAGTCTTTAGCAGGTATAAGCTCAAACGCCACCCGCGGGCGCGCGCCGCCCTCAGAGATCTGTAGTTTTGTGCAATCCTCAAGTGACCTGCCGAACCAGAGCATGAGATGTAGGGCGAGTAGCGCCTCCATGCGCGTACGGATGCCTACCTGCTCTGGCAGTGGCGCTGTGCGGAACCGCTCCCGGCACTGCAGAAATTCATCAGTGACGCTGAACAGGAGATTTGCTAATTCGGGCAACGTCAGCAGGTTGAATCCGAACGGTAAGAACTGCCGAGCGCGGGCAATATGGGCGAGGATTCCCTGATGGCTGAGCAACTCGGCGACATAGGGCCTGACTTCGCCGCCGGTATCGATCAAACAGAGTTCATCTGGCGCAGTGATTTCGCCGTCGGGCAATTCTTCGTCGAAATCATGGTCTAACCGTGGAACAACAAAACTAATATGGCCTGGCAGTAGATCGGGATCGTCCGGATCATCAAGAGGGAACTTGGTTACCCCTTGACTTACTACCACACCTAATCCGGAGCGGACTGGCATCCTGCCTCGATGATTGCCACCACCACCACGACGCTCAGGTGGCTGATCGCCCCCGCAATAACGAACTAGCCGGGTAACAGCAGGAAAGGCATCAGCATGGACGTCGACTGAAATACTGGGATCGAAAACTGTGCAGCTCCGCATAAATATGGCTGGACTAGACCAAATATTTAGCTCTGCAGGGACGGTCAGTAGTTCCTTCGCGCAAAGCGTACGCAGCTTGAGATATGCATTGTATTTCTGGCCGCGAAGGTCCGATGCACCAGAGCTCTCCTGATGCGCCACCAGTAGCTGTCCTACAAGCCGGTAGTAATCTGGCGCGCCATCAACATCGGCCGGCTCATGCCATAACATTGCATACGGGAAAGCGTAATCCTGGACGCCCTGTCCAATGATTGGATTACGCCTGCGCGCCTCATCTCCGGAAAAAAAACGAGGGCCCAGGGCTGAGATGAACCGCGGATTGCTCCTATTAGAAATTATCCAGTGACACTCATGCCGCCAGACCACGGGATCAAAATCACCGACGAACAGAACCGGCGGCTTTTCCATTTCATTCAGCGCGTTTAACAACCCTTGGATTATTCGGGGAAAATCTATGAGCTGAGGATGAGCATCTATAAATTTCAGAATCTCTGTTATGACAGTTACGTCACGCCCGGACCCTGCTGCCAGCTGTAGCAGCTCTTTGAATGTGGTTTCGCAGCCGGCATCCCTTGGCTGGCTTAGTGAGTTCGACATCAGCTAGTCCTATCGTGTGAGTACTAGCTAATAGTGCTAAGCCGAAGTCCCCCAATTCGGGCATGCCATGGAAATCCAGAAGCTGGTTCTGATTTTTCAGAATCGGCTGACACCACACCTGGTTTTCCGCGCATGCGCGGAAAACCAGGTCGATACGCCGAGTATTCTCACACGGATTCCGCGCATGCGCGGGTTGGAAGCGCTGCAGCTTCCAAAGTCGAGGCCATCCCCCTCCAGGCACTAGACATAGGGCCGCCCGCTCACTATTCGATAATATTTTCGGTGCCTAGGCATATCGAACTGGAATCGGTGCACTTGCTCTGAGCACTACCTCATAGAGCGGTGAATTTCTCGCCTGCTCAAAATGGAGGAAATGCACATGCGTAAAAGCGACTGGAAAGCCCAGGTCGGCCAGTTCAGCGACCGCGAAATAGCGAGGAGGTTTGGGGTGGGAGCGACTACCGTCCGCCGGTATCGAAAGGCCAACGGTATCGCCGAATTCAGCTTCAAGCTAGAACTTACACAATCGCTGATTGAGCGGCTGGCAGTACAGACGGACTACAGCCTATCCAAAGACCTCGGTATTCCCGCAAAAAGCATTAAGGAGGCTCGAACTGAGTTTGGTATTCCGGAGCCAAAACCCCTCCGGCCTAAGTTCCAACCACTTGAGGAAATTTGGAACGAGCAAACGATTGCGCTTCTTGGCACTATGCCCGACTACGAGTTAGCCGATAGGCTAAAAGTTAGTAACTACCCGATCAAATCCAAACGAAAAGAGCTGGGAATAAAAGCGTTTGAAAAACCATATCCAAAAATCACTGCTAAAATTGCAGCCGAGTTTGGTTTGACCTCTGACCGAATTTTAGCCGAGCGCCTAGGCGTTTCCCCAAGCTATATCCGTAGGGCGAGACTCAGATGGTTGGCAAAAGACGAATGACCTGTATAATTTCCATTAACTAGCTAACCCCAAAGCGCCGTATATTATGCTTTGCATAGCGGCGCGACTATCAGGTTATCCAGCCCTCTTCAGGAGCACCTAGTTTAAAAATTAGCGCCCTGGCTTATGCAGGTACAGTGCATCCATTAATGTCGAGGCAGTTTTAATGAAGATCAAGCCGATTCGTACTGATGGCGACCTAGCTACCGCTTTGGCGCTTATGGAGCAACTGTGGGGTGCCCCGATCGGTACGCCAGAGAGTGATGCGCTAGAAGCGCTCGCAGCGTTGATCGAGAAATATGAAGACGAACACTATCCGATCCCACCTTCTGATCCCGTCGAGGCCATCAGATTCCGAATGGAACAGCATGGGCTCGGAGTGATCTAGCGCTCCCTGGGTATTCGCTCCAACCGACGCCATCCAGCCGCGCGAATCCCGCAATCGACAAGATGCTAGAAGCCTAGGGTTCGTAAGCCTCGCGATGGAGTAACAGGCTGATCACGACGTCCGTGATGACATCCATTTGATGTTCTCACTTCAAAGCAACCTACGGCTGCTTTCGGCCAAAAGCTGCCTGTCGTTGAGTGCAATTTTTGACTCATGGCTGCCAGCAACGGCAGCAGTTAAAATGCTCAGAGACGATCACTCAACGAGCAATAGACCTAGTTTGTTCGACCGAGCTAGATTAGTAAAAGCTCTTTCACTTTTTGCTTGATTTCAGCAGGGCTTTCTTCAAATCCGTATTTACCGGCATTATCTTTAGAAGAGTTATATCCCAAGAAATAACCATTGTATTGAAAGTAGTTAGTGTCAATTTTTCGCCTGCTTGGCTTGCCTTTTTCCAGCATATCCAGAAGCGTTTTTAAGTGTGAGCGTGTTAGCCAGAATTTTAGAAGTAATCCGCTCCCTAGCACTTCAGTGCCGATCATTGGAGCTGCTTGAAAGCCCAAGGCCTAGCTCAGGGCTAGTCGTCTACACCAGTTCCGCTATGTATGCTGAAGGGGGCCCAACCACTCTACCTGACCAGCAACCTCAAGCGCTTCGGCGAATTCAACCTCAAGCTAAACCGGCCACCGGAGCCCTGGATCAAGGACTCGGTGTTCCAACAAGCTGCCGGCTCGCTGCGGGTGATCAGACCTAGCCAGCTAGATACCGAGAAAACGCCATGATCAACATTCCTCCCGCATCCTTCCGCCTTACACCGTACGGCGAAGTGGACGCCGTGGCGTTGGAAAACCTGCGCGACAGCTTCGACACCTCTCAACTGCTCCGGCTGGTTGATCGCTTGGACGTCTGCTTGGTGGAACTGGGTGGAATCACCTCCATTCGCGACGAGCTACTGAGATTGCATGCGATGGCTCTGACGATAGTTGAGGGCATCGCTCTTACGGTGCCTGCCGAGAGTGCTTGTATCTGGACAGAAGCCCAATCTCTACAGATGGATCTTGAGGCACTGGTTTCTTGGGCGCGCTCCGCTCAGCTCATCATTGCGCCGCTGATCAATCTTGCTCCACAGCACGAGGCATGAGCGCTCTCGCCGATTTCGACGAGGCTCAACTGTTTCTGACCATGGCTGGAATCGCCCGTAAGTAGATCAATTCACCAATCAGTTCTACGAGTGTCTGAGTAATCACAGCCGCCGCGGCCAGCGCGCGAATGGACTCCGGGAGCGCTAGGGCCAGGGGAAGCACTACAAGCGAGTTGCGAGTGCCTGAGCTAAAGGCCACTGCCCGTGCGGCAGAAGCCTCCAAGCCAAATAGCCGGGAGCTGAGTACGCCGAGGGCGGGAGCGAGTAATAGAAACGCTCCGTATACCGGAAGCAACGGCGCCAGGATGTCCAGTTGGTACACTACGGCCGCGATCTGCGAACCCACCACCACGATTAGAACCAGGGCCATCGCAGGCACTGGCAGCCAGGCCCAACCTGCGTTCCATGCGCGAACCAGCTGAGATCGGCGCCCGCCAAATTCGGTGAGCACAGCCGCTACCAAGGGTAGGACGATCAGTAACAGGAATGCTTCTGCGAAGGGCCACAGCTCGATCACTGTGCCGGCTTCGGAACCAAGGATTAGCTGCAAGTAGAGGGGCAGCAGCAGAAGCTGGAGCAACAGCAGCAATGGCGTCGCCGCGAGCACCAGACGAGAGTCCCCTTTGCCCAGGTGGGTGAAGACCACCACGTAATCGATACAAGGCGTCAGCAGGACAAGCAGCGCGCCGACCAACAAGGCCTTGTTCGATGAGAGCGGCCACGTCACCAACCACACCATTAATGGCACCAACAGGAAGTTGGCCAGCAACAAGGCACCGACGAAGCGGCGGTTGGCAAAAGCTTCTCGCAGCTCCAGAAAAGGAATCTGCAAAAACATGGCATACATCAGCACGGCAATCGCCGGTGTGATGGCTATGGCCGTCAGTCCGGTGAATTGCGCAGAGCTCAAACCTGCAATGGCAGCGGCCACCACCGCCGCGAAATAAAATGCTATCTGGTGTTCTTCCAGCCAGTCCCGCGACATCTGATATCTTCCCTTGTTGCGCAAGGGCGACATTCTCGCACTGGCATCGGATTTAACCCAGCGTTGAGGCTGGTTACGCAGCGGGCTGCCTGGTTGCTTTTCGCTTGTGCCAGTGGGCGAAGGTTTACAACGCTCCAACAAGTCCTACCGAGAAGAGGAAGCATGGTGTTTCGAAAAAACCGGATGGCGGGTCTGACGCAAGTGTTCTTCACCGCCAGGAGCTAACCGAGATGAATCCTCAACCTTCAGGCATGACCTGGAATCTCCTGCTGCTAACCTGGCTGGTCGCACTGATATCGACCCTGTCCGCGCTGTTCATTGGCGAGGTGATGGGCCAGGCACCCTGCGTGCTGTGCTGGTTCCAGCGAGCCTTCATGTTTCCGCTGACGGTGATCCTGGCCATCGCCTGCTACCGCTCGGATTTCACAGTCTGGCGTTATGCCCTACCGCTGACCGTTATCGGTGCGGCGCTGGCATTTGTTCATACGCTGCTCTATGCAGGGCTGATTCCACAGCCGATCCAGCCCTGCACGGCCACCGGTCCATCCTGCTCAGGCGCCGGAATGACCCTTTTCGGCGTAGTGCCCCTGCCGGCGCTCGCCTTGTTAGCTTTTATCCTTATCGGCATCCTGCTCATTATTATCCGTCGGAGAACCGCCCCATGAATCGCCGTTCCGTGGTCCTGATCGTCAGTGTCGTGATCCTGGCCGTCTTTGCTGCCGCTGCATTCTTCTATTCCCCCTCCCAGTCGCCTCAACAGGCCCAGGCTCCCGGTTCGACCGCCCAAGAGGCCGCGACACAAACCAAACAAGGCGGCGGCCAGTTGGTTCGCTTCCACTCACCGGTGTTCGGCCCGGCGCAGGCCCCAGTAACCATCGTCGAATTCTTTGACCCTTCCTGCGAGGCATGTCGCGCCTTCCACCCCTATGTGAAGCAGATCCTCGCCGAGAACCCGGAAGACGTGCGTTTGGTGCTGCGCTATGTACTGTTCCATCAAGGCTCCGAAGAGGTGGCGCGGATGCTGGAGGCGGCGCGTAAGCAAAATCTCCATGAACAAGTGTTGGAGGCTGTGCTGGAGGCCCAACCCGGTTGGCACGATGACCCCAAGGTAACGCAGGCATGGGCTGCCGCAGAGCGCGTCGGTTTGAACTTGGAGCAGGCCCGCCAGGACATGCATACGCCTGGCGTCAACGCCGTGCTGGAAACGGACATGCAGGACGTTAAGGCCGTTGGGGTTCGTGGCACGCCGACCTTTTTTGTCAATGGTCGTGCGCTCAGCGAGTTTGGCCCGGAGCCGCTGCGCCAGTTGGTGAACAGCGAAGTGGCCAAGGCACGGAAATGACACTATGAGCGCGCTGGAAAACCGCGTGCCACCGCTGCTCGTGGCGGGCCTGATGGCTGTGCTGATGGGTTTGTCGGGAACCAAATTGCCGGGCTTCGAACTGGCATGGACCGCGCGCCTGACCTTCGCTTTGCCAATACTGCTCCTGGGGCTCGGCGTGTGCCTCGCCGGCGTCCTGTCGTTTCGCCGCGCGCGTACTACGGTTAATCCATTGCAGCCGCAGCAGGCTTCTGCATTAGTGGAGGCTGGCATCTACCGGTACAGCCGCAACCCCATGTACTTAGGCTTTGCCATTATCCTGGCGGCTTGGGCGCTGGTCTTGGCCTCGCCTCTAACCCTGCTTGGCGTAGTTGCTTTCGTGCTGTACATGAACCGTTTCCAGATCCCAGCCGAAGAGTGGGCGCTGGAAACATTGTTCGGCGAATCATTTGCCCGCTACCGTGCACGAGTCCGCCGCTGGCTCTGAGCGTCCGCGGCGGTAGCGACTGGCGGGGCTTGCTCGTCGCGGCAGCCTGCCGAAGGTGCCACGACCTAGCCTGATCTCCTCGTGACGAGCTGCTTTGGCCACATGCCGCTAGCATGTCTCTGGTCGAAGACATAGCGCCAACGAGTGATGTCGCAAGTTCACTCCGTTGATATCGAGATAACTGTCTAGCAACAGCGGTGAGCGCAAAGCAGGCTTATGCTTCGCTGCGATGACTGTCGGCCTGCCTGGTGTCGATACAAACACTGCCGTCTAGCTCCATTTCAAGTGTCGAGTGGCTGACTTTGAATCGCTCATGAAGTACACGTTTTAAATCAGTCTTCACTCGTTCAATTTCGGGCAGGCTAGCCTTCTTGATGACAACGTGAGCTTCCAATGCAGTTGAATGTTCGGCAATTTCCCAGACATGTACGTGGTGAACACTCACAACGTCGTCCACTTGCTCCATGACATTGATTATATCAGTGATGGAAACTCCTTCTGGTGCGCCCTCCATTAACAAGTGAATGGTTTTAGGTAGCATGCTAAAGCCCTGCCATAGCACGTAACCAGCAATCATCAGCGTCAGTACAGTATCTGTCCAATACCAGTCATACAGAAGGATTAATGTTCCGGCAATAATAACACCGACGGAGGCCAGCGCATCCGACACATTGTGCAAGAATGCCGCCTTTATATTCATGCTATTCTTAGACATTGTGTAGGTGAGCAAGGCCGTGACGACATCTACAATCAAGGCTATTCCCGCCACCACGACCACTGTCCATCCTTCAATGGGCTGTGGGGCAAAAAACCGACCTATAGCTTCGTAGATGAGGTAGAGACCAACGATAATCAGCGTGACCAAGTTAATCAAAGCCGCTATGGTTTCACTGCGTCGGTAGCCGAAGGTTTTAAAAGCATCTGGCGGTTTGCGACCGATTTTACGTGCGATGAGCGCAATAACCAGTGATGCGGCATCGCTCAAGTTATGTAGCGCGTCAGCTATGAGCGATAAACTGCCAGAAAGTATTCCTCCAACAACTTGTGCCAGAGTTAGCACAGTATTAACGCCAATGGCAGGGCGGTTTCAGGAGCTGAGTGCAACACGGTTATTGAATTGAAGCTGGAGCATCATGCCGCATAGCCATGGCTTCTTGCATCACCTCGCTCATGACTTCAATCGGGCATTTGAAGTCGAAGCGCTTGCGCGGGCGCATATTCAATTGCAGTGCAATGGCATCCAGCTCTTCCTGGCTGTGTACCGACAGGTCTGTGCCCTTGGGCAGGTACTGGCGGATCAAGCCATTGATGTTTTCGTTGCTGCCGCGCTGCCAAGGACTGTGCGGGTCGCAGAAGTAGATCGCCACCCCGGTCTTCTGGGTGATCTCGGCGTGCCGCGCCATCTCCCGCCCCTGGTCGTAGGTCATGCTCTTGCGCATCGCCAGCGGCATGCGATTGAGCGCCGCGCTGAAACCTTCCATCGCCGAGGTCGCCGTCGCGTCGTTCATCTTCACCAGGATCAGGTAGCCACTGGTGCGCTCTACCAAGGTGCCTACGGACGAGGCGTTGGCCTTGCCCTTGATCAGGTCGCCTTCCCAATGGCCCGGCATCAGTCGGTCTTCGATCTCCGGCGGGCGCACGTGGATACTGACCATCTCGGGGATCTGGCCGCGCCGATCTACACCGCCAGAGCGCGGCCGGCGGGCCGTCTTGCCTTGGCGCAGGCAGATGATCAGCTCCTTGCGCAGTTCGCCGACCGGCAGGGCATAGATCGCGTTGTAGATCGTCTCGCGACAGACGTAGGCATCTCTAAGGCTGGAAATGTTCATGCTGCGCAGCTTGCCGGCAATCTGCTCGGGAGACAAACGCTCACGCAGCATGTGGACCACCAACTCGAAGCGCTCACTGCCCGGCAGCAGCTTGCGCTTGGGCCGGCAGGCTTGGCGCCGAATCCTCATCTGTTGTTGGGCGCTACGGGCCGCGTAAGCACCAATGCCGTCTTGATTGCGTCTCAGCTCGCGGCTGATGGTCGAGGGCGATCGGTTGATCAGGCGAGCAATCCCGCGCAGGCTGAAACCTTGGGCTTGACCGAGTTGAATGGCGGCGCGCTCTTCGACGCTGAGTTCGGAATAGGACATGGGGCAACACCGTACCGGAAAGGTCAGGTGTTGCACTCAGTTTTTGCGGCCGCCCAGCGATTAAACGCTTATCGCCTATGGCTTCGGTGTTATGGTTATGTTCGTGAGCCATTGGTTTTTAACCGTCCTTAAATAACATAAGACAAGGATAGGGAGCCCAAAAAAGTAATAGATAATACTAGCACCAATACCATCTGGCCTTCCAAACCACACTGACAGAAATGCGACCACTCTCAAGCGAGTTCGTGCATTATCGTCTGAAACTTGCCGATAACTGGCCGATCCCTCTCAAACGTTAAACGACGTTGCTCGCTAATGATAGATGATGCGGCGTCAATCCGAAGATGACAAAATTGTAATCTTCCAATCATTCTTTTCGTAGGATAGGCCCTTGCAGATTGGTGCGCCTCGGTGCTGACATGACGAAGCAAGGCGCTCATGTCACCGCGCAATGGAAGCATTACATTTCAATAATGTAATGCTTGGCTCATGCTGCTGTTAACTTCAATCACGCAAAATTCATTCGAACCTGCAGGGCTCAGCGAGAAAGCTCAGCAAGCCACCTTTGAATTTAGCGAGGACTGCCCTATGAATCTGTTGAAAGCTATTGTTGTTGGTTTGGTAATCTGCGGCTCCGCATTGTCTTATGCAGAAGATGGTTACGACCGCTCAATTAAATTTAATGAAAAATTCCGAGCAGATCAAAAACGAATTCACGGAACCGAATCCGCCAAACGAAAAATAGACGAATTACAGATTAAGGATACCCGCCAAGATCAGAACAATACGGAAAGCAAGAAAGAAACCAAAGCTGACTAACCGCTTCATATCTGAACGATATTCGCCTCCGGCAGCTTCCAATCTCCTTTGGAAGCAGTTGCACTCTAAGCGCCCTTCGGGGCGCTTTTTTGTTTCCATAACTTGCCCGCAACATCGCTACCAGCGAATCGCCCGGAATTTATATAAGCCGTTTCGTTTAAGTCAGGCCGCCATTGCCTGATCTGTTGTTATTAGCCTTCGCAAGGATCATGTCCGAGTGAGCTGAACAGACGCTGTGGCGTACAGCGCACCCATGTCTGGGTCGCTATCTCAAAGGCCTCACGGTTCGCCCATGATTGACGGTGTCAGCTCGGCCTTGCACAGCCCGCTGATCGTTCCAGCCAGGGCTTTGTCGTAGCTATCGCCCTTTGCTGCCGACCGGGGCAGGTCAGTCGCTGTTTGCATAATCCTTCGTCAGCTCACCGTGGGTGAAAGCCATCAGGTCAAGGACGCGTATGTAGCGAAAGTCATACGCACTAAGCGCTGAGCAATTTTTTATTTACCGCTTAGATGCATCAGACTGCGCCACAAAGGCTGTGCTGTCCGCTGCGCCGCTAATGAAACTGCGCTCCGATAATTAACGCGCCCCGTTCTCGCTAGCTAGCAAGAACGGGGCGTTGTGTGCCGCCATCCAATCTCTAGCTTGTTCTGTCAGCGGCCAACGCGATTTCTTGCTCCTCCAATTCGTCTTCGCGTCGATGAGCCATCTGGTAGAGCAACGGCAAAACTAATAGCGTTAGCACCGTTGAGGAGAGAATCCCCCCGATCACCACCGTCGCAAGGGGACGTTGTACCTCTGCACCGGTACCCACATTCAAGGCCATTGGAACGAACCCGAGTGAATCCACTAAGGCTGTCATCAATACCGGTCGTAGCCGGGTAAGGGCACCTTCGCGGATCGCAGTGTCCAGAGGTAAACCTTGCTCCCGTAGGCTACGGATGAAGGAGATCATTACCAGGCCATTTAGAACGGCGACGCCTGACAGAGCAATAAAGCCAACACCTGCTGAAATGGACAATGGGATATCTCTGAGCCACAGCGCAACAATGCCTCCGGTGAGCGCAAATGGAATCCCTGTAAAGACCAACAAACCGTCTTTGACATTGTTGAACATCATGAAAAGCAGAATGAAGACCAGGAGCAGCGCCACGGGGACGACAATCTGCAGCCGCTTCGTTGCCGATTCAAGCTGCTCAAAGGTACCGCCCCAGTCGATCCAATAACCTGCCGGGATATCTACCTGGGCCTGGATTTTCTGTTCTGCCTCAGATACGAATGATCCAATGTCACGACCACGGACGTTTGCACTGACGACAATTCGCCGTTTCCCTTCTTCTCTACTGATCTGATTCGGACCGGGGGCCAAATCCAGGGTGGCCACCTCGCCGAGGGGGATATAACTTATGGTGCTGTTTAATTCCCTTGGAAGGGCAATTGGAAGCCGCTCAATTGCGGCGAGATCGCTGCGTATCTCGTCCGGTAAACGAACCACGATATCGAAACGCCGATCTCCTTGAAACAAGGTGCCTGCCTCTCGGCCACCGATAGCTACTGCAACCGCTTGCTGGACGGTATCTAGACTCAGGCCGTATCGTGCGATCTGATCGCGATCGATATCAATCGTGAGCATGGGAAGGCCAGTCGTCTGCTCGACCGTAACCTCTGAAGCGCCTGGTACTTGTCCTAGCACCTCGGATACTTCCGCCGCCGTGCTGTTAAGAACGTCCATGTCATCACCATAGATTTTCACGGCTACCGCGGCACGAACTCCGGAAATCAGCTCGTTGAAACGCAGCTGAATCGGCTGGGAAAACTCGTAGTTATTGCCCGGCAACTCAGCGGCGGATGCTTGCACCTCGCTTAAGAGCTGATTACGCGACTTGCCTGGATCCGGCCACTGTTCTTGTGGCTTCAGCATGACGTACCCGTCAGAGATATTTGGAGGCATAGCATCCGATGCCACTTCCGCAGTGCCAGTTCGCGCAAATATGCGTTCAATCTCCGGAAACTCATCCATAAGCTTTCGCTCCAGCTGCTGCTGCATCTCTACAGACTGACTAAGACTGGTAGCTGGTACACGAAGGGCTTGGATAGCGAAGTCTCCCTCGTTGAGGCTAGGCACGAATTCACTGCCCATACGTGACCCTACGAGGCCAGAAAGTATGACTACAACTACCGCAAAGGTGAGCACTGCTGGCTTGTTGGCCATTACCGCATCGAGCGCAGGTGCGTAGGCCCGTTTAGCATTGCGGATTAGAAAGTTTTCCTTTTCCGTAACCCGCTTACCGATAAAGAGCGCAACGGCCGCCGGGACGAACGTCACCGAAAGGATTATCGCCCCGAATAGCGCTGTCACTACGGTAAACGCCATGGGCGTGAACATCTTACCTTCTACCCCTGTAAGGGCGAATATCGGCAGATACACGATCATAATGATCAGCTGCCCATACAATAGAGGCCGACGCACTTCCTTTGCCGCAGCGAATACTTCATGAAGCCGTTCGGACAGTGTTAATGCCCGTCCGTGATGGGACTGAGCGTGTGCAAGTCGACGCACGCAGTTCTCAACAATCACCACGGCTCCATCGATAATGATGCCGAAATCCAATGCGCCTAGGCTCATCAGGTTGGCGCTGACCTGATTGGCTACCATGCCGGTGAACGTGAAGAGCATAGAAAGCGGTATCACAAGCGCGGTTAGGATCGCCGCCCGGATATTGCCTAAGAAGAGAAAAAGTATAACCACAACAAGAATGGCACCCTCAGTGAGGTTCTTCTTAACGGTGGATATAGCTTTGTCTACGAGTACAGTTCGATCGTAGACAGTAATTGCCTTTACGCCTTCCGGAAGCGAAAGGTTTATCTCTTTCATCTTGTCGTCGACAGCCCTTGAAACTACTCGGCTATTTTCACCGATAAGCATGAAGGCCGTACCTAGTACCACTTCGCGGCCATTCTCGGTGGCTGCGCCAGTGCGGAGCTCCTTTCCAACCTCGACCGTCGCAACGTCGCGGATACGCACTGGGGTACCGTCAACGTTGCTAATAAGGGTATCGCGGATGTCCTCCACAGACTGCATTTGTCCTGGAGCGCGAACAAGATACTGCTCGCCGCGCTTTTCAATATATCCGGCACCTAGATTGTTATTGTTTTGCTCAACCGCCTCGATCAAATCTTGTAGTGTTAGTCCAAACGACCGCAAAGTGTCTGGGTTGGGGGCGATCTGATATTCCTTTGCATATCCTCCGATCGTATTGATCTCAGTAACACCAGGTACATTTCGGACTTGCGGTTTGATGATCCAATCTTGAATCTCACGCAAGTCAGCAGGGGTATACGGCGTACCGTCCGATTTGGTGGCACCTTCCTCAGCTTCAACCGTCCAAAAATAGATTTCGCCAAGCCCAGTGGAAATAGGGCCAAGTGTTGGAGTGACGCCATCTGGGAGCTGATCTTTGGCCCCTCCCAGGCGCTCGTTCACAAGTTGGCGGGCAAAATAGATGTCAGTGCCTTCCTCAAAAATAACTGTGATCTGAGAAAGTCCATATCGAGACAAGGATCGTGTCTGCTCGAGCTTGGGCAGCCCAGCCATTACCGTCTCGAGCGGGTAGGTAATACGCTGCTCCACTTCCAGCGGGGAATAACCTGGCGCCGCAGTGTTGATTTGCACCTGTACGTTGGTGATATCCGGGACAGCATCGATAGGCAGCTTTTGGTAGCTGTAAGCTCCTAACGCTGCCATGCCAAGCACGGCTAGCATAACCAACCAGCGATGCTCGATAGAAAAACGAATGATACGTTCGAACACGATTCTATAACTCCGTATCAGTGAGCATGCGAGGCGCTGGCTTTGCCAAGCTCGGACTTGATGATGAAGCTGTTATCCAAGGCATAGCGCGCTCCGGGCTGGAGGCCTTCCTTGATTTCGACCGCGTCACTATCGCTGCGGCCACTCACGATTGGCTGAGCAGCAAAGCCATGGTCGGTCCGTACAAACACCACCGGCTTTTCTTCCAATGTGTGGATCGCATCAGGACTTACTGCGACTGGCACGGATGCTTCGCCAGCGCCTACCTGCACTTTGACGAACAGGCCGGGGCGCCAAACCCCTTCAGGGTTGGGAAGTGTGACCCGGGCGGTAGCGGCGCGGCTTTGCTGACCAACAAGTGAGCCGACATAAGAAACGGTTCCATTGGCACTGGACTCGAATGCTGTGGCCTCGATAACGGCATTGCTGCCTACTCGTACCGCGCTGAGTGCATTGGCAGGAACGCTGATATCTGCCCACACGGTGGAGAGATCGGAAATGATGAATATCTGGTCATCGGTATTGACTGACTCACCGAGCGTGATGTCCTTCTCAACGATCATCCCATCGAACGGCGCCCTGAGTTCGTAGCGGCTCAATGCGTCTGGCTTGCCAGCATCACTGCCAAGCGCTTGTAGCTGTGCGTTTGCATTCGCAACAGTCAGCTCTGCTTCCCGTAAAGCCTGTTGTGCCTGTAAATAATCCTGTTCCGCAGAAATACGCTCTTCCCATAGCTCCTTTTCGCGTCGATAGGTTTTTTGAGCCAATGCAAGACGTTTTTGCGCCGCGTAGAACTCGCTTCTACGTTCCGACAGGTCTGTACTCGCGATCACAGCAAGTACTTGCCCCTGTTTCACCTGTTCGCCCAAATCGACTTTGACCGCTTCAACGACACCTGAGAGACGAGGCACAACTTGCGCTGTGCGGTCTTGGTTGAATGTAATTTCGCCAGGCAGCTCAATTGCGCTTTTTATCTTTGCGGGCTGAGCAGTTGCCAGTGAGATGCCGGCGGCTAGGATTTGTGTCTCTGAGAGTTCTACCTCTGCTGTTTCAGTATGCTCCGCTCCCTCGGGCTCATCTTCATGCTCATCTTTCTCTGCCGCACCGACCTCGTGATCGCTATCGGCGCCTCCTTCATCATGGCCATGATCTCCTTCGGCTTCTGCATCCTCATCCGAATGCCCTTCATCCTCATGCTCCGATTCGTCACCATGCTCGCTATGTGCGTCGCCCGCATCGGGCACAGCTGGACTACTGCGAAGAAGCAATCCGCCAAGCATAAGTGCCACGCTTAATATGACGACGATCCAAAAAATCTGCTTCTTGTGACCAGCCAAGGAAGATGTATTCGATTTACTTTTCATATGGATTCCTATGGCTGAGTGGCCGAGGTGATAACGGCCGACCCATCTCCGACAATTCGCGAGATTTCTGCCGCCGCCTGGTTAGCTTGTGATAGCGCAGACAGGTACTGAGATCGGGCTTGGAAAAGCGTGCGTTGAGCATCCAGTACGTCAAGGAACGTGAATTTTCCAAGTTCGAACCCCTTGCTGGCAGCTTCATAAGCGCTTTGGGCACTGGGGAGCATATCGTTGCGCAACAGTTCAAACTGCTGGCGAGCAGTGCGCAGCCGCATGTGCGCTTGGGAAAGTTCGCTTTTCAGGCGTATATGGACGGCGTTGAGCTCGTCCTGCGCCTGGTAGGCCCGTTCCTGCGCTGCTCCGATGTTGCCTTGGTTTCGATCAAACAACGGCAGGGGCATCGAGATACTCACCAATCCCAGCGTGCCGTTATATTCATCTGAGCGTTGGGCACCTACGCTAACCGTCACGTTAGAAAAGCGATTCGTCCTTTCCAGCTTTAACGCAGCCCGACGTCTTTCAGCCTCCCGACGCGCGCGGGTTAGTTGGGCGGAATCGTTCAAACGGCTATAAAGCTCAGCTAGCTCGGGAAGAGGAGGCACTGCCTCTGCCGGCTCTTTTACTCGCTCAAAGCGTGGCTGTGGATTTCCCCAGTTGGCCGCCAGCCGAGTGCGCGCAGCTTCGAGTTCAGCTGTGGCCTGGGCAAGCTCTACTTGCACTCCAGTAGCCGCAACCCGCGCCCGGGTTTCCTCTACGGGAGAAACCATGCCGGCCCTCACACGTCGATTGGCCACGTTCACTGCTTGCTTCGCAAGCTTTGAAGCAGCCTGAGCGAGGTCCAGCCGTTCTTGAGCAGTAAGCACATCGTAGTACGCGCCCATCACTGCCCCCCTCAGTCGAGCTTGGGCGTCCTGTAGGTCAGCAGCTGCTACGTCCAAGGCTCGTTGCGCCGCCTCAATACGAGCCGAACGTTTACCACCCAGCTCTATTTCTTGGCTCAGTTCAAGCGTGGTCTCCGGGGCATCGCCCCGGATTCCCTCCTGGCTAGCGGACAATATTGGATTCGGACGTGCTCCGGCTTGGCTAATTAATGCGCGAGAAGCAGCCAGCTCACGTCTTGCAACAGCCAGTTCAGGGCTTGCAGAGCTAGCGAGTTCCAAGGCGCGTAGAAAGCTTATGGATTCGACAGACTCAACGGGGAATGTATTTGACACACCGACAGGTAAGGTCTGTGTGAAGGTCGGCAACTCTAAGGGTTGCGCAAAGGCGAGATTGCACGACAACGTCGTCAACCCCAGCGAGAAAAGAGCTTTTCGCACCGAAATCTCCTAAAAAAAGGGAAGGTTCGGTGAGACGTCAGATACAGATAAATGGCGCTTACTGGTTACTTTGGCGTCCCACCGGTTTTGCACCGATGCGCCAATTAGGTTTCTCAGGACGCCCCGCTTCAGCCGATGCGTAGCTAGCAGAAGGAAACGGTTTCAAGCTCATTGATAATACCGAACCAGGACAGATCCCTTTCGTTATAAGCGGCTTGATATGGTCGCCATGAAAGACACAGTCTCCATCCAGACTGATTTTTTTTGCGGCTTTTGACGATCCTTCCTCGTCAGTACCCAGAGACTCGTGCGGATGTTCGTGATGTCCAAGATGATTTGCTGCCGAACCATCCTCATGACTGCAGCTCGTGCTAACAACTGCCCATGATGATTGCAATGGGAACAAGGCTAGCAACATCAGCAAAACTATTTTTCTCATCCAAGGCAAAACGATGACTTCCTGGTTTAGATGTCGAATCCAATCATAAGAACTACCCCCGCCAAGACGCGAAACACATGCGCCTCTACTGCGATAGTGATTCGCCCTGAATTTAGTAGACAAATACACGAAAGCGTTTTTATCAGCCTTGCCAAGCCGGCGAGATAGCTGATGGCTATGGGGTGGTGACTTTAAATAAGTGTGGATAACGACCTGGTGACCGCAACATTACAAATCTGTAATCGAAGGAGTGCGCGATTGGGCTTCCTCAGATTACAAAATAGTCATTTGCCGCTAATCCTGCCGTCATCTCTAGGGGAAGAACATGGCCAAGCGCTAAAAACAAAAAGGCGAAAGGCGTCATTCGAGCACTGACCTGCCGTACATAAGGAGCATCATCATGAGCAAAAAGGCCGTTTTTTCGCTGACAGCCCTTTCACTGGCATTGGGCAGCGCCCCGGTCTTTGCCCAATCGGAAACAGCCGAGGGCTTCATCGAAGGCAGCACGCTATCGCTGATAAATCGCAACTTCTATTTCAATCGGGATTTTCGCGACGGTGAGAGTGCCGCCGGCAATGGCTACTCCGAGGAATGGGCCCACGGATTGATGGCCTTCTTCGAGTCCGGATATACCCAAGGCTCGGTAGAGATTGGCTTCGACGCTTTCGCCATGCTCGGCCTCAAGCTCGACTCCGGTTCGGGGCGCTCCGGTGTGGGCGGCAGCATCGACCTGCTTCCCCACGACAGCGCTGGCGATCCTGAGGATGACTTCACACGGGTGGGGGGCGCGGTGAAAGCACGCTTGCTGGACACCGAGATCAAGGCCGGCGATGTATTTCCCACTACACCTGTCGTGCACTTCGGCGACTCTCGGCTGCTGCCGGAGTCTTTCAAGGGTGTCACCGTTGTGAACAACTCGCTGGACGACCTCACCCTTCAGGGAGGCCGCTTGCACGCGATGAGCCAGCCCAACACCAGTAACATGAACGAAGACTTCGTCACCTTCTACGGCGGGGGCGTAGACGCGCCTTGGCTCGGCTACGCAGGCGGTGACTACAGCGTGAATGAAAATATCAGTCTTAGCCTGTACACCAGCCGCCTCAAAGATGCCTGGAACCAGCATTACTTCGGTGCGTCGGCCACCTATCCGCTCTCCGATATCGTCGCGCTGCTGGCCAGCTTCAACTATTACAAGGCAACCGACGAAGGCCGTGAGTTGCTGGGCGAGTTCAACAACAACATCTGGAGCTCCAGCCTGGGTGTCGCCTTCGGCGCGCACACCGTCACGGCGTCGTATCAGCGAAACAACGGTAACAACGACTTTGACTACTTGCGCCAGGCGGACTCGATCTACCTGAACAACTCCATTCAGTACAGTGATTTCAACTCACCTAAAGAGCAGTCCTGGATGCTGCGCTACGACCTGAACATGGCGGAGTACGGCATACCCGGGCTTACTTTCATGACCCGCTACGCCCGCGGTTGGGGCGCCGATTACAGCAACGCGAACGAGGTGTACATGCGCCAAGACGATAACGGTGCGCCGCTGACGGGACAGAACCGCTGGGAACGCGACGTCGAAGCCCGCTACGTTGTACAGACTGGCTCTCTCAAGGATTTGTCTCTGCGGGTGCGCCAGGCTACCACGCGGGCGACTGCTTTCGAGTCCGACCTCGATGAGGTCCGATTCATCGCCGAGTACCCTCTCTCGATCTTGTGAAACACCATGAGCAACACCACATCTTCTTTAGTTTTGCTCCCTTGGTTTGAAGATGTGTTTCAGGCGCCCATCAGGGCGCCTTTTTTCGTTTGGTGCACCCGCTCGCGCTGCGGGTCAACCAAATGACCGGTAGATTACAAATTCGCAAGATAGCCCTCACAGGGCTTTTACCGCGTTAAAGTGCTTCCCGCTTCCCTGGGCAGATCTTTTCGCCTCTGCCTTTCACGCTAGAGCCAAGCCGCTTTCGTCTTGACCTAGTTACTACATGGATTTTTTTGGTTCCGCTTACCGCGCACCTCCTTGCCGAGTTACCTGAAAACATGCGCATCCTGGTTGTCGAAGACGAGATCAAAGCTGCGGAATACTTGCAGCAGGGTCTTATCGAATGTGGTTACTTGGTCGATTGCGTAAGTGATGGCCTCGATGGGTTTCACCTGGCACTGCAGAACGACTATGACATCGTGCTGCTAGATGTGAATCTGCCAACCATGGATGGGTGGGAGGTTCTCGAACTCATCAGGCGGCGTAAGCAGACACGCGTCATCATGCTGACTGCCAATGGCCGCTTAGAGCAAAAAGTCCGCGGCTTGGAATCGGGCGCCGACGACTATCTGGTCAAGCCGTTCCAGTTCCCCGAGCTGCTTGCCCGTATCCGGACACTGTTGCGGCGAGGCGAGGCAGTCACACTTCCGAGCAACCTGCGTGTAGCCGACCTCGAACTGGACCCGGCCCGGCATAGGGCTTACCGGAGCGGTCAGCGTATCGACCTCACCAGCAAAGAATTTGCGTTATTGCATCTGCTCATGCGCCGGACTGGCGAAGTCCTCACGCGTACGGAAATAACTGCCATGGTGTGGGACATCAATTTCGACTGCGATACCAATGTGGTGGATGTTGCGATTCGTCGCCTGCGGATGAAAGTGGACGAACCCTTCGGCGATCGCCTGATACACACCATCCGGGGTGTGGGCTACGTGCTGGAGGCGCGGCCTTGAAGCCACTCAGCCTCGCATCGCGTCTCGCGCTTCAAATCACACTGACCGGCGCCGCTTTGGTCGCGCTGCTGATTGCACTGAGCTACTGGGTACTGGTGCGCCAACTGGAACTGCGCGCCCAGGAGGAAGTGACGGCCAAGCTCTCTCAGATCGATCATGGACTCCTCGAAGACACCAAAGCCCGTATGGGCCGCTCCTGGCAACACGCATTGAGCGATACCGTACTCGGCCATGACAACCTTTCGATTACGGTCATCGGCGATACAGCGAAATCACCCATTTTCAGTATCGGCCGATTCGCCAATGCGCCGCAGCAGCTGGATCTCGTGAGCAGGGACGGCGACTATCTTGGCTGGACAACGAAAGATGGCGTGCAGATGCTAACCGGGCGCAAGCAAATCCAAGTCCCGGGACTGGCTTCAATGACGCTTTTACTTTCGCAAGATCGCAGTGCCGATCAACGGCTGGTGGCTGCATTCCTGCGCTCGGCCTTAGTGACCGTGCCGATGCTACTGATATTGATCGGATTGGCTGGATGGCTAATCGCCCAAAATGGCTTGCGGCCGCTTCGCAAGTTCCGGGCCTTGGCGACTAAGGTATCTACACAGGATCTATCACCTCGAATCCGCACCGATCGGCTTCCGCAAGAGCTCCAGGCATTGGCGCACAGCCTCAACGTAATGCTTCATCGACTCGATGACGGCGTTCAGCAACTGTCACAATTCTCGGACGATGTGGCTCATGAGTTAAAAACTCCGCTGAACAACCTGATAGGCAAGGCGCAGGTGACTTTGGTGCGTGAGCGAAGCAAGGAGCATTATCGGGAGGTGATCGAGTCGTCGGTTGAAGAACTCGAACGCATGGATCGAATCGTGTCAGACATGCTGTTTCTCGCCCAGGCCAGCCACGCCAGCCCAGCACTGAAGCTCGAACAATTATCTTTAGGAAGCGAGGCGAGGCGCGTATGTGAATACTTCGAAGTCCTTGCCGAAGAAGCGGGAGTCGCTACGACAGTAACGGGCGATGCCATGATTTTGGGAAATCGACTTATGGTCCAGCGGGCCATTTCCAACCTGCTATCCAACGCGCTGCGGCATTCAAATACTGGCAGTACGGTCGAACTTAAGATCCTTGAGGAGGACGTAGACATCGTCTCGCTGGCTGTCACCAATCATGGCGCGACTATCGAATCGGATCATCTCCCACATCTGTTCGACCGCTTTTACCGCGTTAACGGCATACAACCTCACGGGGCAGGATTGGGGCTAGCGATTGTCCGCTCAGTGATGAACCTCCACAAAGGCCACGTGGCCGTCGCCAGCAAAGACGGTCGGACCACGTTTGAACTCACGTTTCCTCGGCAGGCCTGACTCAAAGTGATACCGCACGGAGACAGCCATCACTACGAAGGGGCAAAAACCACAGGGACAAACAACCATTTCGAGGGCATGCGCGTTGGCCGGGTAACCAGGCCCGCAAGCCCCAACGCCGTTCATTTAATGCATGCGTCCTCGCTAATTCCGGCGAGAATGCCGCAAGCCTCAACTTCCCGCCCATCGTTGCAATTAGCCCGCAGTGAAACGAGTTGTCGTTCGAGTGATTGCAGAGCGTGTTGGCGCTGATGGAAAATTGACCCACCCTGCCGATTGAAATTTGACCCAGGGCGGATTGCTGATTTTGTTACCAGCAACTGTGGATAAGTCTACCAGCGCAGCTGCTTTTGAACCCACTCCCTCGCTGTCCCAGTTCAGCTGTTGAAGACCTGCCACATGCAGCCATGCAGCAGGCCGTCGTCACCATGAAATCAGAACGACTCATCGTCCTCCGGTTCCTGGCCGCCCTTACGCTTTCGCTCCCGTGATTTGATCTTGGCCTGGGCCGCCAAGCTACTGTGTTGCAGGCGATAGGACTCGTTACCGGTTTCGACGATGTGGCAGTGGTGGGTCAGCCGATCCAGCAGGGCGGTGGTCATCTTGGCGTCGCCGAACACGCTCGACCATTCGGCGAAGCTCAGGTTGGTGGTGATCACCACGCTGGTGTGTTCGTACAGCTTGGACAGCAGGTGAAACAGCAACGCACCGCCAGCCTGGCTGAACGGCAGATAACCCAGTTCGTCGAGGATGACCAGATCCATGCGCAGCAGTGCCTGGGCGATCCGCCCGGCTTTGCCGTCGTGTTTTTCGCGCTCCAGCAGATTGACCAGATCGACCGTGGAGTAGAAGCGCACGCGCTTGCCATGCCGGGTGATGCCGGACACGGCCAGCGCGGTGGCTAGGTGGGTTTTACCGGTGCCTGGCCCACCGATCAGCACCACGTTCTGCGCGGTGTCGGTAAAGGCCAGGCTGGCCAGCTCGCTGATCAGGCGTGCGTCGGCGCTAGAGGCGTTGAAATCGAAGCTGGCCAGATCGCGGTGCATCGGCAGCTTGGCCATGTTCATCTGGTGGCTCACCGAGCGCATGGCGCGATCTGTGTGCTCTTGTTCCAGCAGGTGTTCGAGCAGCCACTTGGACGAGGCTGTGTTCGACTCACCCTGTGCAGTTAACTCCGCCCAGGCCGTGGCCATGCCGTGCAGGCGCAGCTCCTTGAGTTCCGCCATCAAATCACGCATGACCGACCTCCTCGGCCTGGCCACGCAGGCGGTCGTAGCGCGCCGTGTTAGCGACGGGGGCTTCCTTGAGCGACAAGTGGGTTTCGACGCTGGGTGGTGGTTCGGTCGCGGCCAGGCGCGCCACGACATTGAGGATGTGTTCGGCGCTCAGGCTGCCGCTCTCCAGTACCAGCTCAACGGCTACCAGCACGGCATCGAGCCCGGCGACCGGTACGGCAGCCAGAACTTGCGCCATGATCCGGTCACCGCCGGCATGACGCCCCAGACCGTGCTTAAGCTGACGCAGCGGCGCCGGCAGATCAGCAAAGGGCGCGCCGTTGCGCAGCGCACCGGGCTTGCGTTCGATCAGCGGGAGGTAGTGCTGCCAGTCATAGCTGACCTGGTCGCGATCCAGCAAGCGGACATGGCTGGCGATCAGCGCGTCGTCAGCCACCACCTCGATTCGCGTCGGATACAAACGGCTGCTGACCCACTTACCCGCGTACTCACACGGCACCGAGTAGCGGTTGCGCCCGACGCTGACCAAGCAGGTGCTGGAGACCCGCGCAGGCCGCTCGACGTAACCGTCGAATGGCGCTGGCACAGGCATCAGTTCAGCGCGCTCCAACTCAAGCACTTCGGCCACACTCAGCCCGCTGTATTGAGGGTGCGTCAGCTCGTTCCAAAGCGCGCGGCAGCGCTGGCCCAGCCAGGCATTGAGTTCCTCGAAGGAGTGAAACTGACAGTCCTGGGCGTCTAGCCAGATACGCCTGCGGCTGTCTTGCACGTTCTTTTCAACGATGCCCTTTTCCCAACCAGCGGCGACGTTGCAGAAGTCCGGATCGAACAGGTAATGCGCGCACATCACCGCAAAGCGTGCATTCACCGCCCGGCCTTTGCCCTTATTGACCTTGTCGACGGCGGTCTTCATGTTGTCGTAGATGCCCCGGCGCGGCACGCCGCCCAAGGCGCCGAACGAGCGTGTATGGGCGTCAAATAACATCTCATGGCCCTGGCTCGGATACGCCACAAGCCAGAACGCACGGCTGGCACACAGCTTCAGATGTGCCACCTGCATACGCCGGTAAATGCCGCCGACCAGCAAGCCTTCCTCGCTCCAGTCAAACTGAAACGCCTCGCCAAGAGCAAAGGTCAGCGGCACAAAGGCCTGCGACGCCTTGCCCTGTCCCCCTCGCCAGGCACGGATAAACGCGGTGAGCTGGCTGTAGCCACCGTCATAACCATCGGCTTTGATTTGCGCCAACAGCGCCTTGGCACTGCGCCGCTGTTGCTTGGGGCGCAGCGAATCGGCTTTTAGCGCCTGCTCTAGCGTGACGTGAAAAGGGCTGAGTTTGTTAAAGATCGCGCGGCGTTGGTACACCGGCTGCTTGGCCTCAGGTGCTCTGACCCACTTGCGAATCGTGTTGCGCGCCAGCCCGGTGCGCTTGGCTATCTCATGCAGCGACAGCTTGTCGCGGAAATACATCCGCCGAATTTTGCCCATCATTTCCATACTGATCACCCTGTGTTCTCCTGCTCAAAAATTGAGCAGAAGCAGTTGAACACCTGGGTCAGTTTTCAGTCGGCAGAACAGCCTCTACTGGGTCAGTTTTCGGTCAGCGGCAACAAGACGTGCTTTCCAAGCTCTCTTAGGAACCCTTCTATGCAAGGCAGAATTCCAACAATTGCCACGCCGTACAGACCCAGACAGTATGCCTTTACAGCCTCAATCAGCTGTTCTTGATACTGAGCAAAAGTGATGCGCTGAGACCATGCCCCACAAATCAGGTCGGCCATTCGTGGGGGCGTGTACATTTCCAACAGCATATTATTCGCGTGAGCGTACCTTTCCTCTTCACTGTTGCTTTTCGAGATTTTTCCGCCGTATTCAGATAGAAATCCAAAGCTATGATATGGGGGGAGTACTATCTCAGTAGTCGCAAACGTATCTCTGTACCAAGCTAGCCCAGAGCCCACTTTGATTTCCGAAAGATCTCTTGGAAAAAATGCACACTCACCAGATGAAACAATTTTATATCCGCGAATATCCCGAAAACAGCTCAGCTTCGCTTCCTGCAAACTATCAAACTCATGCTTCCCTCGATGTAAGCAAGCTTCTACTGCTTTTATTCCTCGCCCCAGCGCCATCGATTTTCTGCACTGCTTGTAAGCCTTAGCGAAGTCCATAGCTGCCCTTGTTATTCGACCCACTGATTCGATCGAACCTACCTGACAACACCTAGCCACGCAAACCATCTGCCGGCGCAGCCCGGCGGTAATGACTGACACGCAATTATTAGACGAATTTGAACGTCAGCTTCTGGCCGGTTAGCGACCATTGCTCTGGCTAGCCATCCTTGTCCTCCCACACGTGGAGGACTTGCCATGAACATCATCGCTACCTGGAGCCGTCAGCCCTGGAACAAAGGGAAATTGGTCGGGCAGAAAATCCCGCTCCGACTGAGAGATATCTGGGCGATCCGAGTAAGGGGTCATGCCGAGATATAAGTAAAATTCACTCACTTCGCACGTAACGTGTTGATGCCAAGAGAATTTACCAAATCGACCGCACAGCCTCTGATCGTGGACTATCTTTTCTGACTCCTCAGAAAAGGAGTTCCTATGGCTTCATTAGAGCGTACGGCGTATCCCACTCTGCCAAAGGCGTATTCAAAAGCAGAGTACCTGCGCTTAGGCTTTTGCACGGTTCGGTATTCATCAAAATGAAGCGGCCGAGCATCGAACAATGGAGGCATAGGCTAGGCCAGCAGGCGGTATCTGCGCGAGCTACTTTTCCAGCAGCTCGCTTCAACATACATACGACCTGACATACCAGAGAACCTGACAGAAATGTAATGGTTACTTCAGCCTTTGGTCAGGACGCTTTGCATATATTGGCTGTCAGACGCTGCAAGCATTGAAAAACCGCAAATGTCCCTGCAATAGGCCAAGTTCGTCGCTAACCAATCCATAAGGTGCCCCGTATGTCCTCTCAGCAGTGCCATCACCAGCCCGACCAAACGAAAGGTACTGCAGCACTCACAGACCCCGTCTGCGGGATGAAGGTGGAAGAGGATAGCGAGCATCAAGAGCATTATCAGGGAAGCACTTACCGCTTCTGCAGCCAGGGTTGCCAGACCAAGTTTCGTTCCGACCCTGCTCGATATCTCGCTGCACCGCAGGCTCATGGAACCTCCTCTCGGGCATCTACCCCACCCGCACAGAAACCACCCGCCGGTGATGCAACGACAGAGTACACCTGCCCGATGCACCCTGAGATCCGCCAAATGGGTCCAGGTGATTGCCCTATCTGTGGGATGTCATTGGAACCTCTGATCCCTGAACTCGACGAGGAGGAGAATCCCGAACTCAAGGACTTCTCGAAGCGATTCTGGTGGTCTCTGCCCCTGACCGTAGCAGTAACCCTGTTGGCAATGGCGGGACATGCGATACCGCTGTTTCACGGGGCTAGCCAGAACTGGGTTGAACTGGCCCTCACGACCCCGGTTGTCTTGTGGGCAGGCTGGCCATTTTTCGCGCGCGGTCTCGCCTCGGTCAAACATCGCAGCCCAAACATGTGGACCTTGATCGGGCTTGGCACGGGGGCTGCCTATATTTACAGCGTCGTAGCAACCCTCTTACCGAGCATATTTCCAGAGTCATTCACAGTAGGCGGCCGGATAGGCGTTTATTACGAAGCCGCCGCGGTGATCATTTCATTGACTCTGCTGGGCCAGTTGCTGGAATTGAAGGCCCGCTCGCAGACGTCCTCGGCAATTAAGTCCCTGCTTGGCTTATCACCTAAAACCGCTCGCCGTATCGCCAAAGATGGTTCCGAGGAGGACATCCCGCTCACACATGTTCATGAGGGCGACCATCTGCGCGTTCGTCCTGGTGAAAAGGTACCCGTTGATGGAGAGGTATTGGAGGGCGAGAGCGCCGTCGATGAATCCATGCTAACGGGCGAGCCGGTTCCGGTGACGAAGCGGACAGGCGATTCGCTTATCGGCGCGACGATGAACACGAGCGGCTCGCTTGTCATGCGAGCCACCAGGGTTGGCTCCGGGACTATGCTTTCACAAATCGTCCAGATGGTTGCGAATGCACAACGCTCCAAAGCACCCATGCAGCGAATGGCAGACACGGTTGCAGGTTATTTCGTGCTGACGGTCATCGGTATCGCCTTGCTGACATTCTTTGCATGGGGCCTGTTCGGGCCTGACCAGGGCTGGGTATTCGGCCTGATCAATGCAGTTGCGGTTTTGATCATTGCTTGCCCTTGCGCACTTGGCCTGGCAACGCCTATGTCGATCATGGTTGCCACAGGCAAAGCGGCTGGAAGTGGAGTGCTTTTCAGAGACGCAGGCGCCATCGAAAATGTCCGTAAGGTAGACACGCTGATTGTCGATAAAACAGGAACCTTGACCGAGGGCCGACCTGTCTTCGATCGGGCCATAGGCGTCACGCCGTTTGACTCGCAGGAAGTCATCCGTTTGTCTGCCAGCTTGGATCAAGGTAGTGAGCATCCCCTAGCCCACGCGATCGTAGACCATGCCAGAAGCGAAGGTCTCCAGCTGGCGAAGCCAGAGACCTTCGAGTCAGGGTCAGGGATCGGAGTCCGTGGTCTGGTGGAAGGCAAGCAGCTACAGCTAGGCAACACCGCGCTTATGGAAGATGCGGGTGTGAGCGTCGAGCCGTTGAAATATCAGGCAGAAAAAATGCGCGAGAGCGGTACCAGCATTGTGTACCTGGCTGTTGATGGGGCACTTGCCGGCTTGCTGGCCGTATCGGACCCAATCAAACCGACTTCCAAGGAAGCTGTAGCGCGGCTCCAAGCGGAGGGCGTGCAAGTCATCATGGCCACCGGCGACGGGCTTACCACTGCCCGCGCGGTGGCTCGTGAGCTATCGCTCGATGAGGTGCATGGCGAAGTGAAGCCGCAGGACAAGGAGGCGCTGGTGGTTAAGCTACAAGCCCTAGGTAAAGTAGTCGCCATGGCAGGCGACGGAATAAATGATGCGCCGGCGCTCGCCAGGGCTGATGTCGGCATAGCGATGGGCACGGGCACTGACGTCGCCATGAACAGCGCCCAAGTTACGCTCGTTAAAGGTGACCTGATGGGGATACTGCGCGCGCGCACGCTTTCGGTGGCGACGGTTCGCAATATGCGTCAGAACCTTCTGTTTGCCTTTATGTACAACGGGTTGAGCATCCCGATTGCCGCAGGTCTGCTCTATCCGTTCTTCGGACTGTTGCTGTCTCCGATGATTGCTGCCCTGGCCATGAGCCTCAGCTCAGCATCGGTTGTGTTCAACGCACTCCGGCTCCGTCAAACGCGTGTAGTTTGAAGCCTGTCGGCTTAGGCTTAGGCTTCGGTTGCGAAGCGACCGATTGCCTCATTGATTGCTCATGAATTGCCCCGTAAGCTGGAAATATGACGTCCTACATGCGCTCCTTCCTTATCCTGCTGCTAGTGCTTGCGCTTCAGATCAATGGGATAGCGGAAATGCTCATGACGGTTGGATCGTCCGGGCATCACATGATGTCCGATATGGAAGGTGTGGGCGCCATGACGACCGACCACGCTTCGATGGTTGGCGCCGATGACGGTGCTGAACACGAGTGCTGTGAAGCGAATGAGCATGGAACGGCGACCGTCTGCAAGACGGGCCAAGAATGCAAAACTGCAAGTATCCTTCAGCTTGTCTCAATAAAAGCCCAGCTGATGCCTGCTGCTAAACCCGTGACCACTCCCTATAACGGCCTGATCCCCTCTAGCCTTTTAGACGCCGTCTGGCGTCCACCCCGCGTCTAATTCCGATCAAATTATAGGAACCGCCCGAGTGAGCATTCGGGCCGGCTACTGCGCGCCTTTGGCTCGCATGAAAGATCAGGAATCCTTCGCAAATGAAACCCCGTATTTATTGGGCGCCGCCGTACGTGGCCGCCTTGATCATGGGCGCGCTCTCGTTTCCAGGGTTAGCGTCCGCTTTGACCTTAGAACAAGCTCTGAGCGTGGCCGAGCAAGACGCGCCTTCGCTGCATGCGCAAGCCGCCAACCTGGTGGCCGCACGCAGCGCTGCAATCCCTGCCGGCGAGCTTCCTGACCCTAAACTTAAGCTTGGACTGCAAAGCGTGCCCATCGAAGGTGACGCTCGCTGGCAGTTGGAGCAAGAGGCCATGACCATGCAAATGGTTGGGGTCATGCAAGATGTGCCAAACCGAGCGAAAAGGCGCGCTCGTGTCGAGGCCGCGCAGGCTAGTGTTGCGCTCGCAAACGCCCAGCAAACGGTTGAACGTCTCGGTGTGCGCCAAGCAACCGCCGAGGCATGGATCGCTAGCTTCGCGGTCGAGCAGAAGCTAAGCCTTTTCAAGCAGCTTTACAGCGAGAATCAGCTCCTTTCGCGGGCTGTTCAGGCCCGCATTGCTGGCGGCAGCGGACAAACCGCAGACAGCGTACTTCCGAGGCAAGAGGCAGCATTGCTGGCTGAACAAGAGGATGAGCTGCTGCGTAACCAGGCTGTTGCGCGGGCCGGCCTCCGGCGCTGGATAGGCGAGCTAGCAGGCCAGCCGCTTACAGGTGACTGGCCGCAATGGCTTGCCGCCGTTGATAACTATCAGCACAACCTGAACCGGCACCCGGCGTTACTCGCCTTCGACCCGATGACTCGTGAAGCGGAGGCAAAGGTTCACCAGGCCATCGCAGAGAAAACACCGGATTGGAGTTGGGGGATCGACTACCTGCGACGTGGCCGTGAGTACGGCGACATGGTGAACCTCAGCGTCAGCTTCGACCTGCCGCTGTTTACCAGCTCTCGGCAGGATCCGAAGATCGCGGCCGAACGAGCTCGCCTTGCCCAGATCGAGGCTCAGCGCCAAGCGACCTTGCGCCTGTACAACCAAGAGCTGAGTACTGACCTCGCTGAGTATCAGCGTCTGGACCGCGCACTCATCCGCCTCGACAAAACCTTACTACCCCTCGCTGAAGAGAAGGTCCGCCTTGCCATGGCCGATTACCGCTCCGGAAGCGGTGAGCTGACCGCTGTGATCGAAGCGCGACGACAGCTTGTGGAGACCCGGCTACGGCGTATTGACGTCGCCCGCGATCGATCGTTGAGCAATGCCCGCCTGCATTTCGCCTTTGGAGATACCCGACCATGACATTCCAACACAAGCGGCTGGTACTCGCCTTCAGTCTGCCTCTGATGATTAGCGCTGCAGCGCTAATCGGTCTGCCTACCGCAGCCTTCGGACAATCGCCTGCAGAAGAAGACAAGGAAGTGCTCTATTGGTATGACCCTATGGTCCCCCAGCAAAAGTTCGATAAGCCGGGCAAGTCGCCATTCATGGATATGGAATTGATTCCACGCTATGCAGATGAGGGAAGCGACGGGGCATCGATCAGTATCGACCCGAGCGTGACGCAGAATCTCGGCGTGCGCTTTGCAACCGTAACGCGTGAATCGATCAGCCAGTCGCTCGAAGCGACAGGCGCATTGATGTTCGACGAGCGAGACGTGGCGGTTGTGCAGGCGCGTGCCGGTGGCTTTGTCGAGCGCGTTTACGACCGAGCACCGGAGGATGTCATCGAAAAAGGCGCGCCGTTAGCCGATCTGCTGGTTCCCGAATGGGTTGCCGCACAGGAAGAGTACCTGGCGCTCAAAGGGATTGGCGAACCCCAGCTGCTCGCAGCGGCTCGCCAGCGGTTGCGCCTTGCTGGCATGCCGCCAGAAGTCATAGTGCAGCTAGAACGAACTGGTAAAGCGCGCCCTGTTTGGACAGTGAGGAGTCCAATAGGCGGCGTGCTGAACAGCCTCGACGTTCGCGAGGGCATGACCGTATCCACTGGTGCGTCTCTGGCACGTGTTAATGGGCTGGAAAAGGTATGGTTAGAGGTTGCGGTGCCTGAGGCGCAGGTTGCAAATGTGGCGCCTGGGCAGCTGGTCAACGCGCGCCTCCCGACCTTTGCAGGTGAAGTTCTGGAAGGGACGATCCAGGCCGTACTACCACAAGCCAACTTGGATAGCCGTACTGTGCGCGTCCGGGTTGAACTGCCTAATCCGCAACAACGGCTTCGTCCCGGCATGACGGCCGAGGTGACGTTGAGTCGCAACGTCGAAGATGTCTTGGTCATCCCGTCCGAGGCGGTCATTCGCACCGGTCGGCGCGCATTGGTGATGCTGGCCGAGGATCAAGGCCGTTACCGCCCGATTGAGGTTCGCACAGGCCGGGAATTCGATGACCAGACAGAGGTGCTTGAAGGGCTGGAAGCCGGTCAGAAGGTCGTGGCGTCCGGTCAGTTTCTCCTGGATTCAGAGGCGAGCCTACGCGGGCTGACCGCTCAGGGTTTGGAGGAGCCTGCAACTTCTACAGAACCTGCGCTGCACGAGGCTGAAGGTACGATCGTCAGCCTGGAAGATGGCATGGTTGGCCTGTCGCATGGGCCGTTCAAGACGCTGAACATGCCTGGGATGACAATGTCCTTTCCGGTTGCAGATCAATCGCTCCTAACAAAGTTGCAGACCGGCGATCACGTCCGTGTCGGCGCGCGTGAAAGCGAAGAGGGCCTGGTCATTGAGCACATCGAGAAGCTGGGGGGCCAGCGATGATCGCAGCCATAATTCGCTGGTCAGTGGCCAACCGCTTTCTGATCCTGCTGGCTACTGTGTTCGCGGTGGCTTGGGGTGTCTGGTCGGTCAAAAACACCGCTGTTGATGCATTGCCAGACCTTTCCGACGTTCAGGTCATCATCCGCACGCCATACCCCGGGCAGGCGCCCCGGATCGTTGAGAATCAGGTCACCTACCCACTGACGACGACCATGCTGTCTGTCCCCGGCGCAAAGACGGTCCGCGGCTACTCCTTCTTCGGGGATAGCTACGTGTACGTCCTGTTTGAGGACGGCACCGACCTCTATTGGGCCCGTTCTCGGGTGCTGGAGTACCTGAGTCAGGTGCAGAGTCGGCTTCCCGCCGCCGCCAAACCCGCTTTGGGCCCTGACGCCACAGGTGTCGGCTGGATCTACCAATATGCTTTGGTAGACCGAACGGGCAAACATGACCTCTCGCAGCTGCGCTCTTTGCAAGATTGGTTCCTGCGCTATGAGCTCAAGACACTGCCCAACGTGGCGGAAGTCGCGCCCATAGGCGGGATGGTCAAGCAGTATCAGGTCGTACTGGATCCCGTGCGCATGGCAAGCAGGGGCGTGACGCAGCAGCAGATTGCAAAGGCGATCGATGAAGCCAACCGTGAAACCGGCGGGAGTGTTCTGGAACTCGCAGAAACCGAGTTCATGGTCCGTGCGACCGGGTATCTCAAGACACTCAAAGACTTTCGAGCCATTCCTTTGCGTCTCGACGGCGGCGTGCCTGTGACGCTAGGGGACGTTGCGCATATCCAGCTCGGCCCGGAAATGCGCCGGGGCATCAGCGAGCTTGACGGTGAAGGTGAGGTAGTCGGCGGCGTGGTGATCCTGCGGAGCGGCAAGAACGCTCGGGAAACCATCGCTGCCGTTCAGACCAAACTGGATGAGCTGAAAGCGAGCCTGCCCCAAGGCGTCGAAATCGTCACGACGTACGACCGTAGCAAGCTGATCGACAGTGCCGTTGAAAACCTCACGCACAAGCTCATCGAGGAGTTCATTGTCGTTGCGTTGGTTTGCGCGATTTTTCTGTGGCATCTGCGCTCGTCGTTGGTCGCCATCGTGTCGTTGCCGATCGGCATCCTGATTGCTTTTGTGATCATGCAGCGGCAAGGCATCAACGCCAACATCATGTCGTTGGGTGGCATCGCGATCGCCATCGGAGCGATGGTCGATGCAGCAATCGTCATGATCGAAAACGCCCACAAGCACATTGAGGCCTGGCACAAGCGGCATCCTGACTCCACCTTGAAGGGCCAGGAGCACTGGAAGGTCATTACTGACGCGGCTGTTGAAGTGGGGCCGGCACTGTTCTTCAGCCTGCTGATCATCACGCTGTCGTTCATACCAGTGTTCACCCTGGAGGCGCAGGAAGGCCGGCTGTTCGGTCCACTGGCGTTCACCAAAACCTATGCAATGGCAGCCGCCGCGGGCCTGTCTGTCACGCTGGTTCCGGTGCTCATGGGGTATTGGATCAGGGGCAAAATCCCTGACGAACACCGTAATCCACTCAACCGTGGCCTCATCTGGATCTACAAGCCGGCCCTGGACGCGGTACTGCGCTGGCCCAAGATGACTCTGCTGGTGGCTGTTCTGGTCTTCCTGACAGGCTTGTGGCCGGCCTCTCGCCTTGGTGGGGAGTTCTTGCCCCCGCTGGATGAAGGTGACCTCCTTTATATGCCCACTGCGCTTCCAGGCCTCTCCGCTCAGAAGGCTTCTGAGCTACTGCAGCAGACGGACCGGCTCATAAAAACGGTTCCAGAAGTTGCACACGTGTTCGGTAAGGCTGGTCGAGCCGACACCGCTACAGATCCCGCCCCGCTGGAAATGTTCGAGACGACCATTCAGTTCAAGCCGAAGGATCAATGGCGCCCTGGGATGACGCCTGACAAGCTGGTTGAGGAGTTGGATCGCACCGTACAGGTACCTGGATTAGCCAATCTGTGGATCCCGCCGATTCGAAACCGTATCGATATGCTGGCGACGGGTATCAAGAGCCCGATCGGGGTGAAAGTGTATGGCACTGACTTGGCACAGATCGACAAAGCCACCCAGGCAGTGGAAAAAATCGCCAAAACGGTGCCTGGGGTCAGTTCGGCACTTGCTGAGAGACTGACCGGCGGCAGGTATATCGATGTGGATATCGATCGTGTCGCCGCCGCACGCTACGGCCTGAATATCGCGGACGTGCAATCGATCGTGGCCGGTGCCATCGGTGGTCAAACCATTGGTGAAACCGTGGAAGGGCTCGCCAGGTATCCGATCAACCTCCGCTATGGCCGCGAGTGGCGCGACTCGATATCCGATCTGCGCAACCTACCGATCTACACGCCGCAAGGCAGCCAGATCACGTTGGGGACCGTGGCCAAAGTACAGGTGACAGACGGACCGCCCATGCTTAAAAGCGAAAACGCAAGGCTGTCGGGCTGGGTTTACGTCGATGTTCGTGGCCGCGACATGGCGGCTGTGGTGGGCGATCTGAGGGAAAAGATCAGCAAAGGGGTCCAGCTCGAATCCGGCATGAGCATCAGCTATTCCGGCCAATTCGAATTCATGGAGCGAGCTAACGCGAAGCTGAAGCTCGTCGTGCCGGCTACCTTGCTCATCATTTTTGTCTTGCTCTACCTCACGTTTGGGCGCTTTGGGGAGGCGTTGCTGATCATGGCCACGCTGCCATTCGCCCTAACCGGTGGCGTCTGGTTCCTCTATTTGCTCGGGTACAACCTATCCGTAGCGACAGGAATCGGTTTCATCGCACTGGCAGGCGTTTCTGCTGAGTTCGGCGTCATTATGCTGCTGTATTTGAAGAACGCATGGACAGATCGGGTTAACGCTGGAGCCCATGGCGAAGGCGTACTGCTCGACGCAATCCGCGAAGGCGCTGTGCAGCGGGTGCGCCCCAAGGCCATGACCGTAGCAGTGATTATCGCCGGTCTGCTGCCCATCCTCTGGGGTAGCGGAACCGGCAGCGAAATCATGAGCCGCATCGCCGCGCCCATGGTGGGCGGGATGATCACCGCCCCTTTGCTCTCCCTGTTCGTTCTGCCGGCAGCTTACCTGCTGATGCGCCGCCGGCAATTGCGAGTTACCACCCAGCAAGCAACCAACCCCACTGGAGAACATCCATGAACATTAAGCACATCACCCTTGCCTCATTCTTCCTGGTGCCAGTCGCCTATGCCGCCGACAAGGAGCCAATGGACGGCATGCCGATGGATCACAAAGGCATGAACATGCCAATGGACCAGAAGTCGGCGGGACAGACCGCTACAGCCACAGGTACGGTCAAGAAAGTAAACACCGAGAGCGGAACCGTCACCATTGCCCACGGCCCGGTCGAAGCGTTGGGCTGGCCGTCGATGACGATGGGCTTCAAAGCAAAGCCTGATCAGCTCCAAACGCTGAAAGAAGGGGACCAGGTCGAATTCGAGTTCTCCTCGAAAGGTATGGATTCCACCATTACGCGCATCGAAAAGCAGTAAAGAGCAGAAAGCGACCGCCGCAGGCGCGGCGGTCGTACCAACACGAGAATGAAGCGATTACCGCTTTGTAACCTTGGCAACAGCTTCTTGTAAGTAGCAAGCCTTTAATCTACAGGCATCAACTAACCAAGAGGTGCAAACCATGAACCGCATAACCAAAGTAATCGTTCCTTTTATTCTGACCGTTGCTTCCTCGCTTGCAATGGCCGAAGGCGGAAGCGAACGTACGCTGAATCGCTTAAATGACTCGGCAGGAGCAAAGCCCACCCTTAAGGAGCTTGTCAAAGAGGGTCAAGTGCTGAGCATCGCACCTGCAGGGGCGACCGGCACGACTCGAATGATTCAAAACTATAGAACTAGTGCCCAAGTCCAGACGTATGAGATGAAGGTCAAGACCCCCGACGGGAAGATCCATACGGTAGAGTTCCTGAGCACCCCAGTTGGCGTGAACAATGGCTAATCTGCCAAGCTTAATATCCGAGGGATAGTTAGATGAGCAGCATAATATCCAAGATTAAAAGCGTACTGCAGCGCAATCCGGTCGTAACGGGGTTAACCGCAGCTGTGGTTGGCTACATGCTACTGAACCAAAGCACTGCGGCGTTGGCAACAACGCTGCCAAGCCTGCTCTTTCTCTTGCCCTGCTTGTTGATGATGGTCGTATGCATGAAGCATATGTCTAGCGGTAAGTGCGACAAGCCCAAGGAGCCCAACGTTGGCGAAAACACCTTGTTAAGCAAAAGCGAATAACCCACTGAACTTAGAGATTTAACATGCGAAAGGCCATCACCGTTACAGCAATCGCAATCACCTTGGCGAGCGGACTGAGTTTCGCAGCGGCAGATAAAGCGGACCAAAGCCATTCAGAAACCGGCATGATGAGCGGCGACAAGCATATGGAAATGATGGGTGACATGCGTGGAATGATGAAAGAGTGTCGTGAGATGATGGGGGCCGCCAAAGCCGACCACTCGCAAAATGGCGAAAATCCAGACGCAGCATAGGATATGAGGGTGTGAGTAACAATGATCGAAGCAGGTGGGGGGTGCCCCACCTGCTTTTTTGTGCTTGATGGCCTAACCAGGACCGTACTGATGGGAAAAGTGTCACTGACGAGCAGAATGGCGATAGCTTTCATGCTCGTGGTTACGGTTGTGCTGCTGGCGGCCGCAATCAGCTTTAATTATTTTTGTCAGCTCCATTTCGAACGCAAAGATGCACAAGTGCTTAATGAAAAGGCCGCTGCAGTAGAGCGTACGCTACTCAACAGCTCAGCATTCGGGCCTGAGACCGCTTCAAGGATCGATGCCGTTATTGAGCACTCCTTTGGCTTCGCGACTGCGGTTGTAGTAGACGGTAAGACGGTTTACTCCCATCACAATCTGTCTGAGAGCTTGCTACCTCTTGTCACAGACATCCAAGAGGAACGCTGGACGGTAAGTTTCGGTGGCCACCAGTACAGCGGAATTACCAGAAAAGTAAATCGGTGGGTAGAAGGGCAGGACACTGTTATCTATTTGGCTTTGGATGTAACGCACCGAATCCACTTCTTCGATATGATTCAGCAGTGGTTTGCTTATACGCTTGTCGTTAGTGCACTTCTGAGTGGCGCGTTAGGTGTTGTTCTGATCAGGAAAGGCTTAAAACCAATAGACGAACTGTCCAAGACTTCTTCTACAGTAACCGCCCACTGCTTAGATACCAGAATTCCAACCGAGTCGGTGCCAGGCGAGCTGCATGAACTCGTAGACAACTTCAACGAAATGCTTTCGCGCTTGGACGACTCTTTTCTCAGATTGTCAGGTTTCTCAGCGGATATCGCGCATGAGCTAAGAACGCCGCTGAACAGCATGCTTACCCAAATGGAGGTCGCGCTCTTGCGCGACCGCGAGAATACCGACTACAAAGACATTTTGTATTCCGCCCTCGAAGAACTTAGGCGCATGTCAAAGATGGTCGATGACATGCTATTCCTCGCCAAGGCGGACAACGGGAAGATTACGCCCAATGCCGAAGATGCCAGCATGGCTGAGATTACCGCGAGCGTTATCGAATATTACGAGCTTGCAGCCGAGGACAAAAAGGTAGAAATCGCGCTTTCAGGCGATGGATCGGTACATGGCGATAAATCGATGCTGAGACGGGCCGTCTCAAACATAGTCTCTAACGCAGTTCGATATGCAGAGGAAGGCAGCACCATCAGCGTTGAAATAAGCGAGAGCGGTGGCTCGGTTTGCACAGCCATATCCAACCGAGGCACAACGATTCCAGCCGAGCTTCAGGCCCGAGTGTTTGATCGATTCTATAGGGTCGACACCGCAAGGCGCGAAGGAACCACCATGAATGCGGGCCTCGGCATGGCTATCACTCGTTCGATAGTCGAAGCGCACAAAGGGCGCATCGCTTGCGAATCAGCTGAGGGGCATACGACTTTCACAATGACGCTTCCAAAGCTTATGTCTAGTTAATGGCAGAGTGCCAGCAACGACCCTGACCTACGCTCATAGAAACGCCAGGCTGAACCGAAAGAGGCCGAGACTTTCGAAGCTGTATGTTTGGTTCTGGAGGTTCCCGTGCAAGCGTCCTCATCGAGAAAATGCGGTACGACAGCCGCAGCGCTCAACGAAGCGTGCTTCTGCGTAAGCCTAGATCAAGCTGCGCTCGTAAACTCATTGACCGAACAGCTTGGGAATTCAGAGCTGTCGGAGCTATTGAAGTCACGTTGCCCTCATGTGTTTGCAGCACGACCGGTCTTTGTTTCATCCTTGCGGCTGCGCCAGGTTAATGAGGTTATTCAGGCCATCGAGCAGACCGTGAGCTCGCCCGGTTGGCGTGAGCATGCTCTGGATTCTGCACCTCCTATTGCCCGACACGATCCTCGGGGCGCGCGCGGCGTCTTCTTTGGCTACGACTTCCATCTGGATGATGACAAGCTTGGGCTCATCGAAATAAACACAAATGCGGGCGGAGCGATGCTAAACGTATTGCTCGCCCGCGCGCAGCGTAGTTGTTGCAGCGGCGTAGTCGGGCTTTCGCCAGGTCAGGAAGGACCCGGCGGCTTCGAGCGTTCGATTCTGGATATGTTCGCCCAGGAATGGTCTACGAGCGGCGAGCCACGTCCGCTCACGCGCGTGGTGATCTTGGATGAAAGCCCACAAGCCCAATACCTGTATCCGGAGTTCCTTCTTTTTCAGCGGTTATTCGAGTCAGCAGGAATCGACTGCCTAATCGCAGACCCAGCCGATCTGGCCTTTCACAACGAGTCCCTCTTGGTCGACGGAAAGCCTGTGGATCTCGTCTACAACCGACTCACCGATTTCTATCTGGAAGGCGACAATTGCAGCGCGCTGCGCAGCGCTTATTTGGCTGATGTCGTGACGGTAACGCCACACCCTCAGGCCTATGCCCTTTACGCCGACAAACGCAGGTTGGTTGACCTAACCAACGCACGTTTTTTGGAAGAGATTGGCGTTGATCAGCAAATCCGAACCGTATTGGCCCAATACGTCCCGCTTACCGTTCCTGTCGGGCATGGTAATGCAGAGCACCTGTGGCAAAACCGCCGTAGCCTCTTTTTCAAGCCTGTCAGCGGGTATGGTAGTCGCGGTGCATACCGAGGAGACAAGCTCACCAAGCGCGTTTGGGAAGAAATCGTTGGCGGAAACTACGTGGCCCAGTCCCTTGTAGCTCCTGGCGAGCGTAGAATCGTCGCCGCCCCTCAGGTACGATCGATGAAGTTTGATCTGCGCGCTTACGCTTATGCTGGCGAGGTGCAGTGGAACGCTGCCAGGGTCTACCAAGGCCAGACGACCAACTTCAGAACAGAGGGGGGCGGTTTTGCTCCCGTTTTTACCTTAGGCGAGGAAGAGGAGCGAGCCGGTTCTACAGAGCAACGGTCGCACGCCTCGTTCATGTTCTTGCTCGACGAAACCGGCGCCGTAGAGGAACTGCCGCACCCGCTATATCTGGCGCTGGTTCGAGCCGAAATGGCTACTTCTAAGCTTGCCGGTAAGCGTTTCCGATTGGCGGACTGGTATGTGGCAATGGAAGATGGCCATCCTTCCGAAGTCATCCGAGAATTGTACGGCTGGGTTGCTTTCGACGCAGATGGCGCCTACCACCCTGAAGTTGGCCCACCAGAAAATGGTCAGCCAAATAGTATTGGCAATGTTGACTCATCTGCCCTGCCAACACCGGAAGAACATGATCGAATCGAAGGTCTGTTGTTTCAAAGTGAGTGAGGTCCCGCGCGCCACGAAAGGCGCGGCTTGGGACAGAATAACCTCGCCGCTCAGTTTTGGAGCCAGCTACACCCAGCCGTCTTAGCCGCCACACATCTAATGTGCGAATACTAACCCTGCGGTCACACTCGACAAGAACGTGGCATATGCTGGGTGCTGAATTGTTCTCTCCGAGTGTTCTATTGCTCACGATAACTCTTTGGGCTTGCTAAGCCGAGTAGTCGGGTCTCAAGGCTTGAAGGCCATCTTAGTGGGCCCGCTCTTTCGCGCAGTGGTCCATAGCGCGACGTTGGTATTGTCTGCTTATAAGCTATTAGCGATTGATTAGTTCAGGGGAACATTACGCGTAGTACAGCGCTGGCAGCGCTTTAAGCCGGTCTTAAAGCGGTCGATGATTACATTTTTGTAAGCTTCTCAAAAAATCGAAACCTCATCATCTTCGGCTTGTCCGTTTTTAGGAGAGCATTCGAAAGCCACTTCTAAGCAGGGCTGCGCGAACACGTTGAGTCGCCGATCCAGCAGCAATCATTAAAGAGGTCTAACTATGCAAATGTCTTACTGGCGCTTTGCAGCGATGGTAGCCACGTCTACGATCATTATGTATGGCGTGATGTACTTAAATACTTACTCGTTCGAGCATGTTTTTTGGAGCGAGACTCGCGCTTGGATGGCATTAGTGATGGGCGCGGTAATGGCAGTAGTCATGCTCGCATTCATGCTCAACATGTATAAGCGTAAGTCAGTAAACCTAGCGATATTGGCAGGAAGTGCAGTAGCTTTTACCATTGCACTATGGCTTGTACGTGGGCAAGCGACGGTAGACGACACGGACTACATGAAGGCCATGATCCCCCACCATTCCATAGCAATCCTAACAAGTGAACGAGCTCAGATTTCAGATCCTCGCGTCCGCAAGTTAGCTGACGAAATCATCGACGCTCAGCGCCGAGAAATCGCAGAAATGAAGTCCCTGATCAATGAACTAGAAAGGGCAAATTGATTCCCAGAAACGGTGTGTCCACAGCCCAGGGCATGACGGTGGCGACATTGATGGTCTCGCTACCGCTCAGGCGAATCTCCTCAGCGATTGCCGCGCCGAGATTTATGACGCCACCTTTGGTCGCTGCGGAGGAGGCATGATAAGCCAGCGGTATCTCGCTCTCGACTGAGCCCACGTTGACAAGCGTGCCGAAGCCTTGAGCTCTGAACTGGCGCATGGCTGCGTGGCTGCCATAGATCATGCCCTTAAGATTGACATCCACGATCCGCGCATGGTCCTCGACGGGAACGTCCTCGAAACGACCCAGCGCTCCGACCGCAGCGTTGTTAATCCAAACGTCGATCCTGCCGAAACGCTCGATGGCGGCTCGTGCCAAGTCCTGCATCTCGTTCGGGTTGCTCACGTCGGTGGTCACCACCAGTGCCGATCCTCCAGCCATGCGTATCTGCGCGGCCAGTTCTTCGAGCACGTCGGTCCGGCGGGCCGCTAGCACCACGTCGCCTTGCAGAGCGGCAAGCTTGAGCGCCACGCCGCGGCCGAAGCCACTGGAGGCACCAGTGATGACAAAGGTTTTGCGAGCAACGCTTGGCTGGTCGCTTGGTTTCAGGCGCGGGGAAACGGCGCAGCCACTGAGTTGCAGAACGGCGAGCAGTACTAGCAGCAAAGCCAATCGCTGCGATGGGAATATTCGCAAAACCATTTTCGTTTTCTCCCAGCAAAATAAGGTCGCATGGCCCGCTTGGTTGTTGTTGGACCGCCTTTTTGCCAGGAGCTTTCATGCTAATTCACTCAATTAGTTTTCAGCGCTCAATCGGGAGACAGTGGCAAGAGAATAGACCGTTACGGTGGCGATCATCGGTGGCTAAGTAAGAGTTGCTAGCGCGTAACTATCGTATTTCGCTTTGGAATGAAATGCTGCTGGACAGGGATTGATTCGCTCTTGGCAGTTGCGGGTATCGTACGCACTTTTTCGATATGTCATGGAGGCGCGAACATTAAGCGCACCATGGCTTTTCTTATTCTTCGAGGGGCTCTGACACTCCCAATTTAGTAGTGCCAGAGCAGTGAGTTACGGATGTTATCCTGCCATACGCTCACATTCCTCAGCGCAGTTCATGCACGCCTTCGCACACTCTTGGCAATGATCCATTTCATGCTTCGCGCATTCCTCTCCGCATGCACGGCAGATCTTGGCGCAAAGGGCGCAGAACTTCTTAGCATATTCACTTTCGCGGCTCATCAGTGTGGCAGCCAACCTGCAAATGTCCGCGCAGTCGCGGTCAAGCTCGATGCAGCGAGCCATCATTTTTACATCATCCTCGCGTAGGCAAGCAGAGGCGCACATTTCGCACACTAGGGCACAGTTCGAACAAGCTTGGATACAGGATGCGAACATTGAGTTTGTCATTTACGTTCTCCAGGGTTCGATAGTTGTATTTCGTCGTTTGGTTACTGGCCGATATGGCTCATCAGCCTGTTAGCAGACACTGAATTACGACACGCTCCTACCGAGCCCGTTTCGAAAAACCTCATTACAATGTTGTAAGGTAAGTCCAACCGCACCGGGGATCTGCGGGCGCAGTTGGTGGCGATGTGGCCGTCAGATTGCCTGTACGGCTTCGCTAGTCTGTTCGAGATGATTGAGTTGAAAATGAGGGAGCTCCCTGTCGCCACGACTGGAAGCATTCGTTGGGGAACGGCCGGAGCGCAAGCCGCTTAACTAGGTAAGTTACTGGCCTTGCGGCCTAACTTTTAGGAAGGAAGCAATTGCAAAGCCCTCCGGTACCGTTGCGTCGACTAGGATGGCCTAGGGCCGATCCTCTGCTTGCTGAACCGCCTTTCTTAGAGCCTCGATCAGAACCGCATAGGCACACATATACCGGATGTTAGTGCTCGTGTTGCTTCCCGTCTGCGTGCACATGGTTTTTTGAAGGGGATTTGCCTTCCGCATCGGCACTGTCACTGCCATTGCTGTGCTCAACCGCCTGGGGCTCCTCGGACGCATGATGGTCATCGCTTTCGTTATTACCATGATGACCGGAGCCTGATTGGCCGGATGCTCCACCTGTGCTGCTGGAGCCATGGTGATCCGAGCCGCCACTGTCGCCCTGATGGTGGTCGCCCGAGGCCATCTCGCCGTGTTGCTCACTATGCCCAGCTGGGGTCTCCCCACCACCATGCTGGTGACCACCGCTAGACGCAACGAGTGCTCGATACGCTCCTTCATCTAACTCAGGAAGCTTCTGCAGAAAAGCCACCATTCCCCAGATGTACGGGTCAGCCATGCTTTTACCCCACGCGGGCATCCCAGTGGCCTTAATGCCATGCTTGATGACCCAAAATGTTTTTGCTGGGTCATCGTATGGCCCCGCTTCAGCCAGGCTGGGTGGAGCGGGATAAAGGCCATTGCTTAGCTCGGTCTCAGCCATGCCTGGCGCCAAATGACAACCCACACACATCGAGTCGTAGTTCCCCGCCCCGGCGCGGATTTGGTCTTCATCGTCGAGAGATGGCACGACTATGTCTTCGGAGCGAACCTCAATCGAGCGATTGCGAGCAGTTTCCAGGAATGCGTGCACGACTCCCGTATGAGGATCATCCGCGGCAACGTTTATTAGTCCCGAGAAAACAACACCGGCCACCACCAACAGGCCTAGTGCGCAGAAGGCAGCGAAGCTAATAATTATTCTTTTCATCTAGGGTCCTTAAAACCAAAGCCTGATGCCAGCAACGAACCGCGCCTCATCTACGTCTTCGCCTTCATCTCTCGCCATATCGGCGGTATTACCGTATGCCCGGCTCCACGTGACGCCGATGTACGGTGCGAACTCACGAACGATTTCGTATCGGAGGCGGAGCCCCACCTCTGTGTTTGCGAGACCAGCGCCTACTCCGCGCGCAGGATCGTCCTTGCCATAGAAATTGAGCTCGGCAGTCGGTTGGAGGATCAGCCGGTTAGTGAGGAGAATGTCGTACTCGCCTTCAAAACGTGCTGCTGTCTGCCCACCTTCACCGACGAAGGCGGTGGCTTCCGCCTCAAAGTTATACAGAGCCATCCCCTGGACGCCTAAAGCCGCCCACGTCTGCGGCGACTCGGGCTTAAAGTCCTGGCGAACACCTGCTACCACATCCCACCAGGGGCTGATGGCACGCCCGTAGAGCGCCTGAATTTCCGCATCTTCAGTAACGCCATTCGTTCGCTCACCTTCCGAGCGAAACCAGAACCGATTGATATCGCCACCAACCCAGGCAGTAGCTTCCCAACTGAGGGTGCTACCTTCATTTGCGTTCTGGTACTCAAGTTGATCTAGCAGAAGGAACCAGGCCAGATACTTGTCATGGACTGTATGACCTTGAAGACCAGGGAAAGCCGCTTCTCTATCCGCATCGGTCAATACTGGAATGAACGAGGGATGAACCATGCCGGGCATTTCGAGCGTATCGTCATGCTTCATTTGGCCATGGTTCATCGTGCTATGGTCCATCGCACCATGACCCATCGCAGAATGGTCCGTTTGCCCACCGGAGCCATGATTCTTAGCTGCGGGCTTCGCTGAAGATGCAGGGGCTTGAGCTGCCTCAGCAGGAGGGGTTTGATGCATCGAATGATCCATCATCTCGGCAGCGTTGGCTGTCCCTCCAGCCGCTGCGCTCAACGAAACTCCGAGCGCAATCAGAGCAAAGCGAGAAGGTCTAGTGGTCATGGTGCGAATCCACCTCAGTATCAGTGGCCTTGGGGTCATGATCCATCTTGCCGTGCTCCATTTCTCCATGGTCCATCGAGCCATGATCCATGTCGCCGTGGTCCATTTCTGAGTTAGAGGAGCCTTGTGTCTGAGATGCCGGCTTGTTGCCTGAATTTTGCGACGAAGCCGATGGTTGCTTGTGCTGATCATGCGTTTGCTCTGCAAACGCAGCTGATATATTCATTACGCCCAGCAGACTGAACATTAACGCGCTGCCGATAAGAGTTTTACGCTTCATAAAATTTCCCATATAAAGTTCCTCTTACTCGTCCACTCGGACTTCACGAAACATGCCCATTTCCATGTGAAGCAGTAGGTGACAGTGATAAGCCCAACGCCCGAGTGCATCGGCTGTCACGCGGTAGCTGCGCTTCGAACCTGGAGGCATGTCGATCGTGTGCTTGCGAACCATGAACTTTCCATTCTCATCCTCAAGATCGCTCCACATACCATGCAGATGAATCGGATGGGTCATCATGGTGTCGTTGACCAAAGTGATGCGTACCCGCTCGCCATATTTGAGCCGCAGGGGCTCCGAATCAGAGAACTCTATACCGTCAAATGACCAAGAGAACTTCTCCATGTGGCCGGTGAGATGGAGTTCGATCGTCCGACTGGGCTCACGGCCGTCCGGATCGGGGAAAGTGCTTCTCAAGTCGCTATAGGTCAGGACTCGGCGGCCGTTGTCTCGTAAGCCAATACCGGGATCGTTCAGCCTATGAGTTGGGCTCATGGTCTGCATGTCCACCAGTGGGTTATTGGACTCTGAGGGCGGGTGCGATTGCATACCTGCGCTCATCCCAGCCATTCCAGAGTGGTCCATCCCGGACATCCCACCCATTTTGCTGTGATCCATGCCGGCCATTGCGCCCATGTCGCCCATCCCTTGCATGTCACCGTGGTTCATGCCGGACATGTTGCTATGGTCCATCGCGCCCATGTCGCCGCCATGGTCCATGCCCGCCATACCGCCCATGCTGCCGTGATCCATCCCCATGTCGTCCATGGTGATTAGTGGTCGAGGATCGGTTTCTGGAACAGGAGCGCTCAGCCCTTCGGCAACCGCTAGCGTGCCACGGGCGTATCCTGTGCGATCCATCGATTGGGCGAAGATCGTGTAAGCCTCCTCGGTCGCAGGCTCGACAATCACATCGTAGGTTTCTGCCACGGCAATGCGGAATTCGTCGACGCTAACTGGGTTGACGTATTGGCCATCGGCTGCGACTACAGTCATCTTCAGCCCTGGAATGCGGACATCGAAATAGCTCATGGCCGAGCCGTTGATGAACCGCAGACGAAGCTTCTCGCCGGGCTTAAAGATGCCGGTCCAGTTCCCGTCGGGTGCTTGGCCGTTCATTAGATAGGTATAGGTGTAGCCGCTTACGTCGGCGAGGTCGGTGGGACTCATTTTCATCTGAGCCCACATTTTCCGATTCGCAATCGTAGCGGCCCAGCCGTCTTCGCTCACGTCGTTAATGAAGTCTCCGACAGTGCGCTTGTGGAAGTTGTAATAATCGGACTGCTTCTTGAGCTTAGAAAGGATTCGAGCGGGATCCTCATCGGACCAATCAGTCAACATCACCACATAGTCGCGGTCATAGCTGAACGGTTCGGGATCCTTCGCATCGATGACCAAGGGACCATAGACACCAAGCTGCTCTTGTAGGCCTGAATGACTGTGGTACCAATAGGTACCGTTCTGTTTAACCTGAAACTTGTAGACATACATGCCATCGGGAGCGATGCCGTGGAAGCTCAATCCAGGCACGCCATCCATGTTGGCCGGCAGGATCATGCCGTGCCAGTGAATCGATGTATCTTCGCTCAACTTATTCCTGACGCGCAGCGTGACGGTATCCCCTTCACGCCAACGTAGAAGCGGCCCTGGGATGGTCCCATTGATAGTCATCGCTGTCCGGGCCGCGCCGGTGATATTGACCGGCGTCTCCCCAATCAGCAGATCGAACTCCGTGCCGGTTAGTACGCTGGGCTGGCCTGGGCTACTCACTGCCCAGACCGGAGCTCGCCACAAGCCAAGACCGCCAAGGAGGCCTGCGGCAGTCAAGCCTTTAACAAAGGTTCGCCTAGAGGTTTTACGTTGCATGTGTACGTTCCAATCAAGCTAAGGAGCCAAGCCGAAACCAGCCTTTAGGGTTGGTGTTGCCAGCGTTAATCGATCTTAGAAGCTCGCGCACGGTCTGTCTTATCAAGCGACTCGCCATTATTCGTAAATATGGCATGCCGAAGAAAAACGCGTGATTACATTTTTGTAAGTTTAAAGCGCCCCGAAAACGTCTGCGATCAGAGTTCCGGTCACTTTAGCTGGCTTTACTTAAACCGCGGGCTGGATAAGAGCCGCTAAAAAGGTCCGGCCATAATCTAGCAGTTCATTAGCAGTTTGTTGCTCATTCACTGCTTTTCAGCGGATCTTTCCAGGCTTTGCGGGCAGTCTAGAAGGCCTCATGAGATTGGATAATTATCAAATCTTAGCCGCTCAAGAGGGTTGTAACCTACTAGCCAGTATAAACTTGGTCTGCTCGGTGCGAAGATATTAGGTTAGGTTTTTGACGAGCCATGGTTCGAAGTAGCTATAACGGCTTCGCCGGTTCTACAAACATTTCTGCCTATACCAGCACCGTGGCAGCTATAACATCGCAGAAGCTGCCACAGTTAAGAGCTGCGCAGTCAAATCTGCGTACGGTTTCGCTTCAGCAATTAGCATGAGCGTGCTTCGCTGAAGTTTCCTTCGCGGCTAGCTCCTGGGCTTGGTCGTTCTGGTCAGCCTGATAACTAGCGATCGCTACTTGGCGAGCCTGCTCCATACGAGCAAAGGTACGATCACCACCACCTTCTGCCATTGCATAGGAAGAGCTTGCTGCGATGGCGAGCAGTACAGAAAGGGATTTGAAAAGTTTCATGACTTTTTACCTTTGTTTACGAAGATACGGGAGACCCAGCGCAGCTCCATTAACAGAGGCTTGGGCTTGTGTGTAAGCTAACCGAGTGTCCCTGTCAGAAACCTGATCGAAACATTACGGTTTCGTCAGTAACGCAGAAGAAGTGAGTACAAGCGAAAGCGCAGGTTGCGTGTATGGCATCTTTACCTGCTGTAAATAGGTTCTGTTCCAGCATGCAAAAAAAAAAGGCGCCATCAAGGCGCCAATAGGCCAAAGGAGCATGGAAATGGCCAAAAAGCAGAGTGTGGAGGCAACTGCTGGTGTAGACGTTAACGCTAGAAGCTGTCAGACAGATGATGCGAGCATTACGTTTCTGTAAGGTACTGGATGCAAGGACCGACAACCGCCACACTGTTCTAAATGCTTGCAGGAGTACCTTATGAAGCTTCTTGTTGCTGAAGACGAGCCGAAAACAGGCACCTACCTACAGCAGGGGCTCACGGAGGCCGGCTTCACTGTCGATCGAGTAGAGAACGGGACTGATGCTGCTCAGCACGCGCTTCACGGGGAATACGACCTGCTCATCTTAGATGTGATGATGCCTGGCTTGGATGGGTGGCAGGTTTTAAAGAATGTCCGCGCTGCCGGTAATGACGTTCCAGTGCTATTCCTTACCGCCCGAGACGGGGTTCAGGATCGAGTAAAGGGATTGGAGTTGGGCGCTGATGATTATCTCATCAAGCCGTTTGCTTTCTCCGAACTGCTTGCCAGGATACGCACGCTGCTTCGCCGCGGCAGCCATGCTCCCAACCAAACGATACTCAAGCTCCTCGACCTTGAGATGGACTTGCTGAGACGACGGGTTACGCGATCGGGGAAACGCATAGACCTAACTGCAAAGGAATTCGCACTTCTTGAGCTATTGCTTAGGCGTCGCGGGGAAGTGCTCTCAAAGTCACTTATCGCCTCCCAAGTATGGGACATGAACTTCGATAGCGATACCAATGTAATCGAGGTGGCGGTACGCCGGTTAAGGGCAAAGATTGATGATGAGTTCGAGCCGAAGCTGATACAAACTGCTCGCGGAATGGGCTATCTGATCGAGGCGCCAGGCTTTTAAAAATCACGCTATTTAGCGATTTGCGATATGGCCAATATAACTAGCGGGCCACCTCTGCTAATCCGTGGCGTACTGCTTTGTGCTGCTCGGCGGATCGGCCAATGCATATTCATGCGTAACTTAAGAGGCCTTAATTAGACCTCTTATTGAAACCAGAGGGATCTAAGCTATCACTGGATCCAGCTTTCGACCTCATCCGTTCCATATTCTGCTTTCCAGCCTTTCAGGACCTTGTGATTGCCACCTTTGGTCGCAACTATTTCACCGCTGTGAGGGTTCTTGTATGTCTTGACCTGACGAGCACGGCGTGGTGTCGGGCCTTGCTGAACCGGAGCGCGACGAGTCCCAAACTGCGGGTCAAGAATATTGATCAAACTAGGTAGAGTAATGCTGTATTCACCCATCAGCGAGCGAAGCTTATCTTCAAATTCCATATCCTTTTTAAGGCTCTTGTCGTTTCTCATGGCCTCAAGTTCGGCCATTTGCGACTTCAATTGCTCTTCCAGTTTACGGTACTCTGCCAGTCGGGACATTTATCATTACCTCTAAGGTCAGTGTTTAGACATTTTGGTCCATATGATATCAATACTTTCAACTTCAAGCATGGCGTGACGAAATTCGGTGGGATGTTTGCGTACCCCGAGGCTGCGGGAGGAATGAAGGAGGTCCGCAGGTCGAAGCCCGAGCTCCTAAGTGACCAGCAAATCGCCATGACATGGGTCGGTATGTGTACAGCGAAGGCCTGTGGAGTAACAGACGCTAGAATATTCAAGTGATGCGAGGAAGCAGCCTTCGAAGCGTGGCCCTACGATGACAAAATCTGCAACGGTGGAAGGTTTATCATCCGGCGCGATTCCGAAGAACAGACCCAGCAGACGATTTGCGAGCTGATCGTAAACACTCGCTGGCCTCAGAGCGGGTGCATCCGAATCCCGCGAAACTGCTTACCGTAGTGAGCTTACTCTGGCGGGAAATTCTGGTAGCCAACCGTTTACGCTCTTTGGGTGTTGAGATTTGTCAGAATATTTTGGCAAAAATCCTGCATCTAATCGTTCTCACCATGCGAATTGTCGAAATATTATTATCTCAATGCTAACTTCAAAGCGGGCCCAGCCCCTGATCCAAGGGGCTGAAATTGTCAGAATTATTTGTAAACCACCAAGTGTTCCTCAGGGATAAAAACTGTCTCTGGGGGATAAAACCTGTTTCAAGGTCTGGTCACGAAGGCTAGCTCGTTCGGCCATCGCTATTTCGGATGTGATAGATGTTATCCAGTTTGGTCGTAAGACCTCAGGCAGGCGAGACGATAAATTCGCTTCTAGCTAGAGACAGAATTGTCAGCGGTTCGGTTAGTAGACATTTTCACGATGCCAAATTCGGCATAAACCAGTGGCATATAAATAAGCAAAGCATTGCCAAACTATCCGAACTAAATACTGGAACCACAGCTAATAGCTTAGAATTGTTGCTAAGCTCTTGCACTGGGTACGATGTCCATGCTTATTTAACTACAGGTAAAAACGTAGAATATTTGTCCAATTACAGTTCAGCCACCAGATCCGTTAGAAACTCCTACATAGCTCACCATAGCATTAAAATCTGCCTTAGATGCTCTAAGCACGACATGGAACAAAACGGATTTAGCTATTGGAGAAAAGTGCATCAGTTTCATCGTGTAACTGTTTGCTCACACTGTAATGTACGTTTGGTAGATAAATGCCAAGCATGTGCGAAAAGTTTTTCAATTTTTAATGAAACCGATGACGGTTTTTGGCATAACTGCAAGTGTGGTCTGAGTTTTAATGATTGGGAAGAATTTGAAAATTTTGATATTAATGAGCACCGTTACTCAAGTTTTATAGCGGGTATTTATCAAAGCGAGAAAAGATGGCTAGGCATCGGTTTCGAAGGGCTCGCGGACTACACCACATCACAGCTTGGATATGACAAGAATTATCTACTAGAATTAAAAAAACGAGCTATTTCGGATATCCAGCGAAGCTTAATTGGTACCAAATTCAATTCATTAGAAGATGAGCTTTCTGTTAGTTTGAGGGTGTTACATCTTCTCTTTGGGAGCTTTGAGAAAATGCATGAATTTATTGGCAAAATAATCTTTCTAGATGACTCTGCTCCTATTAGCTCAGTGAATGATAAGAGCAATATGCGGGGCTTATGAAATCGTCGTGTACTCACTCTCGCCGGATGCAGTGAGGCGTATACCAATCATAGTCTTATGCTGCGCAAGGCTTCATTGATCAGAACATGACGCTAGTGATGGATTCGATCTTATGTCTAGCATTGTTATCCCTCAAACCACGCGGAACAGGTATCTCAGTGGGATTGCCGCTCTAAACCTTCCGTCTGCCGCAGGAACTGGGGACTGGCACTTCCTACAAACTTTCTTTGTACAGAGGTCTAGACGTTCAACTGGCTTCATATGTGGCTTGGGTTGCGAAATAGATACGACAGCCTTTCTAGGTGATGTCGGTGTGTTCGAATGCTCTAAGCTGTTAAAGAGCTTGGATATAGAATTCGTAGGCGATGCGGCATACTCTGCAAACCACACACGAGCTGTAGCGGACCTAGTTATCGCTGCAATCCGCATTGGGCGTAATGTGGATCATCTATGCATTGATGATTGGCTACCCAAAATGTCTGATAAAGAAAGACTAATAGCTATGCTGCAGCAGGCATACTCAAATATGAATGAAGAACTGCGGCAAGCTCTCAACGTCTGGGTTCTGAGTAATTTACCTAAATAAATTTGCGAAATTTGCTTAGGGCGGTACGAGGCCGCACTAAGCGATTACTACGCACCTCGGGTGGTGAGGTAAAGGAATAAATACTTCGCAAGCTGACCTTCCGCGCGGTGGAAGGCAGATCGTAGATCTGCTGCCTGCACCGGCTATCTTTACCATGCGTTTCATCTCGAAAGGGTTCAGAACCTACGCTGATGTAACAGACCGAGCTAGACGTCTGACCGGCTGCAACCGGCCAAATGCTGCCTCCGGCAGCTACCGACCAAAGCCTCCACAGAATTCCATCCAAATACTCATTGGCGCCTAGCCCACGGGGCAAACAGGGCGCGCAGCAGGCGGGATAAGAACTTGGGTACATCAATCTCGGCGATCAGCAGAGCTGAAAAGATGAGAGCTGCACCGGCCAGGGTTCTTCCATCCAAGGTTTCGCCAAGGAGCATCGCTCCCGCGAATGCTGCGAAGATGGGCTCGAACAGGTAGGTCAGGGCTACTTTTTCTTCTTCGAGATACTTCTGCGCAGCACTCTGAACCGCGTACATGAAGGCTGTGGCGAGCAACGCGCAGAACAGAACTCCTTCCCAGAAGGAGGAATCCATTGGGGCCCATTCGGCCCTAGCGTCGAAAAGTGCAGCAAAAAGGCATCCAGTAGCGCAGGTAGCCAGCGCAGTGATGACCGTAAGCATCGAGTCGTACTTATGCGAGAAGAAGCCAACCGTGAGCACATATGCGGCAAAAAAGACTGCACAGCACATGATCCAGATGTCACCTGGATTCAGAGTAAGCCCGGCCCTCGTAACGATCAGATAGAGCCCTGTCAGCGCGACGGCGCAGCAGAGCCAGATTCGAGGCTCGACGCGCTTCCGAAAGAGAGCCCACTTGAAGACCGGGATGAGCAATACATCCAGGCCAGTGATGAAGGCGGTGTTGGTGATGCTGGTGTGCTGAAGCCCGACAGTCTGGAAAATGTTACCCAAACACAAGGGTAGACCTATGGCCACGCCGGCCAGGAGCGTTTCTTTGTTGATCAGTTTCAGCCGTCTGAAAAAGATCACGCAAAGCACTAGCGTAGCGAGTGCGAACTTGTACCCCAGGAATACGAAGGGTGACCCGTCCGCAACACCCACTTTGGTGAAGGCAAACGAAATCCCCCAGAACGCGGTTCCGAGGATTAACAGGCATAGATATGTCTGACGAACAGGCATGCGAAAACCATCCATTCAAATTGGAGTGGTTAGAGCATGCGGAGAGGCCGCAAGAAAGCCCGAGTTTGCCTTCAATCTCTTCTCTAACGTTAAGGCAAGTCGGTAAAGCGCTTTCATCTGCCGCTATTAATCAATTTGGGGCAGCAGGCTGTCAACAGGTGCTACAAACCAGTCTGCAGCAAGCTGCCATCGACAGATGGCTACAACATGGCACCCGATGCACTGTCGCCAGCTTCCGCTTCTGGCCGGTAGTCGCCGTTGTGAAGACGGCTTTCGGCCAGAAGCGGTCGATCACATCCGAGCAGGGAAAAGCGGCTATTAAGAATACTCAGCCGCCCATCTCAACGAAATGCCCAAGTGATTTTGAACAGACTGAAGCGATTAATTGCCCACCTCAACAACCTTAGCGTCGGGTGCGTGGTTTTTCACCGACTCGATACCCTTGTCGCGTGAGGCTTCGGAGGCATATGACTGGCTCGTCCCGACTACTTGGTGATTACCCGCCTTAAGGTTGAACATAAACTTGTCAGCCCCGCTGGCCTTACGCTCGTAGCGTGCATCATCAGGCGCATTTTTTTTGACTGACTCGACTCCATTTAGACATCCAGACTTATCCTTGTAGCCCTCGCTGGCCAGAATTGCTTGGCCATTGTTGGCTTTGAGCCGAAAACGAAATTCACCCGCTTTGTCGTTGTATATTTCAAACGTCCCAGACATATAGCTATTCCTTATTTTTGGCTTTCATGAGATCCATCGATATCGCTGCGGTCCAAAAAATGACTGTTTGCCCATTAGAAATATGGTTTCTGTGTGATGCTAGCCAGGCAAAATCGATGCTCCAGCTTCAGTAGAACTGCATGACAAATGCACCATACCCCAAGAGCTAAACCAGATTTTTGAACAGTCAAAGTATAGACACAGATCTCAACACGGCTCGATTTCTTCGTCGAGTGAAGAGCCCAGCTTTTGCAGAGATATCCGAGCGGCTGCTTTTGGCCGGGAGGTGCCTGTCGTAGCAGGCTGAAACCGGCCATAAGCGGCAGTCTGTTGAGCTAACCATCTTTGGACAGCATTTAGGCTGAACAGCCCGCAGGAAAGGTGGCGCGTGTCAGCTATAGGAGAATGGATTTAATCTCACGCTTGGCCTATTGGCCGGAAAAACTGTTGCACTGAGCTTTACTTCTCGTGGAGGGCGTCCACCTAAGATGATCAGAATCGGTTCTCGACACGAGTATTTGGAGTTTGTAGCGATGGATCGCATGGTATGCATATCGGGGCCGCTTGGTTCCGGTGATCCGCCAGGATGATAGTGCCACTCACCGACATAGTGAAAACCTTCATCCCAACGCGCGGCGAGCAATTCTCTCAGCCCAATTGTTCCGCGTTGGAAGGTGACTGAGCTGCTGATTGAGTCCTTGGGGTGTGATGTAATTTCCGAGATAAGGGCAACGCTCCCGTCGCTACTGTACTTCCCTATCAAAATGCCGCCCGTTTCGTGCGTTCCTGCCCGGACACAGTCACTTACCATCTTACTTAAGGCTGCAGCCTCAAAGGTCACAGTGTATGGGGCACCGGGGCTCGAGAATGAGAGCGGGACAGAGTTCTTCATTTTGCATGCTCGACTGTGCCGTCCGGCATTTGCCGGAAATACTCGTAGTGCCTTCCTGGACTCAATACGGCCCTACGGATGAATTTGCTACCAATCGCTCCCCATAGCTGAACATCATCGGCGGTCGCAGGGAATACGGCATGCCAGCATCCGATACCTTCGATCTTTTCGTCTAAGTCGTCGAAGGTCGGGGTGGGAGAGGCTGAGAATTGGGCCTTGGCATCTATGGCTGGAAAGCTCGATTCGGAAGCGGCATACGCGAAAAGGCCTTCCGCTCGCCACGTCATAGCTAGGCTCACAAAGAGCTTTTCACTCTGCCAATCGAACGAAGCCAGAGCATCCAATACTTCATCGTCGCCCGTGCAGTCGACAATCACATCATAGCTTCTGACTGCTTGTTTGAGCTGTTCGCTATGGGGCGGAAACACGGTATCAAACGCCCTGACCTTTGCATCGGGCATGCATCCGTTGAGGTGCGCAGCAAGAGCCTTGGCTTTCTTGTGCCCCACCGTGTTGGCGCTGATGGAAAATTGACCCACCCTGCCGATTGAAATTTGACCCAGGGCGGATTGCTGATTTTGTTACCAGCAACTGTGGATAAGTCTACCAGCGCAGCTGCTTTTGAACCCACTCCCTCGCTGTCCCAGTTCAGCTGTTGAAGACCTGCCACATGCAGCCATGCAGCAGGCCGTCGTCACCATGAAATCAGAACGACTCATCGTCCTCCGGTTCCTGGCCGCCCTTACGCTTTCGCTCCCGTGATTTGATCTTGGCCTGGGCCGCCAAGCTACTGTGTTGCAGGCGATAGGACTCGTTACCGGTTTCGACGATGTGGCAGTGGTGGGTCAGCCGATCCAGCAGGGCGGTGGTCATCTTGGCGTCGCCGAACACGCTCGACCATTCGGCGAAGCTCAGGTTGGTGGTGATCACCACGCTGGTGTGTTCGTACAGCTTGGACAGCAGGTGAAACAGCAACGCACCGCCAGCCTGGCTGAACGGCAGATAACCCAGTTCGTCGAGGATGACCAGATCCATGCGCAGCAGTGCCTGGGCGATCCGCCCGGCTTTGCCGTCGTGTTTTTCGCGCTCCAGCAGATTGACCAGATCGACCGTGGAGTAGAAGCGCACGCGCTTGCCATGCCGGGTGATGCCGGACACGGCCAGCGCGGTGGCTAGGTGGGTTTTACCGGTGCCTGGCCCACCGATCAGCACCACGTTCTGCGCGGTGTCGGTAAAGGCCAGGCTGGCCAGCTCGCTGATCAGGCGTGCGTCGGCGCTAGAGGCGTTGAAATCGAAGCTGGCCAGATCGCGGTGCATCGGCAGCTTGGCCATGTTCATCTGGTGGCTCACCGAGCGCATGGCGCGATCTGTGTGCTCTTGTTCCAGCAGGTGTTCGAGCAGCCACTTGGACGAGGCTGTGTTCGACTCACCCTGTGCAGTTAACTCCGCCCAGGCCGTGGCCATGCCGTGCAGGCGCAGCTCCTTGAGTTCCGCCATCAAATCACGCATGACCGACCTCCTCGGCCTGGCCACGCAGGCGGTCGTAGCGCGCCGTGTTAGCGACGGGGGCTTCCTTGAGCGACAAGTGGGTTTCGACGCTGGGTGGTGGTTCGGTCGCGGCCAGGCGCGCCACGACATTGAGGATGTGTTCGGCGCTCAGGCTGCCGCTCTCCAGTACCAGCTCAACGGCTACCAGCACGGCATCGAGCCCGGCGACCGGTACGGCAGCCAGAACTTGCGCCATGATCCGGTCACCGCCGGCATGACGCCCCAGACCGTGCTTAAGCTGACGCAGCGGCGCCGGCAGATCAGCAAAGGGCGCGCCGTTGCGCAGCGCACCGGGCTTGCGTTCGATCAGCGGGAGGTAGTGCTGCCAGTCATAGCTGACCTGGTCGCGATCCAGCAAGCGGACATGGCTGGCGATCAGCGCGTCGTCAGCCACCACCTCGATTCGCGTCGGATACAAACGGCTGCTGACCCACTTACCCGCGTACTCACACGGCACCGAGTAGCGGTTGCGCCCGACGCTGACCAAGCAGGTGCTGGAGACCCGCGCAGGCCGCTCGACGTAACCGTCGAATGGCGCTGGCACAGGCATCAGTTCAGCGCGCTCCAACTCAAGCACTTCGGCCACACTCAGCCCGCTGTATTGAGGGTGCGTCAGCTCGTTCCAAAGCGCGCGGCAGCGCTGGCCCAGCCAGGCATTGAGTTCCTCGAAGGAGTGAAACTGACAGTCCTGGGCGTCTAGCCAGATACGCCTGCGGCTGTCTTGCACGTTCTTTTCAACGATGCCCTTTTCCCAACCAGCGGCGACGTTGCAGAAGTCCGGATCGAACAGGTAATGCGCGCACATCACCGCAAAGCGTGCATTCACCGCCCGGCCTTTGCCCTTATTGACCTTGTCGACGGCGGTCTTCATGTTGTCGTAGATGCCCCGGCGCGGCACGCCGCCCAAGGCGCCGAACGAGCGTGTATGGGCGTCAAATAACATCTCATGGCCCTGGCTCGGATACGCCACAAGCCAGAACGCACGGCTGGCACACAGCTTCAGATGTGCCACCTGCATACGCCGGTAAATGCCGCCGACCAGCAAGCCTTCCTCGCTCCAGTCAAACTGAAACGCCTCGCCAAGAGCAAAGGTCAGCGGCACAAAGGCCTGCGACGCCTTGCCCTGTCCCCCTCGCCAGGCACGGATAAACGCGGTGAGCTGGCTGTAGCCACCGTCATAACCATCGGCTTTGATTTGCGCCAACAGCGCCTTGGCACTGCGCCGCTGTTGCTTGGGGCGCAGCGAATCGGCTTTTAGCGCCTGCTCTAGCGTGACGTGAAAAGGGCTGAGTTTGTTAAAGATCGCGCGGCGTTGGTACACCGGCTGCTTGGCCTCAGGTGCTCTGACCCACTTGCGAATCGTGTTGCGCGCCAGCCCGGTGCGCTTGGCTATCTCATGCAGCGACAGCTTGTCGCGGAAATACATCCGCCGAATTTTGCCCATCATTTCCATACTGATCACCCTGTGTTCTCCTGCTCAAAAATTGAGCAGAAGCAGTTGAACACCTGGGTCAGTTTTCAGTCGGCAGAACAGCCTCTACTGGGTCAGTTTTCGGTCAGCGGCAACAATGTTGATCTCCAGGTTCGCGCCGACGGGGTGGGCGCGGCGAGGTGAAAGTCACAGCGATGCCGCATAATTGTAGGGCGTGTGCGGGAGGTCGAGTTCCGACCGGGCGTCCGCTGCCGTGTTGATACGATCTATTGAAATATATATTGATAAATCGTATTGTCAAATCCACCTGACCCACCTGAACAAAATGGCCCACATGGCAGAAATCGATATCGAAACGCTTCGTCGCAGTGCCGCGGACGCCTGCGGCTTGCTGAAAGTGCTCGGCAACCCCGACCGCCTGTTGTTGCTCTGCCAGCTGACCCAGGGCGAGCACTGCGTGGGTGACCTCGCCAGTGCGACGGGCATTGTGCAGCCGACCCTGTCGCAGCAGCTCACGGTGCTGCGCCATAACGGCTTGGTCAGCACCCGACGCGAGGGCAAGCAAGTGCATTACAGCATCGCCAGCCCTCAAGCGATGGAGGTTATGCAGGTGCTTTACCGGCTTTACTGTCAGCATCCCGAACGCGAGGAACCCTCGGCATGACGATTGACTGGGCACATTTCACACCGTGGTCCTCGCTCGCAGGGGGCGCGCTGATCGGTCTTGCTGCGACCTTATTTATCCTGTTGAGCGGGAGAATCGCGGGCATCAGCGGCGTGATCGGCGGCTTGCTGCGGCCAGGCAAAGGCGATGTGCTCTGGCGTGTTGCATTCATTGCCGGGCTGGTGATCGCGCCGGTGCTGTTTCAGGCCGCGTTCGAGCAACCAGACATCGAAGTAGAGGCGAGCACCTTGACGCTGATCGCGGCTGGTGTGTTGGTCGGGATCGGCACGCGGTATGGCTCCGGTTGTACGAGCGGGCATGGCGTCTGCGGGTTGTCGCGACGGTCGCCGCGCTCGCTGGTCGCGACGGCCGCGTTCATGGCCAGCGGCTTTCTAACCGTGTTCGTCATCCGCCACCTGCTGGGCTGAGGAGTTGCCATGAAATTGCTGAGCGCCTTTGTAGCGGGGCTGGTTTTCGGCCTTGGCCTGATCCTGTCAGGGATGGCCGATCCGTCCAAAGTGATCGCCTTTCTCGATCTGGCCGGGCCGTGGGACCCCTCGCTCGCGTTCGTTATGGGCGGTGCGATTGCGGTCGCCAGTGTCGGGTTCTATTTCGCCTCCAAACGGTCCCGGGCGGTGCTGGGAGATATCATGCGAATGCCCACCGCCACCCGGATCGATCGCCCTCTTGTACTGGGCAGCCTGGCATTCGGAGCGGGATGGGGGCTGGCTGGCTATTGTCCGGGTCCGGCGGTCGCGACGCTTTTGAGTGGTCGGAGCGAACCCTTGATCTTTGTCCTCGCCATGTTGGCGGGTATGGCGCTCTACGAGTTGCAGACACGCTTCTCAGGGAAGCCGCAGTGATAGGTTGCAGTCGCTCTAAATCGAAAGGTGATCCAAGGCTTCCGGAGCGCAACGATGGTTGAGATCGGGCTTGGGCTATTGGTCGGCCTCGTCCTGGCGCTGACCGGTGCCGGCGGCGGCATCCTCACCGTGCCGTTGCTGATCTTCGTGGTCGGGCTCGAGCTGCATCAGGCCGCGCCAATCGGGTTGATGGCGGTCGGATTCGCGGCCTGGGTCGGGGCAGTGATTGGTCTGAGGGACGGCATTGTCCGGTACAAGGCGGCGGCCCTGATGGCCTGCTGTGGCGTGTTGCTCGCGCCCGTCGGCCTCTGGGTGGCCGCGCGGGTAGCGCACGATGTGCTTGCCGTGGTGTTTGCGCTGGTGATGTTCTGGGTCGCCTTCAGGGCATTCAGGCGCCCGCCGAGCGATGACACGACCCCGAGAGCCGTGCCCTGTCGGCTGAACCCGCAGACGGGCCGCTTTCACTGGACCTCACGCTGTGCAGCGACCGTCGCCGCCTCCGGCACCTTGGCCGGTTTCCTCTCCGGCTTGCTGGGGGTCGGCGGCGGGTTCGTGCTGGTGCCGGCGCTCAGTCGCTTCAGTGATCTGCCGATGCGTTCGATTGCCGCCACGTCGTTGGCGGTCATCGGCCTGGTGTCGGTCAGCGGCGTGTTGTCCGCCGCGCTGACGGGTGGCATCCAGTGGGCAGTGGCGCTGCCATTCTCGGCCGGTGCCGTGCTCGGGATGTTCGCCGGCCGCACGGTTTCCTCTCGCCTGGACGGGCGCCTGCTGCAGCGGGGCTTCGGATTGGTCGCGGCTGTTGCCGCGTCGGCCTTGCTGCTTCAAGTCGCCTTCTGATCGCGCACCCGCAGGTGGCAAGCCAGACACCTGCGCCGCGCGACCGGATAAGACCTTAGCCTTCCTGGACCGGCAGGTTTGCCGCCTTCCAGGCCATCCAGGAACCGGGGACATTGGCCACATCACGAAAGCCGGCTTTCTTGAGGATGCTGGCAGCGATGGAGGCGCGATAGCCGGATCCGCAGTAGGTGACGGTGGTCTTGTCCGGATCCAGCTCGTTGAGCCGGTCGGCGAGGTGCGCGACGAAGATGTGCCTGGCGCCAGGCACCCGACCCGCCGCAACCTCTTGGGGGCTGCGTACATCCAGCACCTGTACATCGGGCGCTTCACGACGTGCATTCAGTTCATGAACCGTCCATTCCTGAAGCCTGTTCAGCGGTAGCGCCGCGTTCTGCCAGTCCGTCATGCCGTTGCGCAGATAGCCGCGAATATCGTCCAGGCCTATCCGGTAGAGCTGGGTGACAGCCTGGTGGACATCGTCGGCCGATTCGCCCACCAGCAGGATCGGGCGAGCGTCGTCGAGCATCCGGCCCGCCCAGTTCACGAACTCGTTGCGCAGGGCGATGTTGACCGCCCCGGGCACGTGCCCGCCGCCAAACGCGAGGATCGAGCGGACGTCCACAACCTGCATGTCGTGCGCGGCCAGTGCCTCGAAGTCGGACGGGGCGAGGGGCGGCGGCAGGGCAGGGCCTTCTATCTGCACCGCTGGGCGCAAGTTCAGTTTTTTCAGGCGCGCGTAGTGACGGGGTGGTTCCGGCATGTCCGCCAGTAGCCAATCGATGAACGCGTCCTCGCTCCGCTGCTCGCGCAATGCGGGGTTGAAGAGACGCTCGCTGCCGAGCGTGGAGTGGCGACGGTCGCCGATAGACTTGCCGCAGGCCGAGCCGGCGCCGTGGCAGGGGTAGATTTCAATCCTGTCGCCAAGGGGCAGGTAGTGATCGAAAAGTGTGTGGTACAGCGCGCCGGCCAGCTTTCGTTCGCTGCCTTCGCCCAGCAGGTCGGGGCGCCCGACGTCCAGGTTGAACAGGGTATCGCCGGTAAACAGCGCGATCGGCTGGTCGCCCTGCTGGGCGTCGAACAGCTGCAGGGAGATATGTTCAGGCGTATGCCCGGGCGTGTGCATGACCTGCAGCGTGGCCTGCCCGAGCTCTATCGTCTCGCCACCGCTGACCTGGCGAAGCTCGAACTCGTAGTTATCCGCGCGACCGCCGATGATCTGTGCCCCGGTGCGCTTCGCCAGCGCCTGGGCGCCGGACACGAAGTCGGCATGGATATGTGTTTCGATGGCGTAGGCGATTCGCAGGCCTCGCGCCTTGGCCATTTGCAGGTAGATATCGATGTCGCGGCGTGGGTCGATGACCGCGGCTACCGCGGCCTTGCTGTCGCCGACCAGATAGGAAATCTGCGCCAGGCCGTCTGTATAAACAGGTTCGAAAACAAGCATTGCCACCTCCGACGATGGTTAACGGATTGCTCAGTCAGCTATTCGGACGGTGTGCGTGGCTGGACGTTCAGGTTATCGAGGTGCCGTCTTCAGGGAGCGGGAGCCTGCAGGCTGACCACCAACTCGACGATGAGGCCGTCCGCCTGCGGCTCGAAACGCAGATCGCAGGCACAGCGCTCGGCGATCGCCTTGACGATGGACAGGCCCAGACCACTGCCTTCACCTTCGCCGCTGCGCCAGAAGCGCTCCGTCAGACGCTCGAGCATTTCCGGCGGGATGGCCGGGCCGTGATCCTGCACGCTGAAGCGAACCCGGCGTTCATCCAGCTGTGAGAGCGTCAAGCGGATGGCTGTGCCGTGCCGGGTATGGCGGCGGGCATTGTCGAGCAGGTTGCGCAACGCCGCGACCGCCAGGGTGGGCGGCATCGCCAGTGGGTGAGGGCAGACATCTTGCGCCCCGCACAGCTCGATGTGCGGCCCGGGCTGCTGACTGGCGTCAGCGATCGCCAGCTGCGCGACGTCGAGGGCCGTGCAGCTGAGGCCGTCATTGAAGGACACGCGACCTTCGACCCGCGCCAGCATGAGCAGCTGTTCGAGGATCCGGTGCAGGCGATCCGTGCCGACCTCGGCCTGGGCCAATGCCCGTTTCGCGGTATCGCCCTCGGTCATGGCCGCGACCTGCAGGTGGGTCTTGATGGCGGTCAGCGGGCTGCGCAGTTCATGGGCGGCGTCATCGGTGAGCCGACGTTCGCGTTCGAGCATGTGCGCGATCCGCGCGAACAGCTGGTTCTGGGTTTCGACCAGGGGCGTCAGCTCTCGCGGCAGTCGCTCGATGTGCAACGGCTCTACCGAGTCGGCGCTGCGCTGCGCCAGGGCCGTGCGGATGCGTCTGAGTGGCGCAAGGCCGTTGCCGATTCCGATCCACAACACGATCAGGCTGCCCAGCAACGCGACGAACACCGGCAGTGCCGCGGCCAGGAGCACCGAGCGCTGGAGTGCGGTGCGCTCGTCAAGGCGATCGGCCGTGGTGATGCGCATGCCGTTCTGGATGAAGGTGAAACTACGCCAGGCGGTATCGCCAATCATCTGGTCGTGAAAGCCGGTGCGCTGAGCGTCGAGCGTGCTGTCTGGCGCCGCATGGCTGCGCGCCAGGATTTCACCCCGCAAGGAGCTGATCTGGCAGGCCAGGCCGTTTTCGATGCCAAGCTGTTCCGCACTCAGCCGGGTGATACCGCCTTCGCCCAGTTGCGGTTGCGGCAGTTGCACCAACAGACCCGCAACCATCCGCGCCGACGCAGCAAGGCGCTGATCGAGGGACTGCATCAACTGATTGCGAACATCGAAGAGCATCCAGGTCGCGGCCAGCGCCCAGAGCAGCACGAAGGCCGAGCCGAGGGTAAGGGTCAGGCGCAGGCGCAAGCTCATGGGTCGGGTGCCTCGGTGGACGCCGACGCATGGCCGGCCGGGCCCAGGCGATAACCGATCCCTCTGACGGTTTCGACGATGCCGTTACCCAGCTTGCGGCGAAGATGGTGGATATGGACATTCAGGGCGTTGCTTTCGACGTCATCGCCCAGTCCGTACACGGCGTCCTTGAGCTGCTCGGCCGATAGCACGCGGCCGGGGTTCTGCAGTAGCGCCTGGAGCAGCGCCTGTTCACGGCGCGACAGGTCCACGGGTTCGCCTGCCATGAAGGCCGCACAGGCGGCGGGATCGTAGCTTAGCGGGCCGTGTTCGATCATCTGCGTTGCCCGCCCGGCAGCGCGGCGCAGTAGGGCATGCAGGCGGGCAGCGAGCTCACGCAGGTCGAAGGGTTTGACGAGGTAGTCGTCAGCGCCCGCCTGAAGCCCGGAGACCCGCTCGGTTACCGCATCCCGGGCGGTCAGGATCAGCACAGGCAGCTCGAGGCCGCGGCGGCGCAGGCGCTGCAGAAAGCGCAGGCCGTCTTCGTCAGGCAGACCCAGATCGAGAACCATCAGGTCGAAGCTGGCTGTGCGCAGCAGCGAGTCGGCCTGCCCGGCCGTAGCGGCATGGGCCACGCTGAAGCCCTGGGCTTCTAGCCCGGCGACGATGCCACTGGCGATCAGTGCGTTGTCTTCTGTCAGCAGTACGTGCATGTGGGAATCGCTTGATAGGCAGCAGTCAGTATCGTCCGCCTGGATTAACGGCGCGTTAGCAGATGGTACGCCGAGTTGCTCGCGCCTCAACGTCGCTCGGCCTTACAGGTTGTGTCCATGCCTCGTTAATCGCCTCTTAATCCCGAGTCGGCAAGCTCGCCGTCGAATCTGGTAATCGGGTGTTGTGCATGCGAGCGCTTTTTATCTTTCTGGCCTGCTGCCTATGGTCTGTGCAGCTGGCGAACGCTTCGCCGTTCACCTTCGGTCAGAAGCAGCAGGACTTTCTGCCCGTGGATGAAGCGTTCACGCTGCACGTCGAGCAGCCTGACGCTGGCGGCGCCGTGCTGCGCTGGGATATTGCGCCCGGCTATTACCTCTACAAGGAGCGCCTGCGATTCGCAGGGCTGCCACCGGGGAACGAGCCCCAGTTGCCGCCTGGCGAGCCGTACCATGACGAGTATTTTGGTGATTCGCGAATCTATCGCGACAGCCTGGAAGTGCAGCTCCCCGATGCGGATCTCGCGTCGCTTGAACTCGGCTGGCAAGGCTGCGCCGATGCCGGCCTGTGCTATCCGCCGCAAAGCCGCACGGTAGAGCTGGGCGGCAGCAGCACCCCTCCGTCCATGCCGGTTCAGGCCGACGACCAGGCCCTGGCCAGCGGGCTACAGCAGCAGTCGCTGGGCTGGAGCCTGCTGATCTTCTTCGGACTCGGCCTGCTGCTTGCCTTTGCACCCTGTTCGCTGCCGATGCTGCCCATCCTGGCCGGCATCGTCGTGGGTAGCCAGGCCGGGCCTCGCCGCGGCATGGCGCTGGCTGGGGCCTACGTATTCAGCATGGCGCTGGTTTACGCCGCCCTCGGAGTGGTGGCGGCGCTACTGGGTGCGAATCTGCAGGGATGGCTGATGCAGCCGTGGCTGATCGCAAGTTTCGCTGGCCTGTTCGTGCTGCTGTCCTTACCTATGTTCGGCTTCTTCGAACTGCAACTGCCGGCGGGCCTGCGTGATCGGCTGGAGCAGGCCGGCCGCAAGCGCCGGGGCGGCAGCCTCGCCGGGGCCAGCGCGTTGGGCGTGTTGTCCGGGCTGCTGGTGGGCCCCTGCATGACTGCACCGCTGGCCGCGGCGCTGCTGTACATCGCCCAAAGCGGCGACGCCGTGAACGGTGGCCTGGTGCTGTTCGCGCTGGGCCTGGGGATCGGTACGCCACTGGTGCTGCTGGTGACGGTGGGCAATCGCTTCCTGCCCAAGCCTGGGCCGTGGATGGATCGCGTCAAGGTTTCCTTCGGTTTCCTATTTCTGGTCGCCGCCCTCTACGTGCTTCGTCCGCTGTTGTCCGACCCGCTCTGGGTAGGGCTGTGGGGCGCGCTGCTGGTTGTGGGTGCCAGCGGGCTGCTGCACCTGTCGCGGGAACTGGTGCGGCATCAGGCGCTCAGCCGCGCGGTGGCGTCGCTGGCCGGCGTCTGGGGCGTAGCGCTGCTGCTCGGAGCGGCTGGCGGCGCACAGGATGTCATGCGGCCGCTCGGTGTATTCACAGGCGGCGTTGCGTCCTCGCAAGGTGCTGAGCCTGCCCACGGATTTGTCGGCTTCAGCGAGCCGGCCGACCTTGATCGTGAGCTTGCTGCCGCCAGGGCCGCGGGCCAGTGGGTGCTGGTGGACTACTACGCCGACTGGTGCGTGTCCTGCAAGGTCATGGAAAAGGAGGTGTTCGGTGACGCCCAGGTGCAGGCAGCGCTCACCGGCGTGCGGATTCTGCGGCCGGACGTGACGCAGACCGATCCCGCCAGTCGCGAGCTGCTGAACCGCTATCAGGTCATGGGGCCGCCGACGCTGCTCTTCATCGGCCCGGACGGGGAAGAGCGGCGAACCCAGCGCATCACCGGCGAGGTCGATGCGAATCAGTTTCTGAACAGATGGAACCAGACAATGGAGCGTGGCTGATGCTGACGATCAACCTGGGGCCATTGGCGCTTGCCGTCCCACATGTGCTGATGCTGGTGAGCCTGTTTATAGCGATGCTGACCGGCTGGTGGGTTGGGCGGCGCAGCGAGCGGAATCCGGAACAACAGCTCTTCAGGCTGCTGCTGGTGGCGCTACTGGTCGCGCGGCTGGCCTTCGTGCTGGTGTACGTCGAGCATTTCCGAGATGAGCCCTGGCGCGTGATCGACATACGTGACGGCGGTTTTATTGCCTGGCCGGGCTTGCTGGTGGCCGTTCTGTTGGGTTCCTGGCTGGCCTGGCGCGACAGCGGGCTGCGCCGACCGCTGGGCGCAGCGGTGCTGGTGGGTGTGCTCAGCTGGGGGTTCGGGACCTTTGCGTTGCACGCGTTCGAGCAGGGCACGCGACTGCCTGAGATGGGCCTGCGGGACAACCGGGGTAAACCCGTCGCCTTGCAGGATTACGTTGGCAAGCCGCTGGTGGTCAACCTGTGGGCCACTTGGTGCCCGCCCTGCCGGCGTGAAATGCCGGTCCTTGCGCAGGCGCAACAAGAAAACACCGACGTGACCTTTCTTTTCGTCAACCAGGGCGAGGGCGAGCGATTGATCGCCGACTTCCTCGAAGCCGAAGGGCTCGGTCTGGAAAACGTTCTGCTCGACACCGGCGGTCGTCTGGGCCAGCACGTAGGGTCTGCGTCGCTGCCCACCACGCTTTTTTATGACGCCGAGGGACGCCAAGTTGGCAGCCATCTCGGTGAACTGTCCCGTGCCAGCCTGGCGCGCGCCCTTGAGCAACTAGAGGTCAAAACCCAGCCATGAAACCGGTACGTTCACTTTCGTTTTTTATCTCAACGCTCGCCTTACTGCCGACGCCCTGGGCGCTGGCCGAAACGCTGCCTCCCGCGGTTCAGGCCATTGAAGCGCGCGGAGCCAAAGTGGTCGGCAGTTTCGACGCGCCGGGAGGATTAAAGGGCTACGCAGCGCGTTACAACGGACAGGGCATTGCGCTGTATCTGACACCGGACGGTGATCATGTCGTGGTCGGCAGTTTGCTGGATTCCGCTGGCGAAGACCTGACCAAGGCACCGCTGGAAAAGCTTGTGTATGAGCCGATGAGCAGCGAGATGTGGCAGCGGCTCGAAAGCAGCACCTGGATTGCTGACGGCGCGGCTGAGGCGCCACGGGTTATCTACATGTTTTCCGACCCGAACTGCCCGTTCTGCAATATGTTCTGGAAACAGGCGCGGCCCTGGGTCGAAGCGGGTGACGTTCAGCTTCGCCACGTGATGGTCGGCATGCTGCGCCCGGACAGCGCCGGTAAATCCGCGGCACTGCTGGCCGCGAAGGACCCTGAGGCGGCGCTCAATGAGCACGAGGCCGCGGGCAAGGCCAGCACGCTCAAGGCCATCAAGCGTATCGCGCCCGAGGTGAATGAACAGCTTGAGGCGAACCTCACCCTGATGGGCGAAATGGGCGCCTCGGCCACCCCGGCTATCTATTACCTAGATGAGCAAGGGCGTCTGCAGCAGCATCAGGGCGCGCCTCGTCCCGAGGCGTTGAATGGCATCATGGGGCCGTTGTCCAAACGCTAGCAACACGACACGGTCAGTCAGCACCGGCACCTATAACAAGAATGATCTGGAGGCTACATGAACGTCCCCCTCTGGCCCTTGGCCGGGCTCTTCCTTGCGATTTCGGTGTCCGCGCACGCCGCGGATGCCGCTGCGGTGTACAGCAAAGGCGGGGCCAACACCGCCGCGATGGCGTGCGCTACCTGCCACGGCGCCGAGGGCGAAGGCATGGCCGCTGCGGGATTCCCCCGTCTGGCCGGCTTGTCGGCGAATTACATGCGCAAGCAACTGGCTGATTTCGCATCCGGTGCGCGGGCGAATCCAATCATGCAGCCCATTGCGGCAGCCTTAAGCCGTGAGGAAGCCGAGGCCGTCTCGACGATGCTGGCTGACAAGCCGCAACCGCAGGTCGAGCGAATCGACCGCACCGCGTTGGTCGACGGGCCTGGCGAAACCCTTGCGCTGCGCGGCGCCTGGGAACGCAACATCCCCGAGTGCGTTGCCTGCCACGGCCCAGCGGAACGGGCGTCGGCGACGCCTTCCCACCGCTGGCCGGGCAGTCGGCACAGTACCTGTCGTCTCAGTTGACCGCCTGGCGTCAGGGCACCCGCAAGAACGACCCCAACGACTTGATGGGCCACATCGCGCGTAGCTTGACCGAGGACGAGGTAATGGCGGTCTCGACATACTTCGCAGGCCTGACCGACAAAGGAGCAGCCAAATGAAGCCCCATACAAGCGCACTGCTGTTGATGTCATTGGCCTTCCCGGTGCTCGCGGACGACATCGCGATGGAAGATCAGTCGCAGATCCTGACCGGGGCCGGTGATCCCGCCAGCAGCAAGTACTTCCAACCGCCCAAGGAAAGCGAACTGCCTGACAACGCCTACGGGCAGTTGGTACAGCAAGGGCGCGCCATATTCGTCGATACCAAGACGCATGCGCCCGACTATGTGGGCAACGGCCTGGCCTGTGCGAACTGCCACCTCGAACAAGGCCGGAAAGCCAACTCTGCGCCGCTCTGGGCTGCCTACACCATGTACCCGGCGTACCGAAAGAAGAACGACAAGGTGAACAGCTATGCCGAGCGCCTTCAGGGCTGTTTCCAGTTCAGTATGAACGGCAAGGCACCCGAGGCTGACGGCCCCGTTATCGCCGCGCTTTCAGCCTATTCCTACTGGCTTGCAACCGGAGCACCCACGGGGCAAGAGCTGCCCGGTCGGGCCTATCCGGAAGTGCCACAACCCGAAGGCGGCTACGACCTGGCGAAGGGAGAACAGGTCTACGACGCACAGTGCGCCGTCTGTCATGGGCCAAACGGGGAAGGGCAGAAGTCTGGTGACCTTTATGTATTCCCGCCACTCTGGGGGGGCGGACTCGTTCAACTGGGGTGCTGGCATGCATCGAATCAACACGGCTGCGGCGTTCATCAAGGAAAACATGCCACTGGGCAAAGGCGGCACCCTGTCAGATGAAGACGCCTGGAACGTGGCGGCCTTCATGAACAGCCACGAGCGACCGCAAGACCCGCGCTTGATTGATGGCTCAGTCGAGAAAACTCGAGATAAGTACCACGCCAATGACGGCGTGAACCTTTACGGCAAGACCGTTAACGGCAAGATGTTGGGTAAGGGTATCTGACAGCCAAGGCGCTGGTGTCGCTACCTGCGTTTTGCGGTCGATTATCTCAACTCATGGCTTAGGTGGGCAGCTTACCGGGCTGTCCGCTTTTGGCCGATAGCTGCCGCTCATCCCACCGCGTCGTGTACCGCTGCGACGGCATCTCGCGCCGCATCGCCCACTTAGGGGCTGCAGGGATACGACCGAGTCGCACTGTACCCCTGCCCTCGGGCATTAATCCGGTCGACTACAGCCATCAGCCGATCGGTACCCGGGCGTGTTAACGGGGTAAACCCTAACCCAGCACGACGTGGGCTGGAGCGATGGCTCAGCCTCGACTGCATTCTCGGGGCGCTCGCCAGTTTCCGGTCAGCGCTCAGCTAATTCCGGTCATGTAGTCGACCATTCTTTTCGGCTCTGGCGGGCAGCCGGTGCCCTCGATAGTGCCTGTGGGAATGCTGCACGAGATGTTCGTAACCCAGCAACGACGTGGCAGGAGTAGTGGCAAAGCCTCAACTGCATTCTCGGGGCGCTCGCCAGTTTCCGGTCAGCGCTCAGCTAATTCCGGTCATGTAGTCGACCATTCTTTTCGGCTCTGGCGGGCAGCCGGTGCCCTCGATAGCGCCTGTGGAATACTGCACGAGATGTTCGCAACCCAGCAACGACGTGGGCTGGAGTAGTAGCAAAACCTCAACTGCATTCTCGGGGCGCTCGCCAGTTTCCGGTCAGCGCTCAGCTAATTCCGGTCATGTAGTCGACCATTCTTTTCGGCTCTGGCGGGCAGCCGGTGCCCTCGATAGCGCCTGTGGAATACTGCACGAGGTGTTCGCAACCCAGCAACGACGTGGGCTGGTGTAGTAGCAAAGCCTCAACTGCATTCTCGGGGCGCTCGCCAGTTTCCGGTCAGCGCTCAGCTAATTCCGGTCATGTAGTCGACCATTCTTTTCGGCTCTGGCGGGCAGCCGGTGCCCTCGATAGCGCCTGTGGAATACTGCACGAGGTGTTCGCAACCCAGCAACGACGTGGCAGGAGTAGTGGCAAAGCCTCAACTGCATTCTCGGGGCGCTCGCCAGTTTCCGGTCAGCGCTCAGCTAATTCCGGTCATGTAGTCGACCATTCTTTTCGGCTCTGGCGGGCAGCCGGTGCCCTCGATAGCGCCTGTGGAATACTGCACGAGGTGTTCGCAACCCAGCAACGACGTGGCAGGAGTAGTGGCAAAGCCTCAACTGCATTCTCGGGGCGCTCGCCAGTTTCCGGTCAGCGCTCAGCTAATTCCGGTCATGTAGTCGACCATTCTTTTCGGCTCTGGCGGGCAGCCGGTGCCCTC
>NZ_AOFQ01000020.1 GCF_000495915.1 Stutzerimonas chloritidismutans AW-1
CCCCCCATGCCAAGGCCCCCAGCCGTACCCAGCGCGTCATGCTGCTGGTGCTCGCGGCTACCCTGCCCGGCGTGATCGTGCTGACCTGGCTTTACGGCGCCGGTACGTTGATCAACATGGCCTGGGCCTGCGCGGCCGCTCTTGGTTTCGAAGCAGCGATTCTGAAGCTGCGCCAGCGTCCGGTAGGCTTCTTTCTCCGCGATGGCAGCGTGCTGGTTACCGCTGTGTTGCTGGCCCTCGCGCTGCCGCCCTACTCACCCTGGTGGCTGACACTGATTGCCACTGGTTGCGCGGTGGTCTTCGGCAAACAGCTGTATGGCGGCCTTGGCCAGAACCCCTTCAACCCGGCGATGATCGGCTACGTGGTGGTGCTGATTTCCTTCCCGGTCGAAATGACAACCTGGCCTGTGCCGCACAGCGTCGGGCTGAGTGCCGGCCTGCAGCACATCCTCGGCATCGCCTCGCTGCCCGATGGCTGGACCCAGGCCACGGCCCTCGACGTACTGAAGGTGAACAAAAGCCTGACCATCGACGAGCTGTGGAGCAATCCGGCGTTCGGCCACTTTGGCGGTATCGGTTCGGAGGTGGTGAACCTGGCTTTCCTAGCCGGCGGCCTGTTCCTGCTGCACAAAAGGCTGTTCAGCTGGCATGCGCCAGTGGGCATGCTCGCCGCGCTGGTGGTGATGAGCCTGGTGTTCTGGAATGGCTCGGGCTCCGATAGCAACGGCTCGCCACTGTTCCATCTGCTCAGCGGCGCCACTATGCTCGGCGCGTTCTTCATCGTCACCGATCCGGTCAGCAGCGCCACCAGCCCGCTCGGGCGTCTCATCTTCGGTGTTGGCGTCGGCATTCTGGTCTACGTCATCCGCGCCTGGGGCGGCTATCCGGATGGCGTGGCCTTCGGCGTATTGCTGATGAACCTGGCGGCACCCACTATCGATTACTACACCCGCCCGCGCACCTACGGCCACCGCAAGGCCGAGCGCGGCTTCAAGCTGGGCGAATGACATGATGCTTCCCGAAATCAGCCGTTCCATGCTGAAGAACGCCGCGGTGCTGGGCTTGTTCGCAATTGTCACCGTAGGCGCGGTGACGCTGCTTCAGCAGGGAACCGCCGAACGCATCCAGGCCGCCGAACGCGCCGCACAGGTTCGCGCACTGGGTGAAATTCTGCCCGCAGGCAGTTATGACAATCACCTGCTCGACGACAGCGTGCCGATCCAGGACCGCTTGCTCGGCAACAAGAGCCCTCTGCCCGCCTATGTCGCCATCAAGGATGGCCGGCCAAGCGCCGTGATCCTCCAGGCCATCGCGCCGGATGGCTACAGCGGCGCGATTCACCTGCTGGTGGGCATCCACGCCGACGGCCGGGTCGCCGGTGTCCGCGTCATCGGTCATCGTGAAACGCCAGGACTGGGCGACAAGATCGAACTGGCGAAAAGTCCTTGGATTCGCAGTTTCGAAGGCAAGTCGCTGAGCAGCCCCGAGGCCGAAGGCTGGGCAGTGAAGAAGGATCGCGGCGAGTTCGACCAGTTCGCCGGCGCCACCATCACCCCCCGCGCCGTGGTCGGCGCCGTGCACCGCGCCTTGCAGTACTTCGATGCGCACAAGGCCGAGCTGCTGGCAACCGGCGGCGAGACGACCGGGGCCGTCGGCGACGCCTTGGAAAGCCGCACCGAGCCCGCCGGAGCCACCGTCCACTCACGCGCCGGAAGTGCCGCCACCCGCGACGAGCTGCAAACCAACGAGCCTGAAGCCGAGCCGCAAGGGGATCAGCCATGAGCGCACCCAGCTATCGCGAACTGACCGTCAACGGACTGTGGAAGAACAACCCGGCGCTGGTCCAGCTGCTCGGGCTCTGTCCGCTGCTCGGCGTCAGCAACTCGGCGGTCAACGCACTCGGACTCGGCCTGGCAACGATGCTGGTGCTGACCTGTTCGAACATCGGCGTATCGCTGGTGCGCGGCGTGGTCAACACCGCGGTGCGTCTGCCGGCATTCGTGATGATCATCGCCGCGCTGACCACCTGCATTGAGCTACTGATGCAGGCCTTCACCTACGAGCTGTACCAGATCCTCGGCATCTTCATCCCGCTGATCACCACCAACTGCGTCATCCTTGGACGCGCCGACGGGTTCGCCGCCAAACACAATCCACTGATCGCAGGCTTCGACGGTCTGGTCATGGGCATCGGCTTCTGTCTGGTTCTGGTGGTGCTCGGCGGCCTGCGCGAACTGTTCGGCACCGGTGCGCTGTTCGCCAACATGCACCTGCTGTTCGGCCCGATCGCCGCTGACTGGCAGATCACTCTGTTCAGCGACTACAAGGGCTTCCTGTTGGCGATTCTGCCGCCTGGTGCCTTCATCGTGCTCGGCCTGCTGATTGCGCTGAAGAACCGGATCGACCAGCAGCTTGCCGAACGTGCCCGCGCCACCCAGCCCGCTGCACCGGCCACCAGCCGCCGCGTACGCGTAACCGGTGTGATCGAGTGAGCCCGTTCCGATGAATGCCGAAAAACGTCGGGAAATCTTCCGGCGCTTGCATGAAGACAACCCCGAGCCGAAGACCGAGCTGGCCTACAGCACGCCCTTCGAGCTGCTGATCGCCGTGATCCTCTCGGCCCAGGCCACCGATGTCGGCGTGAACAAGGCCACTGCCAGGCTCTACCCCGTGGCCAACACCCCGGAGGCGATCTACGCCCTCGGCTACGACGGCCTGTGCGAATACATCCGCACCATCGGGTTGTATCCGAGCAAGGCGAAGAACGTCATCGAGACCTGTCGCATCCTGATCGAGAAGCATGGCGGCCAGGTGCCGGACAATCGCGAGGATCTGGAAGCCCTCCCCGGGGTGGGCCGCAAGACCGCCAACGTGGTACTGAACACGGCATTCCGCCAATTCACCATGGCGGTGGACACGCACATCTTCCGGGTCAGCAACCGCACCGGCATCGCCCCAGGCAAGAACGTTCTGGAGGTCGAACGCAAGCTGGTTCGTTTCGTACCGAAGGATTATCTGCTCGACGCACACCACTGGCTGATCCTGCACGGACGCTATGTCTGCAAGGCGCGCAAACCACTATGCGGCAGCTGCCGGATCGAGGATCTCTGCGAATACAGGCACAAGACTTCGGACGATTGAGCGCGCTAGCGAAAAGCTTGCATCGCGATTGAAAAAAACTTTTTTACCGGCTCCCGATTTGCGGCTATAAGGTGCGCCAAGAGCGCCCCGTAGCCTTGGAGTGAACAAGTGGCCGAGAAAGAAGACATTCAGATCGAAGACGATTTCATCGCCGAAGATGACGATGAGAGCAGCGAAGCTCCCGTCGAGGTCGCCAAGACCAATCTGACCAAGCGCCGAATCATCGACAACCTGCTGGAGGAACGCCGCCTGCAGAAACAGTTGAACGACTTCGACTTCGATCTATAAAAGAAAAAGCCCCGAAAGGGGCTTTTTCATATCTACCGATCAGTCAGCGCGCTTCGGCGATAACAGTTCTATCTTGTAGCCATCCGGGTCTTCAACGAAGGCCAGAATGCTCGAACCGTGCATCATCGGCCCCGGCTCCCGGGTGATCTTGCCGCCACGGGCACGGATGTCCTCGCAGGCCTTGTAGACATCTTCCACTTCCAGGGCGATGTGGCCGTAGCCATTACCCAGTTCGTACGTCTCGACACCCCAATTATGGGTCAGCTCGATCACGCTGTTATGCGCCTCGTCGCCGTAGCCGACGAAAGCCAGGGTGAACTTGCCGTCCGGATAATCTTTGCGGCGCAGCAGGGTCATGCCCAGCACTTCGGTGTAGAAGGCGATGGATTTTTCCATATCGCCGACACGCAGCATGGTATGCAGCAGTCTCATGATTCGGGTCTCCTCGTTCGGCAGCGCTTGTGGCAGTGCAGAAAGTACAACCCCGGCACGTGGCCGGGGTCGGTTGGCTCAGGCGCGCCAGCTTATCAGAACTGGGTGCGGCCCTTTCCAGCAGCGATGCGCATGCGCAGCGCGTTAAGCTTGATGAAGCCCCCGGCGTCCGCCTGGTTGTAGGCGCCGCCATCCTCTTCGAAGGTCGCAATGTTGGCGTCGAACAGCGAATCGTCGGACTTGCGGCCGACGACGATGACGTTGCCCTTGTACAGCTTCAGGCGCACGACGCCGTTCACGTTGACCTGGGAAGCGTCGATCATCTGCTGCAGCATGCTGCGCTCGGGACTCCACCAGTAGCCGTTGTAGATCAGGCTGGCGTACTTGGGCATCAGCTCGTCTTTCAGGTGCGCGACCTCGCGGTCCAGGGTGATCGACTCGATGGCGCGGTGGGCGCGCAGCATGATGGTGCCGCCGGGCGTCTCATAGCAGCCGCGGGACTTCATGCCGACATAGCGGTTCTCGACGATGTCGAGGCGGCCGATGCCGTTTTCGCCGCCGATGCGGTTCAGCTCGGCCAGGACCTGAGCTGGAGTCATGTCCTTGCCATCGATGGCGACGATGTCGCCCTTGCGGTAGGTCAGTTCGATGTAGGTGGGGGTGTCCGGCGCCGCTTCCGGCGACTTGGTCCAGCGCCACATGTCTTCTTCGTGCTCGGTCCAGGTGTCTTCCAGCACACCGCCCTCGTAGGAGATGTGCAGCAGGTTGGCATCCATGGAGTAAGGCGACTTCTTCTTGCCGTGGCGCTCGATCGGGATGGCATGCTTCTCGGCGTAGTCCATCAGCTTCTCGCGCGACAGCAGATCCCACTCGCGCCAGGGAGCGATCACCTTGACGCCCGGCTTCAGCGCATAGGCGCCCAGCTCGAAGCGCACCTGGTCGTTACCCTTGCCGGTGGCACCGTGGGAGATGGCATCGGCACCAGTCTCGTTGGCGATCTCGATCAGGCGCTTGGCGATCAGCGGACGGGCGATGGAGGTACCCAGCAGGTACTCGCCTTCGTAAACGGTGTTGGCACGGAACATGGGGAAGACGAAGTCGCGCACGAACTCTTCGCGCAGGTCGTCGATGTAGATTTCCTTGACGCCCAGAGCCTGCGCCTTGGTGCGCGCTGGCTCGACTTCTTCGCCCTGGCCGAGGTCGGCGGTGAAGGTCACCACTTCACAGTTATAGGTGTCTTGCAGCCACTTCAGAATCACCGAGGTGTCCAGGCCACCGGAATAGGCCAGAACTACCTTCTTAACGTCCGCCATGCCATCAGCTCCACGGGTTGTACGGAAAGCCTGCGATTCTACCGGTCATGGGCTGGCTTTTACAGGGGCGCGCCGCTGCGGCGGCAATCAAGACGACGGGGCGGCGGGAGCCGAGGGCGCAGGAGGCGCCGCTTCTCGCGCCAGGCGCAAGGTGACACGCCGATTCTTCGCGCGATTGGCCTCGCTGCTGTTGGCCACCAGCGGATAGCGCTCGCCATGGAAGCGCAGGGTGATCTGCTCCAGAGCTATGCCGTTGGCGACCAGATACTCCTGAACCGCCAGTGCGCGACGGCGCGACAGATCCCGATTGAGCAGGCGATTGCCGCTGTTGTCCGAGTGGCCGTCCAGTTCGATGCGATTCACACTGGGATCGGCGCGCATGTACTGCAGAACGACATCGAGCCTGGCGCGCCCCTGAGCGTCCAGCACCACATCGCTGCTCGGGAAACCGATCTGCGACTGGCGCACCTGATCGAAATTGACTGGCAGCAGCTTGGCCGTACAGACGCGGTACTCCTCGTAAGCCTTGCCGAAGCGCGCCGGCAACAGGCGAATCTCCAGGGTGTCGCCGCCGTGCATGGTGCGATGCCGAACCACCGGGCTACGCCCTTCGAGCAGGCCGCTAAGCAGGCGCCCGGCCTGTAGCTGGGTGCTGTTGAACGGAATATCGCCTCCACTCACGGTGACCACGCCGAGATTGATATCACTGCGCGACGGTTGCCAAGGCGCCGCTGCGGCAAGCAGTGTCGCCGAGCCGGCGCCAAGCCAGCGCTCCGGCGAGTGCAGACGAAAGACCGCCTGTTCGCCGGCACGCCTGACGAACTCGCCGCTGCCGAAACCGGCGATGGGCTGGGTCAGTCGGCACTCGAACTGATCGCCCTCCACCTGCCATTGCACCCGTTCCAGCCGCGTCTGGAATGTCAGGGCGTTGGCCGGTGAAGCGAGCAGGCACAACAGTACGAGGGGGCGCAGGCGCACGATGAACTCCGAGAGGATGCGTATTCCTTCTAGGTATCGGTGCCCGACCGGCAAACTTGAGCGTGTCACGGTCAGTGCCCAAGCCTGGCAGACGAAGGCAAGATGCCGTCTCCGGGCTTTTCCGGTAGCATTCGCGCACGTTTCACCCGCCTGGAAACCCCTGCATGTCCGACCGACTCACCCTGCTGCGCCCCGACGACTGGCACATCCACCTGCGCGACGGCGCCGCCCTGCCTCACACCGTCGCGGATGCTGCTCGCCAGTTCGCCCGCGCCATCATCATGCCGAACCTGGTGCCACCGGTACGCAATGCCGACGAGGCCGAAGCCTATCGCCAGCGCATCCTGGCGGCTCGGCCGACCGGCAGTGATTTCGCGCCATTGATGGTGCTCTATCTCACCGACAGCACCAGTTCTGACGATATCCGCCAGGCCAAGGCCAGCGGCTTCGTGCATGCCGCCAAGCTATATCCGGCAGGCGCGACCACCAACTCCGCTTCCGGCGTGACCGCCATCGACAACATCTTCGGCGTGCTGGAAACCATGGCGGAGGTCGGCCTGCCTTTGCTGGTCCACGGCGAGGTCACGCGCAGCGAGATCGATATCTTCGATCGTGAGAAACACTTCATCGACGAGCAGTTGAGTCGCGTCACCGCGCGCTTCCCAACCCTGAAAGTGGTGTTCGAGCACATCACCACCCGTGACGCCGTGCAGTTCGTCCAGGCGGCAGGCACCAACGTCGGCGCCACCATCACCGCGCACCATCTGCTGTACAACCGCAACCACATGCTGGTCGGCGGCATTCGTCCGCATTTGTTCTGCCTGCCAGTGCTCAAGCGCAACGTTCACCAGGAAGCCCTGCTGGATGCCGCCACCAGCGGCAGCCCGAAGTTCTTCCTCGGCACCGACTCGGCCCCCCACGCACAGCACGCCAAGGAAGCTGCCTGCGGTTGTGCTGGGTGCTATACCGCGCATGCGGCCATCGAGCTGTACGCCGAAGCCTTCGAGCAGCGGCAGGCGCTGGACAAACTGGAACCCTTTGCCAGTCACTTCGGTCCGGATTTCTACGGTCTGCCGCGCAACACCACGCAGATCACCCTGGTGCGCGAGGAGTGGAACGTGCCGGCCAATCTGCCATTCGGTGAGCAGGTCGTCGTGCCGCTGCGTGCCGGGGAACGACTGCACTGGCGTCTGGAGACGAACGCATGAGCGAAGAACACTTCGAAGACGAGCTCGAAGAGCACCTGCCGGGCAAACCCCGCTCGCCGATGGCGCGGCGTTTCCGTGGTTTCCTGCCAGTGGTGATCGATGTCGAGTGCGGCGGCTTCAACAGCGCAACGGATGCGCTGCTGGAAATTGCGGCCGTGACCATCGGCATGGACGAGCAAGGCCTGCTGTACCCGCAGGACACCTTGTTCTACCGCGTGGAGCCTTTCGCTGGCGCCAACATCGAGGCAGCCGCGCTGGAGTTCACCGGCATCAAGCTCGACCATCCGCTGCGCATGGCCGTGCCCGAATCGCAGGCCCTGACCGATATCTTTCGCAGCGTGCGCAAGGCGGTGAAATCCGCCGGCTGCAAGCGCGCGATTCTGGTCGGTCATAACAGCAGCTTCGACCTGGGATTTCTCAACGCAGCGATCGCTCGTTGCGAGATCAAGCGCAACCCGTTCCACCCCTTCTCCAGCTTCGACACCGCCACCCTCGCTGGCCTTGCCTACGGTCAGACCGTGCTGGCCAAGGCCTGCCAGGCCGCCGGGATCGACTTCGACGGCCGCGAGGCGCACTCGGCCCGGTACGACACCGAGAAGACTGCCGAGCTGTTCTGCGGCATCGTCAATCGTTGGCGGGAAATGGGCGGCTGGGAAGAGTTCGACGAGTAACGTCCGGGATACGGCGCATCGGGGCGAAGGCCCGCTTTGCAATGCCAGCAGTCGAGATCGAGGCTGTAAACGAAAAAAGGCCAGTCATGCGACTGGCCTTTTTGTATTACCGCAGCGTTACAGCGGCTTGCCCCGGTTGCCGTGCTGGCCAACGAAAGCCTGAACGGCCTTCAGTTCGTTCGGCAGCACCGTGCAACGCTCGCTGCGTTCGAACAGATCAGCCAGGTGCGCTGGCAGGGCAAGTGCCTGGCCAATACCCGCCTTCTCCACCGCATCCGGGAATTTCACCGGGTGCGCGGTGCCCAGTGTCACCATCGGGATGCTCAGGCTGCGACGGCATTCGCGTGCGGCATGCACGCCGATGGCCGTATGCGGATCAAGCACCTCGCCGGTTTCCTTGAAGACCTGGGCGATGGTGGCGCAGGTCTGCTCGTCATCCACGGCCAGCGAATCGAACAGCTTGCGCGCTTCGGCCCAGCGTTCCTCTTCCACCGACAGCTTGCCGCTGGCACGGAAGCCATCCAGCAATTCGGCCACGGCCTTGCCATTGCGACCATGCAGGTCGAACAGCAGACGCTCGAAGTTCGACGACACCATGATGTCCATCGACGGCGACAGCGACGCGTGCAGGGTGTCCTTGTCGTAGCGGTTGCCGGACATGAAGCGATGCAGGATATCGTTGCGGTTGGTGGCAACGATCAGCTGGTTGATCGGCAGGCCCATGTTGCGCGCCAGATAGCCGGCAAAGATGTCGCCGAAATTGCCGGTCGGCACTGAGAACGCCACGGAGCGCGCCGGACCGCCGAGCTGCAGCGCAGCGTGGAAGTAGTAGACGATCTGGGCCATGATCCGCGCCCAGTTAATCGAGTTGACTGCCACCAGACGGGTGCCCTTGAGGAAACCCTGGTCGGCAAAGCTGGCCTTGACCATCTCCTGGCAGTCGTCGAAGTTGCCTTCGATGGCGATGTTGTGAATGTTGTCGCCGAGGATGGTGGTCATCTGCCGGCGCTGCACCTCGGATACGCGGTTGTGCGGGTGCATGATGAAGATGTCGACGTTGTCGCAGGCCTTGCAGCCTTCGATGGCCGCCGAACCGGTATCACCGGAGGTGGCGCCCATGATCACCACGCGCTCGCCGCGCTTGGCCAGCACGTAATCGAGCAGACGACCGAGCAGCTGCAAGGCGAAATCCTTGAACGCCAGGGTTGGGCCGTGAAACAGCTCCAGCACCCACTCGTTGCCGTTCAGCTGACGCAGCGGGGCGATGGCGCTATGGGCGAAGACGCCATAGGTTTCTTCGAGGATTCGCTTGAAGTCGGCGTCCGGAATGCTGCCGGCAACGAACGGGCGCATGACCCGAAAGGCCAGCTCGTGATACGGCAGGCCGGCCCAGGAGGCAATTTCTTCCACGGTGAACCGCGGCAGGTTCTCCGGCACGTACAGGCCGCCATCGCTGGCCAGGCCGGCCAGCAGGACGTCTTCGAAGTTCAGGGCCGGCGCCTGGCCGCGAGTGCTGATGTAGCGCATTTGTTCAAACCTTCGGTTCGAGCGGCAGGCTGGCGCTGCAGGTATCAGGCTGTTCCTTGCCTGCAGCTGCGGCCTGCGGCTTGGTTAGTTGAGCTGTTCGACGCGAATGCGCACGACCTTGTCCGCCACATCATCGAGGGCTTCCAACGCAGCGATAGCATCGTCGATACGCTGCTCGACCACTCGATGGGTCACCAGAATCACAGGAACCAGACCGTCCTGGACTTCGGCCTCCTTCTGCATGATCGACTCGATGTTGATGCCACGCTCGGAGAGAATGGTTGCCACCTGAGCCAGCACGCCCGGATGGTCCTTGGCCTGGATGCGCAGGTAGTAGGCGCTCTCGCAGGCACTGATCGGCAGAATTGGATGATCGGACAGCGAGTCGGGCTGGAACGCCAGATGCGGCACGCGATTGTTCGGATCGGTGGTCAGGGCCCGGGTCACATCCACGAGGTCGGCCACGACTGCCGAAGCGGTCGGCTCCATGCCTGCACCGGCGCCGTAGTAGAGCGTGCTGCCGACGGCGTCGCCATTGACCATGACCGCATTCATCACGCCATTGACGTTGGCGATCAGGCGGTCGGCCGGAATCAGTGTCGGATGAACGCGCAGTTCGATGCCAGCATCGGTGCGGCGGGCGACGCCCAGGTGCTTGATGCGATAGCCCAGCGCTTCGGCGTAATTCACATCAGCCGTGGTCAGGCGCGCGATGCCCTCGGTGTAAGCCTTGTCGAACTGCAGCGGGATCCCGAAAGCGATGGACGCCAGGATCGTAAGCTTGTGCGCGGCATCAATGCCCTCGACGTCGAAGGTCGGGTCGGCCTCGGCGTAGCCGAGCTCCTGGGCTTCCTTGAGAACGTCCTCGAAGGTCCGCCCCTTTTCACGCATCTCGGTGAGGATGAAGTTGCCGGTGCCGTTGATGATTCCCGCCAGCCAGTTGATGCGGTTACCGGCCAACCCTTCACGAATCGCCTTGATGACCGGAATACCACCCGCGACCGAGGCTTCGAAGGCGACGATTACGCCCTTCTCGCACGCCTTGGCGAAGATTTCGTTGCCATGCACGGCGATCAGCGCCTTGTTGGCGGTGACCACATGCTTGCCATTCTCGATGGCCTTGAGGACGAGCTCCTTGGCCAGGGTATAACCGCCGATCAGCTCGACAACGATGTCGATTTCGGGGTTGTTCACGACATCGAAGATGTCCGCCGTGATGGCTGTCGTACCGGTATCGCACTTGGGATTCGGGTGCCGGGTGGCAATCTGCGCAACCTCGATTCCGCGCCCGGCACGGCGGGCAATCTCCTCGGCGTTGCGTTTGAGCACATTGAAGGTACCGCCACCGACGGTTCCCAGCCCACAGATGCCAACTTTCACCGGTTTCAAGCTGAACTCCCCATTCACAGCGAGACGACCGGACCTGCCGGTCGACAAAAGAGTCGCACATTACGAAGGGAGCAGCTTTTAGTCAATCAGCCTCGCCTTGCTGCGGGCACGCCCGATCGTCAAGTTTCAACCGCTGATGCCATTGCGCGAGCGACTCATCCGGGTATTCGGCAAAACAGCGATCATGTCCCTGTACCTGCGGCTCTACCCAACTGGCCTTGGAGTCGAGCATCAGATGCGTGTGCTCCAGCGGGATGGGCAGATCGGTGTCGATCGCCGATGCGAAGGGATGCACCAGCTCGGGCCAGCTCGGATCCCACAACCACAACGCACTGGCGCAGTGTCGACAGAAGTGGCGGCGACCATCACTGATCTTTACCTCGCCAGTCTCGGCATCGGTGATATGCGCCTGGTAGACGCCAAGATGCTCCCGCCCCTCGACCTGCAGGCTTCGATAGTCACCACCAAGATTGATCGCGTAGCCGCCGCCACCCGCTGTCTTGCGACAGATCGAGCAGTAGCAGCGCATGAAAGGATACGGCTGCGCGGATTCTAGGCTGAACCGCACAGCCTGACAGTGACAGGAACCTTCGAGCTTCATCACGCCCTCCTCATTCAGACCCTTAGGGTTTTGAACGCATCAGGCCAGCCAGTTCCACTATCGGCAATCAGCCCGAATGAATCGGACCAATGGCCTCAACGCATTACTCGGCAGCGAGCGCAACTTCTGCTAATTGGGCCGCCGGCTGATAGCCGGGAATCATCTGGCCGTTGGCGAGAATGATGGCAGGCGTGCCCTGTACGCCGATCATCTGGCCAAGCTGATACTGCTTTTCGATAGGCGTCTCGCAGCTGGCTGTGGGCAGATCTTCACGCGCCTTGGCCTTGTTCATGGCGTCCTGGCGATCCTTGGCGCACCACACGCTGGTCAGGGTATTGGCCCCATGGCTACCCATCCCCTGCCGCGGAAACGCGACATAGCGAACCTCAACGCCGAGGCGGTTCAACTGCGAAACCTCGCTGTGCAGCTTCTGGCAGTAGCCACAGTCAGTATCGGTAAATACGGTGATATGAGTCTTGGGTTCCTTGGGCGCGAACACCACCATCTCGCTGGCCGGGATCGAGTTGATCTGCTTGGCCACCGACTTGCTTTGAGCTTGCTCGGTCAGGTTGACGGCCTGACCATCCTTGAACTGGTAGAGATAGCCCTGGATGACGAACTGCCCATCAGCGCTGGCATACAGCTGCCGCCCACCCTCCAGCTGAACCTGATAAACCCCGGGCATCGGGCTCTCAGCAATAGCTTCGATGGGCATGTCCGGCTGGATCTTCTGCAAAGACTGGCGAATCGCCTGATCCGGATCGGCGGCCATTACAACAACGCTGGCCAGACCTGCAACGGCGGCAGCGAACAAACGAATCACGCCCATGGAAACTCCTGGCAGCGACAATCGGGGAAAGGCGCAGAGCCTATCATAGCCATGCCGTACAAACTGCTAGCTGCTTCTCTGGGCCGCCGCCGAGACCCCAGCCTACCCGCGCCGGCGCTCTGCCCTAGCCGCGTGGATGGTGCGCCGCATGCAACTCCTGCAACCGCGCTCGCGCAATGTGGGTGTAGATCTGAGTGGTCGACAGGTCGCTGTGACCAAGCAACATCTGGACGGTGCGCAGATCCGCGCCATGGTTGAGCAAGTGCGTGGCGAAAGCGTGGCGCAAGGTATGCGGTGAAATCGATGCGGCGACACCAGCGACCTTCGCGTACAGCTTGATCCGGTGCCAGAAGGTCTGGCGTGTCATCTGGCCACCGCGCTGACTGGGAAACAGCACATCACTGGCCTTGCCCGAGAGCAAGAGATCACGGCCATCGCGCTGATAACGCTCCAGCCAGTGCAAAGCTTCATCGCCAAGCGGCACAAGACGCTCTTTATTGCCTTTGCCGAACGTTCGCACGACGCCCTGGCGCGTGCTGACCTGCTCGAGCGTCAGGCTGATCAACTCGGTAACCCGCAACCCGCAGGCATAAAGCACCTCGAGCATGGCGCGATCACGCAGACCTAACGGCTCTCCAATATCTGGCGCCGCCAGCAATGCCTCTACATCGGCTTCGGACAGCGCTTTCGGCAAGGGACGTCCAAGCCGTGGCAGACCCACGCGCAAGGTCGGATCGACGGCGATCTCGCCCTCGCGTAACAGGTAGCGATAAAAGCCCCGTAAGCCTGACAGAAAGCGCGCCGTGGAGCGCGTCTTGTAACCATTGTTCAGACGCCATGCGAGGTGATCGAGAATGATCTCGCGCCCGGCGGTGGCAAGTCGAACGCCTCGCTCCTCCAGCCAGCCGTTGAACAATGCGAGGTCGCTGCGGTAGGCCTCGCGGCTATTGTCCGCCAGCCCTTTTTCCAGCCAGAGCGCATCGAGGTAACGGTCGATGATGGGGTCGTCGAGTGCAGGCATGACAGCTTCAATCAGAAGGGGTGCAACAGTTTTCCACAGGCGTCCCGATGCAGCCAGAGCGCAAACGAATCGGAATCTCTTCATCCGATCGCCGCCCCAATCGCAGGCACAAGTCTCGCTCCGCCGGAATCAGCAGGCCCTAGAAACGAAAAAAGCAGCCCGAGGGCTGCTTTTTTGCGGAACCGCGGTCTTAGACCAGCTTTTCCTTGATGCGGGCGGCCTTGCCGGACAGCGCGCGGAGGTAGTACAGCTTGGCCTTGCGCACGTCACCGCGACGCTTGACGCTGATGCTGTCGACCATCGGGCTGTAGCTCTGGAAAGTACGCTCGACGCCTACACCGTTGGAGATCTTGCGAACGGTGAAAGCACTGTTCAGACCGCGGTTGCGCTTGCCGATCACGACGCCCTCGAAGGCCTGCAGACGCTGACGCTCGCCTTCCTTCACCTTCACCTGAACGATAACGGTGTCGCCCGGCGCGAACGGCGGGATTTCTTTGTTCATCTGCTCGGCTTCGAGCTGCTGAATGATCTTGTTGGTCATGCTGTGCTCCTAAGGTCAACCCTGTGGGTTGCCATCGATACGTTAACTATCGTCCCGCTGGCGGATGTATTCCGTCAGCAGCTTCTGTTCTTCTCCAGAAAGCGAGCGGCTATCCAGAAGATCGGCGCGTCGCTCCCAGGTCCTTCCAAGGGACTGCTGCAAGCGCCAGCGTCGGATGTGTTCGTGGTTGCCGCTGAGCAGCACATCAGGAACACATTTACCCGCATACACCTCAGGACGCGTGTAGTGCGGACAGTCGAGCAGGCCGTCGGTGAACGAATCCTCCTCGGCGGAACCAGCATGACCCAGGGCACCCGGAAGCAGCCTCGTCACGGCGTCGATCAGCACCATTGCCGGCAACTCGCCACCGGACAACACGTAATCACCAATCGACCATTCCTCATCGACATGCGCTTCGATGAAGCGCTCATCAATACCTTCGTAGCGACCGGCAATCAGGATAAGCGCATCCTCTTTTGCCATCTCGCGGACATCAGCCTGTTTCAGCTGGCGCCCCTGCGGCGAGAGGTAGATCACCTTCGCCGTCTCACCCGCAGCCTGTTTGGCGTCAGCCAAGGCAAGCTCGAGCGGCTTGATCTTCATCACCATGCCGGGGCCACCGCCGAATGGGCGGTCGTCCACTGTTTGGTGGCGGTCTTCGGTGTAGCTTCTGGGGTTCCAGCAGCTCACCTGCAACAACCCCTGCTTCACGGCACGACTGGTAATCCCGTAGTCACATATCGCTGCGAACATATCCGGGAAAAGGCTGATGACCTCGACGCGCAAAGCGGACATGCCGTTCAGAAATCCGCGTCCCAATCGACCTGCATCTCGCCCGCTACCAGATCGATCTTCAACACGCATTGATCGGTGTAAGGCAACAGACGTTCGCGATCGTCCAGGCTTTCAGCACAAGGCTTCACGACCATCACGTCGTTGGCTCCGGTTTCAAGCAGGTGATCGATCTGACCAAGCAACTGCTCAGCCTGATTGATGACCTTCAAGCCCTGAAGCTGATACCAGTAGTACTCACCGTCGTCCAAGGCGGGCAGTTCGCTACGCGGGATGCATATCTCGAAATCGGCGTAGGTACGCGCAACTTCGCGATCATCCAACCCACTCAGCGTTGCCACCAGGATCTTTCCCTGGAGGCGCCCCTTGACCAACTCGACCTGCTTCACCTCGTCGCCTCGCCTCAGCGTCCAGCGTCGATAGTTCAGCAGGTTGTCGATCGGATCAGTAAAGGAGTAGACCTTTACGTCACCGCGCACGCCATGCACCGAAACGATCTTGCCGATGACAACCAGGTCATCGACCGGAGCAGACGTTGCGTTCATGAGATTCAGGCAGCGGCCTTGGCAGCTTCCTTCAGCAGCTGAGCAACGCGCTCAGACGGCTGTGCGCCCTGGCTCAGCCAGTAAGTAGCGCGCTCCTGGTTTACAGAAAGCTTCACTTCCGCACCAGTGGCGATCGGGTTGAAGAAACCGATGCGCTCGACGAAGCGACCATCACGCGGGTTGCGGCTGTTGGTCACGGTCAGGTGGTAGAAAGGGCGCTTCTTGGAGCCGCCACGGGCGAGACGAATAGTTACCATGTGAACATCGTTCCTGTAGTCGGTGCTAACTTACTTAAGGCACACACTTAAAATGGGCCTAGGCCCGAAAGGCCGCACATTTTAAGGAATGCCGGGGATTTTGCAAACTCTTTTACTAAAGGTCTCAGCCGGAGCTAGGCGATACCCGGCATCAGGCTGCAGACCGCATTACGTCGCGACTCAGCGCCGCGACAAGACACTTTCTAGAACTTCGGCATACCGCCGCCTGGGAACATGCCGCCCATGCCGCGCATCATCTTGGTCATGCCACCCTTGCCGGTGACCTTTTTCATCATCTTCTGCATCTGCTTGTGCTGCTTGATCAGCCGGCCGATATCCTGCACCTGGGTACCTGACCCCATGGCGATACGGCGCTTGCGCGATCCACTGATGATGTCAGGATTGCGTCGCTCGGCAGGCGTCATCGAGTTGATGATCGCCTCCATCTGCATGAACTGCTTCTCCGCTGCGCCCTGAGCATGCCCCATCTGCGACAGGTTGACGCCACCGATCGATGGCAGCTTGTCCATCAAGCCACCGAGGCCGCCCATGTTCTTCATCTGCTGCAGCTGATCGCGGAAGTCCTCGAGATCGAACCCTTTGCCCTTCTTGAGCTTCTTGGTGAGCTTCTCGGCCTTCTCGCGATCAAGGGTCTGCTCGGCCTGCTCGATAAGGCTGAGCACATCGCCCATGCCGAGGATGCGCGAGGCAATACGATCCGGATGGAAAGGTTCAAGGGCGTCACTCTTCTCGCCCATGCCGAGGAACTTGATCGGCTTCCCGGTCACGTGCCGCACCGAAAGCGCGGCACCACCACGCGCATCGCCATCCACCTTGGTCAACACCACACCGGTCAGCGGCAGTGCTTCGCCGAACGCCTTGGCGGTATTTGCCGCGTCCTGGCCCGTCATGGCATCGACCACGAACAGCGTTTCGGCAGGATTGATCGCGGCGTGTACAGCCTGGATCTCGGCCATCATCTCGGCATCTACGGCCAGACGACCGGCAGTATCCACCAGCACCACATCAATGAACTTGAGCTTGGCTTCACGGATGGCCGCCTGGGCGATCTCCACCGGCTTCTGGCTGATATCGGAAGGGAAGAAGGTCACACCCACTTCGCCAGCCAGGGTTTCGAGCTGCTTGATCGCAGCCGGACGATAGACGTCAGCCGAAACCACCAGCACGCTCTTCTTCTTGCGCTCCTTGAGGAAGCGCGCCAGCTTCCCCACGGTGGTGGTCTTACCCGCCCCCTGCAGGCCGGCCATCAGCACCACGGCCGGCGGAGTGACCTGAAGCACCAGGTCCTCGTTGGCCGCGCCCATCAACTCTTCCAGCTCTGCGCGAACGATCTTCACGAACGCCTGACCCGGAGTCAGGCTCTTCGAGACCTCGGTGCCAACAGCGCGCTCCTTGACCCGATTGACGAACTCCTTGACCACCGGCAGTGCGACGTCGGCCTCAAGCAGCGCCATCCGCACTTCACGCAGCGTGTCCTTGATGTTGTCCTCGGTCAGCTTCGCCTTGCCGGTGACGTGGCGAAGCGTTTGTGAGAGGCGGTCGGTTAGGTTTTCGAACATGAGCCATTCCACGCTGGGGTGCTGAAGGGCGAGATTATAGAAGGTGCGGGCGTCAGGCCGGTACCCCGACTGCACGGCTTTTCGTATTTACCTGACCGCGCCAGCCGCCGCGCGACCCGAAGCCAGGGATGGATGGCGCAGCATGCGGCGCATCGCACGCCGTGACGATCCGTAACCCGGCCACCGCTTTTGCGCCTCGGGTCTTTGTGCCACACTCACGACCTTTCGAGCCCGTTACCGGAACTTATGCACCCTCTGCTACCCAGCCTTGCCGCCGCGGCTCTGTATGCCGGCGCCACGGGTTATCAAAGTTTGCGTCTGGCACAACGCGCCGTGCCGGACAGACGTCTGCTGCTGACAGTCGGACTGCTCGCTCTGCTTGCCCATGGGATCAGCCTTTTCATCCAGCTGATATCACCAAGCGGCCTGCACTTGGACTTCTTCACCGCCTCAAGCCTGATTGCCGCCGCTGTCATCCTGCTGATACTACTGGCGCTGCATCGGATGCCAGTGGAAAACCTGCTGCTGCTGCTCTTTCCACTGGGCTGCCTGACGGTACTCTTCGCCCAGTTCGCCCCATCCGGCACTGCACCTGCGATTGCCGAGGAGCCGGGCATACTCGCGCATATCCTGCTGTCGATCCTGGCCTACGGCATGCTGACCATTGCGGTCTTCCAGGCCTTGTTGCTGCTGCTGCAGGATCATCACCTCAAGCACAAGCATCCCTCGGGCCTGATCCGCAACTTCCCGCCTCTGCAGACGATGGAAAGCCTGTTGTTCGGCTTTCTCTGGGCAGGTTGGCTGCTTCTGTCCGCCTCACTGCTTTCCGGCTGGCTGTTTCTTGATGACCTTTTTGCGCAGCACCTGGTCCACAAGACACTCCTTTCGGTGGTTGCCTGGATCGTCTTCGGCCTGCTGCTGTGGGGGCGCCACCAGCTTGGCTGGCGCGGCTACAAGGCCATCCGCTGGACACTGGTCGGTTTCTGCCTGCTGATGCTGGCGTATTTCGGCAGCAAGCTCGTCCGCGAATTCATCCTGCACATCTGACGCAAACAGGCTAACCCGTGGAAAATCTACACCCCGGCTTTCTGGTCGGACTGCTGGTCTTTCTGCTGCTGTGCTCGGCGTTCTTCTCCAGTTCCGAAACCGGCATGCTCAGCCTCAACCGCTACCGCCTCAGGCATCAGGCCAAGGAAGGGCATCGAGGCGCGCAGCGCGCCAGCGAACTGCTGGCCCATCCTGACCGCCTGCTGGGCACCATTCTGGTTGGCAACAACTTCGTCAACATCCTGGCCTCATCCATCGCTACCGTGCTCGCGATGCAGCTATGGGGCGAAGCTGGGATCGCGATTGCCACCATCGGCCTGACCATCATCTTGCTGATCTTCGGCGAAATCACGCCGAAAACCCTGGCCGCACTACGCCCGGAGATTGTCGCCTACCCGGTCAGCCTACCGCTGAAGCTGCTGCAGAAGGTGCTTTATCCTCTGGTTGCCATGCTCGGCTGGGTAAGCAACGGACTGCTCAAGTTGCTTGGCGTCGACCTATCCAACAAGGGCAACGACAGCCTGTCCACCGAGGAGCTACGCAGCGTCGTACGCGAATCCGGCACCGACCTGCCGCTGAATCGCCAGAGCATGCTGCTCGGCATTCTCGACCTGGAGCGGGTCACTGTCGACGACATCATGATTCCGCGCAACGAGGTTACCGGGATCGATCTCGATGACGATCTGGAATCGATCATCGGTCAGCTGCGCACCACGCCACATACTCGCCTGCCGGTGTTTCGCAACGACATCAACCAGATCGAGGGCATCGTCCATATGCGACAGATTGCCCGCCTGCTCAGTCATGACCAGCTAACCAAGGAAAGCCTGCTCGAAGCCTGTAACGAACCCTATTTCGTACCGGAAAATACTCCGCTTTCCACCCAGCTGCTGAACTTCCAGAAGCAAAAGCGACGAATCGGCATCGTGGTCGACGAATACGGCGACGTCCGCGGCATCGTCACGCTCGAGGACATCCTCGAAGAGATCGTCGGCGAGTTCAGCAATCAGGACGTACTGCGCAGCCCGGATATTCACCCGCAGGACGACGGCACGCTAGTGATCGATGGCGCCGCCTACATTCGCGAGGTAAACCGGGCCCTCGGCTGGAAGTTGCCTTGCGACGGCCCCAAGACGCTCAACGGCCTCATCACCGAGGCCCTTGAGCACATGCCGGATAGCGGCATCTGTTTGCAGATCGGCAACTACCGGCTGGAAATCCTGCAAGCGGCCGATAACCGCGTGAAAAGCGTACGAGCCTGGACCATCGACGACACATCCTCGGACGAGCAGCAACCCGAGTAATCGGGCCGGCAGCAAGCCAGCCCGCCACCCTCACAGCTCCACTTTCACCGCAGCAGCTGCACGCAACGCCTTCTCTCTCGCCGCATTGATGGATACGTCCCGCGCCAGCGCGACCCCCATGCGCCGTTGGCCGCTTACACCGGGCTTGCCGAACAGACGCAGCGCGGTATCCGGTTCTGCAAGCGCAGCAGCGAGATTGCCGAAGCTCACTTCGGTGGATTCACCTTCTACCAGAATCACCGCCGAAGCCGCAGGGCCCATCTGGCGGATGCACGGAATCGGCAGGCCGAGAATGGCCCGCGCATGCAGCGCGAACTCGGACAGGTCCTGCGAAACCAGTGTCACAAGACCGGTATCGTGAGGACGCGGGGAGATTTCGCAGAACCAGACCTGATCGCCTTTGACGAATAACTCGACGCCAAAGATGCCCCGCCCACCAAGCGCCTCAGTGACCGCCAGTGCAATGCGCTTCGCCTCGGCCATCGCCGCCGGCGCCATCGGCTGTGGCTGCCACGACTCCTGATAGTCGCCCTTCTCCTGGCGATGGCCGACCGGCTCGCAGAAGCTCGTGCCACCCGTATGGCGCACCGTCAGCAAGGTGATTTCGTAATCGAAGTCGATAAAGCCTTCAACGATGACTCGCCCGCGACCTGCGCGACCACCGGCCTGCGCATAATTCCAGGCGACATTGATATCGGCTTCGCTGCGCAACACCGACTGTCCCTTGCCGGACGAGCTCATCACCGGCTTGACCAGACAGGGAAAGCCCAGCGCCATCGCCGCCGAGCGACACTCTTCCAGCGAATCCGCGAAGCGATAGGGTGAAGTCGGCAAGCCCAACTCCTCTGCGGCCAGGCGGCGAATGCCTTCGCGATTCATCGTCAGCTGCGCGGCCCGGGCCGTGGGTATCACGGTGTAGCCTTCGCCCTCCAGCTCGACCAGGGTAGCGGTGGCGATGGCCTCAATCTCCGGCACGATGTAATGCGGTCGCTCCTGCTCGATCACCGCTCGCAGCGCAGCACCGTCGAGCATGTCGACCACGTGGCTGCGGTGCGCCACCTGCATGGCTGGTGCATTGGCGTAGCGGTCGACTGCTATGACTTCCACGCCAAGCCGCTGCAGCTCAATAACCAACTCCTTGCCAAGCTCGCCGCAGCCACAGAGCAGGACGCGCGTAGCGCTGGAAGACAATGGTGTACCTATTCTTGGCATGGAATCCTCGCGACTCTGGAAATACAAACGAACCCGGCACGCGCCTACATCAGCTGGCCACTGAGGCGAAGTCGCTCGCTGCAGCGTTGAAGCACCTCGCGCCGCTCCTCGTTGCTCATCAACCCCCAGCGCCGGATCTCATCCGCGCTTCGCTGGCAACCGACGCACAGGTCATCCTCATCCAGAGCGCAGAGACTGACACAGGGCGAGGCGACCGGCTTTTCCTGCGTGTTCACTCATCGCGCTCCAGCTCACGCGCGTAGCGCTGAGCGTTATGCACGTAGTGAGCGGCGCTGGCTTCGAGCAGCTTCTTCTGCTCATCGCTCAGCTCACGCACCACTTTGCCCGGCGAGCCGACCACCAGCGAGCCATCGGGAATTTCCTTGCCCTCGGCAATCAGGGTGTTGGCGCCAATGATGCAGTGCTTGCCGATCTTCGCGCCGTTGAGCACCACCGCATTGATGCCGATCAGGCTGTAATCACCGACCGTGCAACCGTGCAACATGGCGTTGTGGCCAACCGTGACGCCGGTACCCAGGGTCAACGGATGCCCCATATCGGTGTGCATCACGCTGCCGTCTTGCACATTGCTGTTCTCACCGATGTGGATCAACTCGTTGTCACCGCGTAGCACGGCGCCAAACCAGACGCTTGCACCCGCATCCAGCCTGATCTTGCCGACCAGCGTGGCATTGGGGGCTACCCAGCTTTGCGGATGCGCTTCGACCCGCGACTCTCCCAGACGGTATTTCACGACACACCTCTTCTTGTCAGTTGTACTCAGGCCACAGGAATACCGCTCGCCCCTGCGACAGTGCAGCTCAGGGCTCGCGCCGCCCGGACAGATCGATGAATGCGGCAGGCGCGCGGCGCATTTCGATGCCGGCGTCATATATGACATTGACCAGCTCGACGATCATGATCGCGGTCAGGCCCCAAATCTGGTATTCGCCATAGCGGTAGGACGGGATGTACCAGCTCTGTCCCTGGTAATCGATGCGGTGCGTGACCTCGCGCGGATCCTCGCAGAAGAATTCCAGCGGCACAGAAAACACGGAGGCGATTTCGGCATCGTTGGCGCGGTACTCGACATAGTCCGGAACCAGACCGACGTAAGGCGTGACGTGGATGCCATGCACCGACACCAGGCTGCTGAGCGGGCCGACGACCTCGACCATGCCTGGCGCCAGGCCTACCTCTTCCTCGGCCTCACGCAGCGCGGTGTGCAGCAGATCGCGGTCTTCCGGATCGCGTCGACCGCCGGGAAACGCCACTTCTCCACCATGGGTGGAAAGACCGGCGGCGCGGAGCGTCAGCACCAGCTCCGGCGACTCGCTGCGGGTGATTGGCATCAACACGGCCGCCTCGGGCAGGCGGCCTTCCGGCTCCAGAAGATGCGGGGAATGAGCGCGCACCCGGTGGAGTATTGTGTCCAGCATGTATTTTCTCGTTTCGTCTTTGATCGGCATCATGGCATGAAAGGCGGAGCCGCCCAAGGCCCGGAGAGCGCCAAACGAGAAGCTCCAACGCCTCGATGCGATATCAATGTTACAACTGCGAACCAGGCGGGTCAGAGCCACCCCGAATGGCGCAGAGGCTGCCTTGCCGAATCCGTGTGAACGGCCCAATATTTCCCGGAGCAATCAGGAAGGCACCCATGAAATACTGCAACCAGTGCGGCGATCCGGTGCTGGTCCGAGTACCGGACGGCGACAACCGGCCGCGCTTCGTCTGCGACAGCTGCCAAACGGTGCACTATCAGAACCCGAGGATCGTCGCCGGCTGCGTACCCGTCTGGGATGATCGCGTGCTGCTATGTCGGCGTGCGATCGAACCGCGCCGGGGCTATTGGACCCTGCCGGCCGGCTTCATGGAGAACGGCGAAACCATGCAGCAGGCCGCAGAGCGCGAAACACTCGAAGAGGCCTGCGCCAGAGTGCGTGACCTGCAGCTGTATACCCTGTTCGACCTGCCACATATCAATCAGGTCTACATGTTCTTCCGCGCCGAGCTCGTCGATCTGGACTTCTGTGCCGGAGACGAAAGCCTGGAAGTGAAGCTCTTTCATCAGCAAGACATCCCTTGGTCCGAGCTGGCTTTTCCGACCATCGGCCGTACCCTAGAATGCTTCTTCGCCGACCGGGTGCAGCAGACCTTCCCGGTGCGCAACGAGGCCGTGACAAGCTATCGCAACCGCCAGCAGGGCCACGCCCGCGCAGACTGAAGTGTCTGCCGGACCGGCTGGCACATACAGGTCTGATGAAGTTCGAAGGAAAGCCTCGATGCGCTGGCTGCTCGCCCTGCTCTGCCTCACCTTTACCGCGTTCTCCCACGCCAATGCGACGCCCAGCCTGGGCGGTTCACCCATCGACAAAGTGCTGGTAATCAAGTCGGAACGCAAACTCCATCTGGTCAGCGCTGGCCAGACACTCAAGAGCTATCGCGTTTCGCTGGGCAAACAACCCGACGGCGCAAAGTTGCGCGAAGGCGACAAGCGCACGCCGGAAGGCTTCTACTGGATCGACTGGCGCAAGACCAGCGACAAATACAACCTGTCGATGCACATCTCCTACCCCAACGCGCGTGACCTGGCCCGCGCACAGCAGGAAGGCGTAGCGCCTGGAAGCATGATCATGCTGCACGGCACGCCACTGGATGAGGAGTATCCGGAGTGGTTCTTTCACACCCTGGACTGGACCGAGGGCTGCATCGCGCTGAGCAACAGCGACATGCGCGAGATCTGGGCGCTGGTGAAGGATGGCACGCTGATCGAGATTCGCCCGTAACGGATGTCGGGGCGCCACTACAGCTAAGCACGCACCCAGTACGGCTGGCTAGAACTGCATGTCGGACAAACGCCAGACGTCGAACGCAGGCGTTTCATAGGGATGGGCCTTCTTCATTGCCTTCACGCTGTCGTGAATCAACTCGTCCGCCACAACCAATTCGACCTTCCACTCGGGAACGTGCTGCACCTGCCCGGCTTGCCCGATAAAAGGCTGGCTACCCTCCAACGGGCGGTATTGCCCTTGCCCCAGCACCTGCCAGCAGCAACTGTCATATGCGCCTATGCGGCCAGCGCCGGCGGCGAACACTGCTTTCTTGACCGCTTCCAGATGACTGTCTGGAACATAGAAGCACAGCTTGTACATCGACCTCTCCGTGCAGATGAGCCCGACCTCCACCGGCCGAGCGAACTGGCATTCTGCCATCCGTGGGGCACCGAATAGTGCGTCGCGTCATAGCTCAGACGACGCTTTGCGCTACCGGTTCATAGACCTTTGTCACAAATGAAAAAGCCCGCCGATATGCTATCGACGGGCTCCTCGGGAATGGCCAGATTGACCCGGTCGGTCAGTCGACCCAGACCCGCGCATTGCGGAACATGCGCATCCAGCCGCCGTCTTCCTGCCACTCGTCAGGGCGCCAGGAGTTGGTCACGGCGCGGAACACCCGCTCGGGGTGCGGCATCATGATGGTCACGCGACCATCGCGACTGCTGAGACCGGTGATACCGCGCGGCGAGCCGTTCGGGTTGGCCGGGTAACGCTCGGTGACCTTGCCGTGGTTATCCACGAAGCGCAGCGCCACGGTGCCGGAAAGATCTGCCTGCAGCATGGCCTCTTCGCTCTCGAACTCCGCATGGCCTTCGCCGTGGGCGATGGCGATCGGCAGACGGGAGCCGGCCATGCCCTGCAGGAAGATCGATGGCGAATCCTGAATCTGAACCATCGCCACCCGCGCTTCAAACTGCTCCGAGCGGTTACGCACGAAGTGCGGCCAGTTCTCGGTGCCCGGGATCAGCTCGTGCAGGTTGCTCATCATCTGGCAACCATTGCACACGCCGAGAGCGAAGCTGTCCTTGCGCTCGAAGAAGGCCTGGAAGCCATCCCGTGCACGCGCATTGAACAGGATCGACTTGGCCCAGCCTTCACCGGCGCCGAGCACGTCGCCGTAGGAGAAGCCACCGCAGGCCACCAGGCCCTTGAACTCCTCAAGGCTGACACGCCCGGAAAGAATATCGCTCATGTGCACGTCGACCGCGGCGAAACCGGCGCGGTCGAACGCCGCCGCCATCTCCACCTGGCCATTGACGCCCTGCTCGCGCAGCACCGCAATCTGTGGACGAACGCCACGCTTGATGTAGGGCGCCGCGATGTCCTCGTTCACGTCGAAGCTGAGCTTGGCACTGAGACCCAGGTTGTCCTCTTCGAGCAGCGCGTCGAACTCCTGATCGGCGCACTCGGCGTTATCGCGCAGACGCTGGATCTGGTAACTGGTTTCCGCCCACTGCCGATGCAGCAGACGGCGCTCACCGGCGAAGACTTCGTTCTCGCCGTGCTTGATCGACACATGGCCATTGTTGACCGGCTGACCGATGACCGCGACACAGTCACCCAGACCGGCTGCGCTGAACTGTGCCAGCACGATCTCGGTGTCGTCCTGACGCACCTGAATCACCGCACCAAGCTCCTCGTTGAAGAGCATCGGTGCGACATCTGCGGCACTCTCCAGCAGGCCATCGAGATTCAGACTCAGGCCACAGTGACCGGCAAACGCCATTTCCAGCACAGCGGTCAGCAGACCACCGTCGGAACGGTCGTGGTAGGCCAGTAGCAGACCATCGGCGTTCAGTCCCTGGACCACAGCGAAGAACGCCTGCAGGTCTTCGGCATCATCGACGTCGGGCGCCTGGCGACCAAGCTGACCATACACCTGCGCAAGAATCGAAGCGCCCATGCGGTTCTGGCCGCGTCCCAGATCGATCAGGATCAGGTCCGTTGCGCCCTTGTCCAGGCGCAGCTGCGGGGTCAGGGTCTGGCGGATATCAGTGACCGGGGCGAAGCCGGAAACGATCAGCGACATCGGCGAGGTCACGCTTTTCTCGGCGCCCTCCTCCGACCAATGGGTCTTCATTGACATCGAGTCCTTGCCCACCGGAATGGTCAGGCCCAGCTGCGGGCACAGCTCCATGCCGACGGCTCGCACGGTGTCGTACAGCCGCGCGTCTTCGCCGGGGTGGCCGGCGGCGGCCATCCAGTTGGCGGACAACTTGATGTCGGAGATCTTCTCGATGCGTGCCGCTGCCAGGTTGGTCAGCGTTTCGCCGATGGCCATGCGGCCCGACGCCGGGGCATCCAGCAGCGCCAGCGGCGTACGCTCGCCCATCGCCATGGCCTCGCCGGTGTAAACGTCGTAGCTGGTAGCCGTGACGGCGCAGTCGGCGACCGGCACCTGCCACGGACCGACCATCTGATCGCGCGCTACCTGGCCGGTGATGCTGCGGTCGCCGATGGTGATCAGGAAGCTCTTGCTGGCGACCGCTGGGTGGCGCAGCACCCGGGTGACCGCCTCATTCAGATCGACAGTAGCCGCATCGAAGTCATCGCCCAATTCCGCTTCGCGGCTGGCGCTGCGGTGCATGCGCGGCGGCTTGCCGAGCAGCACTTCGAGCGGCATGTCCACCGGGGTGTTGCCGAAATGGCTGTCGGTGACAGTCAGTTGTGGCTCTTCGGTCGCCTCGCCGACAACCGCGAACGGGCAGCGCTCACGTTCGCAGATAGCCTGGAAACGCTCGAAATCGGCGGCACTGACGGCCAGCACGTAACGCTCCTGGGACTCGTTGCTCCAGATCTCGTGCGGGGCCATGCCCGGCTCGTCGTTGGGCACGTTGCGCAGTTCGAAGCGGCCACCGCGGCCGCCATCGTTGACCAGCTCCGGGAAGGCATTGGAAATGCCACCGGCACCGACGTCATGGATGAAGGCGATGGGGTTCTGGTCGCCCAGCTGCCAGCAGCGGTCGATGACCTCCTGGCAGCGGCGTTCCATTTCCGGGTTCTCGCGCTGTACCGAGGCGAAATCAAGATCGGCCGAGCTGGCACCGGTCGCGACCGAGGAGGCGGCGCCGCCGCCCAGGCCGATCAGCATGGCCGGGCCGCCGAGCACGATCAGCTTGGCGCCAACGGTGATCTCGGCCTTCTGCACGTGATCTTCACGGATATTGCCCATGCCGCCAGCGAGCATGATCGGCTTGTGATAACCACGCACCTCGTCGCCGCGCGGCGTGTTGATCGACTGCTCGAAGGTACGGAAGTAACCGGTCAGCGCCGGGCGGCCGAACTCGTTGTTGAACGCGGCGCCGCCCAGAGGGCCTTCAATCATGATGTCCAGCGGCGTGACGATGCGTTCCGGCTTGCCGTAGGCCTGTTCCCACGGCTGCTCGAAGCCGGGGATGTTCAGGTTGGAGACGGTGAAACCCGTCAGACCCGCCTTTGGCTTGGCGCCGCGGCCGGTGGCGCCCTCGTCGCGAATCTCGCCGCCGGAACCGGTGGAAGCACCCGAGAACGGCGAGATCGCGGTCGGGTGGTTGTGGGTTTCCACCTTCATCAGAATGTGCACCGGCTCCTGCACCGCGCCGTACTGGCGGGGTTCAGGATTGGGGGAGAAACGCCCTGCGGGG
>NZ_AOFQ01000021.1 GCF_000495915.1 Stutzerimonas chloritidismutans AW-1
TTCCCCGCCGTACCGTCTACGAACTGCGCAAGGCGCGCGAGCGTGGGCACATTCTTGAAGGGCAGGCGGTCGCGCTGTCCAACATCGATCCGGTCATTGCGGTGATCAAGGCTTCGCCAACTCCAGCCGAGGCCAAGGATGCGCTGATTTCCACTGCCTGGGAATCGAGCGCCGTTGAAGCCATGGTCGAGCGCGCAGGGGCTGATGCCTGTCGCCCGGAAGGCCTCGATCCGCAGTTTGGCCTGCGTGACGGCAAGTACTTTCTGTCGCCGGAACAGGCGCAGGCGATTCTTGATCTGCGTCTGCACCGCCTGACCGGCCTCGAGCACGAGAAGCTGCTCAGCGAATACCAGGAAATCCTCACCCAGATCGGCGAGCTGATCCGCATCCTGACCAATCCGGTTCGCCTGATGGAAGTCATCCGCGAAGAACTGGAAGGCGTGAAGCGCGATTTCGGCGATGCACGGCGTACCGAGATTCTCGAGTCGCGTCTGGACCTGACGCTGGCGGACCTGATCACCGAAGAAGAGCGCGTCGTCACCATCTCTCATGGTGGTTATGCCAAGTCGCAACCGCTGGCCGCCTACCAGGCGCAGCGCCGTGGTGGTCGCGGCAAGGCTGCGACTGGTGTGAAGGAAGAGGATTACGTCGAGCATCTGCTGGTTGCCAACAGTCACACCACGCTGCTGCTGTTCTCCAGCAAGGGCAAAGTGTACTGGCTGAAGACCTACGAGATTCCCGAAGCATCTCGCACTTCGCGTGGCCGCCCGCTGGTCAACCTGCTACCGCTCGATGAGGGCGAGCGCATCACCGCCATGCTTCAGGTCGATCTGGAAGCGCTGCGCAAGCAGGCTGCCGAAGGTGAGGACGACCTGGACGAAGCAGAAGGCCTGGTCATCGAGCACGATGATGCGGACGACGTCGAAAGCGATGACGCCGACAGCGACGAGAAAGACGAGCCGACCGGCTCCTACATTTTCATGGCTACCGCCAATGGCACGGTCAAGAAGACACCTCTGGTGCAGTTCAGCCGTCCGCGGACGTCCGGCCTGATCGCGCTCAAGCTGGAAGAAGGCGACACCCTCATCGCTGCGGCCGTCACCGATGGTGCCCAGGAAGTGATGATGTTCTCCGACGGCGGCAAGGTCATCCGTTTCAAGGAAAGCAAGGTTCGCATCATGGGCCGCAATGCCCGCGGTGTACGCGGTATGCGTCTGCCCGAAGGGCAGCGCATCATCTCCATGCTGATTCCGGAATCGGGTGCACAGATCCTTACCGCATCTTTGCGTGGCTACGGCAAGCGCACCGCGATGGAAGAGTTTCCACGCCGCGGTCGCGGTGGTCAGGGCGTCATCGCCATGGTCACCAACGAGCGTAACGGCCCGTTGATCGGTGCCGTGCAGGTGCTCGAGGGCGAGGAGATCATGCTGATCTCCGATCAGGGCACGCTGGTCCGGACCCGCGTCGACGAGGTGTCATCGCTGGGTCGCAATACTCAGGGCGTAACCCTCATCAAACTGAGCAAGGGCGAGCATCTGGTTGGTCTGGAGCGCGTGCAGGAGCCATCCGAGGAAGACGTGCTGGAAGACATCGAAGCGTTGCTCGATGACGACGCCCTCGAGAAGGAAATGCCTGTACTCAGCACTGAGCCGAGCGAGGATGAACTGCTCGGCGGGGCTGGCGACGTATCTCCGGATGTGGTGCCGACAGACGACGAAGACTGATCGGCGAAAGCAATCCGCAATCAGGTGGTAGCGTGGCGGTCGGTAGAGGTTCCGGTCGCCGCGCCGCGGGATTCAATATCGAGCAAGAGCGAGAGAACAGCAGTGAGCAAACGCGCCTTTAACTTCTGTGCCGGTCCGGCTGCGCTTCCCGAAGCCGTCCTTCAGCGCGCCCAGGCGGAGCTTCTCGACTGGCATGGCAAGGGCCTGTCGGTCATGGAGATGAGCCACCGTAGCGACGAATACACCGCTATCGCCGAAAAGGCCGAACAGGATCTGCGCGACCTGCTGGCAATTCCGTCGAACTACAAGGTGCTGTTCCTGCAGGGGGGCGCCAGCCAGCAGTTCGCCGAGATTCCGCTGAACCTGCTGCCGGAAGATGGCGTTGCCGACTACATCGATACGGGCATCTGGTCGCGCAAGGCGATCGAAGAGGCGCGTCGTTTCGGTAACGTCAATGTGGCGGCCAGCGCCAAACCTCTCGATTACTTCGCCATTCCGGGGCAGAACGACTGGCAGTTGAGCGAGCACGCGGCGTACCTGCACTACGCGAGCAACGAGACCATCGGCGGCCTGCAGTTCGATTGGATTCCGGATCTCGGCGATACGCCGCTGGTCGTCGACATGTCGTCGGACATTCTGTCGCGGACCATCGACGTCTCGAAGTTCGGCCTGATCTACGCCGGAGCGCAGAAGAACATCGGGCCATCCGGGCTGGTGGTCGTTATCGTTCGTGAAGACCTGCTCGGCCATGCGCGTTCCGCTTGCCCGACCATGCTCGACTACAAGGTCGCGGCGGATAACGGCTCGATGTACAACACGCCGGCAACCTTTTCCTGGTATCTCTCGGGGCTGGTCTTCGAGTGGCTGAAGGAGCAGGGCGGCGTCGAGGCGATGGAGCAGCGCAACCGCGCCAAGAAGGACATGCTCTACGGTGCCATCGATGCCAGCGATTTCTACACCAACCCGATCGCCATCAATGCGCGTTCGTGGATGAACGTTCCGTTCCGTCTGGCCGATGAGCGTCTGGACAAGGCGTTCCTGGCCGGCGCCGACGCGCGTGGCCTGTTGAACCTCAAAGGGCATCGCTCCGTGGGTGGCATGCGCGCTTCTATCTACAACGCCGTAGGCCTGGATGCGGTCGAAGCGCTGGTGGCCTACATGGCCGAGTTCGAGAAGGAGCACGGCTGATGAGCGACGCCGATCAGTTGAAGGCCCTGCGGGTTCGAATCGACAGCCTCGACGAGCGCATTCTCGATCTGATCAGCGAGCGCGCCCGCTGTGCCCAGGAAGTCGCCCGGGTCAAGACCGCGGCGCTGGCCGAGGGCGAGTCCGCGGTGTTCTACCGTCCGGAGCGCGAAGCCTGGGTGCTCAAGCACATCATGGAGCTCAACCGCGGGCCGCTCGATAACGAGGAAATGGCGCGTCTGTTCCGCGAGATCATGTCGTCCTGCCTGGCCCTGGAACAGCCGCTCCGGGTTGCCTATCTCGGCCCAGAGGGTACCTTCTCCCAGGCTGCGGCGCTCAAGCATTTCGGCCATGCGGTCATCAGTACGCCAATGGCAGCCATTGATGAGGTGTTTCGCGAGGTTGTGGCGGGGGCTGTGAATTTCGGCGTAGTGCCGGTGGAGAACTCCACCGAAGGTGCAGTCAATCACACGCTGGACAGCTTCCTCGAGCACGACATCGTGATCTGCGGCGAAGTGGAGCTGCGTATCCACCACCATTTGTTGGTGGGCGAGACGACCAAGACTGATCGGATCACGCGCATCTACTCCCACGCGCAATCGCTGGCGCAGTGCCGCAAGTGGCTTGATGCCCACTACCCGAATGTCGAGCGCGTAGCGGTTTCCAGCAATGCGGATGCGGCCAAGCGGGTCAAGAGCGAGTGGAATTCGGCGGCCATCGCCGGCGACATGGCTGCCCAGCTCTACGGTCTGACCAAGCTGGCCGAGAAGATTGAGGACCGCCCGGACAACTCCACGCGATTCCTGATTATCGGTAGCCAGGAAGTGCCGCCGACCGGCGATGACAAGACCTCTATCATCGTCTCGATGCGTAACAAGCCAGGCGCCTTGCACGAGCTGCTGGTGCCGTTCCATGCCAACGGCATCGACCTTACTCGAATCGAAACGCGGCCGTCGCGCAGCGGCAAGTGGACCTACGTGTTCTTCATCGATTTCCTGGGTCACCACCAGGATCCGCTGATCAAGGATGCGCTGGAAAAGCTCGGGCAGGAAGCTGTGGCCCTTAAGGTGTTGGGTTCCTACCCCAAAGCGGTTCTTTAATTGCGGCTTCAGGTCGCGGCAGTGGGGCAGGCGACCGGCTTGTACCTGCCGTCTGAAGCCTGCAGCCTGAGGTTTTGTTATGAGTTGTGATTTCCTCGCCCTGGCGCAGCCAGGGGTGCAGAAGCTGTCGCCGTACGTACCGGGCAAGCCGGTTGAAGAACTGGCGCGCGAGCTGAGTTTGGACCCCGCAGGAATCGTCAAGCTGGCCAGCAACGAGAACCCGCTAGGGCCAAGCCCGAAAGTGCTTGATGCGATCAGGGCTGAGCTTTCGGAGTTGACCCGCTACCCGGACGGCAACGGCTTCGCGCTCAAGCAGCGACTTGCCGAGCGCTATTCGGTCGGAATCAATCAAGTCACCCTGGGCAATGGTTCCAACGACATTCTTGAGCTGGTTGCGCGCGCCTATCTGGCTCCGGGCCTCAACGCCGTGTTCAGCGAGCATGCCTTCGCTGTCTATCCGATCGCGACGCAGGCGGTCGGGGCCGAGGGACGTGCCGTGCCGGCCAGGAACTGGGGGCACGACCTCGACGCAATGGCGGCGGCCATCGACGAGAATACCCGCGTGGTTTTCGTCGCCAACCCCAACAATCCCACCGGAACCTGGTTCGATGCTGCTGCGCTGGGTGGATTTCTAGCGCGCGTACCGGAGCGTGTCCTGGTGGTGCTGGACGAGGCCTACATCGAATATGCCGAAGGGCAGGAGCTGCCGGATGGTCTGGCCTTTCTGGCCGACTATTCGAATCTGCTGGTTTCGCGCACCTTCTCCAAGGCTTATGGGCTTGCTGCGCTGCGGGTCGGCTACGCGATCAGTTCGCCGGTGATCGCCGATGTGCTGAATCGCGTCAGGCAGCCATTCAACGTGAACAGTCTGGCACTGACGGCGGCTTGCGCAGCGCTGGATGACGTCGATTACCTGCTTGCCAGCCGCAAGGCGAATGATGCCGGGATGCTTCAGCTGGAAACGGGTTTCCGTCAGCTGGGACTGGAGTGGATCCCTTCGCGGGGCAATTTCATCGCGGTGGACTTCGCCCGTGATGCTGCGCCGATCAATCAGGCGCTGTTGCGCGAAGGGGTGATTGTGCGCCCTATGGCCGGATACGGTATGCCAACGTTCCTGCGTATCTCAATTGGCACCGAGCAGGAAAATGCACGCTTTCTCGATGTGCTGCGCCAGGTGCTCGCTCAGTGAATCACGCTCGTCACGCGCAACAGCCTTCGCCGATTGTGAATCGCCTGGTTGTGATCGGCCTTGGCCTGATTGGCGGCTCGTTCGCCAAGGGCTTGCGTGAGGCTGGCCTTTGTCGCGAGGTGGTCGGCTTCGATCTGGATGCACGCTCGCGTGAGCTTGCGGTCGAACTGGGCGTGGTGGATCGCTGCGCCGCGACGCTTGCAGAGGCTTGTCATGGGGCTGACGTAATTCAGCTTGCGACGCCTATCCTTGCGCTGGAGCGGCTGCTTGGTGAACTGGCGAAGCTCGAACTGGGCGACGCAGTGATCACTGACGTCGGCAGCGCCAAGGGCAATGTCGTGCGCTGTGCGCGTAAAGTGTTCGGCAACATGCCACCAAGGTTCGTGCCTGGCCACCCCATCGCCGGCTCCGAACTCAGTGGCGTGACGGCGGCGAACAGCACGCTGTTTCGACGGCACAAGGTGATCCTGACGCCGCTGGAAAATACCGATCCGCAAGCGCTCACCCTGGTGAGCAAGCTCTGGTCGGCGCTGGGTGCGGATGTCGAGCATATGGAGGTGACGCATCACGATGAGGTGCTGGCTGCCACTAGTCATTTACCGCATCTGCTGGCCTTCGGACTGGTTGATTCGCTCGCCAAGCGCCATGAGAATCTCGAGATATTCCGCTACGCGGCAGGTGGTTTTCGCGATTTCACCCGTATCGCCGGTAGCGATCCGGTGATGTGGCACGACATCTTTCTCGCCAACCGCGAGGCAGTGCTGCATACCCTGGACGATTTTCGTGCCGACCTCGACGCGCTGCGCGCCGCGGTCGATGAAGGAGACGGGCACAAGCTGTTGGGCGTTTTCACTCGCGCCAAGGCTGCCCGGGAACATTTCAGCAAAATACTGGCTCGCCGAGCCTATGTGGACGTTATGCATTCCAATGACCTCGTTTTCCTCGCCAACCCTGGCGGCAGCCTGACCGGCCATCTGCGTGTGCCAGGCGACAAATCCATTTCTCATCGCTCGATCATGCTCGGCTCCCTTGCCGAGGGCGTGACGGAAGTCGAAGGCTTCCTGGAAGGCGAAGATGCTCTGGCGACCATTCAGGCGTTCCGGGACATGGGCGTCGTCATCGAGGGTCCGCATCAGGGGCGCGTGACGGTCCATGGTGTCGGTCTGCACGGCCTCAAGGCCCCGCCCGGGCCGATCTACCTGGGCAACTCGGGAACCTCCATGCGGCTGCTGTCCGGTTTGCTCGCGGCGCAGCCGTTCGATACGACGTTGACGGGTGATGCGTCCCTGTCCAAACGGCCGATGAACCGCGTCGCCAAGCCGCTGCGCGAGATGGGAGCCGTTATCGAGACGGCACCGGAAGGGCGTCCGCCGCTGACCATTCGCGGCGGCCAGCGTCTGTCCGGCATGCATTACGAAATGCCGATGGCCAGCGCGCAGGTCAAGTCCTGCCTGTTACTGGCCGGTCTGTATGCAGCTGATCAGACCTCGGTAACCGAACCGGCTCCGACGCGTGATCACACCGAGCGGATGCTTCGCGGTTTCGGCTATCCGGTGACCGTCAAGGGCAGTACTGCGGTTGTCGAGCCAGGGCACAAGCTGCGTGGTACTCATATTGAAGTGCCTGCCGATATTTCTTCAGCGGCATTCTTCATGGTGGCGGCGAGCATTGCGCAGGGTTCGGAGATCGTGCTCGAGCATGTCGGCGTGAATCCGACCCGTACCGGCGTGATCGATATTCTGAAGTTGATGGGCGGCGACATCTCTCTGGAGAACCCGCGCGAGGTGGGCGGCGAGCCGGTGGCGGATATTCGCGTGCGTGGCGCGCAGCTCAAGGGTATCGACATTCCCGAGGACCTGGTTCCGCTGGCGATCGACGAGTTCCCGGTGCTCTTCGTGGCTGCGGCCTGCGCGGAAGGTCGTACCACGTTGCGCGGTGCCGAAGAGCTGCGGGTCAAGGAGTCTGACCGCATCCAGGTCATGGCGGACGGGCTGCAGACACTGGGGGTCAAGGCTGAACCGACCCCGGACGGGATTGTCATCGAAGGTGGTGCGATCGGTTCCGGTGAAGTCTGGGCGCATGGCGATCACCGCATCGCGATGTCCTTCAGTGTGGCTGCGCTGCGAGCCAATGGCCCGATTCGAATCCATGACTGCGCCAACGTGGCGACGTCGTTCCCCAACTTCCTCTCCTTGGCGCAGCGCGCCGGCATGCAGGTACATTCGGAGGGTGATTCATGATCAGGCCCGTTCCGGTCATCACCATCGATGGGCCGAGTGGCTCGGGGAAGGGCACAGTTGCAGCCTTGCTTGCGGGCAAGCTTGGCTGGAATTTCCTCGACTCCGGTGCCTTGTATCGCCTGCTGGCATTCGCAGCGCGCAATCACGGCGTCGATCTGACCAACGAAGAAGCGCTGAAGGTGCTCGCCGAGCACCTCGATGTCCAGTTTGGTGCCGCACGCGATGGGCACGGCATGATCATCATTCTGGAGGGGGAGGAGGTCACCGAGTCGATCCGTAACGAGCAGGTTGGCGCCGGCGCATCCCAGGTCGCAGCGTTACCGGTGGTTCGCACCGCCTTGCTGCAGCGACAGAAGGCCTTTCGCGAGGCGCCGGGACTGGTCGCGGACGGGCGTGACATGGGTACTGTGGTATTTCCCGACGCGCCGTTGAAGATATTCCTCACCGCGAGTGCGGAAGAGCGTGCTCGCAGACGTTACTTGCAGTTGAAGGCACGAGGCGATGATGTTAATCTCGCGAGTCTTCTTGAGGAGATTCGGGAGCGCGATGAGCGCGATATCCAACGTGCGGTGGCCCCGCTGAAGCCGGCAGATGATGCCGTTCAACTGGATTCCACTACACTCTCCATTGATGAGGTGTTGCAAAAGATTCTGAGCGAAGTCGCCGACCGCGATTTGGCTGGATGATCGGAACGCCGAAAGGCGGCCAAACGGACCTTGAGTAGGCACAGCCAGCAGGCTGTGCATCTCGAGGCCGTTAACAAGGAGGCATGTGGGAGACCAGATCCAGTCCCACAGGCCTTTTTTTATATGAATGAACCCACATTGTCTGGAATGTGGAGATTGGGCGGATTCTCGCCTGAAAACAGCAGGAATCAACATGAGCGAAAGCTTCGCAGAACTATTTGAAGAAAGCCTTAAATCCCTCGACATGCAGCCGGGTGCCATCATCACCGGCATCGTGGTCGACATCGACGGTGACTGGGTCACCGTGCATGCCGGCCTCAAGTCCGAGGGCGTCATCCCGGTCGAGCAGTTCTACAACGAGCAGGGCGAGCTGACCATCAAGGTGGGTGACGAGGTCCACGTTGCTCTGGACGCGGTTGAAGATGGCTTTGGCGAGACCAAGCTGTCCCGTGAAAAAGCCAAGCGCGCGGAATCCTGGATTGTTCTGGAAGCAGCTTTCGCCGCTGAGGAAGTGGTCAAGGGCGTTATCAACGGTAAGGTTAAAGGCGGCTTCACTGTCGACGTTAACGGCATCCGTGCGTTCCTCCCAGGTTCCTTGGTCGATGTCCGTCCGGTGCGTGATACCACCCATCTGGAAGGCAAAGAGCTCGAGTTCAAGGTCATCAAGCTGGACCAGAAGCGCAACAACGTTGTCGTTTCCCGTCGCAGCGTGCTGGAAGCAGAGAACAGTGCCGAGCGCGAAGCTCTGCTCGAGTCCCTGCAGGAAGGCCAGCAGGTCAAAGGTATCGTCAAGAACCTCACCGATTACGGTGCGTTCGTTGACCTGGGCGGCGTCGATGGTCTGCTGCACATTACCGACATGGCCTGGAAGCGCATCAAGCATCCGTCCGAGATCGTCAACGTTGGCGACGAGATCGATGTCAAGGTGCTGAAGTTCGACCGCGAGCGCAACCGCGTATCGCTGGGCCTGAAGCAACTGGGCGAAGACCCATGGGTTGCCATCAAGGCGCGTTACCCGGAAGGCACCCGTGTTCAGGCTCGCGTCACCAACCTGACCGACTACGGCTGCTTCGCCGAGCTGGAAGAGGGTGTCGAAGGCCTGGTACACGTTTCCGAAATGGACTGGACCAACAAGAACATCCACCCGTCGAAGGTCGTACAGGTCGGCGACGAAGTGGAAGTCATGGTTCTGGACATCGACGAAGAGCGTCGTCGTATCTCTCTGGGTATCAAGCAGTGCAAGTCCAACCCATGGGAAGACTTCTCTGGCCAGTTCAACAAGGGCGACCGCATCTCCGGCACCATCAAGTCGATCACCGATTTCGGTATCTTCATTGGTCTGGACGGCGGCATCGACGGCCTGGTTCACCTGTCCGACATCTCTTGGAACGAGCCGGGTGAAGAAGCCGTTCGCCGCTTCAAGAAGGGCGACGAGCTGGATACCGTCATCCTGTCGGTCGATCCGGAGCGTGAGCGTATCTCCCTGGGCATCAAGCAGCTGGAAGACGATCCGTTCTCCAACTACGCCGCCGTCAATGACAAGGGCAGCATCGTTCGCGGTACCGTGAAAGAAGTTGACGCCAAAGGCGCCATCATCGATCTCGGCAACGATATCGAAGCCACTCTGAAAGCTTCCGAAATCAGCCGTGACCGCGTTGAAGATGCGCGCAACGTGCTGAAGGAAGGCGACGAAGTCGAAGCCAAGATCATCAGCATCGACCGCAAGTCCCGCGTGATCAGCCTGTCCATCAAGTCCAAAGACGTCGAAGACGAAAAGGATGCGATGAAAGAGCTGCGCACCAAGCAGGACGTAGAAAGCACTGGCCCGACCACCATTGGTGATCTGATCCGTGCTCAGATGGAAAACCAGAACTAAGTTCGGGTTCTTCATGAAAAAGGGCGACCTCGGTCGCCCTTTTTTGTGGTGCGCCAGGCATGGCGCGTAGCGCCGTGACTGGCGCTGTCGGGTTCACTGTGGTGGTGAGCCTGGCGACTTGGAGGTGAAAGTCCTCTACACACCCGGCAAGGGGAAGTGTTAGCTGAAGGCAAGGGTGTCGCGGGCGACTGCGAATCTGAAGGAAGCCCGAGGCAAAATGCTGGCCTGACGAACAGGAAGCGGATGAGGCGGCGCAGCGGGGTGAGGTGGCCATAATCGCCAAAGCCCGATACTTGCACGGAACGCTGCGACGTAGATCCGACAGGCATAAGCAGGAAGGTCGCGCGAATTACCCTGGGAGATCTGTACGCTTGCCATTGTGCTACCGATTGTCGAGAGGCGACGGGATGGGCGTGCAGAAGTCAGCCGAGGCCGTAGTAAGTGGCGGTCAACCACGCCATCAAGGGCCGAACAGGTCATGCCGCCAGTAGGCGTCAGCGTCTCGTCGATAACCGAAATGCAGAAATTTCTCCAAGAGAAGACTGTCACCCCGAGTCCCGGCCAGAGGCCGAGGATGACGCCTGACAGCGCAGAGGTATCGGCGGCGTCGGTGACGTGGATGAACGCGGAGCCGGACACGCTGATGGAGCGGGTGCTTGCACCGGCGAATCTCAAGCGTGCGTATCAGCGCGTGGTCAGCAACAAGGGGGCGCCGGGTGCCGATGGCATGACGGTCGCCGACTTGGCAGGCTACGTGAAACAGTATTGGCCCATCCTGAAGGTCAGGCTGCTGGCAGGTGAATACCATCCCCAGGCAGTGCGGGCGGTCGAAATTCCCAAACCGCAGGGCGGTATGCGGCAACTGGGCATTCCCAGTGTCGTGGATCGCCTGATCCAGCAAGCCCTGCTGCAACAGCTCACGCCGATCTTCGATCCGCTGTTCTCGGACTATAGCTACGGCTTCCGTCCGGGCAGAAGCGCTCACCAGGCTGTCGAGATGGCCCGCACCCATGTGGCGGCGGGTCATAGGTGTTGCGTGGAACTCGATCTGGAGAAGTTCTTTGATCGGGTCAACCACGACATCCTGATGTTCTGTGTTGAGCGCCATGTCGAAGACAAACAGGTGCTCAGACTCATCCGCCGTTACCTCGAAGCGGGCGTCATGTCGGACGGGGTTGTCAGCCATCGGCAGGGGGGGGCGCCGCAAGGCGGCCCGCTTTCGCCGCTGCTGTCGAACATCCTGCTCGATGAACTCGACCGTGAGTTGGAGCGGCGAGGCCATCGCTTCGTGCGCTATGCCGATGACGCGAACATTTATGTCCGTAGTCCGCGTGCTGGCGAACGAGTGCTGGCCAGTGTCGAGCGGTTCCTGAATCACCGTCTGAAACTGAGACTGAATCGGGACAAGAGTCGCGTGGCTGGGTCGTGGAAATGCGACTACCTGGGGTATGGGATGAGTTGGCACTCGCTGCCTAGACTGCGAGTGGCAACCATGAGCCTGCGCCGTGTGCGCGACCGTCTCAGGGAACTGCTGCGAGGGGTGCGGGGCCACAAGATGGCGAATGTCATCGAGCGGGTAAACCCGGTGCTGCGAGGCTGGGCAGGCTACTTCAAGCTCAGCCAGAGCAAGCGTCCACTGGAAGAGCTGGATGGCTGGGTCAGGCACAAACTTCGCTGTGTCATCTGGCGGCAATGGAAGCAGCCCTCTACGAGGGCGCGCAACCTGATGCGCCTGGGATTGAGCGAGGAGCGTGCCTGCAAGTCGGCCTTCAATGGCCGAGGCCCGTGGTGGAACTCAGGAGCGCCGCATATGAATCAGGCGCTGCCGAAGAAGCTATGGGACAGACTTGGACTGGTCTCGATACTGGATACGATCAATCGGCTTAACCGCATGGCCTGAACCGCCGTGTACGGAACCGTACGCACGGTGGTGTGGGAGGACGGCGGCCGTGAGGCCGCCTCCTACCCGATCCCACGATTCCGGCGTGGTGAAGCGGCCCGCCTCTTGAGGGCTGCTAGCCTCTGGCTTTCTCCATAGCGAGCGCTTGGTTGACCGCGAGCCAGCCGTCTACCGCTTGTTCACCCACATCATCGAAGGCCCTTTGAAGCAGCCGGACCTGTTCTCTGCGCAAGGCCTGCTCCAGCTTCGCCCCCTCTGCGGTAAAGCGCAGCATGCGCTTTCGCTTGTCATCCTCTGCAGTCAGGCTCTCCACCAGGTGCATTTCGATCAACTGGCGTAGCGGTGTATTCAGTGCCTGCTTGGACACACCGAGATAGCTCAGCAACTCCTTGACGCTCAGGTCCGGGTAGCTAGCGATAAAGAAAAGAATGCGGTGGTGCACACGGGACAGGCCGCGGCGGGCGAGCATTTCGTCAGGCTTGGCTGTGAAGGCCTGATAGCCGAGAAAGAAACTCTCCATGATCTGGCGCTGCACTGCGCTTTTTTTTAGGTCAGGCATATTGACGTATTTATCGTGAGAGGCGTAATTTCGGTCAAGAAGTTTGACTTATTTTGCAGCGCCTCGCATCTGGTATGGAAATGGCCTTCTCCGAACGTATTACTCGCCTTAAAAGCTCTCTCATTCGTGAAATCCTCGCTGCAGCCCAGCGCCCGGAAGTGATGTCCTTCGCTGGCGGGTTGCCGGCTGAGGCGATGCTGCCGATCGTTGATTGGGCAGAACTGCCCGCAAGCATGGGGCAGTATGGTATGAGCGAAGGCGAGCCCGCTCTCCGTGAACTTATTGCCGCCCAGGCGCGCGCGCTTGGCGTGCCTTGCGAAGCCAGTCAGGTGTTGATCGTCAGTGGCTCGCAGCAGACGCTGGATCTCGCGTCGAAGCTGTTTATCGACTCGGGGACAGAGGTACTGGTCGAGGCGCCAACCTATCTCGCTGCTCTGCAGTCCTTTCAATTGTTCGGAGCTGAATGTCTGGCAGTTCCCCAGCAGGCCGATGGTCCGGATTTGGCTGCCCTGCGCGCAACGATGGAGCAGCACGAGCCTGCTTTCGCTTATCTGATTCCTACGTTCCAAAATCCATCCGCCGTTCGCTACAGCGAAGCCAAGCGTGATGCTGTCGCAGCATTGCTGGATGAGTTTGGCGTGACGCTGCTCGAGGACGAGCCATATCGTGAGCTGGTATTCGATCAGGGCAGTGCCAAGCCGATCGTCTCGCGTCTGAAGCGTGCTAGCTGGATCTACACCGGTACGGTTTCCAAGACGCTGCTGCCTGGCTTGCGGGTGGGGTATCTGATCGCCTCGCCGGATCTGTTCCCTTATTTGCTACGACTGAAGCAGTCGGCTGATCTACATACCAACCGCATTGGGCAGTGGCAGGCGCTGCAGTGGCTGGGTAGCGAGCGGTATCAGGCGCATCTGGCGGAGCTTCGCGATTTCTATCGCGTTCGTCGTGATGCCATGCAGGCTGCGCTCAGCGAGCACTTCGGTGATCTCGCGACCTGGCAGCTGCCGCAGGGAGGGCTGTTCTTCTGGCTGACGCTGAAGCAGCCGCTGGATACGCGAACCCTGCTTGATCGGGCGCTCGCCAATGATGTGGTGTTCATGCCTGGTGAGCCCTTTTTCGTGGACCCGGACGCTAATCCCGGTTATCTGCGGCTGAACTTTAGCCATGTGGCTGCTGAGAGAATGGAAGAAGGGGTGCGTCGTCTGGCGCAGGTCATCCGCGAAGGTAAAGCGCTGGAAGCCGCCTGAGATATCGCTGACCTGCGTTGTGGGTCGATGGGAGGGAGCATGTTGAAAGTCTATGGTGATTACCGGTCGGGTAATTGCTACAAGGTCAAGCTGATGCTGCACCTGCTGGACCAGTCGTACGAATGGATTCCGATCAATATCCTTCGTGGTGAGTCCCGCTCCGAGGAGTTTCTCAAGAAGAACCCGAATGGCAAGATTCCGGTTCTTGAGTTGGAGGATGGCGCCTGCCTGTGGGAGTCCAACGCCATCCTCAACTATCTGGCCGACGGCAGCGAGTTTCTGCCAGCGGACCCGCGGCTGCGTACCCAGGTGCTGCAGTGGCAGTTCTTCGAGCAGTACAGCCATGAGCCGTTCCTGGCTGTCGCCCGCTATATCAAGGTGTATCTCGGCATGCCCGAGGATCGGCGTGAGGAGTACGAAGCCAAGCAGCTCGATGGCTACCATGCGTTGAACGTTATGGAGCAGCAGTTGCTACGCACGCCCTACCTGGTGGGTGAGCATTACTCGATTGCCGACGTTGCGCTGTATGCCTACACGCATGTGGCTGAAGAGGGAGGGTTCAGCCTCGAAGGCTATCCCGCTATTCGCCGATGGCTGCAGCGTGTCGCCAGTCATCCGCGGCATGTCGGCATGTACGATTGAACGAAAAACAGGGCCGCAAGGCCCTGTTTTACTGTGGGCTCGGTGCTATTTCACCAAGCCGAGAAACTCGCTACGGGTCGCGGCGTTATCGCGGAACTGACCCAGCATCACTGATGTGACCATGGACGAGTTCTGCTTCTCCACGCCGCGCATCATCATGCACATGTGCTGGGCTTCGATGACTACCGCCACACCTGATGCGCCGGTAACCTGCTGCATCGCCTCGGCGATTTCACGGGTCAGGTTTTCCTGGATTTGCAGGCGGCGCGCATACATATCCACAATGCGAGCGACCTTCGACAGGCCGAGTACCTTGCCATTGGGAAGATACGCAACGTGTGCCTTGCCGATGAAAGGCAGCATGTGATGCTCGCACAGCGAGTACAGCTCGATATTCTTGACCAGTACCATCTCGCTGTTATCTGACGTGAACAGCGCGCCGTTGGTGACTTCCTCGAGGGTTTGCTGATAGCCCTTGCACAGGTACTGCATGGCTTTGGCGGCGCGCTTGGGCGTGTCGAGCAGACCTTCGCGGCTAACGTCCTCGCCGAGTTGGCCGAGGATCGCGGTGTAGTGTTGTTCCAGGGACATTGAGCTACCTGTCAGGCTTCATGGGGTCGCGAACGCGAAGGGTAGGGGGCCGCCGCTCGGCTGGCAAGTATGGCGAGCGAGACGCTGGCCTCGGCTCATTCGTCCCGGCCTTCAAGCATGGTGCGTTTGAGCATCACGTAAATGGCGCCGGTGCCGCCATGGCGTGGCAGGCAGGAGGTGAAGCCAAGCACTTGCGGATGCTGCCGCAACCAGGTGTTGACGTGGCTCTTGATCAGTGGCCGCTTGCCGTCGAGCCTTGCCGCCTTGCCATGGGTCACGCGGACGCAGCGCACTTCGAGCCGCGTCGCTTCGGCGATGAAGTCCCATAACAGCTCCCGGGCTTTCTCGATGCTCATGCCATGCAGGTCGAGACTTCCCTCGAATGGGATCTGGCCGGCTTTGAGCTTGCGGACCTGACTGTCCTGAACCCCGTCGCGGGCCCAATAAAGCTCGTCCTCGGCACCTACGTCGATGACGAACTGATCCGATAATCCGTCGACGCGCGTGGTTTCGTTGCTGACGGTGGCGTTGCTGCGGCGAGTCGCGATCTGTTCGCGATTGCTGCGCACTTTGCCGGTTTCGGCGCGGTCGTGCTTGATCGGCTTGACACCGCGCACAGCCGATTGGAAGAGAGAGAATTCGTCGTCTTGCATGGGGCCTCCAAACAGGATGGCAGTTTACCCCAGCCACAGCGCCTGGCGGACGAGCTTCCATCCAGACGTACTTTTGCTTGCATCATGCAGAGAGTGTCTGGAAAGGCTGCCAGCTCGTTCGGCGTTCGGATAGTGGGTCTTCAGCGCGCCAGCGCCGCAGCGTCTTGCACGCAAACGGCAAAGTTGTCGGCAAGAATGGTCATCTCGATGCGGTGCACCTGTTCGGCATCGATGCTGCCTTCGCCCATCGGCAGATTGCGTGTGGCACAGGCGCTGTCCACCAGTGTGCAGCGATAGCCGTAATCCTTGGCGGCGCGAACCGTTGTGCTGATGCTGGAGTGGGTCATGAAGCCGCAAACGATCAAATCCAGGCGACCCAGTTTCTGCAGTAGTTCGTGGAGCTCGGTGCCGGAGAAAGCGTTCGGCAGGCGTTTGGCAACCACTGCCTCACCGGGCAGTGGTGCAGCCTCCGGCATGATCTGTCCACGAAAGCCCTGCGGATCGAAAAGACCACCGCTGATACCCAGGTGATGCACGTGCACGATCGGCGCGCCAGCTTCGCGCGCAGCTGCCAGTAGACGGGTAATTTCCGGAAGTGCCCGATCCAGGGCAGGCAGGGCAAGAACACCACTGCGGTACTCTTCCTGCACATCGATGACCAGCAAGGTGGCATTCGTCAGCGTCGCCGGGTTGTAGCTGCGGCCACTGAGCTGAAGCATGGTCTGTGGCTTGGTCATTTTCGGCTCCTTGTGCTGTGAGGGGGCTGATTGTGGCGCCAGAATGCGCCGATGTGAACCGTCCGGCTCATGTTTCGCTGGTCGTTGTGCTGACTACTCGGTCGAACTGCATGGGCGCACGATATGTCGGAGATATCGAGTCCCGACCGCGAGCCGAAGGGTAATGCCGGTCGCACGCCTGGTGTTGAAACGAATTGAGTATTTACAGCCCAAGTGGATGGCTCGAGAGCCTTGCTCGCGTGGCCTTAGCTGACATGGCTCGGGTTTTCGTATGCCTGCTACACTCGCGCCCTTTTTACAGGAGATGCCCTTGTGACCGCTTCGCTCTCCCGCTTGCGTACGCTGCGTGACCATATCCGCTGGGCCGTCAGCCGGTTTCAGGCGGAGCAGTTGTTCTTCGGCCATGGCACCGACAATGCCTGGGATGACGCGCGCCAGTTGGTGCTGGGTGCGCTGCACCTGCCATGGGAAATGGCTGACAGCTATCTGGATTGCCGCCTCGAGCTCGACGAGTGCGAGCACTTACAGGAACTGCTGCGTCGCCGTATTGAGGAACGCGTGCCGACCGCTTATCTCCTCGGGCAAGCCTGGTTCTGCGGCTTGCCCTTCATCGTCGACGAGCGCGTGCTGATCCCACGTTCGCCGATTGGTGAGCTGATCGAGCACCGCTTCGAACCCTGGCTGCCTGGCACGCCCAAGCGGATTCTCGATCTGTGCGCGGGGTCGGGCTGCATCGGCATCGCATGCGCTTACGAGTTTCTCAAGGCCGAGGTGGTGCTCGCTGACCTGTCGTTCGATGCGATCGAGGTCGCCAACCAAAACATCGAGCATCACGGACTCGAAGAGCGGGTTTATACCGTGCAGAGCGATGGCTTCGACGGGCTGCCAAATCAACGTTTCGATCTGATCGTTTCCAATCCTCCATATGTCGATGCCGAAGATTTCGACGACATGCCGGCTGAGTTTCATCACGAGCCGGCTCTTGGCCTAGCATGCGGTGAAGACGGACTGGATCTGGTGCGGCGTATGCTCGCCGAGGCCGCGGATCACCTCACTGACGATGGCATCCTGATCGTCGAAGTGGGAAATAGTCAGGTTCATGTCCAGGCCCTTTATCCCGAAGTGGATTTCACCTGGCTGGAGTTCTCGCGCGGGGGGCATGGTGTCTTCCTGCTTGCGGCGCAGCAGTGCCGTAAGCATCAGGCCCTGTTCCGTGCACGCGTCGCGGGAAGCTGACTCAGCTCCGTGCCCTTTAACGACCGAGCTGTCGCGCTCAGGTGTTTGCGCTGTTCCTGTGGGGACGGGCAACCTTGGGATTTCCCCGTCGACTGCCGAGCATTTGAGCCGCTGAGTGGTCTGTAGCATGTGGCGTCTGATCGGAAGGCGAGGAGCGCGATATCCTCGCTATCGTTGACCAATCATCGTCGTGCTCGCGCTGCACGTTTTTGAACCCTGCATTCAAGCGGACGGAACATGCCAGGCATTACGGTGGAACCCATCACATTCGCGTTGTTCGGTGCCCTGGGCGACCTTGCGTTGCGCAAACTGTTTCCCGCGCTTTATCAGTTGGATCGCGCCGGCCTGCTACATGCCGATACCCAGATACTGGCGCTATCGCGGGAGAGCGGCGAGCCGGCCACGCACAAGGCGCGAATCGAGCAAGCATTGCGTACGCGGGTTCCCAAGGGCGAGTTCGATGAGCAGGCCCTCAGTCGCTTCAGCGCCCGGCTTCACTATCTGGCGATGGATTTTCGTCGAGCCGAGAATTACATGGCGCTGCGTGACTGCGTGCCGGCCGAGCAGCCTCTGATCGCCTATTTCGCGACGCCCGCGGCGGTCTACGGTGATATCTGCAGGTTCCTGGCTACGGCAGGGCTCGCCGAGCAGGCGCGCGTCGTTCTGGAAAAGCCCATCGGTCATGACTTGGCTTCTTCGCGTGTCATCAACGATGCGGTCGCCGAGCACTTTCCCGAGAGCCGCATCTATCGCATCGACCACTATCTCGGCAAGGAAACGGTACAGAACCTCATCGCGCTACGCTTCGCCAACAGCCTGTTCGAGACGCAGTGGGACCAGCACCATATCTCCCATGTAGAAATCACCGTGGCCGAAACGGTCGGCATCGAAGGACGCTGGGGTTATTTCGACCAGGCTGGACAACTGCGCGACATGGTTCAGAACCATTTGCTGCAACTGCTCTGCCTGATCGCCATGGACCCGCCGAGCAACCTGACTGCGGACAGCATCCGTGATGAGAAGGTAAAGGTCCTCAAGGCGCTGGCACCGATCACTGCCGAATCCCTTCATCAGCGGGTGGTGCGGGGCCAATACGCGGCCGGCAACGTTGCTGGTGTCTCGGTGCCTGGCTACCTGGATGAGGAGAACTCGAACGCCGAGAGCTGTACGGAAACCTTCGTCGCGTTGCGTGCCGATATCTGCAACTGGCGCTGGTCGGGCGTGCCGTTCTATCTGCGAACCGGCAAACGCATGGCGCAGAAGCTTTCGCAGATCGTGATTCATTTCAAGGAGCCACCCTTCTACATCTTCGCGCCCGAGCAGCGAGCGCTGATCAGCAATCGCCTGATCATTCGACTGCAGCCTGACGAGGGCATCTCGCTGCAGGTGATGACCAAGGAGCAGGGGTTGGACAAGGGCATGCATCTGCGCAGCGGTCCCTTGCAGCTGAATTTCTCCGAAACCTACAAGAGCACACGCATTCCAGACGCCTATGAGCGACTCCTGCTCGAGGTCATGCAGGGCAACCAGAACCTGTTCGTGCGCAGGGATGAAATCGAGTACGCATGGCAATGGTGCGATCAGCTGATCGAGGGCTGGAATCGTCTCGGCGCAGAGCTCAAGCTTTATCCCGCTGGCTCCTGGGGGCCAGTCGCTTCGATTGCACTGATCACACGCGATGGGAGGGCGTGGTATGGCGATCTCTGAACTGGATCTTCCTACCGGTGTGGTGGCGCATAGTTCGGCCAATCCGCAGCGGCAAGCTGAACTGATGGCTGACAATGTGGCCAAGGCGCTGGCCTACGCGGTGCAGACACATGGCGTTGCCAGTCTCGTCGTATCCGGTGGGCGCAGTCCGATCGCATTCTTCGAAGCCCTGTCGATACGAGAATTGAACTGGTCGAAGGTGCAGATCAGCCTGGCTGACGAACGCTGGGTACCTGCGACCAATCCGGCCAGCAACGAAGGCTTGGTGCGGCGCCATTTGCTGCAGAACGCGGCACGTGAGGCGTGGCTGATCGGGCTGTACCACCCGGCCGAATCCCTCGAGCAGGCCGCATCACTCGCTGATCACGCCCTGGCGCAGCTGGAGCGGCCTATCGACGTGCTGATACTGGGAATGGGAGATGACGGTCATACGGCCTCGTTGTTCCCCGGCAACCCAAAGCTGGCGCATGCGTTGCGCGATGACTGCCTGGAGCGGTGCCTGCCGATGCAGGCGCCGGTCGATCCGCAGGCACGTCTGACAATGACCTATCCGCTGCTCGCTGGTGCTCGAATGCAATGCCTGGCTATCCAGGGTGCTGACAAGCTCGAAACCCTGCGCGCGGCGCTGAATGTCGATCCGCTGCAGATGCCGATTCGCGCATTCCTGCATTCCCCGCTCGAAATCTATTGGTGCCCGTGAGGCCCGAGGACTTCCGCATGACCATGGACCAGAAGAACGCTCTGATTGAACGAATCTGTGTAGAGGCGAGGATTCTGCCGGTCATTACCATCGGTAGCGAAGAGCAGATCCTGCCTCTTGCTGATGCATTGGCTGCTGGCGGCCTTCGGACGTTGGAGATCACCCTGCGATCCAGTCATGGCCTGACAGCCATTCGACGGCTACGTGAAGAGCGTCCTGATCTTTGTATCGGCGCTGGTACCGTTCTGGACCGACGCATGATGGATGAAGTGGAGGCGGCAGGGGCGCAGTTCATCGTCACACCCGGTTCCACGCGGGAAATCCTGGAAGCGGGGGTGAGCTGCTCGGTGCCACTGCTGCCAGGCACCAGTAGCGCATCGGATGTCATGGAGGGCTACGCGCTGGGTTATCGCCGCTTCAAGCTCTTCCCGGCAGAGATCTGTGGCGGCATCGCTGCGCTGAAGGCGCTCGGCGGCCCCTTTGCCGACGTGCGTTTCTGCCCGACCGGCGGCGTAAACGCAGTAAATGCCGCGCAATATCTGGCCCTGGCGAACGTGATGTGCGTCGGTGGTACCTGGATGATCGATGGTGCGAGCCTCAGTTCGGGCGACTGGGCCGGAATTCAGCAACGTACTGTTCAGGCGCTGGCCGCACTGGGGTGATCTCGCCAGCGCAGGTCAGGATCACTGCTACGCTGTGGTTGGTGCGTAGGCGCAGCGATGCGCGTATGATTCGCGCCCTTTCAATCGGATTGCCACACCGGGAGGTGCCCAGATGACCGAGCACGAAGAAACAAGCACTCACGTTACTCACGGCGAAAAGCTGCAGAAAGTCCTGGCCCGTCTGGGCATGGCTTCGCGCCGCGATGTCGAAAAATGGATTTCCGAAGGCCGTGTCAAGGTCAATGGCGCGGTTGCGAGCTTGGGCCAGCGCGTCGACTCTCATGATGCGATTGCAGTCGACGGTCGCCTGCTCAAGCGGGAAGAGGTCAGCGAAGTAGTCCGCCGCGTACTGATCTACAACAAGCCGGACGGCGAGATCTGCACACGCAACGATCCGGAAGGGCGCCCAACGGTATTTGATCGTCTGCCGCGCCCGAAGGAGGGGAGGTGGATCAATATCGGTCGTCTCGACATCAACACCACCGGCCTGCTGCTGTTCACCACCGACGGCGAACTGGCCAACCGCCTCATGCACCCATCCTATGAAATGGACCGCGAGTACGCGGTGCGGGTGCGTGGGGAAGTCGACGACGAGATGATCGAAAGGCTGAAGACCGGCGTGATGCTCGAAGACGGTCCGGCACGCTTCACCGACATCCAGGAGGCGCCCGGCGGTGAAGGCTTCAATCATTGGTATCACTGCGTGGTGATGGAAGGCCGTAACCGCGAGGTTCGCCGTCTCTGGGAATCGCAGGGACTGGTCGTGAGTCGATTGAAGCGTGTGCGTTTCGGGCCGGTCTTCATGACCTCCGATCTGCCGATGGGACGCTGGCGTGAAATGTCGCAAACCGAGGTGGACATTCTCAGCCAGGAAGTCGGGCTAAAGCCGGTTGCACTGCCGAGCATGAAAGCCAAGGCCAAGGAAAAGATCGACCGCATGCAGCGTAAGGTGGCGAAGCCGCTGAGCCGCGGTGAGCGGCGACCTCGGGTGCTGCGTTCGTCAAGCGAGGCCGATGTGCCTGTGTCGGACAAGCCGCGGGCACCGAGGGGTAGCGAAGGCGGGCGCAAGCCGCGTGTCAGCGACGGGCGTAGTGAGAAGCCTCGCGGAACGCCGGTCGCTGAGCGTCCGGGCGAGACGCGTAAAGGTGGTAAGCGTAGTGACGGGGCAGGGCGTCCGTCGGGGCCAGGTAAAAGGCCGGCAGGAGATGGTCAGCGTCCAGGCTTCGGGCGTAGCAAACGCACCTGATCGTTGTATCCAGCGCTGCGCAATGGGCGAAGCCGTTGCGCAGCGTTTTTGTTTTGGAAGCTTTGGTTATTGCGCGTCCAGCGCCTGACCATTCACCCCGATGCTGTCCGGGCCCATCAGGTACAGATAAACAGGCATGATTTCCTCTGGGAGTGGGTTCACCAGCGGGTTCTCGCCGGGATAAGCCTTCGCGCGCATGTCGGTACGAGTGGCCCCCGGATTGACGCTGTTGGCGCGGACCGCAGCGGTGTCATCCAGTTCATCCGCCAGCACCTGCATTAGCCCTTCGGTGGCAAACTTCGATACAGCGTAGGCGCCCCAATATGCACGCCCCTTGCGGCCGACACTGCTCGACGTGAAGATCACCGAAGCGTCCTTGGCTAGCTTCAGCAGCGGCAGCAGTGTGCTCGTCAACATGAACATTGCGTTCACATTCACCTGCATCACGCGCATGAAATTGTCGCCGGACAACTGCTCGAGCGGCGTCCGCGGACCAACGATCGCCGCGTTATGCAAAAGGCCGTCGAGATGACCGAACTCGCGCTCGATCATGGCGGCCAGTTCGTCGTACTGGTGCGGCAGCGCGGTTTCCAGATTGAACGGAATAACGGCAGGACGAGGATGGCCCGCGGCGTCGATGTCATCGTAAACCCGGTTCAGATTGCCTTCATTCTTGCCAAGCAGCAGTACTGTTGCTCCGTGTGCTGCATAGGCTTTCGCGGCAGCTTCGCCGATGCCGCGGCCGGCTCCCGTAACCAGAATGGTGCGCCCAGCGAGCAAGTCGGGGCGGGCGGAATACTCGAGCATCGGATGCCTCTTGAATCGATGGTTGGTGGCGCCCGGACGAATGTCCGCCGGACGATAAGGCTAGGAAGGTTTGCGCTGTCGCCGTTTCAGCAACTGCACAGTGCTCTATCCAGGACTTTCCGGAGCTCCAGCGGGTGGTCTACCACCACATCAGCGCCCCAGTTTCCCGGGTTGTCTTCGGGGTGAATGTAGCCGTACCGCACTGCGGCTGTACGACTGCCTGCCGCGCGGCCTGATTCGATGTCTCGCAGGTCGTCGCCGACGAACAGAACCGCGGATGGGTCAAGGTCGAGCTGGCTGCACGCCAGAAGCATGGGTTCGGGATCAGGCTTGCTCTTGGTGACATGATCAGGGCAGATCAGCACAGCGGAGCGGGAAGCCAGGCCCAGCTGATGCATGATCGGTTCGGCGAAGCGCAGCGGCTTGTTGGTCACTACGCCCCAGATCAGGTTCGCCCGTTCGATCTCGTCGAGCAGTTCGGCCATGCCGTCGTAAAGATGACTGTGCACCGCGCAGTTCTCCTGATACCGCGCAAGGAACTCGAGACGCAGTTCTTCGAACTCAGCCGATAGAGGGTCGACTTCGAAAGCGCTGAGTACCATGGCCCTCGCTCCGCCTGACACGACATCACGAACCTGTTGTTCGGAAACCGGTGCCAGCCCTCGGGCGGCTCGCATGGCTTGCACGACGGCAATGAAGTCGGGAGCGGTATCGAGCAGAGTACCGTCCATGTCGAACAGAACAGCGCGCAGGCGCATCATGCCTCCTTGATGGTCTGGACCATGTAGTTGACATCGACGTCCGCAGCCAGCTTGTAGTGCTTGGTGAGCGGATTGTAGGTAAGGCCGATGATGTCTTTGACGGCCAGGCCCGCGTCGCGGCTCCAGGCACCCAACTCCGAGGGGCGGATGAACTTCTTGAAGTCGTGGGTACCGCGCGGCAATAGTTGCAATACGTACTCGGCGCCAATGATGGCGAATGCATAGGCTTTCGGGTTGCGGTTGATCGTCGAGAAGAAGACTTGCCCGCCTGGCTTGACCAGTGCACAGCAGGCCTGGATGACCGACGCCGGGTCCGGCACGTGCTCGAGCATTTCGAGACAGGTGACCACATCGAACTGCTCGGGAGCTTCCTCGGCCATGGCTTCGGCAGTGATCTGCCGATAATCGATTTCGAGTCCGGATTCCAGCAGGTGTAAGCGCGCTACCGAAAGCGGCGCCTCGCCCATGTCTATACCGGTGACCTGAGCGCCTCGCTGAGCCATGGCTTCGCTGAGAATGCCGCCTCCGCAACCGATATCGATTACCTTCTTGCCCGCCAGAGCAATATGCTCGTCTATCCAGTTCACTCGCAGTGGATTGATCTCGTGAAGCGGCTTGAACTCGCTTTCGCGATCCCACCAACGATGTGCAAGGGCTTCGAATTTGGCGATTTCAGCGTGGTCGACGTTGCTCATGATCCGGTCCGTTTGAAAGCTTGAGGGAGAAGCTTGAGCTGCAAGGGCTCATGTTGCCAGCTTCAGCTAAGGTCGGGGCATCGTAGCCGCCGTGGTTCGTATGTCATTTGGTCGCGCAGAAGCTGTGTATGGTTGGTTTCACACCTTCAACGTTGATCGGTGCTCGAAATTCTCTCGCCCCATTGGCGAGCGTTCGCAATCACTTGCTGCTCATCCATTCGCGTAAGGCGGCCGCTTTCCAGCAGCTGCTTACCGCCTATCCATACATGTCGCACCGCGTCTCTACTGGTGGAGTAGATCAATTGGGATACCGGGTCGTATACCGGTTGTTGCGCCAGACCGGAAAGATCCAGCGCGACCAGATCGGCGAACTTGCCTATCTCTAGAGAACCGGTGTGCTCATCGATGCCCAGCGCTCGGGCGCCATTCAGTGTGGCCATGCGTAGAGCGCGATGGGCGTCCAGTGCCGTGGCCGAGCCGGCGACGGCCTTCGCCAGCAGCGCTGCCGTACGAGTTTCGCCTAGCAGGTCCAGGTCGTTATTGCTTGCCGCCCCATCCGTGCCGACTGCCACGTTGATTCCTGCTTCCCAAAGGCGCTCGACCGGACAGAAGCCACTGGCGAGCTTGAGGTTGGATTCTGGGCAGTGAATAACGCTGCAGTTATGCTCGGTGAGCAGCGCGAGATCGTCATCATCGACCTGGGTCATGTGCACTGCCTGAAAACGCGGCCCTAGCAGCTGCAATCTCGCTAGTCGCGCCAGCGGCCGCTCACCGTGTTTCCGCAGCGCCTCCTGGACTTCATGAGCGGTTTCATGGACGTGCATATGGATGCCTGCATCCATCTCCGCTACCAGAACGCGAATGCTTTCAAGTTTGTCGTCCGCAACCGAATAAGGAGCATGAGGCCCGAAGGCGACCGTGATTCGGGGGTGATGCTTGAGATCGTCGAACAGCGCTACACCTTTGCGTAGCGCTTCATCCGCATCGCGAGCGTCGGGAACCGGGAAGTCAAGAACCGGGATGGTGATCTGCGCTCGCACACCGTACTTGTGTACCAGCTCGCTGACGACGCTGGGATAGAAGTACATGTCAGAAAAGCAGGTGATCCCACCTTTTAGTTGCTCGGCGATTGCCAACTCGGTGCCACAGCGAACGAAATCCTCATCGACCCAACGCGACTCGGCTGGCCAGATGTGATCCTTAAGCCAGCGCTGAAGGGGCAGGTCATCAGCAAGTCCACGAAAAAGAGTCATCGCGGCATGGCCATGCGCATTGATCAGACCTGGAGCGAGAAGCATACCCTCGAGCTCTCGCGTTTCTATCGCCTGATACTTGAGTGCTACGGCTCCCCGGGCGGGG
>NZ_AOFQ01000022.1 GCF_000495915.1 Stutzerimonas chloritidismutans AW-1
AGGGGGGGGGGGGGGGGAGCCACGTTATCGAGCGAGGAGTCTTTATGAGCATTCCACGTCAAGTCACCCGGCCCAACCATTCCGCGCGCACGCTGGCGCGGGGGCTGGGCTGGTTCAGTATCGGTCTGGGCGTCGTCCAGTTGGTGGCGCCGCGGCAGGTCGCACGCTTTATCGGCATGCCCGGCAGCGACGGGCTGGTCCGCGCCTGCGGGCTGCGCGAGATCGCCACCGGTGTCGGCATCCTGCTGGCGGATGATCCGAAACCCTGGATCTACGGTCGTATCGGCGGCGATGCACTGGACCTGGCCGGTCTCGGCTGGAGCATCGAGCACGGCCACGAGCCGGCGAATGCGGCTATTGCCGCCGGCGCGGTGGCCGGCATTACTGCGCTGGACCTGAGCTGCGCCAAGGGTCTGGATGCCGAGCAGGTGCCGGTGGTCGAATGGGACTACAGAGACCGCAGCGGTTTCCCCGGCGGCACTGCGCAGATGCGTGGCAGCGTCGAGGCCGAGTTCGCCGCCGCGCGGGCCGCGCCCAACGGCTATTCGCCGTCGCTTCATTGAGCTGAAACCCAGGGTTGGCTGGGTAGTGCCTGGTCGACTCTGAGCGCGACGATCCGCCGCATTTGCTATGGTGGCCGGCCGTTTCGGTCGTGGCCCTGCGCCGCGCCGCCAGCTTGCAGATGAGAGTCCATGTCTTCGGTCGTCAATGTCGTCTTGCCCGTCTTTGCGCTGATCCTGCTCGGTTACCTGTGCCGCCGTAGCGGCAGGATGGGGCCAACCGGCGCTTCCGAACTCAATCGGTTCGTGGTCTGGCTGGGCCTGCCGGCGCTGCTGTTCAGCGTGGTTGCCACCTCGACCTGGGATCAGCTCTGGCAACCCGGCTTTATCGCCGCCTTCGCCATCGGCTGCCTCGGCGTGTTCGCCTTCACTCTTGCGTATCGCATGTTGCAGAAGCAGCCGCTGGTCGACGCCAGCCTGGACGCGCTGGGTGCGTCCTACGCCAACACCGGCTATGTCGGGATTCCGCTGTGCATGCTGGTGCTGGGCGACGAGGCGCTGCAGCCGGCGATGGTCGCCTCGATCGTGGTGGTCTGTGTGCTGTTCGCCATCGCCCTGGCCTGCGTCGAGACCGGCCTGCATGCCGGGCAGGGCGTGTTGCGCACGCTGGGAAAGGTAAGCAGTGCACTGGCGCGCAATCCGCTGGTGATCGCGCCGCTGCTCGGCGCGCTCTGGGCGGCGAGCGGTCTGCAATTGCCGGTGCCGCTGGCGACATTGCTCAAGCTGCTGGGCGCGGCGGCGGCGCCCTGCGCGCTGGTGTCGCTGGGGCTGTTCCTCGCCCAGCCACAGCCCGGAGGACGGGTGCAGGGGGTGTGGCCGCTGGTGGGGCTGAAGTTGATGGTGCAGCCGCTGATTACCTGGTATCTGGCTTTTCAGGTATTCGAGCTGCCGACGCTGTGGGCCTATTCGGCGTTGCTGCTCAGCGCGTTACCCACCGGGACCGGGCCGTACATGCTCGCGGAATTTTATGGACGCGAAGGCTCGCGGGTGTCGCGGGTGGTGCTGCTGTCGACGCTGGGTTCGCTGATCACTCTGTCACTGATCTTGGTGCTATTTCCGGTCTGATAAGCGCGCTCACTTGCGCGTGGATAAGCCTGCGGCGTTATCCACCCTACGCCTGGCCGGTCGTTTGGGGGAAAACCGCGAAGCGTTTTCCTCGGGCGAACCTCCCCCTACTGTCAGCCCATCGCCCGCGTCACTTCCAGCACCACGGCAGCAATGCGATCGCACTGGGTATAGGCCCCGCCAAGCAGCTCCTCGCCGAATACGTCCGGGTCGATCTCACGGTAGCCCCACTGCAGGTCGGTACGCTCCAGGCGTTGGCGCACCTCGGCCAGGAAGGGGTCCTGGTTGTCGATCATGGCGACCCCGGTATACAGCAGTAGCGTGCCGCCCGGCGCCAGGCGGCCGAGCGCGGCATCCAGAATCGCCAGCGACAGCCCGGCACCGAGCGGTCCGCCGCCGTGGCGATAGGCGCGCTGGTCGGTATCGACCAGATAAGGAGGATTGGCCAGCACCAGATCGAACTCGCCTTGTGCGTTGCTCAGCAGGTCGCTGCGTTCGGCGCGCAGGTTGTTCGCCCCAGCCAGCGCTGCGTTGATACGCGTCAAGCGCAGCGCTTCCGGATTGATATCCACCGCCAGCACTTCGGCTTGCGGTCGCGCCAGGGCAGTGAGAATGGCGCCGGCGCCCGAGCCACAGCCGATGTCCACCACGCGGCGGATCTCGCCGGTATGCTGGTTGAGATGGCAGCAGATGGCGCTGGCGAAACGGTAGGTGTCCGGGCCGAAGAACACCGCGTCGGTGGCTTCGGTGGGAAAGGCCGAATGCAGGAACAGCTGCCCGTCGAGGCTGGACAGCCGCACCTTGGAGCGCCAGCGCGAGCCATAGGGTTCCAGCACGTCAGCCTGATCCATCAGGCTGAACAGCGGTGGTGGCAGCAGTTCGTGCTGGAACGGGCGGCTCCAGCCGAAAACCCCCGGCAGGTCATCGGCGAGCGCATTTTCCGGGCGCTGATTGACTCGTTCATGGGTCAGCGGCGTGGGGGTGATGAAGTGATAGCCGCGATCCCGCAGGGCCTGGCCCAGGTGCAGCAGCGCGAGGTCCTGCGCATTGTCCATGATCATCGTCGCGTTCCTTGGTGTGCCTTCAGTTGAACAGTCCGTTGAACAGCCGCGTGGCCAGCAGGCCGGCGGCAGTGTGGTGGCGTTGCGGGGCGAGAAGCGGCAGCAGCAGGCGCATGCGCGCGGCGCGATCGGGCAGGCGTGCAATCTGCTGCTCGAGCAGCTGCAGTTCCTCGTCGAAATCGTTGCCGCTGACGCTTTCCGCCGGTTGCAGCGCACCCGGCTCCTGCGGCACACGCCGGGCGTTGAACAGCGCTTGGCGCTGCAGCAACGCACCGCGCGGGCTGCGCTTGCTGTCGGCCTGCCAGTCGCCAGCGATCCAGTCATGGATCATCTGCTGCTCGTAAGCGCTGAAGACGCCGAACATCGGCGCCTGTTCGCCGGCGATCAGCTGCCAGAAGCGGCTTTCCTGCGGGTCATGGCCGCGCTTGATCCAGCCGCGCTTGTCCAGCACGGAGAGAAACTGTTCGACGTCCTCGGCCAGCCACTGATTGACCGTGCGGCCTTCGAAACGGCAGTAGTCGGAGTGTACGAACTGGCCGACCGCCGCCTTCTTCTCGAGGATGCGCTGCACCTCCCGGGACAGATCGAAGTCGCCGATCACCGAGACGGTGCTGGCGCCGAGGTCGTTGAGCCGGTAGCCGTTGCGCACCCGTCGATAGAACTCCGCGCTGTCGCCGACCTGCGGCAAGGCATCCAGCACGCCCTGCACGGCTTTCTTGGCGTGGCCGTTGTCGGCGTTGTCGACGGTGACATGCAGGGTGAAGTAGTAGGGATCGATGCCCAGCTCGGTCAGCTCGTAGGAGGTGATCAGCAGGTGCAGCGGCAACTGTTCGTAGCCCAGGTTGAAGCCGATCACTTCCGGCAGGAACTGCTCGGCATGCTCGGCCAGTGCCAGCTGGATGGCCCCCTGGACGAAGTGCTCGTCGTCCAGCTCCTGCCAGTCATCGCAGCCTTGGCTGGCCAGCAGCTTGCGGTAGAGCACCACATGGTTCTTCTCCGGCAGGCCTTCGCCGAGCTCCTCCAGATAGGTCTGGATCAGCGCGGTGAAGCGCGCATCATCCCAGCGCTGCAGCAGGCCATAGAGCCAGGCGCCATCGACCAGCTTGGTCGGCGCCACCCCGCGCAGGAAATGCAGTGCATGGGCCTTGCTGGCGAAATAGCGGCGCGGACCGCCGGCACGGCGCTGGTCCAGGTAAGCCTGATACTGGCGTCCGACCACTTCGGTGCGCCGCATGACCCAGGCTTCCAGGCTGGCCGGGTCCTCCGGCAGGTCGGACGGCAGCGCAGCGGCGGCCTCGAGCTGCGCACGCAGGTACTCCGCAGCGCTGTCGCGTGATTGCGCGTCGACCTCGCGGGCAAGGGCGAAGTACAGCGCCCGTGAGGGCTGATCCTGCTCCGGGTGAAGGGCAGGAGTGATCGGCAGGCTGCGAGAAGTCAGTTGCATGATTCTGTTCTATGGCAGTTCTAGTCCAGTTTTGGCTGCCGGGCCTGTGGTTTAGTTCAGCTGCACCGCCGAGCGGCCATCGGTCCAGAAAAGCGCCGTTACGCTGCAACTTCCGCCGCCACGTCTCCTCCCAATCGATAGAGCCACCCGGACGGGCCGGGCATGGCCACAGGTACGCGAGGAGCAGCTGATGAGTCAGAACGACCAGGGTCGCGAGAGCATCGAGTCCATCGACCAGAGCGGCGACGCCCACGAGCAGAATCCGGAAACCACGTCCACCCAGGGCGAGGTCGCCGGTGGTGACGAAGCCGACGTACCCGGCGGCGCCTACAACGTGCCGCCGGGCCTGGCCGAGGAGGTGAGCGAAGAGGACGCCTCGCGCGAGTCGCAACGCAAGCCTTGACTGTGAGCGCCGATGTCAGGCTCAGCCGGCACGCGGTCCGGCTGGCCTGCTGCTAGTACCGCCGCTCGGCTTCAGGGTTTGGCAAGAAACTTGATGTCCGACGGGCGCTCGACCGGCAGGGTCTGCAGCGTCTCGCCGAGCTTTCCGCTGTCCGGATCGCGCCCGATCACCACCACGTCATCGCTCAGCTGATTGGCGATCAGCAGGAAACGCCCGTCTGGGGCGATGGCGAATTCTCGTGGTTCGCGGCCTTCAGTGGGGCGGCGCTGGATTTCCCGCAGGGCGCCGTCGCTGTCGATAGCGAAGACGATGATGTGGTTGTAGTCGCCGCGGTCGCTGACATAGAGGAAACGGCCATCGGCCGAGGTGTGGATCGCCCCCGGTGAATGACGCACCTCGCTAGCGGCATCCTTCAGGTCCAGCAGTTGCCGGCGGATCAGGGTGCCGTCCGTGTAGTCGAAGCTCGCCACTTGGGCGCTCAGCTCGAGGGCGAGATAGGCGTGCTTGCCATTGGGGTGGAAGACCAGATGGCGCGGGCCGCTGCCCGCTGGCAGCTCGATGCTGGCGGGTTCGTCAGGTTGCAGGGGACGTTCGGCATTGCGCGGGTCGTAGCGGTAGACGAATACATGATCGGCGCCCAGGTCGCTGACCAGCAGGCGCTTGTCGTCCGGGCTCGGTACGGCGGAGTGCACATGCGCCGCCTGCTGCCTCTCGGGGTGCACGCCGCTCGACTGATGCGCGAGAAGCTGCGTGACCGGCAGTGGCCGGCCATCCTCGGCCAGCGGCATCACCGCCAGGCTGCCGCCCGGGTTCGGTCGCGCCCCGTAATTGCTGATGAACAGGTAGCGCCCGTCATGGCTGAGGCTGGCATGGGTCGGTTCGTCGCCCAGGCTGATGTTCTGCCCGATCAGCTGGTGCTCGCCGCTGCTGTCGAGTTGCCAGGCGCTGACACGACCGACCGGGTCGGCGTGCGTTGGGCTGTTCTCGTTGGTGGCATAGAGGCGCCCGCGCTGCTCGTCCAGCACCAGCCAGGAGGGATTGTGGCTGGCGAGGGTCTGCAGCGGTTGCGGGTCGATCCAACCTTTCGCCGGATCGAAGCGCTGGCGCAGAACGCCCGGGCTGTGGCTGTCGTGCGTGTAGCTGCCGATCAGGATGTGCATGTCGTCGGTCTCGGCTCGCGCGCCGGCAGACAGGGTCGCGCCGATCAGCAGAGCGAGAGCGAGGCGAAGCAGTACGGGGCGTTTGCGCGTGGTCATTGATGTCATGCCACTATGACCACCGTGGGCGCCCAACGCTCCCGAAGACGTTGTTCGAACAATACCTGACTGTCAGGGTCTGATATGCACCTGGGCGGACGCCAGCCACCCGCGAATTCAGGAAGATTCATGGACCACTTGCTACCCGTTCAGCTCGTCGAATTGCAAAACGTCGCCGCCGATCTGGCTGAAACCGTCATTGCGCCGCTGGCGGCCGAGGTCGATGCCGACTGCCGCTGGCCCGCCCATTCGCTGCGAGCACTTGGCGATGCCGGGCTGCTCGGGCTGCAGGTGCCGAGCGAACTGGGCGGCCTGGGGCAGGGGCTGCTGGGCTTGTGCGTGATTACCGAAACCATCGCCCGCGCCTGCCCGTCGTCGGCGCTGTGCTACGGCATGCATTGCGTGGCGACCGCGGTGATCGCGGCCAAGGCCACCGAGCATCAGCGCGAACACTACCTGCGGGAGATCGCCGCGGGACAGCACATCACCACGCTGGCGCTCTCCGAGCGGGGCACTGGCGCGCATTTCTACCTGCCGGAAACCCATCTGGATGCCGACGGCGAAGATTTCCTGGTCGACGGTACCAAGCAGTTCGTTACCAACGGCGACCATGCTGACTCCTACGTCGTGTCCACCGTCGCGGCGGGCGCCGAGGCGGGGGATTTCAGCTGCCTGATCGTCGACCAGGGCAGTGCCGGCATGAACTGGCTCGAGCCCTGGGCCGGCTTTGGCATGCGTGGCAATTCCTCGCGGCCGTTGCAGCTCGATCGCGTCCGGGTACCGGCGCGCAACCTGCTCGGCGAGCCGGGCGATCAGGTCTGGTACGTGTTCGAGGTGGTCGCGCCGTTCTTCCTCATGGCCATGGCCGGCACCTATCTGGGCGTTGCCCAGGCGGCGCTGGACGAGGCGAGCCTGCATCTGCGCTCGCGGCATTACAGCCATTCCGGCGAGTCGCTGCGGGATGTGGAAAGCCTGCAGATCCGCTATGGCGAACTCTGGACCGAGCTGGTCAAGACCCGCGCGCTGGTGCGCGAAGCCGCACGCCGGGGCGATGGCGCCCACCCCGAAGCGTTGTCGTTCATTCTGGCGTGCAAGGCCGATGCGGCGGAGACCGCAGTGCGTCTGGCCAACGAGGCGATGACTCTTTGCGGCGGCGCGGCCTATCGCGAGAACAGTCGTGTCGCCCGTCTGCTGCGTGACGCGCGGGCCGCGCACGTGATGACCCCCACCACCGGCCTGCTCAAGCTCTGGACCGGTCGCAGCCTGCTGGGGCTGCCGCTGCTATGAGCGAGCTGCTGCTCGATCAGATCGCGCTGCTGGAGGCAGGCGATGCCGCGTTGCGCGAGCAGATCGACAGCTGGGCGACAGCCCACGGTCTGCAGGTGCGCAGCCTTGATCCAGGCGCGTTGCTGCCCGATGAGAACGAGCCGGCGCTGGTGCTGCTGGCGCCCGGTCTGCAACGCCCGGTGGCGCAGGCCCGGCAGCTGCGCAGTCGCTGGAAGGCCACCCAGTTGCTGTTCCTCAGCGATGAGGCGGGCGTCGACTCGCTGCACCGCGAGCTGGGCCCGGCGCCGTTGCTCGGGCCTCACTGGTCGATCGTCACCCTCGGCGCCAGCGCGCTGGCGCAGCTTGATCAGGCCTTGGCCAGCGTGCGGCGGCGGTCGCGCCTGCGCACCACGTTGGCGCAGGCCAACGCGATGGTCGATGGCGGGCAGTTGAGCAAGCGTTCGTCACTCACCGCAGAGCTCTACCTGCATCATTTCATCGACGCGGCGCGCGACGCCATCGTCGGTCTCGACCGCGCCGGGGCGGTGCTCTACTGGAGCGCCGGTGCCGCCGAGATGTTCGGCCTTGGCCGTGGCGAGGTGCTACGCCGTGCGGCGAGCGGGCTGCCGTTCTGGAGCGACGAGCTGGGCCAGGCCCTGGCGCAGGTCCAGGATTGCGACACGACGCTGACCCTGCAGCATGAAGATGCGGCTAACGGGCGAACGCTGGAGATCGTCGTCGCCGCCGTGTGTTCTGCGGATGGCGCAGTGGTGGGCGCGGCACTGACCTTGCGCGATGTCTCGGCGCTGGTCGCGGAGCGTCGCGCCAACGAGCTGCATGGTCGTCAGCTCAGCGAGGAGCGCGCCCACCTGCAACGGCTGTTCGACCAGGCGCCGGGCTTCATCGCCATCACCGAAGGGCCGCAGCACGAGCTGAAGATCGCCAATCGCGCCTTCCACCAGCTGGTCGGCGCCCGCGAGCTGCTCGGGCGTCCGGCGCTCAAGGCGTTTCCGCAACTGGAAAGCCGCGCGCTCTCCGATTTGCTACAGCAGGTCTATGTCACCGGGCGGCCCTATATCGGCCGCGACATCGCCGTGCGCGTGCGCCCGCAGGCCGGCGGCAAGGCCGAGCGTCACTATGTGAATTTCATTTTCCAGCCGGTGTTCAGCGAGGACGAGCAGGTCAGCGGCATCTTCTGCCAGGGCCATGATGTCACCGCCCAGGTGCTGGCGCAGCAGGCGCTGCAGCGCTCCAGCGAGCAGCTGCAGGAGCTGGTCGAGGAGCGCACCCGCGAGCTGGAACTCAGCCGCCAGGCTCTGTATCAGTCGCAGAAGCTCGAAGCCATCGGCAAGCTCACCGGCGGCGTGGCACACGACTTCAACAACGTGCTGCAGGTGATCGCCGGCAATCTGCAATTGCTGCAGCCGCTGGTGGAGGCCAACCGTGGCGCGGCGAAGCGGGTCGATGCGGCCAGCTCCGCCGTCGAGCGCGGTGCCAAGCTGGCGCGGCAACTGCTGGCCTTCGCCCGTCGGCAGCCGCTGCGCCCGCAGCCGACCAACCTTAGCCGGCTTTTGCGCGACCTCGACGAGCTGCTGCGCCAGGCGTTGGGCGAGCGCATCGAAATCGAAACCGTGGTGGCGGGCGGGCTGTGGACGACGATGGTCGACCCGAACCAGCTCGAACAGGTGGTGCTGAACCTGGCGATCAATGCCCGCGATGCCATGCCTGATGGGGGCAAGCTCACCCTGGAGCTGGGCAACGCCATGCTCGACGAGCACTACACCGGTACCCAGATCGACGTCGCGCCAGGGCAATACGTGTTGCTGGCGGTGTCGGACACAGGCGTTGGCATGCCCGCCAACATTATCGAACAGGCCTTCGAACCGTTCTTCACCACCAAGCCAGAAGGGCAGGGCACCGGGCTGGGGTTGAGCATGGCCTACGGCTTCGCCAAGCAGAGCGGCGGGCATATCCGCCTGTACAGCGAGCCGGGTGCCGGCACGAGCGTAAAGCTTTACCTGCCGCGCACCGAGCAACCCGAGGTACAGGCGCAGCCATCCACCGTCGGGCCGGTGGTGGGCGGCAGCGAAACCATCCTCGTGGTCGAGGACGATCTGCCGGTGCAGGCCACGGTGATCGAGCTGCTCACCGGCCTCGGCTATTCGGTGCTGCGCGCCAACGATGCGCAGAGCGCCCTGAGCATCCTGCAGAGCGGCCTTTCCATCGACCTGCTGTTCACCGATGTGGTCATGCCGGGGCCGCTCAGCAGCACCGAACTGGCGCGCCAGGCTCGCGTGTTGCTGCCGGATATCGCCGTGCTGTTCACCTCCGGCTACACGCGCAATGCCATCGTGCATGGCGGGCGCCTCGATCCGGGCGTGGAGTTGCTGAGCAAGCCCTATCGGCAGGAAGACCTGGCGCGCAAGGTGCGCCAGTTGCTGGGCACGCAGCACAGCGACGACAAGCCCGTCGAGCAGCAGTGGGTGATGGTGGTGGAGGACCAGCCGCAACTGCTGGTGCTGGCCTGCGAGATGGTCGAGGAGCTGGGCTACCGCGTCTGCGGCTATCCGAATGCTGAAGCGGCCGCGCAGGGGCTGCACGAACAGCGCTTCGATCACCTGTTGCTGGACGTCAATCTGCCGGGCCGATCAGGCACCGACTTCGCCGCCGAGGCCTTGCGAACCCAGCCATGGTTGCGGCTGGTATTCGTCTCCGGTGAAGGGCGTATCGAAAGCAACCTGCCGGCGCGCTCGCTGCCCAAGCCGTTCAGCTTCGACCAGCTCGCCGAGATCCTGCAAGGGTAAGGGCCTCGCCGCGTGCCTGGGGGCGGGCGCCGCTGCGCGACAAGCCATGCAGGCCGATGGCGACGGGCGCCGCCAGGGCCAGCCAGCTCAGCCAATCGCCCGCGCCTTCGGACAGCAGCCCGGCGATCAGCCCGAGCATGGACAGCACGCCGATCAGCACCGGCCAGAACCAGATGCGCATCATGAGCGCACCTCAGTCGCGCCGCGCTTGAGCCACAGGTACAGACCGCTGCCGAGCACGACGATGGTGAGGATATCCAGCAACGCCCAGAGGACCTTCAGCGGCAGGCCACCGTAATCGCCGAAATGCAGCGGCTCGGACAGTTGCAGCGCGGTGACGTACCAGGGTCGCGCGCCGGCTTCGAGCACCTCGCCATTAGCCGGATCGACCAGCAGCGCCTGGGTCAGGCGCGAGGTCAGCGGCGTGTCGCCGCGCAGGATCACCGCGACGTGCTCCGGCGTGGCGCGCAGTGTGCCGGGGTAGGCAATCATCGACACCGCCATGTCCGGCGCCGCAGCCAGCACGCGATCGACCGCAGTCTGCAAGGAGCCATCAGCGGCAGGCGCATCACTGGCATCGGTGGCCAGCAGTACCCGCGTTTCACCGGCTTGTAGCGCGGCGACCTGTTCGGCCTGCCAGGCTTGGAAGATCAGGTCCGCCCAGGTATTGATCACTCCGGTGAAGCCCACCGCGAGGGCCCACACCAGGGTGACGATGCCGAGCAGGTTGTGCAGGTCCAGCCAGCGGGTGCGGGTGGTGCGTTCCTGGCGCACTTCGCCGAAGTGCAACTTGCGCATGAATGGCGCATAGAGCACGACACCAGAGACGATCGCGATCATCAACAACAGCCCCATGAAACCGAGAAACAACTTGCCCGCCAGCCCCGCGTAGAGGTCGACGTGCAGGCGGTACATCACGCTCATGAAGCCTTCGTCGAAGTTCGGCGCGCCAAGCACTGCGGCGGTGCGGGCATCGGAGAGGATCAAGGTGGACTGGCTTTCATCGGTATCGACGCGGGTGTCGAGCTTGACGTACCAGATATCCGGCGCGTCTTCCTCGGCAAAGAAATATAGCGGCACCAGGCCGGGGTAGGCCTTCACAGCTTCGGCCGCAACCCGGTCGACCGCAGCGCGCGGCGTGCCCTCGGGCATCGCCGGCGCCTCGATCTCGTTGCCGCTGAGGTGATCGATCTCGTGGGAGAAGATCAGCGGCAAGCCGGTCAGGCACAGCATCAGGATGAACAGCGTAGAGACGAGGCTGGACCACTTGTGGACCCAGCCCCACCGCCGCAGGGTGACTGCCTGCATCAGAAATCGACCGTAGCGCTGACCGAGAGCGTGCGCGGGGCGCCGAGGACGAGGTAGTTGGAGCCTGGATAGCCACCTGTGGAGGCCCAGTAGTCACGGCCAGTGGCGTTGTCGAGACGGGCGCGGAGCGTAACGTCGCGGTCCTGCACTTTCATCTCGTAGCGCGCACCGAGGTCCAGACGCGTCCAGGACGGGATTTCTCGGTTATTGTCGATATCGGTGTACTGGCTGCTGGTATAGACGACGCGACTGGTCAGCGTGAGGCCGGCAAGCCGAGGCACATCCCATTCTCCGCCAATGTTGGCTTGGGTCTTGGGCACGCCAATAGCGTGGTTCCCGTCGTAATCGCCATTATCGGTGTCGCTTAGCTCGGTATCGAGCAGGGTCACGCCGCCCAGCAGACGCATTCCGGGGGCCGGTTCGCCGAACAGCGACAGTTCTATCCCGCGATTGAGCTGATCGCCTCCTTCGCGGAAGACGCCGTCGGTCACTACGCCGATAGGGCGTTCGGTGCGGAACACCGCCAGGCTGCCGCCCAGATTAATGCCGTCGTACTTCAAGCCGATCTCGGTTTGCTTGGCGATGTGTGGCGCCAGTGTTTGCCCGGCATTGCTGACTGCCTCGGTCGTTCCATCGGGCCGCCTGGTGGTCCATGGGGCGCTGTCACCCTTGGCAAGCCCCTCGATGTAGTTGGCATAGATTGATACGTCATCGGTCAGCTTGTAGAGCACGCCGCCAACAGGAGTGGTCTCGTAGCGGTTGATCCGTGACGCGCGATCTCCGGTCGCCGCAGAGTAGTTCCTGGTCTCGATCCCTTGTCGACGTGCGCCTAGGGTTACAAGTAGCCGATCATCCATGAACCCAAGCGTGTCTGCGATCGCCAGGCTCCGAGTGGAGGTGCGGCCGATCACATTAGGATCGGAAAACGAACCGTTGATGTTTTTCGGCAGCAAGTCGGGGATAGGGGCGTCATACGGAGTATCGAGGCTGCCGGCAAAGGGGTTGTCATAATCGGATCCACCGAACGCGTTGCGTTCCTCGGCCTGGAAGGTCGCCGCGGACATTACCCATTGGTGGGAGACCTGTCCGGTCAATGCAAGGCCGCGCAGGCCTATTTCACCCGTAGAGATCTCTTCCTTGCGGCGGTTATCGAAGCGGTAAGCTGTCGTGGAGTCGGCGCCGACGTAAGTCGGGTTGGCCAAGCGGTTTTCTTCCTCGCCGCGGCGCGCGCCTACGGCTAGCCAGCCCGTGACCGAGTCAGAAAAGTCGTACTCGCCCCGGACGGTGCCGAACGTCTGCTTTTCCTTGGAGAACGTCCATGGCTGAGCAAAGTTATCTTTGGCGTCTGGTGCGCTTGGTAGCGGTATACCGATGGCGATGCTCACGCTGGGGCGAGGCGCATCTATGAAGTGGTATTGATGACCGATATCAGCAGATAGGCGGAAGTTGTCGCCCTGATAGTCGAGGCCGAGGGCGAACATGTCGAGGGTGCGATCCTCGTCTTCGACGGTAGTCTCGCCGGCATGCTTGGCAGCGTTAAGACGCAAGCCGAAGCGCTCCTCTTCACCGAAGCGGCGGCCCAGATCGACGGCTGCCGAACCTTGACCGCCATTTTCGGCTCCCACTGTCAGTCTCGTGAGCGGCTCATTCGGAGCACGCTTGGGTACGAGGTTGATCATGCCGCCAACACCTGAGCCTCCCGGTGCCGCACCATTAAGAAAGGCGCTGGCGCCACGGAAAACTTCGGCGCGCTCGATGAATTCGGCCGCTACGTACTGACGCGGCAGCAGGCCGTAAAGCCCGTTGTACGAAATGTCGTCGGAAAACAGCGTGAACCCGCGCACGACGTACAGCTCCTGCATGTTGCCGAAGCCACGCGCCACGCGCACCGAAGGATCGTTCTGCACGATGTCCGACACGCTACGCGCCTGCTGGTCCTGAATCAGCTGCGAGGTATAGGACGTCGAGGTGAACGGGGTTTCCATGTAGTCGCGATTGCCCATAATCCCTACTCGCCCACCACGCGCAACCTGTTCGCCGGCGTAGGGTTGGGTCAGGCCATCGGCCGAGGCGTCGGCGCTGGCGGTGATTTCCACCGATTGCAGTTCGACCGGCTCGGCGGCAGTGCCTTGAGATTGATCTTCGAGTTGCTCCTGAGCCATGAGCGGCGAGCCAGCGAAGCTGGCGGCAAGGCAAACGGGCAGCAGTGCGGTTTTACGCGGGAAGCGAAGAGTGGGCATGGCGGACCTGACCGGACGTTGAGCTGTGAGGGTGGCGGATGACGGCGCGGCGGGTAGTTGAGAGCCTGTGCCATCTGAGAGCCACTATCATATTTCAATGCTAACAATTCGCAACCGTATTCCGCCCGATGGAGCCGTGGTGTGCTCGCGCGCCGCCGGCGCAGGGCGTCTGGCATGCGGGCCGCGCCTGCGTAGAAAAAACTGATTGGGTCTGTCGATTCTGGAAGTCGCCGGACGACTAGTTGGTGAACCCCGTTCACCCGATCAGAGGAGAAGGACATGAATACCCAGAACAGCCAGGTCGAGAGCGCCATTCGCCAGCTGCACGAAACGTTCGAACAAGCCACCAAGGCCAAGGATCTCGACCGGATCATGGCGCAGTACGCCGACGACGTAGTCGCCTTCGATGCAGTCGGCGCACTGCAATTCAAGGGTGTTGAGGAATATCGGGCGCACTGGCAGCGTTGCTTCGAGTTCTGCCAGGGCGAAGGCTTCTTCGAGACCCATGAGCTGCATGTGGATGTCGGCGGCGAGCTGGCCTGCAGCCGCATGCTTACCCACTGTGGCGGCCCCAATGCCGAAGGCGAGATGCAAACGGCCTGGATGCGCGGCACGCGGGTCTGGGCCCGGCGCGATGGCGAGTGGAAGGTGATCCATGAGCACTTTTCGATGCCCTTCGACATGCAGACCGGCCAGGTATGCATGGATCAGACACCGTCGCAGCAACAGACCGGTTGAGGCTGGCCCGCGGTCTTCGTCGCGTGATCGGGCGAGGTCGTTCAATGGCTGCTAGCTTTGCTGCGTTGCCGGCAGACGGAGCCCCGCCATGAACTACCTGTGCCTGATCTATTACGATGAACAGCGTGTGGATGCGATGACCGACGAACAGTGGCATGCGCTGGTCGCGCGTTGCGTGAGTTGCGGCGAAGAGTTGCGCGCCAGTGGCCACATGCTCGCCGGCGAACCGCTGCAGTCGGTGCGTACCGCGCGCACGGTGCGCGTGCGTGATGGCGTCACCTCGGTGGTCGACGGCCCGTTCGCCGAAACCCGCGAGCAGCTGGCGGGCTTCTACCTGATCGAGGCGGCGGACCAGCAGGAGGCCGAGGCCATCGCGGCGAAGATCCCGCCGGCCAGCCTTGGCTGCGTTGAGGTCCGGCCGTTGCGCCAGCTGCCGCAGCGCTGAGCATGCCGCTGACCGGACATTTCACGGCGGCGCGGGTCGAGGCGGTCTATCGCAGCGAATCGCGGCGCGTGCTGGCCACGCTGATCCGTCTGCTGGGCGACTTCGATCGCGCCGAAGAGGCCTTGCAACAGTGGCCGCGCGATGGGATTCCGGACAATCCGCGCGCCTGGCTGGTTTCCGCCGGCCGCTTCAAGGCCATCGATGCCCTGCGCCGCCGTGCGCGTTTCGACGCCTCGTTGCGGCTGCTGGCCGAACAGCTGGAAGACGCGGCGCAGGCAGTGGAGGTCGATGAGATGGAAGACGACCGTCTGCGGCTGATCTTCACCTGCTGCCACCCGGCCCTGCCGGCCGATGGCCGCGTGGCGCTGACCCTGCGTGAAGTCTGCGACCTGACCACCGAGGAGATTGCCCGTGCCTTTCTCGCTCCACCGGCCACCATTGCCCAGCGCATCGTGCGCGCCAAGGCGAAGATCCGTGACGCCCGGTTGCCGTATCGGGTGCCAGAGCGCGACGAGCTGTCGGCGCGGCTGGAGAGCGTGCTGCGGGTGGTCTATCTGGTATTCAACGAGGGCTACACCGCATCGGCCGGCGCCGAGCTGACCCGCGCCGACCTCTGTGCCGAGGCGATTCGCCTGGGCCGACTGCTCCTCGAACTGCTGCCCAACGCCGAGGTGATGGGGCTGCTGGCGTTGATGCTGCTGCACGATGCCCGCCGGGCTGCGCGTACCGATGCTACCGGTGAGCTGGTGCGGCTGGATGAGCAGGACCGCAGCCTGTGGAACCGTCAGCAGATTGCCGAAGGATCGCAGCTGGTGCAGCTGGCGTTGACCAGTCGCGCGTTCGGCGCCTACGCGCTGCAGGCCGCCATCGTCGCGGTGCATGCCGAGGCGCCGAGCGCCGCGCAGACCGACTGGCCGCAGATCGTCCGGCTCTACGATGTGCTGCTGCAGTTGAGCCCGTCGTCGGTGGTGGAACTGAACCGCGCGGTGGCCGTGGCCATGCGCGACGGGCCCGAGGCCGGCATGCTGTTGGTGGATGAACTCCTCGGGCACGGTGATCTGCAGGACTACCACCTCAGCCACGCCACCCGTGCCGATCTGTTGCGCCGGCTGGCGCGTATCGACGAGGCCCGCGAGGCCTATCGCAGCGCGCTGCGCCTGGTGCAGTTGGAGCCCGAACGGCGTTTCCTGCAGCGGCAGCTGGATGAGTTGGGCGACTGACCGTACCCAGAAACCTTTTGTGGGAGCGGGCTCGACCGCGAAAGGCGACCGGTGCGCTGATCCCATGCTCTAGCCCGCCGAGCGGCGGCACAAAAGCTTCGCGGCCAAGGTTGCCCTGAGGTTTGTTCGGGGGGCGAGCTGGATGCTGATGTTCAATGCCGCTAAGCCTTGAATGGCCTGGCGACAAAGCCTGCGGGTCAGCTGCGGTGCGGCGTTCGAGGCGCTCGTTGCGCGGGGACCTCTGCCGGAAGTTCTGCAGCTCGGCCAACTGCTCAGTTATCCGTGCTGCCCGCCGGCAAATAGTCGCTGCGGCTCAGGCCGTGGCGCTGCATCTTCTCGTTGAGGGTGCGCCGTGGCAGCTGCAGCTGGGTCATGACCTCGGTGATGTTGCCTTTGCACTGCTGCAGGGCGTTGTGCAGGCATTGCGCCTCGAAGGCTTCCATCTGCTCGGCCAGCGACTGGCCGCCGCTGCTCGCCGGGGCCGGCGCGCTGAGGCCGAGGGCGTGGCGTTCGGCGGCGTTGATCAGCTCGCGCACGTTGCCCGGCCAGTCGTGGGCGAGCAGTTGCGTCAGCTCGCCAGGCGTCATCGGTGGTGCGGCGCGGCCGTGGCGCTGGGCGGCCTGGCTGGCGAAGTGTTCGAAGAGCAGCGGAATGTCCTCGCGACGCTCGCGCAATGGCGGGATGTGCAGCTCGGCGACGTTCAGCCGGTACAGCAGGTCCTCGCGGAAGCGGCCGCCGCGCACCTCTTCCAGCAGGTCCGGCTTGGCCGCGCTGATCACCCGTAGGTCGACCTCGATACTGCGGTTTGAACCCAGGCGTTCCAGGGTCTTTTCCTGCAGCACGCGCAGCAGCTTGACCTGCTGGGCCAGCGGCATGCTTTCAATCTCGTCGAGGAACAGCGTGCCGCCGGCGGCGTGTTCGATGCGGCCGATGCGTTTGCCCTGAGCGCCGGTGAAGGCGCCGCTCTCGTGGCCGAACAGCTCGCTTTCGAAGATGGTTTCCGGGATCGCTGCGCAGTTCAGCGCCACGAACGGCCCGCCGGCGCGCGGGCTGAAGTCATGCAGGCAGCGCGCGACCTGTTCCTTGCCGCTGCCGGTCTCGCCACGGATCAGCACGTTGACGTCGGTACCGGCCAGCTCCAGCACCTGCCGGCGCAGGCTGACCATCGCCCGTGATACGCCGAGCAGCTGCGATTCGATACGCCCCTTGCGGGCGAACTGCTCGCGCAGCTGGCGGTTCTCGCAGACCAGCCGGCGCTTGTCCATGGCACGGCGCACGCTGTCGAGCAGGCGTTCCGGGGTGAAGGGTTTTTCGATGAAGTCGTAAGCGCCCTGACGCAGCGCCTGCACCGCCATTGGCACGTCGCCGTGCCCGGTGACCATGATCACGGGCAGGTCGGTGTCCAGCGCCACCAGCTGTTCGAGTAGGCCGAGGCCGTCGAGATCGGGCATGCGCACGTCGCTGATCAGCACGCCAGGAAAATCGCGATCCAGCGCCGCCAGCGCCTCGCGCGCGCGTGAGAAGGTGCGCACCTGGAAGCCGGACAGCTCCAGCCACTGCTGCACGGCCTGGCGGATCGCCGCCTCGTCGTCGATGAAGATTACCTGCCCGCTCATTGCCTGCTCCTCGCGGTCGCGTCGCGGCAGTTTACTCGGCGGCGTGCGCTTCGGCAGCCGGCAGCGTCAGAGTGAACACCGCGCCGTGCTCGTCGTTGCTGACTTCCAGCGTGCCGCCCATCTCACGGACGATGCCGTAGGACACCGCCAGCCCGAGGCCGAGGCCCTGGCCGACCGGCTTGGTGGTGAAGAAGGGCTCGAAAACCTGATCCAGATGTTCGCTGGCAATACCGCCGCCGTTGTCGCCCACGCTGAGCTGCCAGCGGTCACCGTTGAGCTGACAGAGGATGCGCAGGCGTCGCTGCGGGCGCTCGGCCATGGCATCCAGCGCGTTGTGCAGCAGATTGATCAGCACCTGCTCGAGGCGGATGGCGTCGCCGCTGACCGCAGCCTCGGCCGGTACCTGGCGGAATACCTCGACCTGCTCGCTGCGAATGCGCGGCGAGAGCAGCTGCAGGGCCTGCTCCAGCACCTCGGCCAGGCTCAGACGCTGGCGCAGCCCGGCCGGGCTCTTGCGAGCGAAGGTCTTCAGGTGGCCGGTCAACGCCGCCATGCGTTCGAGCAGGCTTTCGACATGCCCGAGGCCTTCGCGCACCTCGCCGTCGCGGCCGCTGTCGAGCAGCAGGCGAAGGCTGGCGAGCTGCATGCGCAATGCGGTCAGCGGCTGGTTGATCTCGTGGGCGAGGGCGGCGGACATCTGCCCCAGGGCGGCCATGCGCGCCGCATGCACCAGTTCGTCCTGGGCGGTGTGCAGCTCGCGGGTGCGCTCGTGCACCAGGCGCTCCAGCTCGTTGCGGCTGCGCTGTTCGACGCGGCGGGTCTTGCCGCGTTGCGCCAGGTAGAGCAGCAGAAAGGCCAGGGTCATCCACACGCCCGCCGCGGCCAGGCGATAGCTGCGCACGCTGGCGACCACCATCTGTGGGTCGTGCAGCAGGTGCAGAGTCCAGTCGTCTTCCGGCAGCGCCAGGCGTTGCCAGAGGTATTCTCGGCGGCCGTCCGGGCCATCCACCAGGCGTCGCTCGCTGCCCTCGGCGAGTTGCTGTACGCGGCTGCTCGGCAGCGGCTGCAGCGTCTGTTCGGCATAGCGCCGGGCGTCGATCAGGCGGCTGCGCACCTCGTCGCTGAGCGGGCGCAGATAGCGGAAGCGCCAGGCCGGGCGGTTGGTGAGGATGACGATATCGAGCGAGTCGGCGATCAGCAGGATGCCCGGCTGGCCGACCCAGTCGCGCTGCATCTCTTCCAGCTCGAGCTTGACTACCAGCACGCCGAGCACCTCGCCGTCGGCATTCTTCACAGAGCTGGAGAGGAAGTAGCCGGGAATGCCGGTGGTGACGCCGACGGCGAAATAGCGCCCGCTGTCGTTGCTCACCGCATCGCGGAAATACGGGCGGAAGGCGTAGTTGTTGCCGACGAAGCTGCTCCAGTCGCGCCAGTTGCTGGCGGCGATGGTCTCGCCGTCGCGGTCGAGCAGGTACAGCACCGAGGAGCCGGCTGCGTGGTTCTGCTGTTCCAGGCGCTGGTTGAGCTGGCGGCGCAGCGCGCGGTTGCCCGGTTCGGCGAGCAGCGCCTGGATGTCGCTGTCCAGCGCCAGTAGGGCCGGCACCGAGCGGAAGCGTTCGACCTGGGTGTGGATCGCCTGGGCATAGAGTTCCAGCTGCCCCTGCGCTTCCTGGGCTCGCTCGGCCCAGGCGCGCTGCTCGGCCAGGCGCCCGGCCCAGTACATGCTCAGCAGCAGGCCGATGAGGATCAGCGCAACGATCAGGGTTACCCGCAGGCGGTTGGACAGTGCTGACATGACGGCGCTCGCGACAGGACGCGACGATGGTAAGCGATAGTCGGCAGTGGTGGCGCATTGGCGAGCCTCGGGATAGCACCAAAGTCTTGATCTATCCCAATGGAGGCATAGTGCCGTCATCACTATACTGCGGGGAGTTACCATCAGCTCAGCAGGGATCGCTAGTACGGAACGGCCAGCCGCTCCAGTCGAGGTCCGCCTTGCTCAGAAAAATCCTTGTCAGCCAACTCCGCTTCGGCATGTACGTCCATGGGCTGGACGGCAGCTGGTTCGATCATTCCTTCTGGCGCAGCAAATTCTTGCTCACAGACCCCGCCGACCTGCAGGCGCTGCGCAGCAGCGGCGTCAAGGCGCTGTGGATCGATACGGGCAAGGGCGTCGATGTCGAAACGGCAACGCCCCCGGCCGCCGAGTCTCCACAGCTGGTCTCCGACGCCGTGCCAGTTGCGCCTCGGCCGACCGCCGCGTCGGTCCAGCAATGCAACGTTCAGGAAGAAATGCAGCGCGCCGCGCAGTTGCTCAAGCGTTCCAAGCAGCAGGTGACCTCGCTGTTCAACGAGGCGCGCCTGGGCAAGGCCGTCGACCCGCAGCAGTGCCTGCCACTGGTCGAGCAGATTTCCGCATCCCTGGCGCGCAACGGCTCGGCATTGCTCAGCCTGGCGCGGCTGAAGACCAAGGACGAGTACACCTACATGCATTCGGTGGCGGTCTGCGCGCTGATGGTCGCGCTGGGCCGGCAGCTGGGCCTGAGCGAACAGGAAGTCCAGGAAGCCGGCTTTGCCGGGCTGCTGCACGACATCGGCAAGATGGCCATGCCGCTGGATGTGCTGAACAAGCCGGGCAAGCTCAGCGACGACGAATACGCAGTCATGCGCAGCCACCCCGAGCGTGGTCACGCGATCCTGCTGGGCGCGGGAACGGCCATCTCCGACGCAGTGCTGGACGTCTGCCTGCATCATCACGAGAAGATGGACGGCACCGGCTATCCGCACCGGCTGGCCGGCGAGCAGATCAGCCGGCTGGCGCGCATGGGCGCGATCTGCGACGTGTATGACGCCATCACCTCGGATCGCCCGTATAAAACCGCCTGGGATGCCTCGGGCTCGCTGGCGCGCATGGCGCAGTGGCAGGGGCACTTCGATACCCAGATCCTGCATGCCTTCGTGCGCACGGTGGGCATCTACCCGCTGGGCTCGTTGGTACGGCTGCAGTCCGGGCGGCTCGGCGTGGTCATCGAACACAACGCGCAGCAGCTGACGGCGCCGCGCCTGAAACTGTTCTATTCCACCCGCGCCCGCGCGACGATCGTGCCGGTGGAGCTGGACCTCTCCAGCCCGCAATGCAGCGACCGCATTGTCGGCCGCGAAGACCCCGCCGCCTGGGGCTTCAGCAATCTGGATGCGCTCTGGACCTAGATTGGCGGTCGTAAACGGGGGGCGATGCGACTAGAATGTCGCCCCCCGAATGCGATTCGCCCGGCGAGTCGCTCAGAGAAGAGCTCGTAATGCCCATGACCTGGCTGCCTAGTCCGCCATAGCGCTGCGCCCCCTCGCGTCACTTTGCGACTGCCTGTCATGGGGTGGTCGTGCGCTGCTGTCCGTGCGTTTCGTCGACTGACAGCCGAATCAATCACACCAAAAATCTCGTCTTGTATCGCTGCCGGCCGCCCGTGGTCTGCATGGTGGTGCTTTTGCTCTGGATAGTCCGATGCTGCAAACGCTCAAACAAAACTGGTTCTCCAACGTCCGTGGCGATGTGCTGTCCGGCCTCGTCGTCGCGCTGGCGCTGATTCCCGAAGCCATCGCCTTCTCCATCATCGCCGGGGTCGATCCGCGGGTCGGCCTGTATGCCTCCTTCTGTATCGCCGTGGTGATCGCCTTCGTCGGTGGCCGCCCGGGAATGATCTCCGCAGCGACCGGCGCCATGGCACTGCTGATGGTGACGCTAGTGCGTGAGCACGGCCTGCAGTACCTGCTGGCGGCGACACTGCTCTGCGGCCTGTTGCAGATCGGCGCCGGCTACCTGCGCCTGGGTTCGCTGATGCGCTTCGTGTCGCGTTCGGTGGTTACCGGCTTCGTCAACGCGCTGGCCATCCTGATCTTCATGGCGCAGCTGCCGGAACTGACGAACGTCACCTGGCACGTCTACGCCATGACCGCGGCGGGCCTCGGCATCATCTACCTGTTCCCCTATGTGCCGAAGCTCGGCAAGGTCATCCCCTCGCCGCTGGTGTGCATTCTTTCGATGACGGCAGTGGCCATGTATTTCGGCCTGGATATCCGCACCGTCGCCGACATGGGTGACCTGCCTGACACCCTGCCGGTCTTCCTCTGGCCGGAAGTGCCGCTGACTTTCGAAACCCTGGCGATCATCTTCCCGTATTCCGCCGCGCTGGCCGTGGTCGGCCTGCTGGAATCGCTGATGACCGCGACCATCGTCGACGACCTCACCGACACTGGCAGCGACAAGAACCGCGAATGCAAAGGGCAGGGCGTTTCCAACATCGTCTCCGGCCTCTTCGGCGGCATGGCCGGCTGCGCGATGATCGGCCAGTCGGTGATCAACGTGAAATCCGGCGGCCGTACCCGGCTGTCGACGCTGATCGCCGGTGTGGTGCTGCTGCTGATGGTGGTGTTCTTAAGTGACTGGGTCGGGCAGATCCCCATGGCCGCGCTGGTGGCGGTGATGATCATGGTGTCGATCGGCACCTTCAGCTGGGATTCGCTGCGCAACCTCAAGCGCTACCCGCTTTCCACCAACATCGTCATGGTCGTCACCGTGGTGGTGGTGGTCTTCACCCACAACCTGGCCTACGGTGTTCTGGCGGGCGTGCTGCTGGCGGCGATGTTCTTCGCCAACAAGGTCGGCCACTACCTGCACATCGGTTCGGAGCTGGATGCCGCCGGCAATCAGCGCACCTACAGGGTGGTCGGGCAGGTATTCTTCAGCTCGTCGGAAAAATTCACCGGTGCGTTCGACTTCAAGGAAGCACTCGGCAAGGTCACCATCGACCTGTCCCGCGCGCATTTCTGGGACATCACCGCCGTGGCGGCGCTGGACAAGGTGGTCATCAAGTTCCGCCGCGAAGGCACCGAGGTCGAAGTGCTGGGTCTGAACGAAGCCAGCGCGACCATCGTTGACCGCTTCGGTGTGCATGACAAACCCGAGGCCATCGACAAGCTCATGAGCCACTGACCAGGAGAACGACAATGACCCACGTAATGGCTTGTATCGACGGATCACCGCAGGCCGCGGCGGTTTGCGACTGTTCGGCCTGGGCCAGCAAGCGCCTGGATGCGCCCCTGACGCTGCTGCACGTGCTCGACCGCCAGCAGTATCCGGTGTCGGGCGACCTGAGCGGCATCATCGGCCTCGGCAGCCGCGAATTCCTTCTGCAGGAGCTGGCCACGCTGGACGAGAAACGCGCCAAGCTGGCGCTGGAGGAGGGCCGCATGATGCTCGATTCGGCACGTCAGCGGGCGATCTCCGCCGGCGTCGCCCAGCCCGAGTGTCGGCAGCGCCACGGTGATCTGGTCGAGTCCCTGCGTGATTTGCAGGACGAAACACGCCTGCTGGTCATCGGTCGTCAGGGCGAGGACAGCGGCGATGCCATCCAGCACATCGGCAGCCAGCTGGAAAACGTCATCCGCACCATGCAGCGGCCGATCCTGGTCGCGCCCGGCGACTTCAGCGCACCGCAAAGCGTGATGCTCGCCTTCGACGGTAGCGCCACCAGCCGCAAGGGCGTGGAAATGCTCGCCGGCAGCCCGCTGTTCAAGGGCATGCCGATTCATCTGGTAATGGTCGCGGCCGACACCGCCGACAGTCAGGCCCAGCTGGAAAATGCCCGCGGCGTGCTGACCGCCGCCGGTTTCAACGTGGAAATCGCCATCCGCGCCGGTGAAGTCGAGCCGACCCTGCATGCCTATCAGGCCGAGCACGGTATCGACCTGCTGGTGATGGGCGCCTACGGCCACTCGCGCATTCGCCAGTTCTTCGTCGGCAGCACCACCACCAACATGATCCGCACCACCTCCACGCCGCTGCTGTTGCTGCGCTGATCACCCATCCGCTGCGCGCCCGTCCCGGGCGCGGCTGTGGTCAGCTGTAAAGGTCCGCCCGGCTCCAGGGCAGCTCGTGTGAGCCATCCGCCAGCGGCTTGCTGGCGAGGATCTGGTGCAGGTTGATCCAGTTGTGGCGGAAGCCGTAGGCGCAACCGGCCAAGTAAAGGCGCCAGATGCGCAACGCGCGTTCGGGAACCATCCGTTTTGCCTGCTCCAGCTGCGCTTCCAGCCGCTCACTCCAGAACTCCAGCGTACGCGCGTAGTGCAGGCGCAGGCTTTCCACGTCGACGATTTCCAGCCCGGCATCGCTGATGCAGCTGCTGATGTTCACCAGATGCGGCAGCTCGCCGTGGGGGAATACGTAGCGGTTGATGAACTCGCCGGCGCCATGCCCGACCGGGCGGCCGTCGATGTGTCGGGCGGTGATGCCGTGGTTCATCACCAGCCCGCCGGGGCGCACGGCGTCGAACAGCCGCTGGCAGTACAGCGGCAGGTTGGCGTGGCCGACATGCTCGAACATGCCGACGCTGACGACCTTGTCGAAACGGCCATCCTGCGGCAGGTCGCGATAGTCCATCAGCTCCAGAGTGATCTGCTTTGCTAGGCCTTCCTCGACCACCCGTTCGCGAGCCAGTTCGAGCTGCTCGCGGCTCAAGGTGATGCCGAACACCTTCGCGCCGAACTCGCGTGCCGCATAGCGAGCCAGACCACCCCAGCCGCAGCCGACATCCAGCAGGCGCTCGCCAGGCTTGAGCCGCAATTTGCGGCATAGGTGGCGCAGCTTGGCCTGCTGCGCCTGTTCCAGATCCTCGCTGCCGGTTTCGAAATAGGCGCAGGAATAGACCATGTCCCTATCCAGCCAGAGCCGATAGAAATCGTTGGACAGGTCGTAGTGATAGGAAATGGCTTCGGCGTCGGTCGCCTTGTCATGCGCCTCGCGCGAAGGCAGCGGAAAATCGTCCTGGCCCAGCGCCCTTGTGATTACATCGCCGATCCGAATGACCTCACCCACTGGCCCAAGCAGGTCGATCTGCCCCTCGACGTAGGCCGCGCCGAGCACGTCCAGGCTCGGCTGCCTCAGCCGGGTAACAAGGCTGGGGTCCTTAATCACCAGCGTGACGCAGGGAGTAGGGCCGATCTCGATCTCGTTGCCATCCCATAGCTGCAGCTTCAACGGCAGGGCGAGTTCTTTAAGGGCCGGTAGCAAGGTTGCCAACATGCTCGATCTCCTTTTCAGTGCACGAAGAAAATCCTAGACCATCAAACGGCAACCGGTAGGCTATGGTGATGATAGTTTCGCGCTATGGTTCGAACAGCGGCGAACGTGCATTTGACGGCTTAACTCGCCGGGCTACCGCATGAGGGCTTATGGAACACAACGGTTCACAACGCGTACTGGTTCTGGTCGCCAGCGGCCCCAGTACCCCGGCGCGCTGCGCCGCGCCTTTTCATATCGCCACGCTGCTGGCCTGCATGGATGCCGAGGTAACCCTCTACCTCACCGGTGAAGGCACGCAGTTGGCGCGCCGCGAGGTGGCCGAATCGCTGTGCGCGGTGGAAGGTGGCGAGCCGCTGTTGCACTTCATCCGCAACGCCAAGCAGGCTGGCGCGCGCTTGCTGATGTGTCGCCAGCCCGGGGTTCAGCTCGACCCCGCCACGCTGATCGCCGAGCTGGATGAAATCTCCAGCGGCGGCGAACTGGCGCAGATGATCCTCGAATACGAACGGGTGCTGACCCTATGAATGTGCACGGCCTGGAATTCCCCGATTCGCTGCGCTACGCCCCGGAGCACAGCCTGTGGCTGCGCGAGGAGGCCGACGGCAGCCTGACCATCGGCCTGACCGCATACGGCTGCGCGCTGTACGGCCAGATCTTCGCTTTCACCCCCAAGCGCGTCGGCGCACGTATCGAGCGCGACCGCAGCTTCGGTGTAGTGGAATTTGCCAAGGCCGCCTCGTCGGCGCGCAGCCCGGTGAGCGGTGAACTGCTGACGGCGAACGAAGCACTGCTACAGCGTCCGGCGCTGATCAATCAGGATTGTTATGGGGAGGGCTGGATGGTCCGCCTGCAACCCGCGGACTGGGTCACCGTGCGCGACCAATTCCCACTGGGCGAAGCCGCCGAAGCCGCCATCGCGGAACGCATGCGGCTCGACAACTTCGACCCCGCCAACGCCCATGTGCAGGCGTTGCAGTGGAAATAGTAGGTGCTTGAGGTGGGCCAGGAGCGGAGGCTTTCAGCCCGCCGCCCCGACGCTATGCCAGGGCGCAATGCTGGCAATTGCCGCGGGATAGGCGCTCAGGGCTTGTCCGGTGTCGACAGGTCGAGCACCTTCACACAGCTCGCCTTGATCGCATGGTCCAGCTGGCGGATGCAGATATCGATCGCCATATTGCGCGTGCGCTTGTTCGTCCACTCCAGCTCGGCCAGCGTCTCGATCAGATCCTGATGGCCGCTCTCGTTGACCAGCATGCCGTGCTGCACCGTCAGCGTCCGGCCCTGAAAGCTCAGCTGCACCGGGTCGCGCCCGACGAGGGATGCACCTTCAGCCAGCAGGCAATCGATATGGTCACGCAACGCGTGTAATGCACGGCGCTCATCTGGCGGGTTACCCACGACACCTCTCCTATCCCTGGAAAGAAAAGCCGCGATTGTGACGCGCTTCGCGCTAGAGCGCGATGGCTTTTTGATATTGCGAAGTGAGGCGGGCTGTCGCAGGGTGGTGGCGAGGGGTAGAGGGGGTAGATGGCGGAAGGCAGTGAGAGTCGAACTCACCCGGGAACGGCTGCCGCCCCCAACCGGGTTTGAAGCCCGGCCGCACCACCGGGTGCGATTGCCTTCCTTATTTGGTCGAGACGCCAAAGGGAAGCGGCGACCAGCCTACCCCAGGCCTGACTGGATCGCCAAGGCACTTTCCTGGCGGACTTTGCGTTCGTTGCCGAAGCGGCGGGTTAGGCCGATGCGGTCGAAGTGTTCGAGCAGCTGGATGCTGCGTTTGCGGCCGAGCTGGATGCGGTCGCGGAAGGCGGCGGCGCGGATCACGCCGCTTTGTGCTTCCAGTTGCAGTACATGCCCCGCGAGTTGGCGAATGGTGAACTCGGGGTAGAACAAATCTTTCACCACCTGTTGCAACAGGCCGAGGCGGGCGAGCTTGCGGAGCAGGTTGCGCATCTGCGTTTCATCGACGCTGAGGTCGCGGGCCAGGTCGCGGACCCAGGGCGGGTCGAACTGGCCGGCTTCGAGCAGCGGCCACAGGCGTTCCTTCAAACCTTCTTCCGTATCGCTCAGGCGCACCCGGTGATCGGGGCGGTGCAGCCAGGGGCCGCTGGTTTCGATGCTGCCGGCGGCCAGTGCCTGCTCCAGCAGGGCGATGAACACCGGCCGTTCCAGTTGCGGCAGCGCATAGCGGCGCAGGCGGTCGCGGTCAGGGCCGAGTTCGTCGGGTTGTTCTTCGTGAAAGCGCTGCAGGGTGGCGAGCAGGGTGGTTTCGAGTTCGCTCCAGCGGGCCTGATCGAACAGTCGTGGGCCCAGTCGTGTACCTACTTCCACTACGCCGTGCGGCAGCTGCCAGCCGTCGCGCGGGCGGTTGAACTGGCGTTCCAGGCTTTGTGGGTCGATGCCGTTGGCGGCGCTGGCGAGCAGCGGCGGCAATGCCTGCTCCAGGCTTGGCTGGGCGAGGGCGCGAAGTTGCTCCAGCCGTGCGGCGCGGCGGCGATTGCGCGGTGGTGCGTACGGGTCGAGCACGCGGCCCCCGCCGAGGGTGCGCTGGGCGGACTGATCGCGCAGGACGATGCGATCGCCATGCACGGCGTGGCTCGGTGCATTCAGCAGTAATTGGGCAAAGGCGCGTTCGCCCGGTGCCAGGCTCGCATCTTCGAGCAGGGCGACGCGCGCGGTGACGTCCTGGGCGCCGAGGTGTATGTGCACCGGCGTCCAGTGCTTGAGTTCGTGGGCCTCGCCCGGCAGCAGCTGGAAGTCGATATCGATGCGTTGCGTTGGTGCATGCAGCAGTGGGTGCAGCAGCCAATCGCCGCGATGGATCTTCTCCACTGCAAGCCGATCCCCGGCCAGGTTCAAGGCCACCCGCTGGCCGGCATGGGCTTCGTTCGCTTCACGGTTCTGCGCGTGCAGACCGCGGACGCGCACGCGTTTGCCGGTGGGGCCGAGCAGCAGTTCATCGCCGATTCGCACGCGCCCGGCAAAGGCTGTACCGGTGACCACCACACCGGCGCCGGTGACGCTGAAGGCGCGATCAATGGCCAGGCGGAAGTGGCCGCTGTCGCCGCGTGCGGCGGTGCGCGCGGCTTCATCGATCAGCGCCGCGCGCAGGGCGTCGATGCCATCGCCGCGGATGCTGGAAACCGGAAAGATCGGCGCGCCGGCCAACGGCCCGGTGGCCAGCAGGTCTTCGATCTGCTGCTCGACGTCGGCGATGCGCACCGGCTCGACGCGGTCGATCTTGGTCAGCGCTACCAGCGCGCGACGGATGCCGAGCAGCTCGACGATGGCCAGGTGTTCGCGGGTCTGCGGCATCACGCCATCGTCGGCGGCGACCACCAGCAGCACGCAGTCGATGCCGCTGGCGCCGGCCAGCATGTTGTGCACGAAACGCTCATGGCCGGGCACGTCGATAAAGCCGGTGAGGCTGCCTTCACCTAGGTCGGCGTAGACGTAGCCGAGGTCGATGGTGATGCCGCGTTCGCGCTCTTCGCGGCGGCGGTCGCCCTGTTGCCCGGTGAGGGCTTGCAGTAGCGCGGTCTTGCCATGGTCGATATGGCCGGCGGTACCGACGATCAACGGGCCAGCTCCTCTTGCAGGTGCATCAGTTGCTCGAGGAATGCCGGCTCGTCGTCGAGCTGGCGCAGGTCGAGCCAGAGGGCGTCGTCGTCGATGCGCCCGAGCACCGGAATCGGCAGGCAGCGCAGGGTTTCTTCCAGCTGGCGCAGGCTGCGGCCGCGCAGGCGCTTGGGCTGCTGCGGGCGGATGCATAGCGCTGCGCTGGGTAGGCGTGCCACCGGCTGCGCGCCGCTACCGATCATGCCCAGGGCATCGGTTACTGCGACTTGCCAGGTTTCGCCGAGCACGGCCGTCAGCGCCGGCGCGATGCGTTCAGCCTGGGTACGAATGTCGGCCTGCGGGCGGCTGAGCAGGCGCAGGCTGGTGAGGCGTTCGGCCAGGCGGTCGGGATCGCGATAGAGGTTGAGCACCGCTTCCAGCGCGGCAAGGGTCAGCTTGTCGACGCGCAGGGCGCGCTTGAGCGGGTTCTTCTTGATCTTCTGGATCAGCGCCTTGCTGCCGACGATCAGCCCGGCCTGCGGGCCGCCGAGCAGCTTGTCGCCGCTGAAGGTGACGATATCGGCGCCGTCGCGCAGCGCTTCCTGCACCGTGGGTTCCTTCGGCAGGCCCCAACGAGAGAGGTCGAGCAGGCTGCCGCTGCCGAGATCTTCCAGCAGCGGCAGATCGTGGGCATGGGCGATGCGCGCCAGTTCGGTGGTGGCGACGCTGGCGGTGAAGCCCTGCACGCTGTAATTGCTGGTGTGCACACGCATCAACAGGCCCGAGCGCGGGTTGATCGCCGCTTCGTAATCCTTGGCGTGGGTGCGGTTGGTGGTGCCGACTTCATGCAGCTTCACGCCGGCGCGGGCCATGATGTCAGGGATGCGGAAGGCGCCGCCGATCTCGATCAGCTCGCCGCGGGAAATGATGCCTTCCTTGCGTGCGCCGAGACTGTTCAAGGCCAGCAGCACGGCGGCGGCGTTGTTGTTGACCACGGTGACCGCCTCGGCGCCGGTCAGCTCGCGGATCAGCCCTTCGATGAGGTCGTCGCGGTCGCCGCGCTTGCCAGTGGCGAGATCGAATTCCAGATTGAGCGGGTAACGTGCGGCGAGGGTGATCGCCTCGATGGCTTCATCCGGCAACAGGGCGCGGCCGAGATTGGTGTGCAGCACCGTGCCGGTGAGGTTGAACACCCGGCGCACGCGGCTGCGGTGCTGGCTGGCCAGGCGTTCGCCGGCGCGCCCGGCGAGCACCGCTTCGGACAATTCCAGTGCAGCCAGCTGGCCGTGGCGGGCCGGTTCTCGCAGTTCATCGAGCAGGTCGCGCAGGGTGCTCAGCAATGCCTGACGGCCGTAGCGCTGCTGCAGCGGCTGACAGGCTGGGTCGCGCAGCAGCTTGTCGACCGAGGGCAGGTGGCTGCTGCTCATGCATCGCCCCCCGGCGCCAGCAGCAGGTTGGGGGCCTGGCGCTGAAAGCCCTGCTCGGACAGCAGCATGTCCAGATCCAGGGTGGCGAGGTCGGCGGAGAGGCTTTCGCCATCCGGCGCCAGGTCCAGGTAGAGCTGCTTGAGGTAGCCATTGCACTCAGGGCAGACCTCGGCCTTGACGCCTTGCGGCGAGCCTTCGAAGTGCAGGTAGTCGAGTTTCTTGGTGCTGCGGCAGAGGCTGCATTTGACGCGCACGTAATGCCACTCGCAGGCGCACAGCGAGCAGACCAGATAACGCAAGCCGTTGAGCTGGCCGCGATGGCGGATGATGCCTGCCATCGGCGGCGCACCGCAGCAGGGGCAGTGGGTCTGGTCTTCGCGCTCGCGCATGTCGGAGAGGTCGAGCTGCAGCAGCCAGTGGCTCCAGGCCAGCTGCAGGGCGGCGCCGAGGAAGGGCACCAGTGCTGGCGGCAGGCTGTCGTACTGGCCACTGACCAGTGCCACGGCCGATGCCTTGCGCTGGCCGCTTTCGGCCTCACGCAGTTGCTCGATGGCAGTCACTACCGCGGGGCTTTCCGGCGCCACGAAGGCATCCAGCCAGGCATCCAGCATCGTCAGCCAGGCATCGTCGCGCACCAGAGTATCGGCAGCCAGCGGCGGCAGATTGTGCCTGAGACTTTCGCGGGTGCGGTGTTCGTCCAGCGGCGCGATTGTCGGCGGGTTGTCCAGCACCTGCTGTTGCGCCTGGCACACCGCTGTTAGCAGGCGCAGGTAGTCGGCGAACGGATGGCCTTCGGCGAGCCTGGTCAGGCGCTCGCTGCGGAGGGCGAACAGGTTGCGCGGTGGCAGGTTGAGGAAGGGTGGTTTGCTGGCAGCGGCTTCGATCTGCCCGGGTTCGAGAATGGTGCCTGCCACGCAGGACTCCTTATTCTTGGGGTTGTGCCGAACAGCATAGTCCGTCACCGGCTGTCGCTCGGCTTCGATGATGCGCGGGGCCGAAGATTCCCGCGCGGGTGCAGGGAATCTTCGGCTTACAGCGGTGTGCTTATTTGCGCTCGGTGATCTCCCGAAACCAGGCCGGATGATGCTTGCGCGCCCAGGCCCGGCTGACGGTGCCGTAGAGCATCGCGCCCATGGAGCCCTTGATCCAGATGGCGGCGTAGATGTGCACGATGATGCTGACAATCAGCACGAAGGCGGCGGCCGCATGCAGCAGGCTGGCCCAGCGCAGCGAGACGATGCCGAAGAAACTGCTGAAATACTCGCGCCAGATGACGATGCCACTGAGCAGCAACACCAGCATGCTGAGGATCAGCACCCAGAACAGCACCTTTTGCCCGGCGTTATAGCGGCCGACTTCCGGCAGTTTTTCCTCGCGGTTGTGCACCACGTCGTTGATCTGCCTGAGCCACTGGCGGTCGCGTGCTTCGATGCGGTTGTGCCCGGCGAAGCGGATCGCCAGCCAGAGGAAGAAGACGAACATCGCGACCCCGATGAAGGGGTGCAGGATGCGCGTCCAGGTGCCGCCGCCGAACAGCCCGGAGAGGCCGAACAGCGCCGGATGGAACAGCGCCAGGCCGGACAGCGCGGCGAGTACGAAGAGGATGGCAACGATCCAGTGATTGGTCCGCTGCGAGGGGTTGTAGCGTTCGATGTCGTTGTTGTTCATCGTTGGCTCCTTGAGCGATCGACTCCGAGGATGGCCCCGCGAACGGGGCCGCCGGATTCAGGGTCGCGGCTCCTTGGGGTCGACCACATGCACCGAAGGATCGACCTGGTGCACCACGGGCTCGCTGAGTTCGGCCTTGTCGTCCTCTTCCTCGACGCGGATCGGCCCGACTCGTGTGTAGTGGAAGAAGCCGGCCAGCACCGCCGCGCCCATGCCCAGCAAGGCGAGGGGCTTGGTCACGCCCTTCCACAGGCCGACCAGTGGACTGATGGTCGGCTCGTTCGGTAGGTCGTTGTACAGCGAGGGCTGATCGGCATGGTGCAGCACGTACATCACGTGCGTACCGCCGACACCATCGGGGTCGTACAGGCCGGCCTGGTCGAAACCGCGTTCCTTCAGATCGGCGATACGCCCGGCCGCGTGATCCTTCATATCGTCCTTGCTGCCGAAGACAATTGCCCCGGTGGGGCAGGTCTTTACGCAGGCTGGCTCAAGGCCGACGGAAACGCGGTCGGAACACAGCGTGCACTTGTAGGCCTTCTTGTCCTTCTCGGAGATACGCGGGATGTCGAACGGGCAACCGGTGATGCAGTAGCCGCAGCCGATGCAGTGGTCCTGGTTGAAGTCGACGATGCCGTTGGCGTACTTCACGATGGCCCCCGGCGCCGGGCAGGCCTTGAGGCAGCCGGGGTCGGCGCAGTGCATGCAGCCGTCCTTGCGGATCAGCCACTCGAGGTTGCCGCTGCCGGGGTTCTCGTACTCGGCGAACTTCATCACCGTCCAGGATTCGGCGGTGAGGTCGATCGGGTTGTCGTAGGTCCCGTTGCTGGTGCCGACTTCATCGCGCAGGTCGTTCCATTCCGAACACGCCACCTGGCAGGCCTTGCAGCCGATGCACTTGGAGACGTCGATCAGTTTCGCCACCTCGCCGATCTCGCGGATCGACGGCCGCTCGGTAGTCGTGGCGGAGCGGGCAATCACGTCTTGAGTAGCCATCATGCCTTCTCCACGTTGACCAGGAACGACTTGAACTCCGGCGTCTGGGTGTTGGCGTCACCGACGAACGGCGTCAGCGTGTTGGTCAGGTAACCGTTGCGCGCCACCCCGGCGAAGCCCCAGTGCAGCGGAATGCCGATGTGATGCACGGTCTGGCCGTCCACCGTCAGCGGCTTGATGCGCTTGGTCACCACCGCCACCGCCTTGATGTAGCCGCGGTTGGACGACACCTTGACCCGCTCGCCGGCCTTGATGCCCAGCTCGTTGGCCAGCACCTCGCCGATCTCGACGAACTGCTCGGGCTGGGTGATCGCATTGAGCCGGCAATGTTTGGTCCAGAAGTGGAAGTGCTCCGTCAGCCGGTAGGTGGTGGCCGCGTAGGGGAAGTCCTCCGCGGTGCCGAACAGCTCCATGTCGTTCTTGAACACCCGCGCGGCCGGATTGCTGATGGCCTGGACGTTATCCGGGTGCATGGGGTTGCGCCCGATGGGCGTCTCGAACGGCTCGTAATGCTCGGGGAATGGCCCCTCGTTCATCTTGTCCACGGCGAACAGCCGCGCCACCCCTTCGGGGTTCATGATGAACGGGTTCATGCCGGCTTCGGGTGGTGAATCGACCTTGAAGTCCGGCACGTCGGTGCCGCCCCACTTGGTGCCGTCCCACCAGACCAGGCGTTTCTTCTGCGGGTCCCACGGGTCGCCGGCCGGGTCGGCCGAAGCGCGGTTGTAGAGGATGCGCCGGTTGGCTGGCCAGGCCCAGGCCCAGCCCAGCGTTTGGCCCATGCCGTAGGGGTCGGCATTGTCACGTCGGGCCATCTGGTTGCCGGCCTGAGTCCAGGAGCCACACCAGATCCAGCAGCCGCTGGAGGTGGTGCCGTCGGCACGCAGCAGACCGAAGCCCGGCAGCAGCTCGCCGGCCTTGGCCACCTGCGCTCCGGTCTGCAGGTCGAACACATCGCTCAGGGCCTTTCCGTTGTACTCCTGGGCGATTTCCTCGGCGGTCGGTTCTTCCGGCTGGCGATAGCCCCAGTCGATGTTGAGCAGCGGCTCGGCATAGGCGCCGCCCTCCTTGCGATACAGCTCACGCAGACGATGGAACAGCCCGCCCATGATCACCACGTCGGTCTGCGCCTGGCCCGGCGGCTCGGCGGCCTTCCAGTGCCATTGCAGCCAGCGGCCGCTGTTGACCAGCGAGCCGTCCTCCTCGGCGAAGCAGGTGGTCGGCAGGCGGAACACCGTGGTCTGGATGCTGGCGGTGTCGACGTCGTTGTACTCGCCGGCGTTGCGCCAGAACTCCGAGGTCTCGGTGGCCAGCGGGTCCATGATCACCAGGTACTTGAGCTTGGCCAGCGCGGCGCTGACCTTGGCCTTGTTGGGGAACGAGGCGATGGGGTTGAAGCCCTGGCAGAAATAGCCGTTGACCTGCCCCTGGTACATCATGTCGAACACCTTGAGCACGTCGTAGCCGGGGATATCCAGCTTCGGCAGCCAGTCGTAGCCCCAGTTGTTCTCCGCGGTGGCGTTCTTGCCGTACCAGGCCTTCATCAGGCTGACGTGGAATTTCTCGTAGTGCTGCCAGTAGGACAGCTGCCCCGGGCGCAGCGGCTTGGCGGTGCGCTTGGCGATGTAGGCCGCGTAGTCCTGCTCGGCTTCCAGCGGCAGGGTCATGTAGCCCGGCAGCAGGTTGGAGAGCAGGCCGAGATCGGTCAGGCCCTGGATATTGGAGTGCCCGCGCAGCGCATTCATCCCGCCGCCGGGCATGCCGATGTTGCCGAGCAGCAGCTGCACCATGGCGCCGGTGCGGATCATCTGCGAACCGGTCGAATGCTGCGTCCAGCCCAGGGCGTACATGATGGTCATGACCTTGCCCGGTGCCGAGGTTTCGGCGATGGTCTCCCACACCTGCAGCATCTTGTCCTGCGGTGTGCCGCAGATGTTGCTGACCACTTCCGGCGTGTAACGGCTGTAGTGCTGCTTGAGCAGATTAAACACGCAGCGCGGGTGGGTCAGGCTCTTGTCGACGCGGGCGAAGCCTTCTTCGTCCAGCTCGTAGCTCCAGCTGGCCTTGTCCGTATAGGTACGCCGATCGCCGTCGTAGCCGTTGAACAGACCGTTCTCGAAGCCGAAGCCTTCCTTCACGATGAACGAGACGTCGGTGTAGTTGACCACGTATTCGTGCTGGATCTTGTCGTTTTCCAGCAGGTAGTTGATCAGCCCGCCGAGGAAGGCGATGTCGGTGCCGGTGCGGATCGGCGCATACATGTCGGCCACCGAGGCCGAACGGGTGAAGCGCGGATCGACCACCACCAGCCGCGCCTTGTTGCGCGCCTTGGCCTCGGTGACCCATTTGAAGCCGCACGGGTGCGCTTCGGCGGCGTTACCGCCCATGATCAGGACCAGGTCAGCGTTCTGGATATCGGACCAGTGATTGGTCATGGCTCCACGGCCAAACGTCGGGGCAAGACTTGCCACCGTCGGGCCATGTCAGACACGTGCCTGGTTATCGAATCCCAGAATGCCGAGTGAACGAACCACCTTGTGGGTGATGTAACCCGCCTCGTTGGATGATGCCGAGGCGGCGAGGAAACCGGTGCTCAGCCAGCGGTTGACCGTCTGACCCTCTTCGTTGCGTTCGACGAAGTTGGCGTCGCGGTCGTCCTTCATCAGCCGGGCGATGCGGTCGAGGGCGTCGCTCCACTCGATGCGCTTCCACTCGTTGCTGCCGGCTTCGCGGACTTCCGGGTGGGTCAGGCGGTTGGGGCTATGGACGAAGTCGAGCAGGCCGGCACCTTTCGGGCACAGGGTGCCGCGGTTGACCGGGTGATCGGAGTCGCCTTCGATGTGGATGATGTTCTGCGCAACGTTTTTGCCGCCGCTGCCCTGGCTGTAGATGATCAGCCCGCAACCGACGGAGCAGTAGGGGCAGGTGTTGCGAGTTTCGCGCGTGTTGGTCAGTTTGAAATGCCGGATCGACTCGGCATACGCCGTCGGTGGGGCCATACCCAATGCCGCCATGCTCGACGCCCCAAGGCCCACACCGCAGACCTTGAAGAACTGTCGACGGTTCATATCCATCGGAGGTTCTCCTTCTTATCAGGCTGGTACGCCGATGCTTTGCCGGCGTCTGCTAAGCAGCTTAGTCAAGAATGGGCAAAGTAAAGGGCTAATTCCGCGCTCCGCTGCCTCGCGCTGCACCTGTGAAAGAGCCTGGGTTGTACCGGGAATTCACCCGTCGGCGGCCGTGATCAGCTGCTTTTTCCACTCCCGCGGCGAATGCCCGGCGTGCGCCTTGAACGCCCGGGAGAACGCGGCTTCGCTGCCGTAGCCCACTTCGAACGCGATCATCTTGATCGGCCGTCCGCGACGCAGGGCCTTCTGCGCCAGGCGGACGCGCCAGCCCTGCAGATACTGGCCCGGCGTAGTGCCGACGGTCTCGCGGAAGGCCGTGGCGAACACGCTGCGGGACATCCCGGCAACGCTGGCCAGCTCCTCGAGCGTCCAGTCCTGCGCCGGCGCCTCGTGCATCGCCACCAGAGCATTGCGCAGGCGCGGGTGCGCAAGCCCGGAGAGCAACCCGCCATTCACCTCGTCGCTTTCCATCAGCTGGCGCAGGACCTGGATCATCACCACTTCGAGCAACCGCTCGACCAATGCCACGCGCCCGCAGCGTTGCTCGAAGGCCTCCTCGAACAGCAGCGAGAGGATCGGCTCGGCGCCCCAGACCTGATCCAGCGGCAGGCAGACGACATCGGCCAGCGCCGAGGCGATCGGGTTGCTGGTGCCGCCTTCGAACGACAGGTTTGCGCAGACCATGTCGGCGTTCTGCCCGGGGGCGATGATGAAACGGTGCGTCAGCGGGCGCGGAAACAGCAGCAGGCTCGGTCGCTCGACCTGCAGCGACTCCCTGCCATAGCGCACCTCCAGCGTGCCGCTGCGCACCAGATGCAGCTGCCCGTGCACGCCATCGCTTTGCAGCGTGTTGATGCCGCACAGGGGGCCGGTATTGAACACCTGTGCGCTCATCGGGAAGTGGGTCATCAGCGCAGCGAGCCGGTCGGCCATCTTCGTACTCCTGATCATGTTTTCCGGATTCTACGTCACCAATAGTTTTTTCTGGTGAGCAGAATAGCTCTCACCGGGCAACAACGCCCTGGCCTACCAACAGAACAGGAACCGTAGCCATGACCATCGAAAAGATTCTCTACACCGCCACTGCAACCGCCACCGGCGGACGTGAAGGTCGCGCCAGCTCCTCCGATCAGGCGCTCGACGTGCAGCTGTCCACGCCGCGTGAACTGGGCGGCGCCGGCGGCCCCGGCACCAACCCCGAGCAGCTGTTCGCTGCCGGCTACTCGGCCTGCTTTCTCGGCGCGCTGAAGTTCGTCGCCGGCAAGCAGAAGGTCGCCCTGCCAGCCGACACCCGCATCACCGGCAAGGTCGGCATCGGCCAGATCCCCACCGGCTTCGGCATCGAAGCCGAGCTGACCATCAGCGCACCCGGCATTGCCCACGACGTGTTGCAGGAGCTGGTCAACCAGGCCCACGTGGTCTGCCCGTACTCCAATGCCACCCGCGGCAACATCGACGTAACCCTGATCCTCGCCGACTGATTCAGCCCACCGTACCTAACTAACAGGAGACACACGCCATGAATGCCATCATCCGCACCTTCACCCTCCCGCTGCTGGCCATCGCGATGCAGCCAGTTTTCGCCGCGCAGCCGGAGCAGACCACGCAACCGACATCCAGTATCGCCAGCGCTCGCACCGCCAGCACCATCACCACGGCCGATGGCGTGCAGCTGTACTACAAGGACTGGGGCCCGAAGGACGGTCCGGTGGTCACCTTCAGCCATGGCTGGCCGCTCAACTCGGATAGCTGGGAATCACAGATGCTGTTCCTCGCATCCGAGGGCTACCGAGTGGTCGCTCACGACCGCCGCGGCCATGGCCGCTCCAGTCAGCCCTGGGAAGGCAACGACATGGATCATTACGCCGACGACCTGGCCGCGGTGATCGAAGCGCTGGACCTGAAGGATGTCACCCTGGTGGGCTTCTCCACCGGTGGCGGCGAGGTGGCGCGCTACATAGGCCGCCACGGCACCGAACGGGTGAAGAAGGCCGTGCTGGTCAGCGCCGTGCCACCGATGATGCTGAAAACCGCGGATAACCCGGGTGGGCTGCCGCTGGAAGTCTTCGACGGCATCCGCAAAGCATCGCTGGAGGATCGCGCGCAGCTGTACCTCGACCTCGCATCCGGGCCGTTCTACGGCTTCAACCGTCCGGGTGCCAAGGTTTCCCAGGGCCTGATCGACAACCGGCGCGCCCAGGGTCTGCAGGCCGGGCACAAGAACATCTACGACTCCATCGCCGCGTTCTCGGCCACCGATTTCCGTGGTGACCTGAAGAAGTTCGACGTGCCGACGCTGGTGATCCACGGCGACGATGACCAGATCGTGCCGCTGGACAGCTCCGGCAAGGCGTCCGCTGCATTGGTCAAGGGTGCGAAGCTGATCGTCTATCCCGGTGCTCCGCACGGCCTGACCGACACTCACAAGGAGCGCTTCAACAACGATCTGCTGGCCTTTCTCAAGGAGTGATGCGCAGCGGCTTTATCGAGCGGCTCGCAGCACCGCGTCACTTGCCGCTCAGAAACGACAAACCCCGCCAGATGGCGGGGTTTGTCTGTGGACTGCGCTAAGGCAGACCAGATTTTCTACACGACGCCGATCAGGCGTTCTGGCGGATACCAGCGACCAGCCAAGGCTGGTTCTCGCCCTGGGCACGTTCCATGCGCCAGCTTTCGCTGAACGGCTCGCCCTGGTCGAAGCGCGATGTCTTCGCGGTGCCGGTGAAGGTCAGGGTCGCGGTGGTCTTCTCGGCATCGTCGTCGACGCCGTCGAGCTGGATTTGCAGATCGTCGATGTAGGTCGACTGATAGGCATCACCGATCTCGGCGCGCTCCTGCTTGAGGAAGCCCAGCAGCTGCGGGGTGACGAACTCGGAGATCTTGTCCATCTCGTTGGCGTCCCAGTGCTGCTGCAGCGAGAGGAAGTGCTCGCGGGCTGCGGCGACGAAGCTCTGCTCGTTGAACCAGGCCGGGGCATTGATCACCGGAGCGGCGGCGGCCGGGGCGGCGCTGCCACCGAAGATGGAGGTCGACGGCTGCTGCGGCATGTCACGCTGCATCGGCGCATGGCCGGCCATGGCAGGCTGCTGCTGGCGACGGCGGGCGGCGAGGAAGCGGAACAGCAGGAACGCGATCAGGCCGAAGATCAGGATATCCATGAACTGGATGCCCTCGAAGCCGTCGCCCATGAACATCGAGGCGAGCAGGCCACCGGCGGCCAGACCGGCCAGCGGGCCGAGCCAGCGCGAGGCACCGCTGGCGGCAGCGGGCGTCTGACGGCCAGCCTGATTCGGTGCGGCCTGGGTCTGCTGGGGCGCCTGGCGGGTCTGGTGGCTGGGCGCCGAGCCGAAGCTCTTGCCGCCGCCGAAACGCTTGGCGTGGGCGTCGAGCGCGAAGGTCAGGCTGATACACAGCGCCATGAAGATGCTAAGCACACGTTGCATTGAGTGTTCCCGCTAAAAAGAGTGGAGTACGCGCGCCATCCTGCCGAGGCAGGCAGGGGTTGGCCAGGGGCAGTATGTTACCGGCTTTTGCTTGCGACCGTTGGTCGCGCCAGGGCTGGCTCAGATAGGGTGATGCGGTTGCGAAAACGGAGCCTCGCGGCTCCGTTCGTTCGAGCGCTGGATCAACGCCAGTTGTACAGCTCCTTCTCGGAGATCTCGTGCATCGGCTTGACCTGTTCCTGGAAGGCTTTCATCGACGCCCAGATGCGGCCGTTCAGCTCGCTCTGTTCGGCCAGCTCGCCGAGCACCAGCTCCGACTGCTCCTGCATGGCGCCGAGCACTTCGTCGGGGAAGCGCTTGAGCTCCACGCCTTGCTGCTTGAGCTGGTCCAGCGCCAGGGCGTTGTTGTAGACGTAGTCATCCATCATGTCGCGGCTGGCCGCACGGGTCGCCTCGGTGAGGATCGCCTGCAGGTCCTCGGGCAGGGTGTCCATCGCCTTCTGGTTCACCAGCAGCTCCAGCACCGCCTGCGGCTCCTGCCAGCCTGGGTAGTAGTAATACTTGGCGGCCTTGTGCAGACCGAAGGCCAGGTCGTTGTACGGGCTGACCCAGTCGGTGGCGTCGATCGCGCCGGTCTGCAGTGCGGTGAACACTTCGCCGCCGGGCAGATTCACGGTGGTCGCGCCGAGACGCGCCAGCACTTCGCCGCCGAGGCCCGGCATGCGGATCTTCAGCCCGCGCAGGTCGTCCAGCGCATTGATTTCCTTGTTGTACCAGCCGCCCATCTGCATGCCGGTGTTGCCGACCACCATCGGCTTCACGCCGAAAGGCGCATAGGCCTCTTCCCAGAACTTCTGGCCTTCGCCCTTGCTCAGCCAGGCGTTCATCTCGATGGCCGACAGGCCGAACGGTACCGAGGTGAAGAACTGCGCGGTGGGCACCTTGCCTTTCCAGTAGTAGGCGGCGCCGTGGCCCAGTTCGGCGGTGCCGCGGGAAACGGCATCGAACACTTCCAGCGCCGGGACCAGTTCGCCGGCCGCATAGACCTTGATGGTCAGGCGGCCGTCGCTCATCACCTTGACGCGATCGGCCAGGCGTTCGGCGGCGGTGCCCAGGCCCGGGTAGTTCTTCGGCCAGGCGGTGACCATCTTCCAGGCGTAGGTCTTGGCGGGTTCGCTGGCGGCCTGCTGGCCTGTGGTTTCGACTTTCTTGTCGTCGTTGCAGCCGGCGAGGCCGAGGGTGGCAAGCAAGGCAGCGGCAGCACCGAACAGATGGCGGCGTTTCATGGGTCGGTATCCTTGGAAGACTCTTCTTATAGGAATGGCTTGTTGGTATGACGGGTTGACGTTAGCGTCAACCCTAGAGGGCTTCAAGTTTTGCGTAACTGAGCATCAGCCATTTGCTGCCCTCATCCTCGAAATTCACCTGCACCCGGGCCTGGGCGCCGGAGCCTTCGAAGTTGAGGATGGTGCCTTCGCCGAACAGCGAATGGCGTACACGCTGGCCGAGGCTGAACGGCGTTTCCGGCACGCCGGCGCCGTCGAACAGCGACGAGCCGCTCATGCTCTTGCCGCTGAACGAGCGCGTCACGGTATTGCTCAGACGTACTTCCTGGATCAGCGCCGGCGGCACTTCGCGGACGAAACGCGAGATCTTGTTATAGGTCTCGCTGCCGTACAGCCGGCGCGTTTCGGCGTAGGTGATCACCAGCTGCTGCATGGCGCGGGTGATGCCGACGTAGGCCAGGCGGCGTTCTTCTTCCAGACGGCCGGATTCCTCCAGGCTCATCTTGTGCGGGAACAGGCCTTCTTCCATGCCGACCAGGAACACCAGCGGGAACTCCAGGCCCTTGGCGCTGTGCAGGGTCATCAGCTGCACGCTGTCCTCGTGGTCGCCGGCCTGCTGTTCGCCGGCCTCCAGCGAGGCGTGGTCGAGAAAGGCCGCCAGCGGTGACTGGACGTCGTCGTCCTCTTCGCTGTAGCTGTCGAAGGCGCGCGCGGCGGAGACCAGTTCCTCGAGGTTTTCCACCCGCGCCTGGGCTTTCTCGCCCTTTTCGTCGCGGTGATAGGCAAGCAGCCCGGACTGCTCGATGACCAGCTGCGCCATGCTGTGCAGCTGCATGCCTTCGACCTTCAGCGCCAGGGTATCGACCAGCTCGACAAAGGCGTTCAGCGCGCTGGCAGCGCGGCCGGAAACCGCCTTGGTACCGACCGCCTGATGCAGCGCCGCCCACATCGACAGGCCCTGATCACGCGCCAGCTGGCGCAGTGCTTCGACGGTCTTCTCGCCGATGCCGCGCGCCGGCACGTTGATCACCCGTTCCAGCGCCGCGTCGTTGTCGCGGGTCTGGATCAGGCGCAGGTAGGCCATGGCGTTCTTGATCTCGGCGCGCTCGAAGAAGCGCTGGCCGCCGTAGATGCGGTAGGGAATCTTCTCGCGCAGCAGCGCCTCTTCCAGCACCCGCGACTGGGCGTTGGAGCGGTAGAGGATGGCGATCTCGCTGCGGCTCATGCCGTCGCGGATGGCCTTCTCGATGCTCTCGACCACGTAGCGCGCTTCGTCGTGCTCGTTGAACGCGGCGTACAGGCTGATCGGCTCACCCTCGCAGCCGGAAGTCCAGAGCTCCTTGCCGAGACGGCCCTGGTTGTTGGCGATCAGCGCGTTGGCGGCCTTGAGGATGCAGGCGGTGGAGCGGTAGTTCTGCTCCAGGCGGATGGTTTCGGCGTCGGGGAAGTCCTGGCTGAACTGGTGCAGGTTCTCGATCCGCGCGCCGCGCCAGCCGTAGATAGACTGGTCGTCGTCGCCGACCACCATCAGGCTCTCGCCGCCCTTGGCCAGCAGCCGCAGCCAGGCGTACTGCACGGCGTTGGTGTCCTGGAACTCGTCCACCAGCACGTGGCGGAAACGCCGCTGGTAGTGATCGAGCAGGCCCGGGTGGTCGCGCCACAGGTCCAGGGCGCGCAGCAGCAGCTCGGAGAAGTCGATCACCCCGGCGCGGGCGCAGGCCTCTTCATAGGCTTCGTAGATCTTCAGCTGGGTGGCGAGGAACAGATCACCGCCGGCCTGGATGTTGCGCGGACGCAGGCCTTCGTCCTTCTGCGCGTTGATCCACCACTGTGCCTGGCGCGCTGGCCAGCGCTGCTCGTCGAGGCCGAGTTCGCGGATCACCCGCTTGACCAGCCGCTGCTGGTCGTCGGAATCGAGGATCTGGAAGTTCTGCGCCAGCTTGGCTTCCTGCCAGTGCGCGCGCAGCAGGCGATGGGCCAGGCCGTGAAAGGTGCCCACCCACATGCCCTGCGGGTTCACGTGCAGCAGCTGCTCGATGCGCTGGCGCATCTCGGCGGCAGCCTTGTTGGTGAAGGTCACCGACAGGATCGAGTGCAGCGAGGCGTGCTCGACCTGGTGCAGCCAGGCGATACGGTGCACCAGAACGCGGGTCTTGCCCGAGCCGGCACCAGCCAATACCAACTGGCGGCCCAGCGGCGCGGCCACGGCCTGGCGCTGAGCATCGTTGAGGGAATTCAGGAGGAGAGAGAGATCGTCATGCATCGCGGCATTCTATTGGAAATGCCTGCGCTGCGCTCGCCCTGCGGTCCATTCGAAAGCGCAGTCTGCGGCAAACCGGCGCGGGCGCGGTCCTGGTCGATCGCGCCTAGTGGAACCTTCCGCTGGTCGGCTGGAGTACCGATCGCCGTTTTTCCGACGCACCATGGTATGACGCGACGCCATCAACGTGCCATTATCGACGGTGGTATGGTTCCGAGGGAACCTGTTTTAGGTGCAGTTATTACTAGAACAATATTCATGACCGATTCCATCCGAGCTGCCTGCCCGGCATCAACACAGCCATTGTCCCGCGGGGCGTCGGCGGCCGATCTCGTTGCCGAGCGCACCCGGCTGCTGTATCGAGGTTCGCGCGTACCTGCCTGGCTGTTATTGCTGGCAACGCTGGTTCTCGGCGTGGTGCTCTGGGGCGAACAGGGGGGTATCGAGCTCGGGCTGTGGCTGGGCTGGATGGGCGCGCTGGCACTGTTGCGCTTGCAGCAGATCTTCGCCTTCAATCGGGCCAGCCCTGAGGCGCAAGCCGCGCCGTGCTGGCGCTGGCGCTTTCTGCTCGGCAGTGGCGCGTCTGCGCTGAGCCTGTGCTACGCAATGGTCGTGCTGGTGCCGGCCGATGTCTTCGTTACCCAGGCGCTGCTGTACGGACTGATCGGTTCGGTCGTTGTGGCCGCCAGCGTCGCTTACGGGGTCTGCCTGCCCGCCTTCTTCAGTTTCGCCGTGCCCAGCCTATTGCCGACCGGCCTTCTGCTGATGACCAGCAGCCATCCGCTGCAGCAGGGCTGGGGCTTGCTGGCGATGATCGTGCTGGCGACCCTCAGCCTGATCGGCTGGCAGATCAGCCGGCTGGTGAACGACGGACTCGAACAGCGGCTTCACAAACAGCAACTGATCGAACGGCTGGAAACCGCCGGCCGCGAAGCCGACCAGCTCAATCGTCGTCTGGCGTCAGAAGTGGAGCAGCGCCGCCATGCCGAAAAGCAGCTGCGCAGCGCCTACGATGGCCTCGAGCAGCGCGTCGCCGAGCGCACCGCGGAACTCGCGCAGCTCGCCGAAGAGCTGGGGGAAAGCGAGGCGCGGCTGAATCTGGCGCTGGACGCCAGTGGCCTCGGCCTGTGGGACTGGGATCTGCAGAACAACCATGTTCATCATTCCCGTCTGGAGGTGGTGTTCGGCATCGGCCGGCAGCACCGCTACGACGAGGATGGCTCGCCGTTGCCGGACATCCACCCCAAGGATCTGGACGGCGTGCGCGCGATCCTGATCGCGCACCTGAAGGGCGAATCCGAACAGTTCGCCGTCGAATACCGTGCATTGCGCGCCGACGGCAGCGAAATCTGGCTCGAGGATCGCGGCCGGGTGATCCAGCGTGACGCCGCTGGCCGTGCCCTGCGCATGATCGGCACCCGTCGCGACATCAGCGAGCTGCGCCGCCAGGCCGAACAGCAGCGCCTGGCAGCGACGGTGTTCGAGGCGGCCAGCGAAGGCATGGTGATCATGAACGATCACTACCGCGTGCTGGCGGTCAACGACGCCTGCTGCGCGCTGTCCGGCTACAGTCGCGAGGAATTGCTCGGGCACAGCGTGGCGCGCATCGCCGGTTCGCCGGAGAGTCAGCGCCAGTACCAGACCATGCGTGAAGCGCTGGAACTGCACGGTCACTGGCAGGGCGAGCTGATCGAGACCCGCAAGAGCGGCGAGGTCTACCCGCAGTGGGTGCAGCTGCGCGAAGTGCGCGATGCCAACGACAGCGTCACCCATGTGGTCGCGTTCATCTCCGACCTCAGCGTGCGGCGCAAGATCGAAGAGCGCCTGCGCTACCTGACCCATTACGACGACCTCACCGGGCTGGCCAACCGCGGCCTGCTCAAGGAGCGTCTGCACGAGGCCTGCCAGCGGGTGCGTCGCAACGGCCGCAACATGGCGGTGCTCTACATCGATCTGGACCGCTTCAAGCTGCTCAACGAAAGCCTCGGGCACGAGGCCGCCGACGCATTGCTGCGCGAGATGTCGCGGCGCATCACCCAGACCCTGGCAGATGCTGACACCATCGCGCGGCTGTCCGGCGACGAGTTCGTCGTGCTGTTCGACGCCTACGGCAGCCTCAGTAGCCTCGCGCATCTGGGCAGCCGGCTGCTGCAGCGAATCCGCAAGCCGCTGATCATCGATGAGCAGGAGCTGGTCATCAGCGCCTCCATCGGTGTCAGCCTGATGCCGGACAACAGCCGTGACGCGGAAGTGCTGCTGCGCCAGGCGAACATGGCCATGCAGCAGGCCAAGCATCTGGGCGGCAACACGCTGCAGTTCTTCACCGACCGGCCGCAGGCGTCGAGCATGCAGTACCTGCAGCTGGAGAATCAGCTGCGCAAGGCGCTGGAAGTCGGCCAGCTGGAAGTCTTCTATCAGCCACGTCTGAGCTTGGCCGACGATGCTCTGGAGGCCGCCGAAGCGCTGGTGCGCTGGCGTCATCCGCAGCGCGGGCTGGTCGCGCCGGCGCACTTCATTCCGCTGGCGGAAGAAACCGGTTTGATCATTCCGCTCGGTGAGTTCGTCCTGCGCGAGGCCTGCCGCCAGGCACGCCAGTGGCAGCAGGACGGGCTGGCGGAGATTCGCGTGTCGGTGAACCTCTCGGTCAAGCAGCTGCGGCAGGGCAACTTCGTCAGCCTGGTGCGCCAGGTGCTCGAGGAAACCGGCCTGCCGGCGACCATGCTGGAGCTGGAGCTGACCGAGAGCCAGTTGCTGGACGATATCGACAATGCCATCAGCATCAGCGAGCAACTTCGCGCGCTAGGAGTCAGGCTGGCGATCGACGACTTCGGCACCGGCTTCTCGTCGCTGAGTTACCTCAAGCGCTTCCCGGTGGACTACGTGAAGATCGACCGCTCGTTCATCAGTGAGCTGGAGCATTCCAGTCAGGATGCGGCGATTACCCGGGCGATCATCGCCATGGTCCACAGCCTGGAGCGCAAGGTGGTGGCCGAGGGGGTGGAAACCCAGGCGCAGATGGATTTCCTCAAGGCCAACCAGTGCGACGAGATTCAGGGCTACCTGCTCAGCCCGCCGGTGCCGGCCGAGCAGTTCGCCGAATTACTGCGCTAGCGGCGACGCGGTAACGCGCCGCCCGTAGCGGCGTCAGCCGCGGGTGGTGCTGCCTTCGAGCTCGCGCATCAGCAGCGCGTAGCGCAGATCGACGTCTTCCGGCACCGGCAGGTAGACCGTGTGACCGTCGCCCGGAGCCACCTCGATGGCTTCGCCGCGCTTGTTCTCCAGCTGCTCCAGGCGCAGGTTGAGGTTGCCCTGCGGCGTCATCAGTTCCAGCCTGTCGCCAACCGCGAAGCGGTTCTTCACCGTCACCTCGGCCAGGCCGTTGCGGCGTTCGCCGGTCAGCTCGCCGACGAACTGCTGACGCTCGGAGAGCGAGAAGCCGCGCTCGTAGTTCTGGTATTCGTCGTGCACATGGCGGCGCAGGAAGCCCTCGGTGTAGCCGCGGTGGGCCAGCGATTCGAGGGTATCCATCAGCGACTTGTCGAATGGCCGGTCGGCGAGGGCGTCGTCAATGGCCTTGCGGTAGACCTGCGCAGTGCGCGCCACGTAGTAGTGGCTCTTGGTGCGGCCTTCGATCTTCAGCGAGTGCACGCCCATCTGCACCAGGCGCTCGACGTGCTGCACGGCGCGCAGGTCCTTGGAGTTCATGATGTAGGTGCCGTGCTCGTCCTCGAAGGCGGACATGAATTCGCCCGGACGGCTGCTGTCTTCGAGCAGGAATACCTCATCGGTCGGCGCGCCGATACCGAGGGTTGGGTCGGGGCTGGGAGTTTGTGCCGGCTGCACGACGATCGGCTCGTACTTGTGCACGATGTCGCCGACTTCGTTCTCCTTCGCCTCATGGGTCTTGTACTCCCAGCGACAGGCGTTGGTGCAGCTGCCCTGGTTGGGGTCGCGCTTGTTGATGTAGCCGGACAGCAGGCAGCGGCCGGAATAGGCCATGCACAGCGCGCCGTGGACGAACACTTCCAGCTCCATGCCCGGCACCTGTTCGCGGATCTCGCCAATCTCCTCCAGCGACAGCTCGCGGGAGAGGATCACGCGGCTGACGCCCTGGCTCTCCCAGAACTTCACCGTCGCCCAGTTCACCGCATTGGCCTGCACCGAGAGGTGGATGGTCTGCTGCGGGAAGTGCTGGCGCACCAGCATGATCAGCCCGGGGTCGGACATGATCAGCGCATCCGGTCCCATCGCCACCACCGGCTCCAGATCCTTGATGAAGGTCTTCAGCTTGGCGTTGTGCGGGGCGATGTTGACCACCACGTAGAACTGCTTGCCCAGTGCATGTGCTTCGTCGATGCCAAGCTTGAGGTTGGCATGGTCGAACTCGTTGTTGCGCACGCGCAGGCTGTAGCGCGGCTGCCCGGCGTACACCGCATCGGCGCCGTAGGCGAAGGCATAGCGCATGGATTTCAGCGTGCCGGCAGGCGACAGCAGCTCGGTGCGGTAGGGGGTGCTCATGGCGCGGGACTCGCAGGAGGGCATCGAAGAAGCGCGGCATTTTACTGCGCTCGGCGGTCGATTGCGCGTCGTCTGCGATATTCGGGGTGAGGCGCAATGGCGCCCCGCCTGAGCGGGGCGCCGAGGATCAGGCGGCGGGCGCTTCCTTGAGCATGGCGTAGAGCCGGTCCTTGAGCTGCAGCTTCTCCTTCTTCAGGGTCTCGACCTCGCTGTCGGTGCCCGGGACGATGTGCGCTTCGATGTTCTTGACCCGTTGATCCAGCTCGTTGTGCTCGTCGAACAGGCGGGCAAAGGGCTTGTTTTCCGCCTTCAGGCGGGTGATCAGGTCGCGGTACTCGGGGAACATGGCAACTCCTTCGGCATGGATGAGCGGGTTGGGCAGATCGGCTCGGGCCGAGCTGCCTCGTGCTTCCATGGTCGTGCCGGTGCTTGCCTGTGGTATTGACCCGCGTCATACGCAGTCGGGAAGCCGGACAGCAAAACGCCGGGACGAGCCCGGCGTTTCGGTCTTGCGTCTGGATCAGGCCGCAGCGATCACATCGCCGTGGTTTTCCGGCTCGATCAACGCGCGGTGCAGCGCTGCGATGGCGGCGTCGTAGTCCTCTTCATTGACCACGCACTGCATCTCCACCTGGCGGATCGACTGGTGGATCGCCTGGATGCTGATGCCCGCTCCAGCCAAAGCCGCTACGGTCTTCGCCAGGATGCCCTTGACCTTGAGGTCCGAACCGATCGCCGAGACGATGGCCAGGTTGTGCACCGTGACCTCGGCGGCCGGGTACTTCTCCTCGATCAGCTTGGCCGCGCGGTTGATCAGCTTGCGCGAGCCGGAGGCGTAGTAGGTGATGCTGTTGGCATCGGAGTCCTTGTTCACCACGTAGAGCTTTAGCTGCTTGAGCAGCTTGCTGATCTCCATGTCATGGCTGATGTCGCCGAGCATGTCCTGGTCGAACACCTCGATGCCGAAGACGTCCTTGCGCCCGGCGATGATTTCCACGCAGGGCTTCTCGGACTTGTAGTCCTGGCTGATCAGCGTGCCCCCGTGCTCGGGCTCGAAGGCATTCTTGATGCGCAGCTCGACACCGGCACGACGCAGGGTCTTGGCCGCGCGCGGATGGATCGCTTCCATGCCGAGATTCGACAGCTGGTCGGCGACGTCATAGTTGGTGCGGCCGATGGTTACCACCTTGTCGGCACCAACCAGGTTCGGGTCGGCGGAAGAGAGGTGGAATTCCTTGTGGATGATCGCCTCATGGGCGCCGGTGGCTGCAGCGATCTGGGCGAAGGTGATCTCGCTGTAGCCGCGGTCGTAGGTGTTCATCAGACCTTCGGCGCAGTGCGTGTAGCCGGTGGCGACCACCAGTTCGCGGCTCAGGTCGAAGCCGGCAAAATGGCTGGCGATCATCTCCTCGAACGGCAGCGGCGCTTCCTGCTGCCAGCCGGTGAGGTCGGCCAGGCGCGCGTTGACGCCGCGCTGCTTGAGCGCCAGCACCGAGTTGAAGGCGCTATGCGCTTCACCGAGGGAGGCGAGCATCTCGCGCACCTTCATCAGGTGCTCGGAGAGCTGGAAGTGGCCGTAGGCGCAGAGCTTCTGCAGGCTGTGCATGCACTCGCTGGCATCGTCGATGCGCGAATTGATGAACTGGTTGGCGGCATGCAGCTCATACTCGGAGTTGAACAGTTCGGCGTTCTTTTCCAGCATGCGCTGGCGCACGTTCTCCAGCGCCTCGCGCCAGGCGCCTTCGCTCTGTGCATCGGCGAAGCGCTGATAGACGCCGGGCTCGCCGGTCTTCTTGTGTTCCAGCAGCAGATTGGTCATGCCGCTGTAGGCCGAGACGACGAAGACGCGCTGGTACAGCGCTGCGCCTTCCCGGCGGCCGATGAAGATGTTGTCGAGGACTTCCTCGAAGCGGCTCATCGACGTGCCGCCGATCTTTTCTACGGTATGCATCTTTTTATTGCGTCCGAATCTGGCAGGCCGTTGACGGGCCCGGCGCGGCTGGCGCACCTGTCGATCAACGAGCTGGAAGTGAGTTCATCCCTGGGCCAATAAGCGATCGGCCAAGCCGGGGGATCGGGCCCGTCATCAGACGCGCCCGATCGCCTCAGAGATACTGTTGCGGCTGAATGTCCAGCGGCGTGAAGTTTTCGCGCTCGGCGACGAAGGCCGGGCGGGGTTTCTGCTCGCAGAACGGCGGCTGCACGGCATTATCCACGTGGTTGTAGACGTAGAACAGATTGCTCCGCGCGCTGGGTGTGATGTTGCCGTTGGAGCCGTGCATGGTGTTGCAATCGAAGAACACCACGCTGCCGGCCGGGCCGGTGGCGCAGTCGATGCCGAAGCGGCTGGCCAGCTCGCTCAGGCTGTTCTGGTCGGGCACACCGAACTCCTGCTTGCGCAGTGACTTCTCGTAGTGGTTCTCCGGCGTGGCGCCGACGCAGCGCACGTAGTGCTTGTGCGAGCCGGGCATGAGCATCAGCGGGCCGTTGTGCGGCTCGTTGTCGGTCAGCAGGATCGAGCAGGACAGGCAACGCATGCGCGGCATGCCGTCCTCGACGTGCCAGGTCTCGAAGTCCGAGTGCCAGTAGAACTCCTTGCCGGTGAAGCCGGGCTTGAAGTTCATCCGCGACTGATGCACGTACAGATCACCGCCGAGAATGTAACGGGCGATGCCGGCGGTGCGCTCATCGGCGGCCACGCGGGCGAACAGTTCGTTGTCGCTGTGGATGTCGAACACCGAGCGGACGGCGCCGCTGTCGGGTTCCTTGATGGTCTTGCCGGAGCCGGCGACGGCCGGGTCCTGGCGCATGCGCTCGAGTTCGGCGCGGAATACCGCCACTTCGTCAGCGCTGAACAGGTTGGGGATGACCAGGTAGCCGTCGCGCTCGAAACGCTCGATCAGCTCCGCCGCTATCGGCGCATTCTCCAGGTCGCTGCGGTAGACGACCGGATCCAGGCGTTCCAGCCAGCTGGGCTGGTCTTCCTGGCGCGAGGGATACAGGTCGGCTTGCATAGGGTTCACGCTTACCTCCTTTCTCTTGTGATGGCGGGGCGGCTCGGCGGCCGCCCCGGTAAACCGGTATCAGACGGTTTCGGCCTCCAGCGGATAGACGCCGCTCTCGTCATGTACTTCCTTGCCGTTGAGCGGCGGGTTGAAGACGCAGGCCATCTTCATGTCCTCGCTACCGCCCCGCAGCAGGTGCTCGTCGTGCTTGTCGAGGATGTACAGCGTGCCGGGTTCGATCTTGTAGATCTTGCCGTCGGCGATGGTCTCGATCTCGCCGTTGCCGCTCATGCAGTACACCGACTCCAGGTGGTTCTGGTAGTGGATGTGCGTCTCGGTGCCGGCGTAGATGGTGGTTATGTGGAACGAGAAACCCATGTTGTCGTCTTTGAGCAACAGACGGGTGCTGTCCCAGGTGCCGGTTTTGCTGTGGACCTTGCGGTCGGTCTGCTCGCACTCGGCGAGGGTTCTGACGATCATTGCAAATACCTCAGGAAGCTTGGTTTTCGGTCTGCTCGCTCATCACGGCAGCGAAGGCCTTGTCGAGAATGGCGAGTGCGCGGTCGATCTGCTCTTCGCTGATGATCAGCGGGCAGAGACACTTGACCACTTCGCTGTGGGCGCCGCTGGTTTCGATCACCAGGCCGTTCTCGAAGGCGTGACGGCAGACGGCGGAGGCGATATCGCCATCCGGGCAGCTGATGCCGATCATCATCCCGCGGCCCTTGAGGAACAGCGAATCCGGACCGTGGCGGCGGACGATGCGCTGCATGCCGTCGGCGATGCGCTTGCCCTTGGCCTTCACGCTGTTGGCGAACTCGTCGTTCTGCCAGAAGTGCTCGACGGCTGCGGCAGCAGTGACGAACGCATGGTTGTTGCCGCGGAAGGTGCCGTTGTGCTCGCCCGGCTTCCACTGGTCCAGCTCGGGGCGCAGCAGCACCATGGCGAATGGCAGGCCATAGCCGGACAGCGACTTGGACAGGGTCACGATGTCCGGATGGATGCCCATTTCCTCGAAGCTGAAGAAGGTCCCGGTGCGGCCGCAACCGGCCTGGATGTCATCGACGATCAGCAGCATCTCGTGCTTGCGGCAGAGCTTCTCGAGCTTGCGCATCCACTCGGTCGACGCGGTGTTCAGTCCGCCTTCGCCCTGCACCACCTCGACGATCACCGCGGCGGGCTTGTCGATGCCGCTGGAGGGGTCGGAGAGCAGCTTGTCCATCATGCCGATGGTGTTGGTCTTGTCGCCGAAGTAGTTGGCGTACGGCATCCTGCTGACATCGGTGAGGCTGATGCCGGAGCCGCCGCGGTGATGCTGGTTGCCGGTCGCGGCCAGCGCGCCGATGCTGCAGCCGTGGAAGCCGTTGGTGAAGCTGATGATGTTGTTGCGCTCGGTGACCTTGCGCGCCAGCTTCATCGCCGCTTCGACCGCGTTGGTGCCGGTTGGGCCGGTGAACTGCATGCGGTAGTCGCCCATGCCGCGCGGTTCGAGGATCAGGCGGTTGAAGGTTTCGAGGAAACGCTCCTTGGCTGCGGTGTACATGTCCAGGCCATGGGTGATGCCGTCGTTCTGGATGTACTCGAGCAGCGCCTGCTTGAGTACCGGGTGGTTGTGCCCGTAGTTGAGCGTGCCGGCACCGGCGAGGAAGTCGATGTAACGCTTGCCGTCTCTGGTGACCAGTTCGGCACCCTGGGCCTGGTTGAAGACCACGGGGAAGGAACGGCAGTAGCTACGAACCTTGGATTCGTTCAGTTCAAAAGTTTTCATGCGTGCTCCTTGAGCTCTTCTTCTAGATGGGAAACGGTGAATGGGCCGGCGCGGTAGAGCACCTCGTCCTCGTGCTGACCGCCAAAGTGCGCGGCGCGGGAAAACAGCGTGCGCGTGGTGCAGTCGGCACCCAGTCGATCGAATGCCCGCTTGAACAGTGCCTGCGACGCCGCGTTGTCCGGGGAAATGGTGGTTTCCATGAAGCGCACGTCGTGCTCACGGGCCACACGGGCCGTCAGCGCCAGCAGCATGCGCAGGGCCAGGCCCTGACCGCGCATCGAACTATCGACGGCGACCTGCCAGACGAACAGGGTGTCCGGGCGGGCAGGGGGGCGGTAACCCGAGATGAAACCAACCAGTTCGCCTTGGGCGTTCTCTGCGGCGATGGCGGTGTCGGCGAAATCGGAGCACTGCAGCAGGTTGCAGTAGACCGAATTGGTATCGAGGGGCTGGCAGCGCGCCACCAGCTGATGCAGGTTGTAACCGTCGCCGTCGGTTGGGCGACGGAGCACTACGGTAGGGAAACTCAAAACAATGCCTTTGGGGTTGTTGATTGAATTCCTTTTTAGGGTAGGCATATCCGGAGAAGTTTCTCAACCCGAACTTCTGAATATGCGAAGTTAAGAGCGCTGCATATATCGCTCGATCCCGCGTAATTACGGCGATTGCGCCGTGGATGTTTCAGCCTGTTTCACTTCGCCAGGCTGGCGGTGAAGGCTGATAGTTACGGGGAAGTTTCTGGAGTGCCGCGAGAAGTTCGATGGAGGTGATGCGCAGAAGTTCGCCTTGAGTGGCCATGACGTAGCTGAAAGCAGCATGAATGCTGGATTTGCGGTGGTTGAGCGATGCCCGAATCGTTCGTCATGCACGCGCTGTTGGGCATGGTGTGCTGCGGATAAGTGTGCGGGGAAGAATCAGGCTGAGAATCGACGCGGAAATAGCGCTAAATGGCGGCGTGAACTACCGATGATATTTCGCTGATGTGACGTCTGTATGTCGGCGCGATCTGGCCACGGCCGAGCTAGTTGCTCGGCGTAGTTGTGGTGGCCGCGATCGATGATTTCAGAAAGTCTACCGATCCGCTCTATCTCGCGTTATACGGGGGCTGTGGCGAAGTTGTCGGAAGTTGTGCCAGACAACTTCATTGCCACCAGCGATGACCCTGGCGTTCGATGAATTGATGGGCCTGTTCCGGGCCGTCCTCGCCGGCCGGATAGGGGCGCGGCTTACGGTAGTAGCTGTGCCAGCCGCGCAGGATCGGATCGACCCAGTTCCAGGCCGCCTCGACCTCGTCACGGCGCATGAACAGCGTGGAGTCGCCTTCGATCACATCCAGCAGCAGCCGCTCGTAGGCTTCCCAGCGACGGGTGCTGCTGAAGGCGTGCGCCAGGTTCAGATCCAGCTCCACCGGTTCCAGCTGCATGCCCTTGCCGGGTGCCTTGGCCATCAGCTGCAGGCTGATGCTTTCTTCCGGCTGCAGGCTGATCACCAGGCGGTTCACTTCACCCTTGCTGAACAGCAGGTGCGGCACCTGTTTGAAGGTGATGATGATCTCCGAGCGCTTGCGCGCCATGCGCTTGCCGGTGCGCAGGTAGAAGGGCACGCCAGCCCAGCGCCAGTTGTCGATCTCGGCCTTCACCGCGACGAAGGTTTCGGTGTCGCTGTCGTTGTCGATGTTCGGCTCGAAGTAGTAGGCCTGCACGTCGTGGCCACCGATGCGGCCGGCGCCGTATTGGCCGCGCACGGTCTTGTCCAGCACGTCGTTGCCCGTGATCGGCTTGAGCGCCTCGAGCACCTTCACCTTCTCGCCGCGGATGTGCTTGGCATCGAAACGCACCGGCGCCTCCATTGCCACCAGGCAGAGCAGCTGCAGGAGGTGGTTCTGCAGCATGTCGCGCATCGCGCCAGCGTTGTCGTAGTAGCCGCCGCGGTTCTCCACGCCGAGGGTTTCGGCGACGGTGATCTGCACATGGTCGATATGCCCGGAGCGCCAGATCGGCTCGAACAGCGCGTTGGCGAAGCGCAGCGCCATGAGGTTCTGCACCGTTTCCTTGCCCAGGTAGTGATCGATCCGGTAGATCCGCGACTCGGGGAACACGGCGCCGATCGATTCGTTGATTTCCAGCGCCGAGTCCAGCGAATGGCCGATCGGCTTTTCCAGCACGATGCGCGCATCGTCACCGGCCAGCCCGGCGCTTTCGAGATTGGCGGCGATGGGTTCAAACAGATCCGGCGCGGTCGCCAGGTAGTACACCCGCACACGGCCGTCGGCCTGACCGAGGTGATGAGCAAGGCGCACGTAGTCGCCGCGCTGGTTGGCGTCCATGGCGAAATAGTCCAGGCGCTGGGCAAAGGCCTGCCAGGTGTCAGGGCTGAAGTCGCTGCGGGCGACCTGCGCGCGGCAATGCCGCTCGGCCAGGGCCAGGTAGCCGTCGCGGTCGAGCTTCTTGCGCGCCAGGGCGAGTATCCGTACGTCGGCGTGCAGGCGCCCGTCACGGTGCAGGTGGTAGAGCGCCGGAAGCAGTTTGTGCAGCGTCAGGTCACCGGTCCCGCCGAACACGAGCATGTCACAGGATATCGACATCGATTCTCTCCCAGGGCCAAAAAATGGGCGTCGTGGCGAGGCTTGTAGTATAACTACCGCCCCACTACAACCCGCTGACGGCTGAGTGGCGCCGATCGCGCCCGAGCAAAGCCATCAGACGAGAGCATAGCGAGTCCGGAACGTGAATCTGCTGCAGCACATCGCCCAATCCAGAAGCCTGCTACGGAAGTCGGAGCTGAAAGTGGCCGACCATGTCCTGCTCGATCCGGCGTCGGTGATGCACAGCTCCATGGCCGACCTGGCTCACGTGGTCGGTGTCAGCGAACCCACCATCGTGCGCTTCTGCCGCGCCATCGGTTGCCTGGGTTTTCAGGATCTCAAGCTCAAACTGGCGCAGAGCCTGGCGGCTGGCGCCAGCTTCGGTCAGTTCGCCATCAGCGAGAACGATTCGGTGGCCGACTTCGCCTTGAAGATCTTCGACACCACGCTGCACACGCTGATGGAAGTGCGCGAGCGGCTCGACCCCGAAGCGCTGCAGCGCGCCATCGCTGCCATGGCCAAGGCCGAGCGCGTGGAGTTCTACGGTTTCGGCGCATCCGGCGCGGTGGCCACCGACGCCCAGCACAAATTCTTCCGCCTGCTGCTGTCAGCTGCCGCCTATTCCGATCCGCACATGCAGGCCATGTCGGCGGTGACGCTCAAGCCCACCGACGTGGCGATCTGCATCTCGCAGTCCGGGCGCTCCAAGGATCTGCTGATCACCGCCAACGTGGTGCGTGAATCCGGCGCGACGCTCATCACGCTGTGCCCGAGCCAGACGCCGCTGGCCGAGCTGGCCACCATCAACCTGGCAATCGACGTACAGGAAGACACCGAGATCTACACCCCGCTGACCTCGCGTATCGCTCACCTGGTAGTGATCGACGTGCTGGCGATGGGTGTTGCCATGGCGCGCGGACCGAGTCTGGTCAATCACCTCAAGAGCGTGAAGCGCAGCCTGCGCAGCCTTCGCCTGTCGCCGCAGAAGGTCAAGACGCACGACGATTGAGGCGCCGCTGCACCTTCACGGTCGCGTAATCGCCCTGACTTCAGTTTGTCATCCATGACGTCGATGCTGATCTCTCCTTACCTGTTCTGGGAAATCGCCTCATGCTCCGGCACACCGACGACAGCAGCCAGCTCGACAGCAAGTCCCGCCGCAAACAGCAGGATGAACGGCGCATGCGTTTTCGCCGCGCCATCGAAAGCTATACCGAGCAGCGTCAGCTGCATGCCGAGCTGAACGACTACGCCGATGCGCTGGTGCTCAGCTCGCTGCGCTCGTCATCGGCGAGCCGGCGAAGCGCTCCGCCAGCGCACTGATCTGCGCGCGCTCTTCACGGAGGAAGGCGAAGAACGCCTGGGCTACCGGACTCAGGCGCTTGCCGCGCGAATGCACCACGCACCAGCTGCGATACAGCGGCAATTCCTCGACCGGCAGCTCGCGTAGCAGCCCGTTGGCCAGCTCCAGATGCACCGCATGGCGCGGCAGCAGCGCCAGGCCGAGCCCGGCCACCACGCATTCGCGCAGCGCATCCAGCGAGGCGACCTGAATGCTCTGGGCGAAATGCGCGCGCTTCTGGCGCAGGTAGTCCTCGCCGGCCCGTCGCGTGCCCGAGCCTGGCTCACGCACCAGCAGGGGATAGTCCGTGAGGTCCTGCAGGGACAGCGTGGCGGCGTTGCACAGCGGATGGTCGGGTGGCGCCACGGCGATGATCGGGTTGTTTAGGAAGGGCATGAACTCCAGGTCCATGTCGGTAGGCACCTGAGACATGATCAGCAGGTCGTCACGGCTCACCGACAGGCGCTTGACCGCCTGGGCATGGTTGACCACCACCAGCTGCAGGCTGACCTCAGGGTGCAGGCGCTTGAAGGCGGCGAACAGGTGCGGCGTGACGTACTTGGCGCTGGACTCCACCGCCAGGTTGAGCTGGCCCTGCAACGAGCCCTGCAGATCCGAGAGCTGCATGTCGAGGCTGTCCAGGCGACCGAAGATGTCGGTACTGGCGCGCTGTAGCGCTTCGGCCGCATCGGTCAGGTAGAGCTTCTTGCCGAGATACTCGAAAAGCGGTTGACCGACCAGTTCCTCGAGCTGCCGAATCTGCAAACTGACGGCGGGCTGGGTCAGTGCCATTTCCTCCGCCGCACGGCTATACGAGTGCGTTTCGCACACTGCGCGAAATACCTGAAGCTGGCGCAATGTCATGCGCATCAACGACTTTCGCATCACGTTCTCCGCAATATTATTGAAGCGCAACCCCGTTGCACCGTTGCCAGCGGCGCTGACCGTTCGGCCAGATTAATGCTGCTCAGGGTGCATCTATAAGTAATTACTTATTCTCAATCAAACAATTATTCATTTTCAGTAATCCCCCCAGCGGGCGTAGGGTGAAACGGCTCGTTGCAAATGCGAGTGATCATGACCCGCACGCGGGTCCCCTGCTCAACGATCCGAGGGAAGACAGCGTGATCAAGAAGCTGCTGATCGCCAACCGCGGGGAAATCGCGGTGCGCATTGTCCGCGCCTGTGCCGAAATGGGTGTCCGCTCGGTGGCGGTATTCTCCGAAGCCGACCGCCACGCGCTGCACGTCAAGCGTGCCGACGAGGCGCATTTCATTGGCGAAGACCCGCTGGCCGGCTACCTGAACCCGCGCAAGCTGGTGAACCTGGCTGTGGAAACCGGCTGCGATGCGCTGCATCCAGGCTATGGATTTCTTTCCGAGAATGCCGAACTGGCGGAGATCTGCGCCGAACGTGGCATCCGCTTCGTAGGCCCCAGCGCCGAAGTCATCCGCCGCATGGGCGACAAGACCGAAGCGCGGCGCAGCATGATCAAGGCGGGCGTGCCGGTCACGCCGGGCACCGAGGGCAACGTCGCCGATCTTGCCGAGGCGCTGCGCGAAGCCGAGCGTATCGGCTATCCGGTGATGCTCAAGGCCACCTCCGGTGGTGGCGGTCGTGGCATTCGCCGCTGCAACTCGCAGGCAGAGCTGGAATCGGCCTTTCCGCGAGTGATTTCCGAGGCGACCAAGGCCTTCGGCAGCGCTGAAGTCTTCCTGGAAAAGTGCATCGTCGAACCCAAGCATATCGAGGCGCAGATCCTCGCCGATTCGTTCGGCAACACCGTGCACCTGTTCGAGCGCGACTGCTCGATCCAGCGCCGCAACCAGAAGCTCATCGAGATCGCCCCGAGCCCGCAGCTCACCCCCGAGCAGCGCGCCTATATCGGCGACCTGGCCGTGCGTGCGGCCAAGGCGGTGGGTTACGAGAACGCCGGCACCGTGGAGTTCCTGCTCGCCGATGGCGAGGTGTACTTCATGGAAATGAACACCCGGGTGCAGGTGGAACACACCATCACCGAGGAAATCACCGGCATCGACATCGTCCGCGAGCAGATCCGCATCGCCTCCGGCCAGCCGCTGTCGGTGAAGCAGGAAGACATCCAGTACCGCGGCTTTGCCCTGCAGTTCCGCATCAACGCCGAAGAGCCGCGCAACGACTTCCTGCCCTGCTTCGGCAAGATCACCCGTTATTACGCGCCGGGTGGCCCCGGTGTGCGCACCGACACGGCGATCTATACCGGCTACACCATTCCGCCGTATTACGACTCCATGTGCCTGAAGCTGATCGTCTGGGCGCTGACCTGGGAAGAGGCGCTGGCCCGCGGTTCGCGTGCACTGGACGACATGCGCGTACAGGGCGTGAAGACCACCGCCACCTATTACCAGCAGATTCTCGCCAGTCCGGATTTTCGTAGCGGCCAGTTCAACACCAGCTTCGTCGAGAACCACCCGGAACTGCTGAACTACTCGATCAAACGCAAGCCGGGCGAGTTGGCCCTGGCCATCGCTGCCGCCATCGCCGCCCACGCAGGACTGTGAGGAACGAACCATGACTGCTCAGAAGAAAATCACCGTTACCGACACCATCCTGCGTGACGCCCATCAGTCGCTGCTGGCCACCCGCATGCGCACTGAAGACATGCTGCCGATCTGCGAAAAGCTCGATCGTGTCGGCTACTGGTCGCTGGAAGTCTGGGGCGGCGCCACGTTCGACGCCTGTGTACGCTTCCTCAAGGAAGACCCCTGGGAGCGCCTGCGCCAGCTCAAGGCCGCGCTGCCCAACACCCGCCTGCAGATGCTGTTGCGCGGGCAGAACCTGCTCGGCTACCGCCATTACAGCGATGATGTGGTCGATGCGTTCTGCGCCAAGGCGGCGCAGAACGGCATCGACGTGTTCCGCATCTTCGACGCGATGAACGACGTGCGAAACCTGGAAACCGCGATCAAGGCCGTGAAGAAGACCGGCAAGCACGCCCAGGGCACCATCGCCTATACCACCAGCCCGGTGCATACCGTTGAGTTGTTCGTCGAGCAGGGTCGGGCGATGCGCGACATGGGCGTCGACTCCATCGCCATCAAGGACATGGCCGGCCTGCTCACGCCGTTCGCCACCGGCGAGCTGGTGCGCGCGCTGAAGGCCGAGATCGACCTGCCGGTGTTCATTCACTCCCACGACACGGCTGGCGTCGCCAGCATGTGCCAGTTGAAAGCCATCGAGAACGGCGCCGACCACATCGACACTGCCATTTCCTCCATGGCCTGGGGCACCAGTCATCCCGGCACCGAATCCATGGTTGCCGCGCTGCGCGGCACGCCCTATGACACCGGCCTGGATCTGGAGCTGCTGCAGGAGATCGGCCTGTACTTCTACGCGGTGCGCAAGAAGTACCACCAGTTCGAAAGCGAATTCACCGGTGTCGATACCCGTGTGCAGGTCAACCAGGTGCCGGGCGGGATGATTTCCAACCTGGCCAACCAGCTGAAGGAGCAGGGTGCGCTCAACCGTATGGATGAAGTGCTCGCCGAGATTCCGCGCGTGCGCAAGGACCTCGGCTACCCGCCGCTGGTAACCCCGACCTCGCAGATCGTCGGCACCCAGGCGTTCTTCAACGTGCTCGCCGGCGAACGCTACAAGACCATTACCAACGAGGTGAAGCTCTACCTGCAGGGCCGCTACGGCAAGGCGCCGGGCACCATCGACGCCAAGCTGCAGCGCCAGGCCATCGGCGGTGAAGAGATCATCGACGTGCGCCCGGCCGACCTGATCAAACCGGAGCTGGACAAGCTGCGCCAGGAAGTCGGTGCGCTGGCCAAATCCGAAGAAGACGTGCTGACCTACGCCATGTTTCCCGACATCGGCCGCAAGTTCCTCGAGGAGCGTGAGGCCGGTACGCTGGTACCGGAAACACTGTTGCCGATCCCTGACGGCAGCACCGCGACCGCTGCAGGCGGGCAGGGCGTGCCGACCGAGTTCGTCATCGACGTGCATGGCGAAACCTACCGCGTGGATATCACCGGTGTCGGCGTCAAGGGCGAAGGCAAGCGGCACTTCTTCCTTTCCATCGACGGCATGCCGGAAGAGGTGGTGTTCGAGCCATTGAACAACTTCGTCGGCGGCAGCGGCGGCAGCCAGCGCAAGCAGGCCAGCGGTCCGGGCGACGTCAGCACCAGCATGCCGGGCAACGTGGTCGACGTGCTGGTCAAGGAAGGCGACGTGGTCAAGGCCGGCCAGGCCGTACTGATCAGCGAAGCGATGAAGATGGAAACCGAGATTCAGGCGCCCATGAGCGGAACGGTCAAGGCCGTGCATGTCGCCAAAGGTGACCGGGTGAACCCAGGCGATGTCTTGATAGAGATCGAGGGCTGAGTGAAGGGTGGCGTGGCGGTCTGATCGCGCCACGCCAGCGTCGTTTCGACTGTTTTGGCCGCGCTGCGCAAGCATGCGCGGCAGCCAGCGGAACGGACGGCGCGGGCAGTGTGTCCCCTTTGGGAGCCCTTGCGGCTCCTTTTTTTCGAGCCAATGTCTGCCAGGGATCGGTCCATTGTCCAAGCTGTGGAGACTGTAGATGGGTATCGACCCAGTAGTGCTGTTCTTCGTGTTCGGCCTGTTTGCGGGCCTGGTGAAGAGCGAGTTGAAGCTGCCGCCGGCGCTCTACGAGACGCTGTCGATCATCCTGCTGCTGGCGATCGGTCTGCACGGTGGTGTGGAACTGGCCGAACAGGCCAGTGCGGCGCTTCTGGGGCAGTCGCTGCTGGTGCTGGCGCTGGGCGTGTTGCTGCCGATCCTGGCCTTCATCCTGCTGCGTGGCCTGCGTTTCGACAGGGTCAACGCGGCGGCGGTGGCAGCGCACTACGGCTCGGTGAGCGCCGGTACCTTCGCGGTGGTGGTGGCCTATCTGGCGGCGCGGGAAATCTTCTTCGAAAGCTACATGCCGCTGTTCGTGGCGATTCTCGAAATCCCGGCGATCCTGGTCGGCATTCTGCTGGCCAAGGGAGTTTCGCGCGATACCGACTGGAAGGAGCTGGGCCGCGAGATCTTCCTTGGCAAAAGCATCATGCTGCTGCTCGGTGGCCTGCTGATCGGTGCGATCGCCGGCAAGGAGGCCATCAAACCGCTCGAACCGCTGTACACCAGCATGTTCAAACCGGTTCTGGCGTTCTTCCTGCTGGAGATGGGCCTGATCGCCTCCGGCCAGCTCGGCTCGCTCAAGCGCTACGGCTTCAAGCTCGCTGCCTTTGCGCTGCTGATGCCGCTGATCGGTGCGCTGATCGGCGCCCTGCTGGCGCGCTTCATGGGCCTGTCGCTAGGCGGTACGGCGATGCTCGCCACGCTGGCGGCGAGTGCCTCGTACATTGCGGTGCCAGCGGCGATGCGCCTGGCGGTGCCAGAAGCCAATCCGTCGCTGTCGCTGACTGCGTCGCTGGGCATCACCTTTCCGTTCAACATCCTGATCGGCATTCCGCTCTACCTGGCCCTGGCCGAGCGGCTGATCGCCTGGGGGTTCTGAGATGAACGCGCACAATCGTACGCTGCTGACCGTGATCTGCGAGGCAGCGCTGGAACACAAGCTGGAAGCCGACCTGAAAAACCTGGGCGCTCCGGGCTGGACCCTGTCGGACGCCCGTGGCAGCGGCAGCCGCGGGGGGCGCAGCGCCGGCTGGGGTACCGACGGCA
>NZ_AOFQ01000023.1 GCF_000495915.1 Stutzerimonas chloritidismutans AW-1
CCCAAACAAAAACGGCCCCGCGGGCGGCCCTGCCGATATCCAATGCCTGGCAGCGCTACTTGGCGACCTCGGCTTGCGCCACCTGAGTCGCGGCCTGCGCCGGCTGCTCGTACTTGGCGATCAATGCGAGCATCGTCGCCTGCGGCGCCAGTACCATCTCGACCCGACGGTTCAGAGCTCGGCCTTCCTTGCTGTCGTTGGCTGCACGCGGCATGTCGGAACCCAGGCCTCGAATGCGCAGGCGGTTATGCTTGAGGCCACTCAGGCGGAAAATGGCCGCCACGGCACCGGCACGCTCGCGACTTACGGTGCGATTGGTGTCCGCAGAGCCAGTGCTGTCGGCATGACCGAGTACGACTACGGCAGTCTTGTCGTCCTTCTCGACCAGCTTTGCAACACGGGTGATCGGCCCGAGGGTTACCGGCAGGAGCATGCCGGGACGATCCGGATTGAAGGACGAGTCCACCGGCGCTGTCACCACCAGCACGCTGTCGCGGCGCTCCACCTCGAAACCACTGCCCACGAGCGCATCCTTCAACTGCGGCTCGTACTCATCGAGCCAGGCGTAATCCACCTTGACCGTAGCCGGGGCAGCGACCTCGCTCGGTTTCTCGCTCTTCGAGCTGCAGCCGGCAACGACGATCATGCAGAAAATCAGGGAGACGCTCTTCAGCAGGTTCATGAGGCAGGTTCCGTCAACCAGAAGCGTTCTAGGAGGGTGCGACCAATCGAGGTGAGGCCACTATTGAGTTCGAGTTGAAATTGTGGACGCAAGCCCTTCTTTTGAAAAGCCTGCGAGGCCAGAAGTGACGAGTGGTTCAACGCAGGCATGCTGCAACGCTGCGCGCCAGCGATTGAGCACGCGGGTCCATCAGCACATAGGGGCCGAGGGTATTGGTCACGAAACCGAACCCCAGTTCACGCTCCGGATCGGCAAAACCAACACTGCCACCGGCACCAGGGTGACCGAACGCCTGCTCTCCCATGCCAAAGGTGGCATTGGCGACGTGCGGCTGATCCAACCAGCAGCCGAGTCCGAAACGCGTGGCCGCCAACAGAGTGCGGTCTTGTCCTGCGCTGTGCTCGCTGGTCATCTCGCGCAGCAGCGACTCATCCAGAAGTTTGCCCTGCAGCAACCCTGTATAGAAACCCGCCAACGAGCGGGCATTGCCATGGCCGTTGGCTGCCGGTTGCGCCATGCGTCGCCATTCCGGTTTGTTACCACTGCTCATGATGGACGGTGGATTGTTGAAGGCCCGGACACTTATTGACTCCGGCTCGCTCATCAAGGCCTTGAACAGGCGCTGCGCGGCAGCGTCGCCAAAGTCGTTCTTGGTGCGCGTGAGATAAGCGACACGATGAGCCTCGGAGTCGCCGAGACCGATATAGAAGTCAAGCCCGAGCGGCACCGCCGTACGACGAACGATCGACTCGCCTGGCCCACAGCCATCGACACGACGCAGGAGCTCACCAACCAGCCAGCCGTAGGTCATCGCCGCGTAGCCCTGATCGGTGCCGGGCGTCCACCATGGCTCTTCGGCTGCTAGCGCGGCGGTCATGACGTCCCAGTCGTACAGCGCTTCAGCGGCTAGCGGTCTGCGAATCGCCGGCAATCCCGCCCGATGACAGAGCAGCTGACGCAGGGTGATGGTTTCCTTGCCATTGACTGCGAACTCCGGCCATATACGGCCGACGGGCTCATCCAGCTGCAGCTTGCCTTCCTCGACCAGCTGCAGCGCAGCAACCCCGGTGAAGGTCTTGGTGCAGGAGAACAGGTTGACCACCGTATCGCTGTGCCACACCTGCTCGCCCTGATTGTCGGCAACGCCGGCCCAGAGATCGACGACCGTCTCGCCGCCGATCTGCACGCAGAGTCCCGCGCCGCGCTGCTGGGTGCCATCGAACAGCGCGCCGAACGCATCGCGAACGGCCTCGAAACGAAGATCGAAATAGCCCTGAACCTGCACGCTGTCACCTCTCGCAATCAATTCTCGGGATTCTTGCAGCCGCCATTACGCAACAAAACCGCCAGACGAAGCGGTGATGGGGTGATATCGCGACCGGTTATCTCGCCTATCAACCGATCTCGCGACGGAACGGCGGCAGCGCATTGAGGATCGCCTTGCCATAGCGCTGCGTCACCACCCGCCGGTCGAGCAGCGTGATGGTTCCACGGTCCGCCTCGGTACGCAGCAGCCGCCCACAGGCCTGCACCAGCCGCAGAGAGGCATCTGGAACGGCGATCTCCATGAACGGGTTGCCGCCGCGCGCCTCGATCCACTCTGCCAATGCGGCCTCGACCGGGTCATCGGGGACTGCAAACGGAATCTTCGCAATCACCACATGCTCGCAGTATGCCCCCGGCAAATCGACGCCTTCGGCAAAGCTGGCAAGCCCGAACAGCACACTGGACTCGCCATCGTCCACCCGCGCCTTGTGCTTGTTCAGGGTTTCCTGCTTGGACAGGTTGCCCTGGATCAGCACCCGCCGACGCCATTCACGCTCCAGGCCGTCGAACACGTCCTGCATCTGCTTGCGTGACGAGAACAGTACAAGTGTTCCCCGTGCACCTTCGACCAATCCCGGCAGTTCGCGGACGATGGCTGCCGTGTGTGCTGCAGCATCGCGCGGATCGGCCTTCAGATCGGGGACGCGCAGCACCCCGGCATCGGCATGATGAAAAGGACTCGGCACCACGGCGGTGACCGCAGCCTTGGGCAAACCGGCCCGCATGCGGTAGCGGTCGAAACTGTTCAGCGCCGTGAGCGTCGCCGATGTCACCAGCGCACCAAAGGCGACATTCCAGAGATTGCGCCGCAATGTTTCCGCTGCAAGGATCGGGCTGGCATTGACCTCGATATCGAACAGCGCCCCGCCTTCCGCAAGGGTCAGCCAGCGCGCCATTGGCGGGCTATCCTCCGGGTCTTCGACGGTGAATGCGGTCCACAACTCCCAATTATTCTGCGAACGCGTCAGCAGACTGCCGAACAGCGGGTACCACTCCTCGGCCTGATGGCTGGCGATTCCGCCACCTGCTTCGCCGTCCATGGCCTCCTTGAGCAGTTCAGCGATCCGACTGAACAGATCGGTCAGCTTGGAAAAACCCTTCTTCAGCTCGGTGCCCAGCTCGATCAGATGCTCCGGCACCACGCCACCGACGAAGCGGTGCCGCGGCCGCTCACGGCCCTCCATGTCCTCACCGGCCTTGAAATCGGCCAATTGCTCACAGGCGCTGAACATGAACTGCTGCTGGGTGCGCAGATCACGAGCCAGTTCTGGGATGCCCTCCACCAGCCGACCGAGCTCGCCCGGCAGCGGATGTTGGGCAAGCAGCTTGGTCAGGTTCTTTTCCACCTGCCCGAGCCAGTCAGCCGTGGAGCGCAACCGGGTGAAATGGGCGAAGTGACCGATGGCCTTGTCCGGCAGATGATGCCCTTCGTCGAAGACGTAGATGGTGTCACGTGGATCGGGCAACACCGCACCGCCGCCAAGGGCCAAGTCAGCCAGAACCATGTCGTGGTTGGTGACGATCACGTCGACCTTGGTCATGCCCTCACGTGCTTTGTAGAACGCGCACTGCTGAAAGTTGGGGCAATGCCGACCGGTGCATTGGCTGTGATCCGTGGTGAGCTGCGACCAGTCCGCATCGCCCAGCTCCTCCGGCCAGCTGTCGCGGTCGCCATCCCAGCGATTACCCGCCAGCTTCTCGATCATGCCGGTGAAGAGCTTCTGGCTGCGCTCATCGACCTCGATCCGGAACCCTTCCTCCTCGAACAACTGGGCAGTCGCGCTCTGCGCCTGCCCCTCCTGTAGCAACAAATCCAGCTTTGACAGGCACAGGTAGCGCCCGCGGCCCTTGGCCAATGCGAAGCTGAAATTCAGTCCGCTGTTGCGCATCAGGTCTGGCAAATCCTTGTGCACTATCTGCTCCTGCAGGGCGACAGTTGCCGTGGCGATCACCAGCCGCTTGCCAGCCGCCTTGGCGGTGGGGATCGCCGCCAGACTATATGCGACGGTCTTGCCTGTACCGGTGCCCGCCTCGACCGCGACGACCGCGGGCTCGCTCTCGCGACGCCCTTCATCGTCGGTCTTGATAGTGCCGAGCACCTTGGCGACCTCGGCGATCATCAGGCGCTGACCATAGCGGGCCTTGAGCCCCTTGGCTTCGAGAAAACGGCTGTATGCGCCCTGGATCTGGGACTTGAGTTCGGTGCTGAGCATGGGCGCGGAGCTGTATATATTTTCAGTACTTCAATGGGGCGGCTATGATAGCGCGCGTTCGCCTTGCCGCCACCGGAGATTTGCCCCATGACGTCATTTGCCCTGCTTTACACTCTGCATGTACTCGCCGCGACGGTCTGGGTGGGCGGAATGTTTTTCGCCTGGATGGTGCTGCGCCCGGCGGCGGTGGCGGTGCTGCAGGCACCGGAACGGTTGACCTTATGGGCAGATGTGTTCCGACGTTTTTTCGTCTGGGTCTGGGTGGCGGTGCTGGTATTGCCGCTAAGCGGCATCGGCATGTGGCACATGCGCTTCGGCCCGCTGGAAAGCGCACCGCGCTACGTTCACATCATGGCCGGTCTGTATCTGGTGATGCTGGCGCTGTTTCTGCGTATTCAGCTACTGCAGTTGCCGGTCCTCAAGCGCGCGGTCGAGGCCGAGCGGTGGCCGGACGGTGGTGCGGTGCTCGGGCAGATTCGCCGCCTGGTGGGCATCAACCTCGTGCTTGGCCTGCTGGTGATCGCGCTGGCCAGCGTACGGCCGTCGTTCTGACAGCCGTAAAATAAAACAGCCGGACACTGGGCCCGGCTGGATCTGTTACCGCATTCGACTCAAGGGCGTGCTTCGACCTCAGCCTCTACGCGACGGTTGATAGCTCGGCCTTCTTCGGTTGCGTTATCGGCCACCGGGCGCGACTCACCGTAGCCAACCGCATTCACCCGATCGCCGCCAACGCCATACTCGTCGACCAGCACTTTACGAACCGCATTGGCGCGGCGCTCGGAAAGGCGCTGATTGTAGGCATCGGTACCGACGGAGTCGGTGTGGCCTTCGAGCACGGTCGTGGTCTGGCCATATTCCTTCATGAAATCAGCCAGATTCTGGATGTCGCCATAGCTATCCTGCTTGACCACATCACGATCGAAGTCGAACTTGACGTCCAGTTCGACGCGCACCGGCTCTGCCGCAGGCTCCGGTTCCGGCTCGGACTGAGGCATCGGCTCGACCGTCTCGACGACGGCGACCGTTTCCTCTTCCATGCCGTTGGCCCAACAATAGGCTGCCGCGACACCACCACCGATCAGCGCACCCCAACCGGCATAGGAGCTACTCTCGATGGCCCCCAGCGCGGCACCGCTCACGCCACCCACGGCCGCACATGTCGGCCAATCCTGTTTCTGCACGCCTGCACAACCAGCCAGGAACGTGGTCATGACAATAACGGGTACTGCTGTCCGTAATGTACTCATCGATCAAAACCTCCAGTGTGGACATTCAGCCAGAATCGCCACGTACGGGAATCCGGGCGGCTCCGGTTATTTTCAGACTAGGCCGACAAACGGCACCGCGCTAGTCTTCACCTTTGAAACGAGGATTCTCTATTGACTGAAAACCCTGTAGTGCACACGCCACAACAAGCGCTTGCGGCGATGCTCGAGCACTATGCCCCAAGCCATCTATTGCACGTGGGGCGCAGTGATCAACCTGCTCTGGCTGCCTACGCCGAATGTCATCCGGAGTTTCAGCTAGACCGCGCCGATGCCGCGCCGCTATCAGAACAACTGGCCTCTCAGCGCTACGATTTGGCCCTGTTCGTCGACTGTCTGGAGCACATGCCCAAGCGTAACGGCCTGGAGCTGCTCGGCAGCGTTCGCAATCTGAATGCCAGCCGTATGGCAGTACTCGTGGATCTCGACGCATCCGAATGGAGGACCACAGACTTCTATGCACTAGCCCTGCAAGTCAGCGAGCGCTTCCAGCGCGACGGACAGACCTTGACGCTCTTCACCTACGACCTGCTCCAATACAAGCAGGTTCCGGACTGGCTGAATGCCAGGTTCTGGGCCAACCCGGAAAACTTCGGAAAGTACTGGTGGTGACATGAGCGAACAGCGCCCCCTCGCGCCCAACTGCCCCCTTGCGGCAGCGGCAATACGCTTGACCAGTGCTGTGGCCGTTATCACGCGGGCACACCGGCACCCAGCGCCGAACTGCTGATGCGCTCGCGCTATAGCGCCTACGTGCTGGGTCTGGTCGACTATCTGCAGGCCACCACGCTGCCGGTGCAACAGACGGCGCTGGACATGGACGGCATGCGCCGCTGGAGCCTGGACAGCACCTGGTTGGGGCTGGAAGTGAACGAGAGTGCAGTGCTCGGCGGCAAGCCTGAACATGCACGGGTGACCTTCACCGCCCGCTGGCACGACCAGGCGGGCGAGCATGTCCACCAGGAACGCTCGGCCTTCGTTCAACGCGACGGAAAATGGTATTTCATCGATCCGACGGTGCCACTCAAGGCCGGACGCAACGATCCCTGCCCATGCGGCAGCGGTTCGAAATTCAAGAAGTGCTGCGCCGCCTACGTCTGATGCCAGACCGCACCGGGATAGCCGCCGCGCGAGGCGGCGGCGTGGAGCGGATGCGCTACTTCTCGACGAATGCGCGCTCGATCAGGTAGTGCCCCGGATCGCCCATCCGCGGCGAGACGCTCAGACCGAAGCTGTCCAGCACCTGGCTGGTTTCGTCCAGCATGCTCGGGCTGCCGCAAATCATCGCGCGATCGTCCTGCGGATTGATCGGAGGCAGGCCGATGTCGCTGAACAGTTTGCCGCTGCGCATCAGCTCGGTCAGGCGGCCCTGATTCTCGAAAGGTTCGCGCGTCACAGTCGGGTAATAGATCAGTTTTTCTTTCACCGCCTCACCAAAGAACTCGTTCTGCGGCAGGTGCTCGGTGATGAATTCGCGATAGGCGACTTCGTTTGCGTAGCGAACACCATGCACCAGCACGACTTTTTCGAAGCGCTCGTAGGTTTCCGGGTCCTGGATGACACTCATGAATGGCGCCAGGCCCGTGCCGGTGCTGAGCAGGTAAAGATGCTTGCCAGGCAGCAGGTCGTCGAGCACCAGTGTTCCGGTTGGCTTGCGGCTGACCATGATCTGGTCGCCTTCCTGCAGGTGCTGCAGTCGAGAAGTCAGCGGGCCGTTCTGCACCTTGATGCTGAAGAACTCCAGATACTCTTCGTAGTTGGGACTGGCGATACTGTAGGCGCGCATCAGCGGACGGCCCTCGACCTCTAGGCCGATCATGACGAACTGGCCGTTCTCGAAGCGCAAGCCTGCATTGCGGGTGGTCTTGAAGCTGAACAGCGTGTCGCTCCAATGGTGCACACTGAGAACGCGCTCTACGTTCAGATTGCTCATGCTACGAATTCCTCGTGGTGTCGCGACGGGCGTCGTTACGTGGCGCCAGTCTAGCGATGGCGCCTTTATTCGTTAACTGGATAATAAAGATATAGGTTATCGGTTATATAGATATGCATTTTACTCTCCGTCAGATCGAAGTGTTTGCCGCTGTCGCCCGCCAGGAAAGCGTGTCGCGCGCAGCCGAGAGCCTCTCGTTGTCACAGTCCGCAACCAGTACGTCGCTGGCCGAACTGGAACGCCAGTCCGGCTGCCAGCTCTTCGACCGAGCCGGCAAAAGGCTTTGCTTGAACGCTCTCGGACAACAGCTGCTGCCGCAGGCAGTTGCCCTGCTCGATCAGGCACGCGCCATCGAGGATTTGCTCAACGGCAAGAGCGGCTTCGGCTCACTGGCGGTCGGTGCAACGCTGACGATCGGCAACTACCTCGCCACGTTACTGATTGGCAGCTTCATGCAGCGCCACCCGGAATGCCGAGTGAAGCTGCATGTACACAACACTGCGCACATCGTGCATCAGATCGCGCAACACGAACTTGATCTGGGTTTGATCGAAGGTGATTGCCAGCACCCGGACCTTGAGGTCCAGCCGTGGATCGAAGATGAGCTGGTGGTATTCTGCGCGCCGCAGCACCCGCTGGCCGGGCGCGGCGAGGTGGGCCTGGACGAGCTGACCAGAGAAGCGTGGATTCTCCGCGAGCAGGGCTCCGGCACGCGGATGACCTTCGAACAGGCTGTGCGACATCGGCCAGGCAAGCTGAACGTGCGGCTCGAGCTGGAGCACACCGAAGCGATCAAACGCGCGGTGGAGTCGGGACTGGGGATCGGCTGTATTTCTCGACTGGCGCTGCGTGACGCCTTTCGCCGTGGCAGCCTGGTACCGGTGGCGACGCCCGAGCTGGACCTGCGCCGCCAGTTCTACTTCATATGGCATTCGCACAAGTATCAGACCGCGGCCATGCTCGAGTTCGTCGAACAGTGCCGCGCCCTGACCTCAGGCGTGCGCCGCAGCGATGAAATCCAGCTGCCGCCGATCGCCTGAGGCCCGCATCCGGATCAGCTGGTTGGAATGGAACCCATCTGCTGCAGCAACAGGGCTGCCTGGGTGCGGGTACGCACGCCGAGCTTGCGGAAGATAGCGGTAACGTGAGCCTTGATGGTCGCTTCAGAAACGCTCAGTTCGTAGGCGATCTGCTTGTTCAACAGCCCGTCACAGACCATGGTCAGCACTCGGAACTGTTGCGGCGTCAGGCTGGCAAGCCCGGCGCTGGCGGCCTTGGCCTCATCGCTGACGTTGGCTACATCCTGGATGTTGCTAGGCCACCAGACATCGCCATCCAAAACAGCACGTACCGCTTCCTGGATGGTTTCCAGAGAACTGGACTTGGGAATGAAACCGCTGGCACCGAACTCACGGGAGCGCGCAACGACCGCTGCGTCCTCCTGTGCCGAGATCATGACTACCGGTAGATGCGGATACTGCCCCCTCAGCAGTGCCAACCCCGAGAAACCATAGGCTCCAGGCATGTTCAGATCCAGCAGCACCAGATCCCAATCGGCGCCCTGATTTAGAAGGCTTTCCAGTTCGGCGATGCTGGCCGCTTCCACCAGACGTACGTTTTCCCCTAGCCCCATGGTGAGCGCCTGTTGCAGCGCGCTGCGGAAAAGCGGGTGATCATCGGCAATGATTATTTCGTAAGCAGCCATTGGCAGACCTGTAGTTTTTATTGGCGCTTTTTCATCGGCTTGAGCAGCCGATGCCGACAAGATGACGGCAGAAACCCCGAGACAACGCTCCGGGGATGGTCCGATGTGAAATTTTCGGCCGGCCAGACCGAATATCGGCCGCCCGCCACAACAAATCAAGCGGCGCAAGCATGCCCACCCATGAATAAGTGGTCAAGCGCGGCGCTTTGTAGCAAAGTCTGCGACTTTTCCCGACCGAGCCGAAACATGCGTAGCCAAGCCCTCCGCGCCGACTTCCTGATGCTGATCACCGCCATGATCTGGGGCACGGCCTTCGTCGCCCAACGCATCGGCATGGACAACATCGGCCCGTTTCTATTTACCGGCCTGCGCTTCGCCCTGGGCGCTCTCGCGCTGCTGCCACTGGTGATCTACCAGGGCCGCACCAAAGCCCGGCACGAACCCTTTCTTCAGCGTGGCCTGCTGCTCGGCGGCCTGAGCATGGGGCTTGCGCTGACCGTGGGAATCAACCTGCAGCAGGTGGGCCTGCTGTTTACCAGCGTGACCAACTCGGGATTCATCACTGGCCTGTACGTGATCGTGGTGCCACTGCTGGGACTGATCATTGGCCACAGGACAGGCCTCGGAACCTGGGTCGGCGCCTTTCTCGCCGTTGCCGGCATGGCGCTGCTGAGCATCGGCGAGGATTTCAACGTGGCCTCTGGTGACTGGATCCAGTTGGCCGGCGCCTTCGTCTGGGGCCTGCATGTGCTGCTGGTGAGCTTCTTCGTCAGCCGCCACGACGCGATTCGCCTGGCCTTCCTGCAGTTCGCCACCTGTGCCGTGGTGAGCCTGCTGCTGGCATTGATCTTTGAAGAGATTGAGCCGACCAGCATCTGGCTCGCCGGGCCGGCCCTCATCTATGGCGGATTGTTCGCCGTTGCGGTTGGCTACACGCTGCAGGTTGTTGCGCAGAAGCATGCGATCGCCTCCCATGCGGCGATCATCCTCTCACTGGAAGCGGTGTTCGCAGCCATCGCGGGCGCACTGTTCCTTGAGGAAAGCCTGACGCTGCGCGGCTACATGGGCTGCGTATTGATGTTCATCGGCATGCTCGCCGCACAACTCTGGCCGCGCAAAGCCGAGCCGCTAACCACAGCCAGTCCTGCCAAGGCCTGACGGCCAATCGAGTTCAGCGCGCAGGCTTCAATGCCAGATGCGCGGCGTTCTGCAGGTCCGGCTGGCGATGATACTTGGCACCCAGATAGTGCTCGGTGAACACGTCGAGCAAGGCATCGAGCGTGTTCGCCGCGGCCGAATCTCCAGCCAGATCCAGACAGAGCGCTGCGACCTCGGCGGTGCACAGATGGTCACTGCGGGTGGACCGGCGCAGCCGGTAGCGCGACAGCACCTCGGGTCGCAGGCTCAGTACCGGCAGGCCATCCAGGTAGGGGCTCTTGCGAAACATCTTGCGCGCCTCGGTCCAGGTGGCATCGAGCAGTATGAACAGCGGGCGCTTAGCGTTATCCCGCTCAACTTGCTCAACCACCCGCCTCGACTCGGCGTATTCGCCCGGAAAGATCACCAGTGGCTGCCATTGCGGATCGGCCAGCAGCGCCAGCAATCGCGGGTCCACGCCCGTGCGATGCCAGGTGAAGGCGAAGGTATCGCGCACCACATCGGCAATCAGCCAGCCCGTATTGCTAGGCTTGAGCGGCTCGATATCGTGCATCAGCAGGCAGACACCGCAATCGCTTTCGATCGTCGGAAGCCAAGGGCAAAGGCAATGACTGAATGGTACCCGGCAGCGCTCGCAGCGCGACGCCCGGGAGCCGCGGGCAACGAAGGGTTTGAGGCTCTTGGCCAGGCGTTCGCTGCGCAGACGGGCTACGGCATGGGGCATGAATCGACTCGAGGGTGACGATGAAGCGCGGCAGTCTACCAGCGCCAGGGAGACTTCTGCCCTGCACCGTTAAATGAACCGCACCACAGGCAGCCGGTCGAAATAGCGCAGTCAAAAGGAGACCGCCATGTATCGTCTGACCACCCTGCTCGCTCTGAGCCTCGCCCTCCCCGTTGCCCACGCCGCCTCGCTGCAGGAGCAACAGCTGAATCAGCTGCTCGAGCAGGTCGCCCGCGAAAGCAGTGTCGGAACGCCCCGCGCGATCAACGAAGACATTCTTGACCAGGGCTACACCGTAGAAAACAACATGCTGGTAAACCATCTCAGCGTACAGCCGCGGCATGCGGCGCAGATGCGCGATAACCCGGCCGATGTGCGCAGCCAGCTCGCTGTTAGCGTCTGTGGCAATGAAGGACTACGCAAGCTGATGAGCCAGGGCGCAGTCCTGCGCTATGACTTCAGCGAGTACCAGAGCAACAAGCCCATCGCCAGCGAGCGCTACAAGGCCTCGGACTGCGACCGCTAACAGGTGAACGCTTTTGGCAGGCGCAGGCCACGGCCCGCCGTCCTGCCAGGTTTATTTATCAGGCGTCGCCCCGCAGAATCTGCGGATCCCCCCTGCCGGCCACTGCGGCAGCCTCGTCCCTGGTAAGCAGCGCCGTGCGCGGCACATTGCGCAGGCGCGCACAGGCCGCGAGCACGTTGGCCCAGCTGGCGCGATTGGCGAACTGCATACCGAACTCATCCAGCGTACCTCCGCGGTTGCGATAGCCGAGCGCCGAACACTTGCGCGCGTCCGGCAGAATCGGCCACAGGTGACCGCGCGCCACTTCTGGCCGCATGTGCGTCAACAGCACGCGCATTTCCATCGCATCCGGGAACAACCGCTCCGCCACGCCTTCGCTGGCGCGCGCCCCGACTTCCCAATGATCGCGCGGCCCGCGGAAGCGGCCCGGCTCCTGCAGATAGACAAGGCGATAAGCGCAGTCGGCCTCCTTGAGCCGCTTGGCCGCACGGAGCATCTCGCCCAGCTGATAGCTGCCGTTGGCAATCAGCAGCAATGCCTCGTTGCCCGGCTGCTCCTCGACCACGATGGCGCCGTCGCGCGCCAACTGCTCGGCCTGGGCCTGATCGAAGTAGCACGGCCGGTCGCGTTTGGGCATGACCAGGCAGGCCAGTTCGCCGCGTGCCTGGTAGATCGATGGCAGCAGCGCCAGGGCGCTGTTGTGGTCGGCCGGAAACAGCACCCGGACCATGTCGTTCATCTCTCCGAGCAGCGCCTCGCAGAAGGTCGTGTCTTGGTGGGACTGCTGGTTCTTGCCGTTTTCCCAGGTGTGCGACGTCGCGATCAAGGGCCAGCCGAGCCAGCCTGCAGGCCTGCCAATCTCCTTTTGCTGCCGGGAAAAAATAATGCTCTGCCGCACCACGCCCAGCATCTTCACGCAGAAGGCTTCGTAGCTCGCCACCAGATTCAAGCCGCCCTGGTTGGCAAGGCAGGCGGATACCACCGCCTCCTCGTTGAGAGCGGTGATGATGGCGCCGTCCACGGCCTCCAGCTCGCTTTCCGGCTCGATGACGCGATGCTTGAGCGCCTTTAGCACGCCGCCCAAACGGTTGCTGGCCAGCTCGTCTGGATTCCCCACCCGCGGCCGCAACGCGGGGTTGGCGGCCGTCAGCTCGACGAAAAAACGATCGACCGCTGCCATTGGTGAACAGGCGTCGTCGCGGTAGTTCAACTTCGGCATGGTCGGCGCAGGCGGGCGTCGCGAGGCGAGCGGATTGTCGCGCTCCAGCGTTCGACCCTGGCGACTGCGCGTGAACAGCTCCAGTGAAGCAGCCAGCTCCTGTTGCGGTACGAACAGACGCGCCGCGTGCTCATTGAACAGGTCGCGTGACTGCTCATCGCGGCTCGGATTACCCGGCAATGGCAGGTTGTGCGCTGCGTTGCTGCCGGCACCATAGAAGCCGAAGCCTTTCACCGTCTCGGCGATGCCGTAGGGCATCGGCAGCGGATAGTTGAGAATGCCGCGCGCCTTCTCTTCCACGCGTCGCTCCAGGCGCAGCTCCATCTCCCACAGGGTGGTGACGAAAGCAGCAGGATCACGCCCATCGAACGGCATCGGGTCGAAGCCGCACTGACTCAAGTGCTGACGGAAATCCTCGAGCCCCTGCTCGGTGCCAAGCGCAGTACGCTGCTCGATTCGCCGCCCGTTGGCAATCATCACCGGCAGCGCGACGCCGCAATCTTCGGCACGCCACCAGCGGGGAATCCAGTCACTGCCGCGCTGCTCTTCTGCCGCGCCATCGGAGAGGAAGGCCACCAGCGTCTCGCCCGGCAGCGGCATGTGTGCGTATTGCAACTCGGCGAAACCGAGATAACCGCCCTCGGCAATGCCGCCGGCGGTGTGCGGATTGACATGGCTGCCCAGGGGCGCGAGCGGACTGCCGTCGGCGGCCTGGCCGTAACCGTAGAAATCCTGCAGCAGGCGATTCATGCCCGCCTCGCCGCCCGCGTAGGCCTGCTCCTGCTCCGGATGCAGGTTGCCCGTCAGCAGGTTGAGCGCATCGACGGCCGCCACACAGTGGCCCTGCCCCATCAGCCAGGCGCGGGTGCGGCCAGTCAGTGCATTCAGGGCCAGGTAACCGGCATAGGCCGGCACCATGTTCAGCGCGCCGCCGGTATGCCCCTCGGGGTTATGCTTGAAATCCTCGGCAGCCAACGGCGAACCGTCCAGATGCACCTGGCGCGCGTAGGTCATGTGCACCACCAGCCAGAGTCCGGCGCTGGCGACCCGGTCGACCGCCTGCAGCAGCCGGTAAACACTGGCCAGATCCGGCTGATGACCTGCCTGTACCAGCTGATGGGCCAACCGGAACACCGCCGCCTGGGTCTCCAGCGCGTGCTCGAACGGCCCGAAACCTACACGCCAGGTGGCGAACTCCGGTTCGGCTTGCGCGTGTTGATCCAGCTCGACAAGGCTGGGCAGTAGCTGACTCATGGGTTCACTCCGTTGGTAAGCGGGTTGTGCTGTAGTCTAGGCAGCGCTCGATTCGTTATCTCTGATATGTATCAAGTGGTCATGGCAACCGAGCGGGCAATGTGGACATCATCGTACAGACAGGAAGGCAACATGGCTTTGCTCAGTTTTCTAGGCGCCATTCAGCAGGTCACCGGCTCCTGCTATCTCATTGAGACCCATGACGGTGCAAGGGTTCTGCTCGAATGCGGCATGCACCAGGGCCGCCGGGAAGAAGCCGGCAGCGACCGCAGCACCTTCGCCTTCGACCCCAAGACACTCGATGCGGTGGTGCTGTCCCACGCGCATATCGACCACAGCGGCCTGCTCCCGCGCCTGGTCGCCCTCGGCTACCGCGGCGCCGTGCACTGCACCGATGCCACCGCGGAGCTGCTCGAACTGATGCTGCTGGATTCGGCGCAGATTCAGGAAAAGGATGCCGAGTGGGAAAACAAGTGGCGCGCACGGATCGGCAAACCGATGATCCAGCCGCTCTACACCCGCGTCGACGCGGAGCGCATGTTGAGCCAGCGCACTCCCCACGCCTATGGCGAGACGTTCGATGTCGCGCCAGGTGTCGCGGTGACCTTCCACGATGCCGGTCACATCCTCGGCTCCTCGATCGTGCAACTGGATGTGCACGACCATGGCAGAACACGGCGCGTGGTCTTCTCGGGCGACCTAGGCAACGACTGCTCGCCGCTGATGCATGCGCCGACCGTGCTCAAGGAAGCTGACGTGGTGCTCATGGAGTCCACCTATGGCGACCGCGACCACCGCAGCCACGAAGACACGATCGAGGAGCTGGCCGGCATCCTGCAACAGGCCCATCGCGATGGCGGCAACGTGCTGATGCCCTCCTTCGCCGTCGGACGTACGCAGGACCTGATCTACTACCTCGGGCGCTTCTACCGGGAAGGCCGTCTGCCGCAGCAAGCGGTATTCCTGGACAGCCCGATGGCCATCGGTGCCAATGCCATCTACTCGCACTACAAGGATCAGCTGGATCTCGACGGCATCGACAATGCCCTGAGCGGAGCCAGCGGCAAGCTTTACGCCGAGCGCTGGTTGCCGATCCTCCGATCCACGCCGACACCGGAAGAATCGATGGCGATCAACCGCTTCAAGAGCGGCGTGATCATTATCGCTGGCAGCGGCATGTGCACCGGCGGGCGCATCCTGCACCACTTCAAGCACAACCTTTGGCGCGAGGAGTGCCATCTGGTGATCCCTGGTTTCCAGGCACGCGGCACCCTCGGCCGTGCCATCGTCGACGGAGCGAAAAGCGTCAAGTTGCTGCACCAGCGCATCGCCGTGAATGCCAAGGTGCATACCCTCGGAGGGTTCTCCGCCCACGCCGGCCAGTCTCAGCTCATCGACTGGGTCAGCAACTTCGAAAGCCGTCCGGAGCTCTACCTGGTGCACGGCGAGCTGGAGAAGATGCAGACGCTGCAGCAGACCATCCGTGAACGCCTCGACTGGGAAGCACGCATTCCTGAACCTGGCGACCGAATCGCCATCTGAACGCAGCCCGCCGAAGCCGCTTGCGGCTTCGGCCGACTGCGCGCCACGCAACCGGCTTGAGCCGGCTGATCGCACCCTATAGCCTGAACGCGACGCTCATACATGGAGATGTTGTATGTCCTTTGATTCGGATGACTATCTGTCGCGGCATTTCAAGACCAGCGGCGCCGAGCTGGAAAGCAAGATCGATGAGCTGGCCGCCTTGGTCGTTCCGGAGAACAGTGCGAACCTGCCCCTATACCGGGAGATGCTGGTGACCGTCATGCGCATGGCTCAGGCCGACCGCAGCCGCTGGGATGCCAAGATCCTGCTGCAGACGATGCGCGAAATGGAGCACGCATTCAGCCGGCTCGACCAGTTCAAGCGGCGCCGCAAGGTCACGGTATTCGGCTCAGCCCGTACGCCGGTCGAACATCCCCTGTATGCGCTGGCCCGTCAGTTGGGCTCCATCCTTGCGCATTACAACTTCATGGTCATCACCGGCGCCGGTGGCGGCATCATGGCCGCCGCTCACGAGGGCGCCGGGCGCGACAGCAGCCTCGGGCTGAACATCACGCTGCCTTTCGAGCAACATCCCAACCCGACGGTGGGTGGCACCGAGAACCTGTTGTCGTTCCATTTCTTCTTCGTGCGCAAACTGTTCTTCATCAAGGAAGCCGATGCGCTGGTGCTCTGCCCCGGTGGGTTCGGCACGCTGGACGAAGCGCTGGAAGTGCTGACGCTGATCCAGACTGGCAAGAGCCCGTTGGTGCCGATCGTGCTGCTCGACGAACCCGGCGGCACCTACTGGAAGGATGCACTGCAGTTCATGCGCGGACAGCTGGAGGAGAATCGCTACATCCTGCCCAGCGACATGCGATTGATGCGCCTGGTGGACGATGCCGAGGAAGCAGCCAGGGAAATCGCCAACTTCTATCGCAACTTCCACTCGAGCCGCTGGCTGAAGGATCGTTTCGTTCTGCGCCTGAACCACGCACTGAACGACCAAGCGATGGAATACCTGAACGCGGAGTTCACCGATCTGTGTCTGAAAGGCGTATTCGAACAGCAGAACTGCTGTGAATCGGAACTGGACGAGCCCGAACTGCAGCGCCTGCCGCGCTTGAGCTTCGTCTTCAACGGCCGCAACCACGGTCGCCTGAGGGAGCTGACGGACTACGTCAACGAACCGGCCAACTGGGCGCGGCCGCTGGCGAGCGAGGACTGATGGCCTTTGATGGCCTGGACTCTGGATATTGCGAGCGCTCGTAAGGCTGGTCGGCTTCAGCACCGACTGGTCTCCGACGCGCACAACCTGGCATAGAGCCCCGTTACCGCATCAATCCGCCAAGCTGTCGCCGCGCAACACTCGACTGATCAACTCCAGCGGATAACCGCGATAGCTGAGAAAGCGCCCCTGCTTCGCCCGCTCTTTGGCATCGGCAGGCAACCGTCCAGCGAACTTGCGCTGCCAGAGTTCGCGCAGCTGCTCACCCCAGTCAAAACCACTGTCACGCAATGCCTGCTCGATATCCGCTCTGGCCAGCCCGCGCTGGGCCAATTCCTCGCGGATACGCAACGGCCCATAGCCGGCATTGGCCCGGCTTCTGACAAAGCTTTCGAGATATCGAGATTCGGAAAGCAGCCCCTGCTCGGATAGACGATCCAGGGCCTGCTCGATTAACTCAGGCGGGGCGCCACGCTGGCGCAGCTTGCGAGCCAGCTCGACGCGACCATGTTCGCGTCGAGCCAGCAGATCCATGGCCGTCCGCCGTACCGCGACGGGGTTATCGAGCACGGCAGCCATGGGGATCAGAGATCGGCGTCAGCCAGATCTTCGGTAACCGGGTTGGCCTTGGTGTTTGGCGCAACTACCAGCAACTTGTCGCGGATCTGTTGCTCGATCTCCTGACCGATCTCCGGATTGTCTTCCAGATACTTGGCGGCGTTGGCCTTGCCCTGGCCGATCTTGTTGCCCTTGTAGGCATACCAGGCGCCGGACTTCTCCACCAGGCCCTGCTGCACGCCGAGATCAATGACCTCGCCATTGCGGTAGATGCCCTTGCCATAGAGGATCTGGAACTCAGCCTGACGGAAGGGCGGCGCCACCTTGTTCTTCACTACCTTGACGCGGGTTTCGCTGCCGACCACTTCGTCGCCTTCCTTGACCGCGCCGGTACGGCGAATGTCCAGACGAACCGAGGCGTAGAACTTCAGCGCGTTACCACCGGTGGTGGTTTCCGGGCTGCCGAACATCACGCCGATCTTCATGCGGATCTGGTTGATGAAGATGACCAGGCAATTGGCGTTCTTGATGTTGCCGGTGATCTTGCGCAGCGCCTGGGACATCAGACGTGCCTGCAAGGAAAGCAGTACGGACTTGGGTTCATATAGGCTGGCGCCTGAGAAACCAACACGTTGCAAAGCCATACTGTTCATACACCTTACCCTTTCGGAAGCCCTATCCCTGACTACACTGTCTATCTGAACCAATTTCAGGTAGGAAAGCGATGAGCAGGATGCGGGAAAATTTCGTCGATAGTATCAGGGCTTGCTGCCCTGAGGACATCCTAATCTGGGTAGAAAAGCATCCTCCGAAGCGCCGGGCGCCCCTCATCCGCGTTTTTTTCATGATCGCTCACGAACTTGATCCAGAGTGGTATCGGAACCCTGTAGCAATCACCAATGCTTGCCGCCAATTTCTCTCTCATCGACGCAGTGTAATATCCGAAATTACAGGCAAGCCAATCAAAGAAGTCACCGTCATCTCTGACTACACCGTCGTTCGTTATTACTTGAATAGGCTTCAAAAAGCCAAAAAGCTACCTAGCAATGCGCTGATCCTACCAGTCCCAAACTCGACAGACGTATTCTCAGAAAAAGAATGCAACATTCTTGGCTATCTGACCTTGGAACATGCCATTCAAGCGAGTTCAATGGAAAACGCTCTTAACGAGATTGCCCATCAAATCGAAAAACATAGAACTGTTATTCTCTCCAAATGCAAGCGCATTGTAGCAGAGGGTTATGCACGGTTTTTGGAAGTTCCAGGCATGATTCGCAGAAGCGATGTGGCTGCCATCCGACTCACAAAAGACAACCTAGATCCTAACCTGAGAGGATCTCGCTCTGGACAACATATAAGCTTTTTCTCACCATCACATCCAAATGGCTTCAGCAACTCTGTTGCGTACCTAGCCACAGAACAAGACGGTCTATTTACACGCAAATCTTTCCCTGGCGCGCACCACATTTATTCCTGGTCTACTACGAAAATAAAATCCTACCTAGGAATTACCGAAGAGTTTGCTGTGGCGGCCATGTGCATCATTATTGACGAACTCGGGATAAATGTTTTCGACTTAGCAAATGCCCAAGTCAAGAAAACAAAAGATGGTCAATTTGTCACCATTCGAGAGGATGGCGGCATCACTATCACCACCCTTAAACCCAGGGCTAACAAATTAATTGAGCGCCACGCACCAAAAGCTATGGACGAGATTGAAATCGATGCAGAAAATATAGACGCCCATACTGCGCTATGGATGCTATTGCAAATGAGAGCCCAGCACTCCAAAGCCTTGAATTCCAACTATCTTTTCGTCATGGATGGTTCTAGCCCCACTCGCCACGGGGATGAACACCTCTACCGTATCTTAGACACGAGACGTAAAAATACTTTCAAAGCAATCATTGATTCGCTGCCTTCATGGGTAGCTGAAGCTAAACCAACCATGCCTAAAATTAGGGTTTCACGGGGACTGCTGAAATGGATTGAGAGTGGTGGAGACACTTTGGAAACGACCATTTACCTAGGAAATTCTCTGCTAACAGCCCTGAGAAACTACATCCCACCTTCAATTCAAGAATTTGTTTACCGAAAGAGAATACGTGACCATCAAAAAATTCAATTACTAATAGCGGAAGACATCTCAGCCCCCTCCCCCCGCATTAAGAATAATAATTACGAGTATGCCAAGATGCAGTTGATCGAGGCTGTGAATCTTTTAAGAACCAACAGCCGCCACACGACAACCGACAACCCAGGTCAAGTATTCTGTTTCCTTTGCTCACCAGAAGCAATTGAGTTGATAGTCTCTTACGCGACATATGGGACAGAACAAGAGCTCATCTCGACTTGCAAGAAAATCATCACAAAAATCCAAGACGAAGGCAGTCGAAAGATGATCAAGCTACTGGCGGACGCTACTCCGATACCAATGAACTTTGAGCTTCTTGAGGTACACGCAAATGAATAATGAAAAGATCAAGAATAGCTCTCCATCTACAGCAACCCCCCAAGCGATCCTTCCTAGTTGGATCCACCCCAACTCCTCAAATATGAAGTGGTATCTTCCTCGCACCGGCACCAAGGTTACAGCTTCGGAAGATCCGAACAGCAGTCGCTATGTAAAGCTTAGCTTTGACTATCAGCTATTTGATGGGTCATCCACATCAGATCTGATATGGAATTTATTTGTCAGAGATTTACAATCATCAGCGATAGCCCTCATCGAAAGCTCAAAGTCAAAACGACCGCGCGCATTAGTCGACTTTGTTAGAACGGCCTTTGAAATTGCCGACCATGTGTATGAAGCCAGACACCGCTTAAATCAGCCCCCTAAAATCGTCACCCTAGCCGATATCACCCTGGAAGACATAAAGACCTTCCTAGAAGCTCACGACCTCACATTCATGGGCATAAATGCCCTCAATCTCGACACGCAGTTAGGGCCTACTCCAAGAGGCCGCAAAAACATTTTATCCTACATTTCAGGAATGCAAATACCACCCATAACACAAAAGATTTTAATCCAAAAACTTAAAAATAACAGATCTGACATCTGTCGGGAATTCACCTGTACGCATTCAGCAAATGAAGATAATGAAGAGGACACACTCAGTATCTCCACAACCCAAAACAAATGCACTAACTTAACCTACCTACACTCCACTAAAGAATATCAAATTCACCCCTTTAAGGTTGGAGTGCACGAAATCTCGGATGCACTTAACAGTATGACCGGCAGATTTGTCGAGAAAAACCAAACCCCACTGATGCCTACAAATATTGCATTTCACTACATCAGCAATGCGATTGTTTTTCATCGCAATTATGCGCCACACATCCGAGCATATATAAAGCAACTGGACAACTATTACAATAGAGAAATCATAGAAAAATATGCCGCAAGCACAATTAGATCAAACGTGCACATTTTCAAGAAGCAAACCTTTGAGGCTGTACCAATCCCCAAGGAGCTACAACACCTAAACATTAAAACATATGGTAAATGCGGCAGCAGCAGAGGTGGCATTTATTGCAACTCGATTATGCGCGATCACATCTCCACTGACGAACTAATTGATTTCTACGCTATTACAACACGCATCCTTATTCATACTTTTTCAGCTTGCCGAGTATTGAGTACCGCCTTGCTCGACGCTGACTGTCTTACAATTTCAAAACTGGATGGCTTGTGGGATCTGAAGCTTAAAATCCCGAAAGCCAGTAACAGCCATGAGCTTGAAATTATAAAGCGCCCAATACCTAAAGTCATTTGGGACTTCATTAACGAGTACATAGAGTTTATGGAGGATCGCCACCCAGGCATGACCTCCATCTGGCCCTCCGACTCATTCAAAGGAAAAGATCGCAGTGAAATGACTCTAATAAAAAAACTGGATCAATACTCCGATTGGATTCAAGTACCTAAGATAGGCGAAACTAGATGGTATGCACGACCTCATCAGTTCAGGCGTTTCTTCGCCGCCTTTTTCTTCTACCTAAGCGGCAGCACAGAAATTGAACCATTGCGCTGGATGATGGGGCACATTGAACCTAGCGTGACGCTTTACTACGCCAATATCGCGAACCAGCCCGGTTGGGAGCGAGAAACCTTAGAATTCTTAATAGACTACTTGGAGGGGCATGTAGGCAAAAACGTATTAGTCGACGAAGATCTGCAAGAAAATTTTGCTGAGTGTGAGCCTGAAATCAAACTTGGCGACCACGCCTTATTATCTGAACACCTTCAAGAACTGGCAAAGCATCGCGAAATAAGACTCCAAATCATCAACAACAAAAAAATCTTTGTGTACGCGAGTAAATAATATGAGTCGTTATTCAAAGGGTGAAACTTCAGCAGCCAAGCTTCAGGAGAAGCAAGCCAAAACACAAAGCCTGATCACCAAAATATTGCTGATTAGAAAAGCAATCGAAGCCCATCAAAGACTTCCTTCCCTAGACGCACTTAAGAGCAAAAGAGGCATAACGTTCAAATCCGCCCTTAATTGGTCAGATGCCGACCTTGGAGTTATTTCTTGCTCTTATAATACATCGCGAGAACCCTACAACACTGAATACTCAGATCAACTAGCAGCCGCCTTAGAAAAATACAACAACCTCACGCCCGCCACACAAACCCTTCCACCTCAAAAGCGAACAACCCAGCGTTCACAGCAAGAAGAAATCTCCACTCTAAAAAATCAAGTCGACTACCTCACAAATACATTAGGCGAAGTATACAGGGCGTACATGCAACTGGTTGCTAGAGTCGACGAACACACTCGCCAGGACCTCAGATATCAGCAAGTTTTGAAAAGCCACACCCTGACACTTGATAGAGCTCATCTCACCTTGGTGAAACCATGATACATGTAGCAAAAGCTCCGCGCCTTGACTTCCTTTTTAATCACGGCCGCACCACACCTCCGTCTCTTCCAATGCTTTTTGACTCCCGTGGAAACTTTTGCTGGGAGCTCAATAGCTACCTTACGAGTATCGGCGGTGGCGCCAACAGCTATGGGGTCCGGCCAGCAATTAAAACAGTGTTCAGCCATGCTGATACTCTAAATGTCTTCCAGAAATACATAGAACGCAAAAAGTTAACCATTCTTGATATCACTGACGAAACCCTTTACGATTTCGTTAAGTACAAACAAAACTCTAGAACGGCAAACTCGACCACAATCAAGAAAACTGTCCGACGCATATTAGCTCTATTAGAGCACACGCAAAAAGAAAACAAATTCCAGAACCTATTTACCACTGACCCTCGCGCACATAATTTTCAAATTAATGCTACAGAGGATTTCTATAGACTTAACAGACGGACGCCACTGCGTTTTTTAACCCACCCCTGCCTAGACGAACTAAGGGATACTCCGACCAAGCTCAAAAGCTTCATAAGAAACAATGAACTGAACGCATGGCATGAAGCAATTCACGACTACACATCCAACCAGTATATAATTGACAGATGGTACACCCTTGCCACATTACTCGAACACACAGGCAGCCGAATAGAAGAAACCATTAACATCCCTGCAAGCTCCATTATTAATGCCTATAAAAATAACGGCCCTGTAACAAACATCCCCGTCTTAAAAGGAAAATACAAGGGCCACTTACGCCAGGTACTAATACCGAGAACCGAGCTTCAAGAAATCTATAAATTCGTTCTACTCACCCGTTCCAACCATCCTCACAGCGAGCTTCACGACAGGATATTCGTTAGCGAAGATACTGGATATCCTCTGGCGCGCACCACCTTTAACTCCTATTACAACGTAGTCATCAAGACCTCAAGACACGCAGAACTCCTCAAAGGTATCTCTTATCATAACTTCCGCCATCGGTACTTCACCATATTAGTCGCCAAGAACATCAGTACGCTTTCAAAAATGTCGAAAGCCAATATTCTAGATGTAGCGATGGCCATCGCTCGCAAAGACTCTTACCATGCATCCAAGAGCACACTCTCTACTTATATCCACCTCACACAAGATGCTGAAATACAAGACATCCTGAAAGCAGAACCAAATGCGTCCACGACCCTCCATGCGATCCAAAGCATTGTCGATGCAACTGACGACAGATCCCCTGATGAGAAGCTCAAGGCAATAGCGGCATTGATACAAGCCAAGCTCTCTTGAAATGCTACTTCTTCTATTTTCCTAACCCGGTCAGCGGAAGTGGCATCAAGCGAGAGGGGCATTTGTACTTTTGTACCTTTTCTGGACAGCAATGAATCGGGGTTATGACAATAGCGTGCATTCTACGGCCCTCCAAATTCGGAGCGCAGTTCCAGAAAAAGGACTCACGCTATGCTCTATCTTTCGGATGTCCAGCCTGCCTATTGCCCTAAGTGCGGCAAACCCATGGAGCCGAGGCAGCATGGTTGGGAAGCCCAGGATCGTTTCTATAACGCTAAACAGCCTTTTCTCTGCGAATGCGGCGCACGTTATCTTCTCAGGGAGAATGTCGTTGCCAATGCGCTCGACCATACCGAGTCGGTAGGCGGTGATGCTGGCTTCGACCGTGCTGCTAGAATGGACGTGTTCTCCGAGTTGTACGTGATTCTCGGTGCTCTCGATGCCCCCGAGGCTGTTCTGGACCAGGTATTAGCCGCAGCCGAAGGTGATTTGTTGCCTTACTCCACGTTGCTCCCATTCGAGAAGGAATAGATGGACAGAATCCATTGGTTTGCCGTTTCAAACCCCGAGCAGAAGCGCTTCCCCGAATGGAGACGCTCTTTTGGCATTAGCGACAACGGCATCGTCTTCGTGCCGGCAGCGATGGCCGGTGATGACTCGGAGTTGAACGTCATGCTCTGCGCGGCTGCCGAAGGCCAAAGCACAGTCGTTCACCTCGATCACCACTTCGTGCCCAGCGGCTGGCTCAAGCGCGAGTTCCCCAAGCACTTCGAGCTGATTGAGATCATCGAGGCCCGTGCACAACTGACGCTGTCGGCAGCTTTTTGAGCAACACGAGGTTTGATAACTGACCAATCTTTTTCTTGGGTAAAGCGATAGAACAGGTTCGGCTCGCTAACCACGTACAAATATCCTTCATTATCGATGGTTATACCCTCAGCCTGCGGTATGCCCTTCAGCAAGCCAGCAAAACCACGCGCCAAGGAACGGAAGCTCACCACTTTGCCCTCATCCGATTGGCCCAATTACCGATCTCACGCGGCCCCGTGCGTTGGCCGTGCTCACCCAGGAAGAGCAAACAGAACCGCTTAGTCGCCGCGTAACCTGACACTGACAGTCCGCTCTTGGCCGGTTAGCGACGGTCTGACTTCGACCGTCGCTATACATGGTCAAACCTCGGTCTGCTCCGCCATTTCCAAGGCGTCATCGACCTCAATCCCGAGGTATCGGACAGTGCTCTCAAGCTTCGTATGGCCGAGCAGCAATTGAACCGCACGCAGGTTCTTCGTCCTGCGATAGATCAGTGATGCCTTCGTACGTCTCATTGTGTGAGTGCCATACATGGCTGGATCAAGGCCAATGGCTTTCACCCAGCCTTTGACGATACGGGCGTATTGACGAGTGGAGAGATGGTCAGAGGTATGCAGCCGGCTCGGAAAAAGGCAGTCCTCGCTGCGGAGCTGGGCTTGATGTATCCAGGCCGCGAGAGCAGACCGTGTTTGCTCAGTGATCTCGAACTGCACTGGCCGCTGCGTTTTCTGCTGCATCACCATGGCTCGTGATGACAGGTTTTCGCCATGGGCAACGTCGCGCACACGGAGCTTGGTTAAATCGCAGGCTCGCAGCTTGCTGTCGATGGCTAAATCGAAGAGCGCTAGATCTCGACTTCTCTCGGCGATTTGCAGCCTCACCCGGATTGCCCAGATATCTCTCAGGCGGAGCGGGGCCTTCTGTCCGACTAATTTTCCTTTGTTCCAGGGCTGATGGCTGTAGGTAGCAATGGTGTTCATGGCAAGTCCTCCTGGTGTGGGAGGACAAGGATGGTTGGCCGGAGCAATGGTCGCTAACCGGCCAAAAGCGGTCGGTCAAAGTCTTATCCTGAGAGGGCGGGCATCTCATGTTGCATGAGGCGATCCAAGCTATGCGGTGAGCCTGCTGGGCAAGGATGGCTGCCCATCACAGCAATTCGATGCCGAAGCGGCGCATTGCTAGAGCAAACAGGACGAAACATAGGCACGTTGCAAATGCGTAACCCGCCAGTGCGAGCCAGAAGCCGAAGCGAGACATTAGGAGCGGGAACATCAACAGCGCCGGTAGCGTGGGGATCACATACCAGAAGGTGTACCAGGCATGGTTGGCGATCTTCTGTCCCGGCTGATGCTCGATGTGCAGCCAGATCAAGGTCAGCACCGTAACTATGGGCAGGGCGGCGACGATACCGCCAATACGGTCGCCATGCTTGGCCGCTTCAGATACCAAGACCACCATCAATGCAGTGATCAGGTACTTTGTCACTATCCAGGTCATGACGCGCTCCGCGGTGCTGCGAAAGAAGATCAGAGGTACTTGGTGATCTGTTTGAAGTTGCTCAGCGCGGTGATGTCCCCCTGTTCAGCGGCCGCGAGCGCATGCTCCAGACAGTGATCGATGTGGTCCTGGATCAAAGTGCGCTTGGCCTGACAGATCGCTTTTTCTACTGCGTGTAGCTGCTGGGCAAGGTCCACGCAGGGGCGACCGGTCTCGATCATGCCGACAATGCTGCGCAGGTGGCCTTCGGCACGCTTCAACCTTTTGATGATATCGCTATGACTTTGGTGCTGATGGGCGTGTTCTTGATCGCTCATGCCTTGAGTCCCATGCCTCGATGACTTACGCTTCGATCCTATCCCCCCGGGGGGGATATGGCAAACCGGCCGTTGTCGTCGGGCGGCCAGCCGAATCTGCAATCGAAGACACATCATGCTCAGTAAACCGGTCAGCGCTCAGTTAACGTTTGTCCTTGCCCTCGTCATGCTAATGGCATGGGCCGGGCATAGCGCCGCGCTTGGCCCTGGGGTGAGCCAAGGTGGGTGGAACGGCGGGGACCATGCTCATGCTCATTCCCAAAGCACGGGTATTTCGGTCTGTGCCAGATGCGCGGATCACTACCACTCCACGCTTACCGCCGACCACGTGCACGAAACGCCATACCTGAGTACGCTTCTCACCGTCATTACGCTGCCAGAGCGTCCGCAGCCGATAGAAGCCACGCGCTACGTCATCCCTCCCAGTCCGATCTTCCTGATCGAGCGGCCACCACGCCCAAGATTCGCACTCTGACAACGGCCGCTATGCGGCCAATACCACTGTCACGTAGGACTCAACTATGCATTCGCTATCCATGTGCGATATGGGCGCATTTTCCGCGCGCCCAAACCGCTCGCTAATACTGCTGCTCTTGTTCACCGCATTGCTATTTCTCGGCATGCCTGACGCGCTGGCCCACGCTGTTGCCGAGGGCGACAAGGGCTTTATCCAGGAAAGCTCCGGGGTGATGGTGCTGCCGTTCATCTACATGGGCGCCAAGCACATGATCACCGGCTACGACCATCTGTTGTTTCTCTTTGGGGTGATCTTCTTTCTCTACCGCCTGAAAGACGTGGGGCTCTACGTCACCCTGTTCGCCGTGGGCCACACCGTGACGCTGCTGCTCGGTGTATTGGCGGAAATCACCATCAGCTCCTATGTGATCGACGCCATCATCGGTTTCTCGGTGGTGTACAAGGCCCTGGATAACCTGGGCGCCTTCCAGCGCTGGTTCGGCCACCAGCCGAACACCAAAGCGGCCACGTTGATTTTCGGTTTGCTGCATGGCTTCGGCCTGGCAACCAAAATCCAGGAGTACGAGATCTCCGCGGATGGCCTGGTCGCCAACCTAATCGCCTTCAACGTCGGAGTCGAAATTGGCCAGCTACTGGCGCTGAGCGCCATTTTGATCGTCATGGGCTACTGGCGACGAACCGCCAGCTTCTGGCGCCATGCCTACACCGCTAACGTCGCCATGATGAGCGCCGGTTTCCTCTTGATGGGTTACCAGCTCACCGGCCTGATCGTCTCTCAGTAAGGAATTCTCAGCATGTTCAATACCAAGCTTCCAACCCAGTGTGAATTGCCAACCAGCCGCCAGCTGCTGCGCTCCACTGTGATCGCCGTGGGTGTTGCCGCAGCGTTACTGGTCACCGTAGTGATGCCTTCTGAATATGCCATCGACCCCACGGGCGTCGGCCGTGTACTTGGCCTGACTCAGATGGGTGAAATGAAAGAAATTCTCGCCGAAGAAGCGGCTGCGGATGCAGCTGTCCCGCCAGCAGCGGCCCCGGTCGTACAAGCCCCCGCGTCTAGTCAGGTGGCGCCTCAGGAGCAAGTTGCGGCAGCAACTGTGGCTGAGCCGGTAGCAGAGCCGCAGCCCGCCCTGAAGTCCGATGAAGTGACTGTCACGCTGAAGCCGGGCGAGGCCAGTGAAATTAAGCTGGAGATGCTGGACAAGGCCACGGTCAGCTACGAGTGGGCAACCGATGGCGTTCCGGTCAATCACGACACCCATGGCGAGCCCTATAACGGCCCGAAGGGCTATTACCACAGCTACAGCAAGGCCAAGCAGGTCAAAGGTGATAAAGGCGAATTCACTGCCATTTTCGACGGCACCCACGGCTGGTTCTGGCGAAACCGTAGCAACCGTGACGTGACGATTACGCTCAAGACCAAGGGTGAGTACCTGAGCGTCAAACGCGTTATCTAAGAGAAATAGCCCCAGCGTCATGGGCGCCGGGGCTTTTACATCCCTGATCGATATTGAAGGAATACATCATGACGAATTCAATTACGCTGAGCCGCTCCCTGCTGCTGGTTTGTTTACTAGGTCTGCTGTCGGCATGTGGCGGCAGCGAGCCGGAGACGCAAGCTGAAGTCGAAAGTCACGGTCATTCTCACGACTAAGAGGCGGAAAGTTGTCTTGTTACGTGCAATGACTCGCTAATCGCTTGCACGTAACAATTGGTAAGTTTTAGGCGCCGGCCACATCATATCTAAGATCTGTTAAGTGGCTGCTTTTGGCCGGTTAGCGACGGCCTGACTTCGACCGTCGCTATACATGGTCAAACCTCGGTCTGCTCTGCCATTTCCAAGGCGTCGTCGACCTCAATCCCAAGATATCGAACGGTGCTCTCCAGCTTCGTATGGCCAAGCAGAAGTTGAACGGCCCGCAAGTTCTTTGTCCTGCGATAGATCAGTGATGCCTTTGTACGTCTCATTGTGTGAGTGCCATACATGGCCGGATCAAGGCCAATGGTTTGCACCCAGCCTTTGACGATACGAGCGTATTGACGAGTGGATAGATGGTCTGAGGTGTGCAGCCTGCTCGGGAAAAGGCAGCCCTGGCTACGGAGCTGGGCTTGGTGTATCCAGGCCGCGAGAGCAGACCGTGTTTGCTCAGTAATTTCGAACTGCACTGGTCGCTTCGTTTTCTGCTGCATAACCATTGCTCGTGATGACACATGCTCGCCATGAGCAACGTCGCATACACGGAGCTTGGTTAAGTCGCAGGCTCGAAGCTTGCTGTCGATGGCCAGATCGAACAAAGCCAGATCCCGGGTTCGTTCTGCAAGCTGAAGCCTTACTCGGATGGCCCAGATATCTCTCAGCCGGAGCGGGGTTTTCTGTCCGACCAACTTTCCTTTGTTCCAGGGCCGGCGGGTGCAGGTAGCAGTGATGTTCATGGCAAGTCCTCCACATGTGGGAGGACAAGCATGGCTAGCCAGAGAAGTGGTCGCTAACCTGTTGCCGCTGACCGAAAACTGACCCAGTAGAGGCTGTTCTGCCGACTGAAAACTGACCCAGGTGTTCAACTGCTTCTGCTCAATTTTTGAGCAGGAGAACACAGGGTGATCAGTATGGAAATGATGGGCAAAATTCGGCGGATGTATTTCCGCGACAAGCTGTCGCTGCATGAGATAGCCAAGCGCACCGGGCTGGCGCGCAACACGATTCGCAAGTGGGTCAGAGCACCTGAGGCCAAGCAGCCGGTGTACCAACGCCGCGCGATCTTTAACAAACTCAGCCCTTTTCACGTCACGCTAGAGCAGGCGCTAAAAGCCGATTCGCTGCGCCCCAAGCAACAGCGGCGCAGTGCCAAGGCGCTGTTGGCGCAAATCAAAGCCGATGGTTATGACGGTGGCTACAGCCAGCTCACCGCGTTTATCCGTGCCTGGCGAGGGGGACAGGGCAAGGCGTCGCAGGCCTTTGTGCCGCTGACCTTTGCTCTTGGCGAGGCGTTTCAGTTTGACTGGAGCGAGGAAGGCTTGCTGGTCGGCGGCATTTACCGGCGTATGCAGGTGGCACATCTGAAGCTGTGTGCCAGCCGTGCGTTCTGGCTTGTGGCGTATCCGAGCCAGGGCCATGAGATGTTATTTGACGCCCATACACGCTCGTTCGGCGCCTTGGGCGGCGTGCCGCGCCGGGGCATCTACGACAACATGAAGACCGCCGTCGACAAGGTCAATAAGGGGAGCCCGCAGAATTCGGAAAAAATCGTACGCTAAGGTTTTCCGGGCATCCGTAGGGGCCGAAACTTCCCGTCTTCCAGTCTGCGGCTCTGCCGCCAGACGTAATCGCCGGTTAGGTTGATGTGCTCCCAGCCCAGCGGCGACAGGAATTGCAGCAGCTCGCCGTCCACCGGCTTGCCGGCCTCGACCAACCCCTGGATGGCGCGCTCCAGGTACACCGTGTTCCACAGCACGATAGCCGCCGTCACCAGGTTGAGGCCGCTGGCCCGGTAGCGCTGCTGCTCGAAGCTCCGATCCCTGATTTCCCCAAGGCGGTTGAAGAACACCGCCCTGGCCAGCGAGTTGCGCGCCTCACCTTTGTTCAGGCCGGCATGCACGCGGCGGCGCAGTTCAACACTTTGCAGCCAGTCCAGGATGAACAGCGTGCGTTCGATCCGGCCCAGTTCGCGCAGGGCGACAGCCAGGCCGTTCTGACGCGGATAGCTGCCGAGCTTGCGCAGCATCAGCGAGGCGGTAACGGTGCCCTGTTTGATCGAGCTGGCCAGGCGCAGGATGTCGTCCCAATGAGCGCGCACGTGCTTGATGTTCAGGGTGCCACCGATCAGCGGGCGCAGCGTCGGGTAGGCCTGCACGCCCTGCGGCACGTACAGTTTGGTTTCGCCGAGGTCGCGGATGCGTGGCGCGAAGCGGAAGCCCAGCAGGTGCATCAGGGCGAAGACGTGATCGGTGAAACCGGCCGTGTCGGTGTAGTGCTCCTCGATCCGCAGGTCGGACTCGTGATACAGCAGGCCGTCGAGCACATAGGTGGAATCTCGGACGCCGACATTCACCACGCGTGTGCTGAACGGCGCGTATTGGTCGGAGATGTGGGTGTAGAACAGCCGTCCTGGCTCGCTGCCGTACTTCGGGTTGACGTGCCCGGTGCTCTCTCCCCGGCCGCCAGCGCGGAAGCGCTGGCCATCGGAGGATGAGGTGGTGCCGTCGCCCCAATGGGCAGCGAAGGCATGGCGGTACTGGTGATTGACCAGCTCGGCCAAGGCCGCCGAATAGGTTTCATCGCGGATATGCCAGGCTTGTAGCCAGGACAGCTTGGCGTAGGTCAGGCCGGGGCTCGACTCGGCCATCTTGGTCAGTCCGAGGTTGATTGCATCACCGAGGATCGCGGACAGCAGCAACGTCCGGTCTTTGGCCTCGGCCCCGTCCTTCAAGTGGGTGAAGTGGCGGCTGAAGCCCGTCCAATCGTCCACGTCCATCAGCAGTTCGGTGATCTTGATGCGCGGCAGTAACTGACTGGTCTGGTCGATCAGCGCCTGCGCCCGATCCGGCACCGCCGCATCCAGCGGGGTGATTTTCAGGCCGGACTCGGTGAGGATGGCATCGGGCAGCTCGTTGTCCTTGGCCAGGCGGGCGACAGTGGCCAACTGCTCGTCCAGCAGCTGCAAGCGCTCTTCCAGGTACTGGTCGCTGTTCGGGTTGATCGCCAGCGGCAGGGCCTGTTCCCGCTTGAGCGCGGCGAACTTCTCGGCCGGCAACAGGTAGTCGTCGAAGTCGCGGAACTGCCGCGAGCCCTTGACCCAGATGTCGCCGGAGCGCAGGGCGTTCTTCAGCTCGGACAGCGCGCAGATTTCGTAGAAGCGCCGGTCGAGGCCTTCCGGGGTGATCACCAGCGGCTTCCAGCGCGGCTTGATGAAGGCGGTGGGGGCATCGGCCGGCACCTTGCGCAGGTTGTCGGCGTTCATCTCGCGCAGGGTCTGCACGGCTGCCAGCACGCCTTGTGCGGCCGGGGCGGCGCGCAGCTCCAGTACCTCCAGCAGGGCCGGCGTGTAGCGGCGCAGGGTGGCGAAGTTCTCGCCGACCAGGTGCAGGTGGTCGAAGCCCTCCGGCCGGGCCAGCAGCTCGGCCTCACTGACGCTCTCGGTGAACTCGTCCCAGGGAATCACCGCCTCGATGGCGGCGTAGGGATCGCTGCCGCTTTCCTTTGCCTCCAGCAGCGCCTGGCCGATCTTGGAGTACAGGCGCACTTTGTCATTGATCGCCTTGCCCTGCTTCTGGAACTGCTGCTGATGCTTGTGTTTCGCGCCGCTGAACAGCTTGACCAGGATGCGGTCGTGCAGATCCACCAGCTCATCAATCACGGTTGCAGTGCTCTCCAGTACCACGGCGGCCAGGGTCGCATAACGTCGCTGCGGCTCGAACTTGCCAAGGTCTTTGGGCGTCATCTGCCCACCCTCGCGGGCCAGCTTGAGCAGGCGGTTCTGGTGGATGTGCCGGCCAAGGCCTTCGGGCAAGTCCACCAGCTGAAATGTCTTCAGCCGCTCGATGTGTTCCAGCATGTGCCGAGAGTTGGGTTTCAGCGGTGCCTGGCGCAGCCAGGTCAACCAGGTGATGCTGCTGCCGGCCTTGAGCTTCAACAGCTCGTCCAGCTTGGCCCGATGCGAGTCCGTGAGTGGTTCGACCAGGGCGCGGTAGACCCGCCGATTGGCTCGCGCAATGGCTTCCGAGCAAGCCCGGTCGATCACGCTCAACGCCGGCAGGATGCGTCGCTTCTGCCGCAGGCTCTCCAGCGCCTGGCCGGCCAGCAGCAAGCCCTTGTCGGTCTGCTGGGCCAGTTCGGTCAGCTCGCGCACCAGGGCGCGGAAGTCGGACAGGCCGAACGGGGCCAGTTGAAGGTAGGTGCGCAGTTCCTGAGCGTGCTCGCGACGGGTCACATCGCGCTCGCCGTACTTCGTCCAACTCGCCGGATCGGTCTGGACTTGCTTGGCCACCCACAGGATGACCGGTTCGGGCAGCTCGCTGTCAGTGCCCAACGCATAGCCGGGGTAGCGCAGCAGGCAGAGTTGCACCGCAAAGCCCAGACGGTTGGCGTCGCCGCGCCGCTGGCGGATCAGTGACAGGTCGGAATCGTTGAAGGTGTAGTAGCGGATCAGTGTCGTTTTCAGAAGACGGCTGCACTGAACGTCAGAAGCCGACTGCACTATAGCAGCGGAGGGGTTGGATCCATCAGGCAACGACGGGCTGCTGCCGGCCGATTCTGTTGAAAAAGTAGGTTCAGCGGCAGCCGGCCGGTCAGGTGTGCCTGCTGTCGAAGTGGCTGGAAGCCACTTCAAGTTGCCTTTGGGCACTTCACTGAGCGTCCTTGCTCAGGTTTGAGGGTTAATTCGAGGGTTTCTGCTCGCAGCAGGCGTACCTATCCCGTGAGCGGTGGCCCTTGAGGCAAAAGCTTGGCCATGCGTCGCAGGTTTTGCACGGTCGCGGCTAAGGTGAATTCGTCAGTCGCACCCGTCAGGCCACGCAGTCGTAAACGGTCGAGCTTCATGATCCGTTTGAGGTGGGCGAAAAGCATCTCCACCTTCTTCCGTTCGCAACGAGAGACTAGGTATTCCGGCGTCTTGGCGATGCGTCGTGCCACGTCGCGGGCAGCCTCATGGATGCTGCGGACGATCTTCCGGTTCGGCGTGTTGGGGCAGCACTTTTCTTTCAGCGGACAGGTGGCGCAGTCGGTTTGGCTGGAGCGGTAGATAATGGTGTTGGCCTTGGTTACCCGCGATCTTTGCTGGGTGAAAGCACGCCATTCACTGCGCAGTGGTTTGCCGGCTGGGCAGCGGTATTCATTGGCCTCCTGATTCCAGTGGAAGTCGTTGCTGGAAAGGCTGTCATCCTTGCGCTCAGTCTTGTCCCACACCGGCACATGCGGCTCGATGTCTTTCTCTTCGACCATCCAGGCCAGCATCGGGGCAGTGCCATAGGCGGTGTCGCCGATGAGGCGTTCCGGCGTGAGGTCGAACTGCGCCTCGACACGCTCGACCATCGTCCTGGTCGAATCGACTTCGGCGGTACGGTGCGCCGGGGTAGCTTCCACATCCATGATCACGCCATGCTCAGTGTCAATCAGGTAGTTCGTGGAGTAGGCAAAGTAGGCCGGGCCGCCTGGCGCTGCTGTCCAACGGGACTGAGGATCGGTGAGCGAAATTTTCTTGGGGAGAGCTTCAGCCAGCGCCTCTTCATCAAGGGCTTCGAGGTACTCGCGCACGGCGCGGCTGCTGAGCTTTGGATCGCGCCAATCGACCTCATCTCCTGCCACCCCACGTTGCCGGCTGGCATCCGCCTTGATGATGCTTGCGTCGACAGCGAAACCTTCACCCTTCACCAGGCCGGCTGCCATGCAGCGCCGTAGCACCTCATTGAACAACCAGCGGAACAGATCGCTGTCACGGAAACGGCCATGGCGATTCTTCGAGAAGGTCGAGTGATTGGGGACTTCGTCTTCCAAACCCAGTCGGCAGAACCAGCGATAGGCCAAGTTCAGGTGCACCTCTTCGCATAATCGCCGCTCGGAACGAATGCCATAGCAGTAGCCGACGACCAGCATGCGCACCATCAATTCCGGGTCAATCGAGGGACGCCCGATGGGGCTATAGAAATCCGCCAGATAGGCGCGCAGATCACTGAGATCCAGGCACTGGTCGATGCTGCGCAGGAGATGTTGGGCCGGGACGTGATCTTCGAGATTGAACGAGTAGAACAGGCGCTGCTGTCCTCCCGGTAACTGTCCCATCATGCTGTTCGCCTCCACGCCCGCTGACAAAGCAATTTTGCCAACGGCATGGGGAGGTCGCTACTTTTTCAACAGAATCGGCCAATAGCCGACAATGACGACACTGGAAATCCCCGCCTGTGAGCGTCGGCTCAGGGCGGGACAGCGTCATCCAGCTACCTGCGCCACTGACTCAGCCTTGTCCAGCCGGCCGCGCCGCACGAACAGACTGACCAGCCGTTGACGGATCGCCACCTGGAGTTCCGCCAGTTGTTCCGGCGTGATGCGAATTTCACCCGCTCGACGAGCGCAACACCGGCGCCGCCTACGCCAAGAACCGGCGAATCGAACTCAAACTCACGAACCGCTGAGCGCCGCGTCACCGCGCTGCTGCGCCAGCCAGTCGCGCGGGGCGCAGCCCATGCGCACGCGGAAGGCGCGCGCCAGAGCGTTCGGGCTGCCGTAGCCGACGCGGTCGGCCACCACCGCCACCGGCCGCCCCTGCTTGAGCAGGGTGCAACTGACGTTCATCCGCCAGTCGGCCAGATAGTCGCCCGGCGTGACGCCCACCGCGTCCTTGAACGCGGCGGCGAAGCGCGCGCGTGACATGCCCGCCTTCGCCGCCAGCGCCTCGAGCGACCACGCGGTCTGCGGCGCATCGTGCATGGCGGTTATGGCGCGCGCGAGTTTCGGGTCGGCCAGGCCCGCCAGCAGTCCGGTGGCGCCAAGCCGCCCATCCATCAGATAACGCAGCAACTGGATCAGTAGCAACTCGCACAAGCGGTCGATGGCGGCCTGCCGACCGCACTGGTCGCGCTCGGCTTCGGCAAACAGCAACTCTAGCGTCGGCCCGAGGCCGGGCAAGTCCGCCAACGGAATCAGCAGCATCGACGGCAAGGCCATGGCCAACGGATTGCCCGTCGAAGCGCCCAGGTCGACCTCCGCACACAACAGCTCAGCGGTATCGCCGGGGGCGGCGACAAAACGATGCGACGCCACGCGCGGATAAAACAGCAGGCTCGGCTCGGTAACCAGCAGATCTTCATGCACGGGCGAACGCGCCGTAATCGGGCCGCGCCGCACCAGATGGATATAGCCATGCGGCGCCGCGTAATGATGCTGCCCACAGAAGGCGCCGCTGTGAAAAACGCGCGCCGAAAGCGAGTAGTGCCGGAGCAAGCCGGCCAGTCGATCCGCCATTCCACTCTCCATATAAGACGATAGGTTACGTATTTGATACTTTACGTGCCATATCGTACCAAACAAAGGGCGATCATGCCCACGTGCTCTTGCACCTCACCCACTACGGAGATAGACATGACCCAAATCGCCCCCCTGACCATCGACACCGCTGACGCCGCTACCGCTGCCACACTCAAGGCCGTCAAAGCCAAGCTTGGCATGGTGCCGAACCTGTTCGCCACGCTGGCCCACGCGCCGGCGGCGCTCAATGGCTACCTCGGCTTGTCCGAAACGCTGGGCACCGGCCGCCTGAATGCCTCCCAGCGCGAGATCGTTGCGCTCGCTGCCGGTCAAGCCAATCGCTGCCAGTATTGCCTGAGCGCACACACCCTGATCGGCAAAGGTGCCGGACTGTCGGCAGAGGCCATCGCCGCGGCCCGCACCGGCCAGGCGGCCAACGCACTTGACGATGCAATCGCCGGCTTTGCCCGCGCGCTGGTCGAGCAACGCGGCGTGGTGTCGGCCGACGCCATGGCCAACTACCGCCGCGCGGGGCTCGACGACGGCCTGATACTGGAAGTGATCGCCAACGTCGCGCTGAACACGCTCACCAACTACACCAACCACATCGCCGACACCACGGTGGATTTCCCCGTGGTCGCCGTCTGATCTCCATAGGCATATAAGGAGAACACGATGAAAATCGCACTCACCGGCGCTCTGCTCGCCAGCGCCCTCGTCCTGCCACTGGCCGTCACGGCCGGCGACTTTTCGCCCTATGTGGACAGCCAGGGCGGCATCAGCCGCCCCACAGACTTCCGCACAAACTTCGTCCACCTGGGCTCATATGCGGTGTTGGACGAAAAATCCGCCTCTCGCGGCTTGCACGATGTGTACACCGAAAAGGCCTCGGCCGAGCACTACCGCAAGACCGGCAAGTTCTTGGACGGCGCCACGCTGGTGAAAGAGATCCGCAAGCTCGAAACCAGCGCCATGACCACTGGCAACCCTGTGGTCTGGGGTTCCGATGCGGCCGTGTGGTTCGTGATGGTCAAGGACGCCAAAGGCCGTTTCGCCAGCAACCCCTTGTGGGGCGACGGCTGGGGCTGGGCGCTGTTCAAGGCCGACGCCCCCGCCAAGAATGTCGCCGTCAGCTACGAAGCCGACTGCATGGGCTGCCATGTGCCGGCGGCCAAGACCGACCGCGTATTCATCCAGGGCTATCCGACACTGACCCAGCACTGACTTGCTGCCGGGTTACGCTTCGCGCAGGATGGCACCTCCGTCCTGCGCGAGCCACCCTTTCCGGAAGCGCGCCATGCCGACACTCGACGCCTTTCTGACCGACGTCCGCGCCTGCACGCGCTGCGCACCGCATCTGCCACACGGCGTGCAGCCGGTCTTCCAGTTTCACCCGAGTGCGCCCATCCTCATCGCCGGCCAAGCACCGGGGGCCCGGGTCCATGCCTCAGGCGTGCCCTTCGACGACGCCAGCGGCGCGCGTCTGCGCGCCTGGCTGGGCGTGGACCGCGACACCTTCTACGACCCTACCCGCATCGCCATTCTGCCCATGGGCTTCTGTTATCCGGGCACCGGCAAAAGCGGTGACCTGCCGCTACGCCCGGAGTGCGCCCCCCGCCTGGCGCGAAGCCTTCATGCAGCGTTTCGAGCGCCTGTCGCTGGTCATCGTGCTGGGCAGCTACGCCATGGACTACCACCTCGGTACTGGCAAGACGCCGCTCACCCGGGTGGTCGAAGCCTGGCGCGAGCACTGGCCGCAAGCGTTCCCCCTGCCTCACCCTAGCCCGCGCAACAATCGCTGGCTGGTGCGCAACCCCTGGTTCCAACAAGACGTGCTGCCCGCGCTGCAAGCACGCGTCCAGGCAGTCCTCACCGCCAACCCCAAGGAAACCCCATGACCGACGACACCGCCGCCATTACCGAGCTGCTGCACAAGTACTACGACACCCTGGCCTGGGCGAACGGAGACAGGCACCGGCTTTGGAGCGATGAACGACGGCTTCAGGTGCGGTAGCTGACGCCTGGGACCTCAATCACCGTATGACCGGGTCGAAAGCGGTCCTTTCTCTGACAACATCGCCCTAGCCCGCACTCAACCCCCACAACACATCCAGCACATGTTGCGTAGGCCGCTCGACGTCCCCACCACGGTGGGCAATACCAAGTTGACGCCACAATAAGGGCTGTAATGGCCGCATGACGATCCTGGTATCGGGCAATGGCGTGGAGGCTTCATGCGGCAACAACGTCGCACCATAACCGGCCGCCACTAGGCTTTTGATCGCATCGTTGTAGTTCAGTTGAATACGCGGCGTGGGCTGCCGTCCATCACTGGCGAACCACTCCGAGGTCAAGCGCGAAAGCCGAGTAGTTTTGTCATTCAGAATTAATGGCTGGGCGGCCAGCCAACCGGGGGTCACAACATCCGGGCATTCCCAGCGAGCCGGCAAGAAGGCCATGACCGGGTCCCGCCGCCATGGCTCGATCCGCAATTCCTTCACCGGGGTCTGTGGCAGCGCGACCAGACCGATCTCCAAAGAGCCCTCGGCAAGCTTCTTCAAAGTTTCCTGCGACGTGAGCACCGCGACCTGCACATCGATAGCGGGATGGCGTTGGCCCAACGTCTCCAAAGCTTGCGGCATCAACTGTGCGATGGCCCCTGTGGAGGCACCCAGCCGCACACGCCCGGCCAAGCCCTGCACCTGACGCTCCACGTCCTCAAGCGCCTGCTCCGCATCCGCCAACAGACGCCGCGCGCGCTCCACCAGCGTTTCTCCAATCGCCGAAGGCTGAATGCGCCCACGTGTGCGCGACAACAGCTTTCCGCCAACCCGCGACTCCAGGTCGGCAATATGCAAACTGACCGTGGGTGGCGCGAGGTGCAGCACACGGGCCGCCTCGGCAAACGAACCCAGGTCGGCAATGGCCACCAACGTGCGCAGACGGTCCAGGCTGATTTCGCGCATGAGTCACTCCTTGTTCAGAAAAGCTGAATTTCATCGTTTAGAAATTCAACTTTTCCTATCTTAGCCCCTCACTGAAGATTGGAACTCCTGATTTCCTATGTCCGAGAGCATTCCATGGCAAGTCCTCTTATATTCATCGACGGCGACCAAGGCACCACCGGGTTGCAAATCCATCAACGTCTACGCGACCGGACCGATCTGCGGCTTATCACGCTCAGCCCCGAACATCGCAAGGATCCGCAACGTCGCGCCGAAATCATCAACGCCTGCGACATCGCGATTCTCTGCTTGCCCGACCAAGCCGCACGCGACGCTGTAGCGAGCATCGAAAACCCCGCCGTTCGGGTGATCGATGCGAGTTCGGCGCACCGCACCCATCCAGACTGGACCTATGGTTTCGCGGAGATGAACTCGCAGCAGGCCCAACGCATCGCCACGGCACGGCGGGGGGGGGA
>NZ_AOFQ01000024.1 GCF_000495915.1 Stutzerimonas chloritidismutans AW-1
TCTTCCCCCCCCCGCCACTACGGCCTCGGCCTCGATACCCAGCGCATAGGCTGCCGCGGCTGCCGCCAAGGCGTTGGCCACGTTATGCCGGCCCAGCAGATTGAGCTGGGTGCGAAGATTGCCCAGCGGGCCAGTCAGCACGAAATTCGGGCAGCCACGCTGGTCGTAGGCGATCGACCCGGCGGAGAAATCCACGAGGGGGTCGTCCAAGCCGAACGATACGATGCGCTTGCCCGCAGCGCGCTCGGCCCAGATCGAATAGGCCTTGTCGTCACGGTTGAGCACGGCGGTGCCGGATGCGTTCAGGCCATCGAGAATCTCGCCCTTAGCCTCGACGATCTTGTCCGGGCCACCGAACTCGCCGACGTGGGCGGTGCCCGCATTGGTAATTACGCTGACATCCGGGCGCACCAGATCGACGGTATACGCAATATCGCCGGGCCGCGAAGCGCCGAGTTCGATGACGGCGCTGCGATGACTGGTGCTCAACTCCAACAGCGTCAGTGGCGCACCCAAATCATTGTTGAGGTTGCCGCGAGTGGCCAGTACGGCGTCCTGGCCATGGGCGCTGCGTAGAATGCTGGCGAGCATTTCCTTCACGCTGGTCTTGCCGCTGGAGCCGGTGATGGCTGCGACCGGACCGTTGAATGCGGCGCGATTGAGCGCGCCGAGCTGCCCAAGCGCCAACCGGGTATCGGCAACGACCAGCTGCGGCAGGCCTGCATCTGCAACTTCACGCTCGACCAGTGCTGCAACGGCGCCTTTGGCGGCGACGTCCGCCAGATAGGCATGACCATCGAAGCGTGGCCCGGTCAGCGCGATGAACAGCTGGCCAGGTTCGATGGCCCGACTGTCTGTGCTGACGGCAGTGAAGCTGGCATCCGCTCCGACCAGGCGGCCAGACAGCGGTAGCTGCAATTCGCTCAGGCGCATCGACTCAAGCATTGGCCTTCTCCCAGACGGACAGCGCCCTGCAGGCTTCCTCGAGATCGGAGAACGGCAAGCGTTCGCCGCGAACTTCCTGATAGTCCTCGTGACCTTTGCCGGCCAGCACGACCACATCTTCCGCTCGCGCGGCCGCGATCAGACTGGCGATTGCCTGCGCGCGGCCATGGCTGAAAGTGACCGCTGCAGGATTGCTGAACCCCGAACGGATACCCTCGAGAATCTGTTCAGGCGCCTCATTGCGCGGATTGTCATCGGTGACCACGACGCCGTCGGCCAGCCGCTCCGCGACTTCAGCCATCAGCGGGCGCTTGCCGGTATCACGATCACCGCCGCAACCGAACAGACAAAGCAGCCTGCCGCGCGCGTGTGGACGCAGCGCGGTGAGGACTTTCTCCAGCGCATCGGGGGTATGTGCGTAGTCGACCACGATCAGCGGATGGTCGCCGCCACCCAGCCGCTGCATGCGACCGGCGGGGCCTTGCAGTTCAGGCAGCACGGCCAGGATTTCGTCCAGCGGATAGTCCATGCCAAGCAGGGCGCCGACGGCGGCCAATACATTGCTGACGTTGAAACGCCCGAGCAGCGGGCTGCGCAACGAGCGCTCGCCCTGCGGCGTGATCAGCCGAGCATGAATGCCGTCGTCGTCGAGACGCGCTTCAGCGCAGAACAGGTAGGCCGTAGGGTCTTCCAGGCTGTAAGTGATCAGGCGCGACTCGCGCTCCTCGCCGGCCAGCACGCGGCCAAAGGCATCGTCGAGGTTGATTACCCGACAGCTCAGCCCGGGCACCTCGAACAGGCGCGCCTTGGCAGCACCGTAAGCATCCATGCTGCCGTGGTAATCGAGGTGGTCACGCGACAGATTGGTGAACACGGCGACATCGAAATCCAGGGCCGCGACGCGCCCCTGATCGAGACCATGCGAGGACACTTCCATCGCTACCGCGCGAGCGCCCTCTTGTTTGAGGTTCGCCAGTGTCGCCTGCACGCCGATGGCGTCCGGCGTGGTGTGGCGTCCCAGTTCCAGCTGTCCGTGGAATCCGGTGCCAAGCGTGCCGATGATTCCGCAGGGTTCGCCGAGCCGATCGAGCGCCTGGGCAATCAGCTGGCTGACACTGGTCTTGCCGTTGGTTCCGGTCACACCGACCACACGCAGGCTGCGGCTGGGCTCGCCGTAGAAGCGGCCGGCAATCGCCGACAGCTGTTCTGCCAGATGCAGCACCGGAACCATGACTGCGTTGCCGGTCAGTGACTGGTCGAGGCCTTCTGCCTCATAAGCGACAGCCGCCGCGCCACGGGCGACGGCATCCTGTATGTGATCGCGACCATCGAACTGCAGACCCGGTACAGCGAGGAACAGGTCTCCGCCGCGAACCTTGCGACTGTCGAGTGTCAGCTCACGGATCAGCACGTCGCTGCCGGCCTGAGGCAGCAGGTGATTCAATGGCATCGGCATCAGATACGCCCTCCCTTGCCCTTTGCCGCTTCGGCGGTCTGCAGCTCGGCAGGCGGCGGCAGATTGTCCGGTGCGACGTTCATCAGCCGCAGGGCGCGCGCCATGACCTTTCCGAACACCGGTGCCGCGACCAGTCCGCCGTAGTACTGTCCTTTGCTCGGCTCGTCCACGACGATCACCGCAGCGATGCGCGGATTGGAAAGTGGCGCAACCCCGGCGAAGAACGAGCGATAGGCGTCTTTGGTGTAGCCGCCGGTGCCGGAAATCTTCTTCGCGGTACCGCTCTTGCCGCCTACGTGATAGCCCGGCACCTTGGCACGAGCGCCGCCGCCACCCTCGTCTTCCACGACCGCGCGCAGCATCTGCAGAACGATGCCGGAAATCTCTTTGTCAATGACCTGCACGCCGTCCTGGGTGCGATCCAGACGCAACAGAGAGAGCGGCACGTTGCTGCCCTGGTTACCCAGCACGGCATACGCATGCGCCAACTGTACGGCGGTCACCGACAGGCCATAGCCGTAGGCAAGCGAAGCCGTCTCAGCGTCTCGCCACTTGCGATGATTGGGCAGATTGCCGACGCGCTCGCCGGGGAAACCCAGCCCGGTGTCCTGGCCGAAACCGGCCTGTTGCATCACCGCGTATACCGGCTCGGCGCCGATATCCAGGGCGATCTTGCTGATGCCGACGTTGCTCGACTTCATCAGAATCCCGGTCAGCGTCAGCATGCCGCCACGGGAGACATCACGAATCGTGTAGCGGCCGATACGCATCCATCCGGGCAGGGTATTGACGACCGAATCCGGCTGATATTTGCCGGTACCCAGTGCCGCCGCGATGCTGAAAGGTTTGACGGTGGAACCGGGCTCGAAGACGTCGATCATGGCGCGATTGCGCATTGCCGCGGGCTGCAGATTGCGCCGATTGTTCGGGTTATAGGTAGGCTGGTTGGCCATGGCGAGGATCTCGCCGGTCTTGACGTCGACCATCACCAGGCTGGCGGCTTTGGCACCGTATTCCTGCACGACGTTGCGCAGCTCGCTGTGCGCGAGGTACTGCAGGCGCAGATCGATCGACAATGCCATCGCCTTGCCGGCCTTGGCGTTCTTTACGACCTGAACGTCCTTGATCAACCGCCCGCGACGATCCTTGAGAACCTGACGCTTGCCTGGCACACCAGCCAGCCACTCGTCATACGCGAGTTCCATGCCCTCACGGCCACGATCATCGATATCGGTGAAGCCGACCACATGGGCAGCCACTTCGCCAGCCGGATAGAACCGACGGAATTCTTCTTGCGCATAAACGCCGGGGATCTTCAGATCGAGGACTTCCTGCCCCTGCTCCGGGGTAAGTCCGCGCACCAGATAGATGAACTCGCGCGACGCCTGCGACCTGAGACGCTCGCTCAGCGTGGCAGCATCCTGACCCAGCGCCTTGGCCAAGTCCGGCCAACGCGACTTTGCTGCCTGCAGCTCTTTGGGATTGCCCCACAACGTGGTAACCGGCGTGCTCACCGCGAGCGGCTCACCGTTGCGATCGGTGATCAGACCACGATGCGCAGGAATCGGGATATGCCGAACGCTGCGCGCATCACCCTGCCCCTTGAGGAAGCCCTGATCCATCACCTGAAGATCGACGATGCGCCAGACAATCGCACCGACCAGCAGCGCCAGCAGCGTGAGCACGATACGAAACCGCCACGGATACAGCGCACCTTGAAGGGTCATGGCTTCACCAGCCTGACGTCTGCTGCTTCGGGGATGTGCATGTGCAATTGCTCGGTCGCCAGCGTCTCGATGCGGCTGTGCGCAGTCCAGGTGCTCTGCTCGAGGATCAACCGCCCCCACTCGGCCTGGGCCTTGTCACGCACGCTAAGCTCACCGTAGAGCTCGTTGAGCAACTGACGATTCCAATGCGCCGAGTAGGCAACTGCGATCGCCGACAGCAGGACACTGACGAAGAGCACCAGCATCAACAGGCTGCCGCTGGGCATGGAGCGCATTACCTTGGTCACCGCAGCTTCTCCGCCACGCGCATTACCGCACTGCGCGAACGCGGGTTGCCCTTGACCTCAGCATCGGAAGCGTACTGCGGCTTGCCGAGCAGCTTGAGGCGCGGCTCGAATGCCTTCGGAATGATGGGCAGGTCGCGTGGCAGCTTGTCCGCCTCGCCCTTGGCGTGGCGGCGCATGAACTGCTTGACGATGCGGTCTTCCAGCGAATGAAAGCTGATGACCACCAGCCGGCCGCCCACTTCCAGTGCCTCCAGGGCTGCATCAAGGCCATGCTCCAGGTCGCCAAGCTCATTGTTGATGTAGATGCGCAGTCCCTGAAACGCACGAGTCGCCGGATTCTTGCCCTTCTCCCAAGCGGGATTGGCCTCAGTCAGGACCTTGGCGAGGTCGGCGGTACGCTCGAAAGGCGCCGCTTCGCGGCGCTGCACCACCGCACGAGCCATGCGCTTGGCGAAGCGCTCTTCGCCATAATCCTTGAACACCCGGGCGATCTCATCTTCGTCGGCGTGCGCTATCCAATCGGCCGCACTGACGCCTCGGCTAGGATCCATGCGCATGTCCAGAGGACCGTCGTTAAGAAAACTGAAGCCGCGCTCGGGGTCGTCCAGCTGCGGTGACGAAACGCCCAGATCCAGCAAAACGCCACTGACGGTTCCGCTCCAGCCGCGCTGCGCCACCTCTTCGCCAAGTTCGGCAAAACTTCTCTGCACAACGACAAAGCGGCCGTCCTCGGCCGCCAGTGCTTGCCCCGTAGCGATGGCTAACGGATCCTTGTCGAATCCTAGCAATAGGCCATCAGGCCCAAGCTGCTGAAGCAGTAGCCGGCTGTGACCACCCCGCCCAAAGGTGCCATCCAGATAGCGTCCGTCCGGGCGCACGTTCAGCGCCGCGACGGCTTCGTCGAGCAACACGGTGATATGTCGCAAGCTGCTGATCTGGTTCACAGGATTAGGTCACGTAGTTCTTCCGGCAGACCGCCGGGTTGCTTGATGGCCGCCAGGTCCGCGTCAGAAACCGCGTTCCAGTCGTCCTCGTTCCATAGTTGAAACTTGTTCAGTTGCCCTACCAACATCGCGCGCTTGTCCAGCCGGGCGTACTCACGAAGACGCGGTGGCACCACGACGCGCCCACTGCCATCCATCTCCAGATCGACAGCATTACCAATCAGCAGGCGTTGCAGGCGACGGGCCTCTTCACGCAAGGAGGGCAATTCGCGGAGCTTGGCTTCGATCAGCTCCCACTCGGGCAAGGGGTAAATGCACAAACAACGGTCCACGGCGTCGATCGTGATGATCAGCTGGCCATCGCCACGGGAATTCAGCTCGTCGCGATACCGGCTGGGCATGGCTAGCCGGCCTTTGGCGTCGAGACTGATGGCGTTAGCTCCGCGAAACACGGCTGCGCTTCCCCTGAATTAGCTATCCATGCCCATATTTACCCACTTTCTGCCACTTCCTACCACTTGTGCGCACTATAGAAACGCAGCCGCCCCACCGTCAAGGCGAGCCAGACGGGAAAAAGCCTTACGGAGCGGCAATTTAGCGACGTTGAGAGGTAATTCGAGCGGAGAATGCGAAGAGGACTGGAAGCATCTTCAGAGACAACAGCGAGTTGCTCAACAAAGTTAAAGTACTTTGTTAAGAGCAAGAATGTTTCGGAATTAAAAATGGGGTATTGCTAAGGAAGAAAAGAGGAGAGTCGATCTGTAAGCCGGGTTCTGTCGAGGACAGCCATTCCTCTACGACAGCCATCGCTGACTGCCTCTAGCAACCTACCCGGATCCAGCGCGGGCCACGCCGATGGATCCCTATTTGGTCTTGCTCCAAGTGGGGTTTACCTAGCCACGGACTGTTGCCAGCCGCGCGGTGCGCTCTTACCGCACCTTTTCACCCTTACCGGCACCGAAGTGCTTAGGCGGTTATTTTCTGTGGCACTTTCCGTAGGCTCGCGCCTCCCAGGCGTTACCTGGCACTTCGCCCTATGGAGCCCGGACTTTCCTCCCTCCCTTTTTGCGGAACAAAAAGAGACAGCGACTGTCCGATCGACTCTCCAGGCGCCAGAGTATCGCCGCAACGCTCTGCCTGCAAGCTCACCAGGCGGCACGAGGCCCAGGCCCACCTCCTATTTGCGTTCCAGCGCCGCCTGGTACAACAGATTCTTGCGCACACTGGTAATATCGGCTGCGATTGCGGCCGCCCGCTTGAGCGGCATTTCTGCCAACAGCAGATCGAGCACCCGGAGCGCCTCTGCGCTCACCGCGCTCTCGTCTAGCGGAGCATGCCAACCCTCTACAAGCACCACGCACTCGCCGCGCTGCTGATTGCTGTCGGCCTCGACCCACGCGTGCAACTCGCTCAGCGGCAGCCCTTTCAGCGTTTCGAACGTCTTGGTCAGCTCTCGGCCGAGCACGGCAATTCGATCGCCACCGAACACATCTCGAAAGTCACCAAGCGATTCCAGTATGCGGTGCGGAGCTTCGTAGAAGATCAGCGTACGCGGCTCTTCTTTCAGTGCTTCGAGCCGTGCACATCGTGCAGCTGCCTTGGCAGGCAGAAAGCCTTCGAAGATGAATCGATCCGAGGGCAACCCAGCCGCCGACAGTGCGGCGATCAGCGCACAAGCACCCGGCACCGGCACCACTGCAACCCCAGCAGCACGCGCCTGGCGCACCAGGTGATATCCCGGATCGGAAATCAACGGCGTACCCGCATCGGAGATCAGCGCGACATCCTCTCCACCTTGCAACCGCCCGATGAATCGCCCCCCCTCTTCACGCTCGTTATGCTCGTGGCAAGCTGCCAGCGGCGTCTGAATACCGAAGTGCGCGAGCAACCGAGACGAGTGACGGGTATCCTCCGCGGCTATCAGCGACACCTCTCGCAGCACCCGCAGCGCTCGGGCACTGATGTCCTCCAGATTGCCGATCGGCGTTGCGACGACATAAAGCGTCCCCATTCCGGAATTCGCACCACCGCTGGCAGTCACAAGGGCTTACCTCTGTCACGGAAATGCGCATTGTAGCCCGATTCACCGCCGCAACATCGCCGCCACTTCAGCGCTTGGGTACAATCCGCCAACACTCGCCAGTGCTTTCAGGAACGATCAAACAATGGCTTGCTTACGCCCCCTTCTACTCCTGTGCGTCGCAATCATGCTCGCAGCTTGCGCCAGCTCTCCCTCTTCGACATTGGGCGAACTGCCTCGCACACCACAGGCTTCCACCCAGCAACTGCTGGAGAAAGCCGACCAAAGCGACCCCGAACAAGCCGTGCAGCTGCGCCTGGCCGCCGCCGACCAGAGCATCCAACAGGGCAACCATGCCCAGGCTCGCAGCATTCTGGAAAAGGTTCAGCTGGATACACTGAAACCAGCGCAGCAGATCTTCGCATTGACACTGCAGGCCGAAATCGCACTAGCCGATGGCAAACCTGAACAAGCCGAGCAAGCTCTGCAGCACCCTGCGTTCGAACGCCTGGGCGAGCTACCAGTGGCGCAGCAGGTTCGTAGCCAGCTGGCGCGGGCGGAAGCGCTGGAGGCGACCGGCAAGCCCCTCGCTGCTGCGCGCGAACGGGTTTTCACTGCTCCACTCCTGAGTGGCGAGCAAGCCAGAACCAACCACGAAGCCATCTGGAAACTCATATCCGCACTTCCCGAGCAGCAACTGCAAGGCGCGGCAGATGACGATCTCGCCGGCTGGCAGTCGCTGGCGCTGTCACTGAAACGCGCCGGCACCGTTGCCCAGCAACAGCGCGCCATTGACGACTGGATTGCACAAAACCCCCAGCACCCTGCCGCAGAACAGCTCCCTGAGCCACTACAGAAACTTCGTGAGCTGGCCGATCAGCCCCTGAACAACATCGCACTGCTGCTCCCCATGGACGGCCAGCTGGCAAGCGTCGCTCGCGCCCTGCGTGACGGCTTCCTTGCGGCACACCTGCACGCGCAGCAATCCGGCCAGGCGCTGCGCATCGAGCTTTATGACAGCACCCGCATGACCTCCATCGACGAGTTCTACAGACAGGCCCAGGCTGCCGGCGTACAGCTGGTCGTGGGCCCGCTGGAAAAGGATCTGGTGCGCCAACTGGCCGAGAGGGATCAGCTGCCGATCACGACACTCGCCCTGAACTACAGTGACGCCGGCCAGAGCACCCCGCCCCAGCTGTTCCAGTTCGGCCTGGCTGCCGAGGACGAAGCCCGCGAGGTCGCCCGCCGCGCATGGGCGGACGGCCATCGCCGCGCCATCGCACTGGCTCCTCGCGGAGACTGGGGCGGGCGGATTCTGGATGCCTTCCGCCAGAGCTGGGAAGAAGCCGGCGGAACACTGGTTGCAGCCGAGCCATTGGCCGAGCCCGTGCAACTCGCCAACCAGATCGCCGATCTGCTGCAACTGCGCAATAGCGAGAGTCGTGGCGGACGGGTCAGCAGCATCACTGACGCCTCGACGAGCAACCAGCCCACTCGCCGGCAGGACGTCGACTTCCTGTTCCTGGCAGCCACTCCGCAGCAGGCCCAGCAAGTCCGACCCACCCTGATCTTCCAATATGCGGGCGACCTTCCGGTATACGCCACCTCTCACCTGCATGCGGCCAGCCACGATCGCACCCAATACCTCGACCTCGAAGGCATTCGTTTCGCAGAAACCCCTTGGCTATTGAACGACCAACTTCCATTGCGCCAGGAAGTCGAGCAGAAATGGCCGCAGGCGGGCGGCAGTTTGGGTCGACTGTACGCAATGGGTGCGGACGCCTACCTTCTCGCGCCGCGGCTGAATCAACTGCTGGCACTTCCGGATACTCAACTCGACGGCCTCTCCGGCACGCTCAGCCTGAACCCGCAGCAGCGCATCGAGCGTCAGCTTCCATGGGCCGAGTTCCGCGACGGCGAGATCCAGCGCCTGGACAACATGCAGTAATGAGCGACAGCCAGAGCAGCGGACGCTCTGCCGAAGCACTCGCGTTGCGTCACCTGTGCGATCAGGGCCTGCGCCTGCTGACGCGCAACTGGTCCTGTCGCAGCGGCGAGCTTGATCTGGTCATGCTCGACGGCGATACAGTAGTATTCGTCGAGGTCCGCTACAGGCGCTACGCCGCCTGGGGTGGCGCCCTTGAAAGCATCGATGCGCGCAAGCAGCAGAAGCTGATCAAGGCTGCCCAGCTCTTCCTGCAGAAGGAAAGCCGATGGGCCCGGAGCCCTTGTCGCTTCGACGTCGTTGCGATCACATCAGCCGGGCAGACCGAGAATCTGAACTGGATCCGCAACGCATTTGATAGCTGAACGATTCATTACGCAGCGACTGCTGCACGATGCCGCCCAGCCCTAGCGAACCGCAAGCGCATACCGAAGCGATAGCCAGTGGCGCTTGCAACCTTTAAGGTCGAACACAATGGACATGCAAACCCGAATCCGCCAACTGTTCCAGGCCAGCATCGAAACCAAGCAGCAGGCCATGGAAGTCCTGGCCCCGAGCATCGAGCAGGCCGGCCAGGCGATGGTCAATGCCCTTCTTAGCGAAGGCAAGATTCTTACCTGTGGCAACGGCGGCTCCGCCGGCGACGCGCAGCATTTCTCCTCCGAACTGCTCAACCGGTTTGAGCGTGAGCGGCCGAGCCTTCCCGCCATCGCTCTGACCACAGACAGCTCGACGATCACCTCGATCGCCAACGATTACAGCTACAACGAAGTATTCTCCAAGCAGATCCGCGCCCTGGGTCAGCCAGGCGACGTATTGCTAGCGATCTCTACAAGCGGCAATTCCGCCAACGTGATCCAGGCCATCCAGGCAGCTCATGACCGGGAGATGCTGGTAGTGGCACTGACTGGACGGGACGGCGGCGGCATGGCGTCTCTGCTGCTGCCAGAAGACGTCGAAATCCGCGTACCAGCCAAGGTAACCGCCCGCATCCAGGAAGTGCACCTGCTGGCTATCCACTGCTTGTGCGACCTGATCGACAACCAATTGTTCGGAAGTGAGGAATGAACGTGCCCCGCCTGCCTGTTATCGCCCTAGGCCTGTGTCTGGCCGTCAGCGGCTGTAGTTCGGTACTGACCGCAACCCGCGACGATCCAATTGCCGATAACCGCGGCACCCGCACCATCGGCAGCAAGATCGACGACTCGCTGATCGAGACAAAGGCTGCGGTCAATATCGCCAAGGCCCATCCCGACCTTGATCAGGGCTCGCACATAGTCGTAGCGAGCTACAACGGCGTCGTGCTGCTGGCCGGACAGACTCCGCGCGCAGAACTCAAGGAAACGGCCGAACGAGCTGCAGGCAGCGTGCAGCGCGTCAAGCGCGTCCACAATGAACTGCAGATCCTGCAGCCCTCCTCTGCACTGGCACGCAGCAACGACTCTTGGCTGACCACCAAGATCAAGACCCAGATGCTCGCAGATAACAGCGTGCCGGGCTCGCGGATCAAGGTGATCACCGAAAACGGCATTGTCTATCTGCTGGGCCTGGTTACCCGCCAGGAAGGCAACAGCGCGACCAACCTCGTGCAGAGCGTCAGTGGCGTGCAGCGTATCGTAAAGCTGTTCGAATACATCGACTGACCGACTTTGGCGCCCGATAGACCCGGGCGCCGCGCTCGTCTACTTGACCACCTTCAAACTCGGACGTCCGCCCGGCCGCGGCGCGTCGTCACCACCGCTCTCGCTTGGCGCATCGTCGTCCGGCGGCGTCGGCTCGATCTCGAACACCATGCCCTGCCCATTTTCCCTGGCATAGATGGCCATCACCGCAGCGGACGGTACGTTCAACGAGTGAGCAACGCCACCGAAACGCCCCTCGAAGCTGATCGCCTCATTATCCATGTGCAGGTGGCGTATGGCGCTTGGCGCCACGTTCAGCACGATCTGCCCGTCACTGGCGAACCCGGCAGGGACCTGCACGCCGGGATAATCGACGTTGACCAGCAAGTGCGGCGTGCAATCATTGTCCACGATCCACTCGTAGAGCGCCCTGACTAGATAGGGGCGACTTGAATTCATGGGAACCCTCTCTCAGCGCATGTTGCGCTCGACGGCGGAAAGACTGGCCTGAAAGGCCTCGCGGGCGAAACTGCGCTCCATATAGTCAAGCAACGGCTTGGCAGCTCGAGGCAACTCGATACCGAGTCTGGGCAAACGCCAGAGGATAGGCAACAGGCAGCAGTCGACGAGACTGATCTCGTCACTCATGAAATACGGCTTTTCCGCGAATATCGGCGACACGCCGGTCAAGCTTTCACGAAGCTCTTTGCGCGCCTGCGCGCGTTCCGGCTCAGCGGTACGCTGGTCAACGATACGGTCGGCCAGCGAACACCAATCTCGCTGAATGCGATGAACCAGCAGGCGAGTATTCGCCCGCGCAACCGGATACACCGGCAATAAAGGGGGATGGGGGTAACGCTCTTCCAGGTACTCCAGAATCACACTCGGCTCATACAGTGCCAGATCGCGATCCACCAGCGTCGGAACACTGGCATACGGGTTCACCTCGGCCAGCTTGACCGGACACTGCCCCGCCTCGACGTCAAGTATGTCCACACTGACGCCTTTCTCTGCGAGCACGAGACGAACGCGATGGGAATAGTGGTCGGCGGGATCGGAGTAGCAGCCCAACCGATTGGTTGCAGCCATAGGTCCTTCCTCACTCTTTTATCTTGAAGCAGAAAAAACACGCGCGCCCAGAGGGCGCGCGCAGGGTACAACAGTTGGAACGTGCAGCTTAGTGAACGTCTTTCCAGTACTCACGCTTGAGCAGGTAAGCGAACACGAAGAACACCGCCAGGAACAGCAACACATAGGTACCGATACGCTGGCTCTCCAGCTTGACCGGGTTTGCCGAATAGGCAAGGAAGGTCACCAGGTTCTTGATCTTCTCGTCGTACTCGGCCTCGGAGAGTGTGCCGGTACCAGGCTCGACGACCATCTGATCGCATGCCTCCTCGGTGATCGGCGTGCCGGTCAGAGGATCGAACTGCTTGCGACCGTCCTCGACCACCTGCACCTGCTTGCAGCCCACGACGCGACGCCCCTGAAGCGGAGCCAGCACGTGCGGCATACCCACGTTCGGGAAGACCGTGTTGTTGACGCCATAAGGGCGGGCCGGATCTTCGTAGAAACTGCGCATGTAGGTGTACAGCCAGTCGTTGCCGCGAACGCGAGCAACCAGGGTCAGGTCCGGCGGAGCGGCACCAAACCAGACCTTGGCATCATCAGGCTTCATGCCGATCTTCATGTGATCGCCAAACTTGGCATCAGCAAAGACGATGTTGTCCATCATGACCTCTTCGGGAATACCGAGGTCAGTGGCAACACGCTCATAACGCTGGTACTGCGCGCTATGACAACCCATGCAGTAGTTGGCGAAAGTCTTCAGCCCGTCCTGCATGGCCGCTTTGTCAGTCAGGTCGATATCGACCTTATCCAAGTGCACCTCGGTCCCTGCAGCGGAGGCAAAGACCGGCAGGATTGCAAGAATCAATGCAGCAAATTGCTTTTTCATCAGCCAGCCACCCTTTGCGGAACCACTTTGGTCTTCTCGAGCTTGGTATAGAACGGCATCAGGATGAAGTAGCCGAAGTAGATAGCAGTACATATCCGCGCGAGCAGAGTGCGCTCGGGAGTCGGTGCAAGTACGCCAAGCACGCCGAGAATGATGAAGGATACACAGAACGCCAACAGCGTTACTTTGCTCATCCAACCCTTGTACTTCATGGATTTGACCGGGCTTCGATCCAACCAGGGCAACACGAAGAGCACTGCGATCGCCGCCCCCATGGCGATAACACCAAGCAGCTTGTCAGGCACCGCACGCAGAATCGCGTAGAACGGAGTGAAGTACCAAACAGGAGCAATGTGTGCCGGAGTCTTGAACGCGTTCGCCACTTCGAAGTTCGGCTTCTCAAGGAAATAGCCACCCATCTCAGGGAAGAAGAACACGACCGCACAGAAGACGAACAGGAACACCACGACACCGACAATGTCCTTAACGGTGTAGTACGGGTGGAACGGGATACCATCGAGCGGCACGCCGTTCTCATCCTTGGTCTTCTTGATATCGACACCCATCGGGTTGTTCGAGCCAACCTCGTGCAGCGCCAGGATGTGCAGAACGACCAGGCCAAGAATGACGATTGGCAGCGCGATCACGTGCAGCGCGAAGAAGCGGTTCAGCGTGATGCCTGAGATGAGGTAGTCACCGCGAATCCACTGGGTCAGGTCACCACCGATGACCGGAATGGCACCAAACAGCGAGATGATTACCTGGGCACCCCAGTAGGACATCTGTCCCCAAGGCAGCAGATAGCCCATGAAGGCCTCAGCCATGAGCGCCAGATAGATCATCATGCCGAAGATCCACACCAGCTCGCGCGGCTTCTGATAGGAGCCGTAGAGGATCCCGCGAAACATATGCAGATAGACCACCACGAAGAACGCAGACGCGCCCGTGGAGTGCAGGTAACGGATGATCCAGCCGTACTCAACGTCGCGCATGATGTATTCGACGGAGGCGAACGCGCCCTCAGCCGAAGGCTCGAAGCTCATGGTCAGCCAGATACCGGTAAGAATCTGATTGACCAGTACGAGCAGCGCCAGCGAACCGAAGAAATACAGGACGTTGAAGTTCTTGGGGGCGTAGTACTTCGAAAGATGGTCTTCCCACATCTTGGTCGCGGGGAAGCGGGCGTCGACCCATTCCATGAACTTGCTCATCAGGCGTTCTCCTGGTCCACACCGATGATGATTACATTATCGGTCTCGTACGAGTGCGGGGGCACCGGCAGGTTCAAGGGAGCTGGCTGCGACTTATAGACGCGACCGGCCATATCGTATTTGGAACCATGGCAAGGACAGAAATACCCACCAAGCCAATCGGCACCGAGATCGGCCGCAGCCACCTCAGGACGGAAGGACGGCGCACAGCCGAGGTGAGTACACAGACCGACCACCACGAGCAACTCGGGCTTGATCGACCGGTTCTTCGGATCGACATAAGCAGGCTGCTCGGAAGCCTTGGACTCAGGATCGGCTACCTGGCCGGCAACCTTCTCCAGATTTCCGAGGACCTCGTCGGTCCGACGCACGATAAATACCGGCTGACCGCGCCACTCGGCGACCATCTGCTGCCCCGGCTCGATCTTGCTGATATTTACCCTTACCGGCGCACCGGCAGCCTTGGCCTTGGCACTCGGGAACCACGATCCCACAAACGGGACCGCAGCACCCACCGCTCCTGCAGCGCCCACCACCGAAGTGGCGGCCACAAGGAAGCGACGCCGGCCTGCATTCACGCCGTCATTGCTCATTCAGTCGTCTCCCATCAGCTTCTTATGGCCTGCTTGACGCAGGCATGTACCACGTAAAATTGGGCCGCGAAAAATTCGCCAAATGGTAAAGAAAAGGCCTTCTTCTGACAAGGTAATAGCCTGTCACATAAGCCCTAATGCCCGGCCTTCAGGCTTTCCAGCGCGCGACACACTGTCGCACCGCCATATAAAAACGCATCCCAAAAAAAAACGCCCAGCTCCGAACGAAACTGGGCGTTTCTTTTGAAAGCGCGAATTAGCGCTTGGAGTACTGCGGACGCTTGCGCGCTTTGCGCAGACCGACCTTCTTACGTTCCACCTCACGAGCGTCGCGAGTGACGAAGCCAGCCTTACGCAGCGGGCTGCGCAGGGTTTCGTCATACGAGATCAGAGCACGAGTGATACCGTGACGAATGGCACCGGCTTGACCACTGACACCACCACCGAGAACGGTGACGTAGATGTCGAACTTCTCGACAGTCTCAGTCAGCTCCAGCGGCTGGCGAACGACCATGCGGGCAGTTTCGCGACCGAAGAAGTTATCCAGCTCACGATTGTTGATGGAGATCTTGCCAGTACCCGGGCGCAGAAAGACGCGCGCGGTTGCAGTCTTGCGACGGCCAGTGCCGTAATTTTGAGTCGCCGACATAATGAACTATTCCGTTAAATCTTCAGTTCTTGGGGCTGCTGAGCGGTGTGCGGGTGGCTGGCACCTTTGTACACCTTCAGCTTACGATACATGTCGCGACCCAGCGGATTCTTCGGCAGCATGCCTTTGACCGCGGTCTCGATCACACGCTCGGGCGCCTTGGCGATCAGCTTCTCGAAGCTGATCGACTTGATGCCACCCGGGAAACCGGAGTGAGAGTAGTACACCTTGTCTGTGGTCTTGGCACCAGTCACACGCACTTGCTCAGCGTTGATCACGACGATGTAATCGCCAGTATCCACGTGAGGGGTGTATTCCGGCTTGTGCTTGCCACGCAGGCGGCTAGCGATTTCGGTTGCCAGACGACCCAGGGTCTGGCCGGCAGCGTCGACGACGAACCAGTCGCGCTTGACGGTTTCCGGTTTAGCAGTAAATGTCTTCATTCGTTATAGCCTCAGGGGCCGCCCTGAAAATAAGACGGCGAATCTTACTGAATGGTGCTCGCCCTGGCAAGGCCAGGGCAGCCGGAAACAGACGCTATCGGGGGCTCGGGTCAGCGCGTCCGCCACGGCAGTGGTTCGGTAGGCTAGGCATCCCCTACCTTTGGCTTGCGTCGACAGGCTAGGCATCCCCGGCGACAGGCTGCGGAATTATCCTGATTACCAGCAAAATAGCAACCGACATTTATAGTTATCGAATTCCGCTACACCCGCTCTCAAGCAGGCACAGCCCACCAAACAGCGAGCCTCACTCCAGATATCTGCCAGCGTGACATCCAGGGCACTTCGGATACGTCGAACGCTCTCATGAGCACAAGCCGTCCCGTCTTCGTTAAGCTCTTCGGCACTCACTCTCAGATCACGCGAGGTATTGCATGGAATATCGCTCACTCGGCCGCACAAATCTGAAAGTCAGTTCACTGTGCCTCGGCACCATGACATGGGGAGAACAGAACGACCAGGCCCAGGCATTCGCCCAGATCGACCAGGCGAAGACTGCCGGCATCAACTTCATAGATACGGCCGAGATGTACCCGGTGCCGCCGCGCCCGGAAACCTACGCAACTACTGAGCAATACATAGGAAATTACTTCCAGAGCCGGGGCGACAGAGCCGACTGGATCATAGCCACGAAGATCGCGGGACCCGGCAACGGCATTACACACATTCGCGACGGTCAACCTAGACTCAATCGCGAACAGATCCGCACCGCGCTCGATAACAGCCTTCGGCGCCTGCAGACCGACTGGATCGACCTGTACCAGCTGCATTGGCCGGAACGCAGCACCAACTTTTTCGGGCAGCTGGGCTACCGACATCAAGAAGGCGACTTCACTCCACTGGAAGAAACTCTCGAAGCGCTCGATGCCGAAGTTAAAGCGGGCAGAATCCGCCACATCGGCCTGTCCAACGAAACGCCGTGGGGCGCGATGAAATACCTGGGCGGTTTCAGGAGCTGAGTGCAACACGGTTATTGAATTGAAGCTGGAGCATCATGCCGCATAGCCATGGCTTCTTGCATCACCTCGCTCATGACTTCAATCGGGCATTTGAAGTCGAAGCGCTTGCGCGGGCGCATATTCAATTGCAGTGCAATGGCATCCAGCTCTTCCTGGCTGTGTACCGACAGGTCTGTGCCCTTGGGCAGGTACTGGCGGATCAAGCCATTGATGTTTTCGTTGCTGCCGCGCTGCCAAGGACTGTGCGGGTCGCAGAAGTAGATCGCCACCCCGGTCTTCTGGGTGATCTCGGCGTGCCGCGCCATCTCCCGCCCCTGGTCGTAGGTCATGCTCTTGCGCATCGCCAGCGGCATGCGATTGAGCGCCGCGCTGAAACCTTCCATCGCCGAGGTCGCCGTCGCGTCGTTCATCTTCACCAGGATCAGGTAGCCACTGGTGCGCTCTACCAAGGTGCCTACGGACGAGGCGTTGGCCTTGCCCTTGATCAGGTCGCCTTCCCAATGGCCCGGCATCAGTCGGTCTTCGATCTCCGGCGGGCGCACGTGGATACTGACCATCTCGGGGATCTGGCCGCGCCGATCTACACCGCCAGAGCGCGGCCGGCGGGCCGTCTTGCCTTGGCGCAGGCAGATGATCAGCTCCTTGCGCAGTTCGCCGACCGGCAGGGCATAGATCGCGTTGTAGATCGTCTCGCGACAGACGTAGGCATCTCTAAGGCTGGAAATGTTCATGCTGCGCAGCTTGCCGGCAATCTGCTCGGGAGACAAACGCTCACGCAGCATGTGGACCACCAACTCGAAGCGCTCACTGCCCGGCAGCAGCTTGCGCTTGGGCCGGCAGGCTTGGCGCCGAATCCTCATCTGTTGTTGGGCGCTACGGGCCGCGTAAGCACCAATGCCGTCTTGATTGCGTCTCAGCTCGCGGCTGATGGTCGAGGGCGATCGGTTGATCAGGCGAGCAATCCCGCGCAGGCTGAAACCTTGGGCTTGACCGAGTTGAATGGCGGCGCGCTCTTCGACGCTGAGTTCGGAATAGGACATGGGGCAACACCGTACCGGAAAGGTCAGGTGTTGCACTCAGTTTTTGCGGCCGCCCTGCAATTAGCCGAAGCTCGCGGCTTGCCGCGTTCGGTTTCGATACAGAACCCCTATAACCTGCTCAATCGCAGTTTCGAGGTTGGCCTGGCGGAAATCAGCATCCGTGAACAATGCGGCCTACTCGCGTACTCACCACTGGCATTCGGCATGCTCAGCGGCAAATACGAAAACGGTGCTCGCCCTGCCAGCGCGCGCCTCACGCTCTTTCAACGCTTCGCGCGTTATAACAGCCCCCAGGCCAAAGCCGCATGCTCTCGGTACGTTAAACTGGCCCGCGAGCATGGACTGGATCCAGCGCAGATGGCGCTTGCCTACGTCACAGCGCAACCCTTCGTCACCAGCAATATCATCGGCGCGACATCACTAGAGCAACTTGAGTCGAATATCCGTAGCGCCGAAATTACGCTCTCAAGTGAAGTGCTAGCCGCAATTGAAGCGATCCACACAGAACAGCCGAATCCAGCCCCCTAAGCCCCTTCGAGAAGCACCGACGGCTGCGCGCCGGCAACAACGGGTACAAAGGAATCACTAGTATGATCGCCGCCCACCTGCTTGCTCCATCCAGCCTGCTGGCAGGCTGGATAATCTATGTGATCGCGCTGTTATGGGCGGCCTGGCGAGCTCCCTGGGTCGAGCTCTTCAGTGATACTCGCCGTCAGCACTTGCTGTTCGGCGCAATGCTTTCGATCTTTCTGCTCTGGCTGGTGCGAAGGGACTTCGATTCGGGCCTTTCATTCCACTTCATTGGGCTGACAGCCGTCACCTTGTTGTTGGACTGGCCACTGGCAATCATCGCCGCCCTCATCGCCCAGGTCGGCCTGACACTGACAGGCCATCAACAAGTTGCAGCCCTGGGCATGAACGGCATCCTGCTGGTCTTGATCCCAGTGCTGGTCACGGTTGTATGCGCGCGGCTCGTCGAACGCGCCCAACCCCGCAATCTGTTCGTCTTTATTTTCTTCGCTGGATTCTTTCCAGCGGCGCTCGCAGCATTGGCGTGCATCCTGGCATCGCTCGGCGTACTGCTACTAGATGGTCGCTATCCGATGCCGCCTTGGCTGGCGGATTTTGCCGGTTACCTATGGCTGGTCATGTTCCCCGAGGCCTTCATCAACGGCACAGCGATTACCGCCCTGGTGGTTTTCTACCCGGACTGGATGGAAAGTTTCAATCAAAGCCGCTATCTGCAGGCGCCATGGAAAGAAGACAAGTAGCGTCAAAGCGCTAGTGCTCGCGCGGAGGCATATCACCGGAGAACAGATCATCCTCGAGTTCATTGCCCGGAATCGCGTGCGCTTCCGACGCCCAGGCACCAAGATCGATAAGCTTGCAACGATCGGAACAGAACGGCCGGCTTGGGCTTTGCGGCCCCCACTCTACCGGCGCTCCACACGTCGGACACTCAACTATCGCAGCGGTCATACCTGCCCTCCTCGTAACTTCAAATAAAAGCGGTGCAATCGCTCGACCTCCGACCCTAGCCACGACAGATCTCGATCATTTACCAGCACATCATCGGCATGTTGCAGGCGCGCTTCACGACTGGCCTGCGCCTTGAGAATCGCCCGCACCTGCTCCTCACTGACTTGATCACGTGCCATCGTGCGCGCAACCTGGAGTGACACAGGGACGTCCACAACCAGCACACGATTGACCTGACGGTACTGCCCTGACTCGATCAGGAGCGGAGAAGCCATGATGGCGTAAGGCGACTCAGCCAAGGCGAGATGCCTGGCGATCTCAGCTCGAATCAGAGGATGCAGCAGCTGTTCCAACCACTGCCTGTCGGCCGGGTTATCGAATATACGCTCACGCAGCCCTTTTCGATCCAGAGAGCCGTCCGTGAGCAAGATGCCTGAGCCGAAGCGCTCGGCAATCTGCAGCAACGCTGGCCGCCCCGGCTCGACCACCCAGCGCGCCGCCTGATCGGCATCGACGACATGTACGCCCAGACTGGCGAAGCGATCCAGCACCGCGGTCTTGCCACTACCAATGCCGCCAGTCAACCCGAGAATCCAGGGTTTCATTGCAACCACACCCAGACTAAAAACAGGACGCGCAGTAGTAACTACTCAGCCTGCGAAGCGCAAGCCCAGAACGTCTTTCGTTAAGAGTACAAGTCGGCGGAACGGCTTTCGACTCAGCAATAGTGTCCGACTTAGAAGCGCGCGAACTGGAGATAGCTCTCGGTAATCCAGTCACCCCAAAGCAACGCGATCCAGCCGGCGATCGCCAAGTAGGGACCGAAAGGGATGGGCGTGCTGCTCTCGGCGCGCTGCACCCGCAACAGGATTGTGCCAAGAACAGCCCCAACCACCGACGACAGTAGGATGGTAAGTGGTAACACCTGCCAGCCACCCCAAGCTCCTAACATCGCAAGCAGTTTGAAATCGCCATAGCCCATACCTTCTTTGCCGGTGACCAGCTTGAACAGCCAATAAACCGACCACAGGCTCAGATATCCCGCTACCGCTCCCCACAGTGCACTTTCAAGCGATACGAACAAGCCGAAGCTGTTCAGGATGAGACCAAGCCACAACAACGGCAGAACCAGCGAATCGGGCAGCAACTGATGATCGATATCGATCATGCTCATCGCCACCAACCCCCAGGTCAGCACCAGCATTGCTCCTGCCTGCCAGGTGAAACCGAAATGCCAGGCGACATAACCGGAAAGCAGGCCGCACGCCAACTCCACGAGTGGATAGCGACTGCTGATCGGCGCCCGGCATGACGAACACTTGCCACGCAAGGCCAGCCAGCTGACCAAGGGGATATTCTCCCAAGAGCGAATCTGATGATCACAGTGCGGGCACCGCGAGCTTGGCAGCAGCAGATTGAAGCGCTCACGGACCGGCTCCGGCGGGCACTCGAGATACTCAAGCGCCTGCGCGCGCCACTCACGCTGCATCATGATCGGCAGGCGATAAATCAAGACATTGAGAAAGCTGCCGATCAACAAGCCCAGCAAAGCAGCGAACAAAACAAAGGCCAGCACGTGGCTGGCCAGATAATCGATCAACATCATAATCAGACGACGGCACCCAGCTGGAAAATCGGGAGATACATGGCAATGATCAAACCGCCGACCAGCACACCAAGCACCGCCATGATCATTGGCTCCATCAGAGCAGTCAGCCCGTCGACCATATTGTCGACTTCGTCTTCATAGAACGTCGCCACCTTCGCAAGCATCTCATCAAGAGAGCCGGACTCCTCGCCAATCGCCGTCATCTGGATCGCCATACTGGGAAAGGTGCCGGTAGTGCGCATCGAAAAGTTAAGCTGCATACCACTGGATACATCAGCCTTGACCTTCATGGTCGCATTGCGGAACACCACATTGCCGGTCGCCCCGGCCACCGAGTCCAATGCATCGACCAACGGCACACCGGCGGCAAAGGTAGTGGCCAGCGTGCGCGCAAAGCGCGCCACCGCAGACTTATAGAGAATATCGCCGACCACTGGGATCTTGAGCAAAAAACGGTCAAACCCATTGCGGAAACGTTCCGATTTGCCGTGGGCAGTCTTGAAAGCATAAGCCGCCCCAAACATGACGAGCAGCACCACGTGCCACCAGGCCTGCAGCGCTTCGGACAAGCCAATCACCATCAATGTAAACGCCGGGAGCTCCGCGCCGAAGTTTGCGAAGACGTCCTGAAACTGCGGAACCACCTTGATCAGCAAGATCGCCGAAACAATGATTGCAACCAATACGACGGCAATAGGGTAATTCATCGCCTTCTTGATCTTGGCCTTCAGGGCCTCGGTCTTTTCCTTGTAGGTTGCCACCCGATCAAGCAGCGTTTCTAGCGAACCGGACTGCTCGCCCGAGTCGACCAGGTTGCAATAGAGATCATCGAAGTACTGCGGCTTCTTGCGAAGCGCGGTGGCGAAGCTGTTGCCGGCGGCGACCTCTTGCTTGAGGTCATCAACAAGCTTGCGCATGTTCGGATTATCGAAACCCTCACCAATGATGTCGAACGACTGCAGCAGCGGCACGCCGGCCTTCATCATCGTTGCCATTTGCCGAGTGAACAGCGCGATATCCATCGGCTTGATCTTTTTTCCGGCACTGAACAGCGACACCGACTTCTTGCGCACCTTTTGCGGGTTGACGCCCTGCTTGCGCAGTTGTGCTTTAACCAGTGCAGGGCTTACACCGCTCAGCTCGCCTTTGAGCTTTGCGCCCTGCCTGTTCGTCCCTTCCCAGGTGAATACACTGGTCTTTATCGCTTTCTGCGCCATGTTAGTCCTTGGTCACCCGGTTGACTTCTTCCAGGCTGGTCACGCCCTGCATGGCTTTTACAAGAGCCGAAGTACGCAGATCGTTGAAGCCGTCTTTACGCATCTGGGTGGAAATGTCGATGGAGTTGCCGTCCTCCATGATAATCCTGGCCAATGCCGGCGTGTTTTTAACCACTTCATAAATACCGACACGGCCTTTGTATCCACCCTTGCAATTATCACAGCCCACCGGGCCGTAGATTTTGAACGTACCGATCTTGTCGGCAGGGAAGCCTTCTTCCAATAGGGCGTCGCGCGGCAGTTCCACTTCTTTCTTGCACGAGTTGCAAAGCTTGCGTGCCAGGCGCTGGGCAATGATCAGGTTCACCGAGGTGGCGATATTGAACGCCGCCACGCCCATGTTACGCAAACGGGTGAGGGTTTCCGCCGCGCTGTTGGTGTGCAAGGTCGACATCACCATATGCCCGGTCTGCGCGGCCTTGATGGCAATTTCGGCAGTTTCCAGGTCTCGGATTTCCCCCACCATGATGATGTCGGGGTCCTGACGCAGAAACGCCCGCAGCGCCTGCGAAAAATCCATGCCCTGCCGAGGATTGACGTTGACCTGGTTGATACCCTCGAGGTTGATCTCCACCGGATCTTCCGCTGTGGAAATATTCACATCCACCGTATTAAGGATGTTCAGGCCGGTATAAAGGGAGACCGTCTTGCCCGACCCGGTAGGGCCGGTCACCAGGATCATGCCCTGCGGCTGTTGCAGCGCCTGCATATACAGCGCCTTCTGATCTTCCTCATACCCCAACGCATCGATGCCCATCTGCGCGCTGGTGGGGTCGAGAATCCGCATCACGATCTTCTCGCCCCACAGCGTCGGCAGCGTATTCACGCGGAAGTCGATGGCCTTGGTCTTGGACAGCTTCATCTTGATCCGCCCGTCCTGCGGCTTGCGTCGCTCGGAGATATCCAGCCCGGCCATCACCTTCAAGCGTGCAGATATGCGGGGCGCCAGTTGGATCGGTGGGCGAGCGACTTCATGCAGAATGCCATCCGTACGAAGCCGCACGCGGTAGGCTTTTTCGTAGGGCTCGAAGTGCAAGTCGGACGAGCCACCACGAATGGCGTCGAGCAGCATCTTGTTGACGAAGCGCACTACAGGGGCGTCGTCAGCAGCCTCTCCGCCTTCCTCAGCTTTTCCATCTTCGGTGACGGACTCGACATCGACCCCATCCAGATCGACTTCGCCCAGCTCCTCTAGTCCGGTGGCGCCGCTTTCGTACAGCTTATCGATGGCCTCGCCCAGCTTGTCGTCTTCCACCAGAATCGACTCGATGCTCAGCCCGGTACTGAACTGGATATCGGCAATCGATTGATGATTAGCCGGATCGGAGATGGCGACATAAAGCTTGGTGCCGCGCTTGGAAAGCGGCAGCACCCGATGTTGGCGGGCCAACTTCTCACTGATCAGATCCTTGGGCAGCGACTCCTTGTTCAGCGCAGACAGGTCCAGCAGCGCTACACCGAATTGATCGGAAGCAAGCTCGGCTATGGCGCGGCCTTTGGCCAACTTGTTCTGCACTACATAGGTGACAAAGGGTGTTTTGCCGCGAACGGCTTGAGCCTGCGCCTGCTGGGCCGTTTTTTCGTCCAACACGCCGGCCACGACCATCTGCCGTGCCAGCCCGGATAGGGAAATGTTTTCGCTCATGGCGGCCTCGCTCCAATCTATGCCCGCCTTATAGCCTAGATGCCGGTGGCTGCAAACAAGGTCAGCAGCAGGTGACGTTCTTGGTCACATATCGCCCGCGAAGAGTCAGTCTTGAGGTGCACAGCTGCCGCTTCATATTGGCGCTTAAGGTAGGGGAAGCGGGCTGCGCTCGGTGAATACCTCTCGGCAGCAACGAGAGGTTGAGGCACTTCACAGTATTGGCCGCTGCGCTCGGCGCGAACGAAAACTGGCATGCCAACTGCTTTAGCTCCTACAGGCTCACAGCCTTAACACTTTAAGGAGATACACATGAAAGCTCAGATGCAGAAGGGTTTTACCCTTATTGAATTGATGATCGTTGTTGCGATCATTGGTATTTTGGCTGCGATTGCTATTCCGCAGTATCAGCAATATGTAGCCAAGTCCCAAGTAAACCGGGTCATGTCAGAAGTAGGAAGCCTACGCACCGCAGTGGAAGGCTGCTTATTAGATGGGCGCTTAAACGTTGTCGCCACCGACGCAGATGCATCGGGCGAAGGTGCGGTTGCTCAGGATTGTGTGCTAGGCGCCACTCAATCCAATCTGCTGGCCACTGGCGGTAATGCAGGAACAGAAGATGCCAGTATCACTGGTGGGACTCCGACGGTAGATAACCCTCTAACCACCACCACCGCAATCGTTGCTACCTTTGGAAGCAACGCTGCAGCACAACTCACAAGCGCGCCGAGCACTTTGACTTGGGAGCGTACCGAAGGTGGTAGCTGGGTCTGCAAAACCGATGTTCCGGTTGCATATCGTCCTTCAGGATGCGCCGCCAACTAACGCGGTAAGGCGGATCAATTTGTAAGATGGATTAGCGAAGCGTAATCCGTCGTTCACCGCGAACCTACTGTATCCGCCGTTGCAAACTAAACGCCTCGCCTTCGTGCGGGGCGTTCTGCTGCTTGGGATCGCGGTATGGCGGATCGGCATCCGTATGATGGAATCGCCAAAGACGCTTCCGTCGTTTACCGCGAATCGGCTGCCATCAACTCGACACCGCAACCGCGCCAACCCACTCGAACGTCGGATTACGCCTTCGGCTAATCCAACCTACCTCGACTGAACATCGCGGTGTGGCGGATCACTTTCCGTATGATGGAATCGCCAAAGGCGCTTCCATCGTTTACCGCGACTGGGCCACACCTCCGACGGCTGATCCAACTTACACTTTTGGCTCATGAATACATCGGAGAGGCAAGGATGCCTAACTATCGTCGCGCGCTCGTTCCGGGGGCGAGCTGGTTTTTTACGGTGAATCTTCTTGAGCGGCGCGGCAATGATTTGCTACCGCGGTACGACGGATCACTTTCCGTAGGATGGAATCGCCAAAGGCGCTTCCGTCGGTTACCGCGAACCAACTGCATCCATCGCCCCAACACCGCAACCGCGCCAACCCACTCGAACGTCGGATTACGCCTTCGGCTAATCCAACCTACGTTGACTGGACCTCGCGGATCGGCGAACCGCTTTTCGTATGATGGAATCGTCGAAGGCGCTTCCGTCGTTTACCGCGAACCGGCTGCATCCACCACCCAACACCGCAACCGCACCCACTCACTCGAACGTCGGATTGCGCCTTCGGCTAATCCAACCTACCTCGACTGAACATCGCGGTACGGCGGATCGGCGTCCGTATGATGGAATCGCCGAAGGCGCTTCCATCGGTTACCGCGAACCGGCTGCATCCACCACCCAACACCGCAACCGCACCCACTCACTCG
>NZ_AOFQ01000025.1 GCF_000495915.1 Stutzerimonas chloritidismutans AW-1
CCCGTATGCCTATCTGAGAGATGTGCTGATGCGCCTGCCGACGCAACGGGCGAGCGAGATCGGCCAACTGCTCCCACATCAGTGGATGCCTGCCTGAGGCAAGCAAATAACGACAGCGGTGTATCACCCCAAACAGCCTACCCGTAATAGTCTCGCACTGATTTTTATGCGTGCAGCGTGTGATACAGAGCAGGCGTGCAGCATGTGATACAGCCTACCCGTGCACCGTGTGATACAGCTTGGGAAGGTGACTTGGCTAGACGCTTACCACGCTGGCTTCGCCGCAGCTGATCATAGTAGAGGTTGCGTGCTACCCGACGCATCCAGGCCAGTGGGTTTTGGACGACCTCAGTAGTCGCCGCCAGATAGCGCTCCACAGCACCATGCAGCAAGTCTTCGGCATCCGCTGGCTGACCGGCCAAAGCCAAACAGTAGCGGTAAAGGCGATCCCACTGCTCACGTGAAATATCCATCTTCATCCTAGAGCGCAAAAACCCAATCAGGCAGGATGCTCAATGCGTAGGTCTCCAGCACCTTGTCCACGCCAGTCAATACCAAACCACCAAGCACCAAAAGCAATGTGCCCAGCAGTTGCTTGCCGCGCGAGGCATTACTCATCAGGCTAGGCCGCCAACGACTCAATAACCGGCCAGAGAGGAGAGCGGCCAGTATCAACACAGCGGCGGTACCAATGCCGAAGGCGAACATCACTACGAATGCCATGGCCATGTCCTGCCCCATAGAGGCCAGGGCGATGGCCGCGCCAAGCGTGGGACCTACGCAAGGTAGCCAAACGAGCCCCAACAGCGCCCCAAGACCAAATTGGCCCATGGCTGAGCCGCCTTTGTAGCCACTAGTGTCAACCCGACTGGTCAACCGCGATAAATGCAACGTCAGCCAATCCCCCAGCGGCTTGACGACCAATGTCAGGCCCACCAGGACTAGTAGCACCGCCGCCACATAGCGGAAAACCACCGGATCTATACCCAGGTTGAGTAGGACAAAGCTGATCAACGTACCGGCGACCGCAAACGCGGTACTCAGACCTAGCGCGAGAAACAATGCATCTCGCCTGCGTGAGCCCGCGGTTGATGACATCACCACAGGCACCAGCGGCCACACACATGGAGAGAGAATACTCAACACTCCAGCAACCATGGCCAGTGGAATGGAGGCAAGTTCAATTGCCATCAGTTGGCCAGCCCCTGCTCGATCGCAGCGCCGATCACCGACTCACGGGTTTCCGCCACACTGAACCACAATTGTTCACCGTGCTTGTACAGCAAAAGGGTAGATTGTCGCGGCGCACGAAACTGAGCCACCAAATCCTTGCGCGAATCGAAGTCTACCTCCAGCACGTGCAAGCTTTTATCCGGATTTTGTTCGATCCAGCGATTGATGATTTCCCCTTGCTTCTTGCATGTCGGGCACCAAGGAGCATTGATATCTACCAACACCAGATCACCCGTGGCTTGCAGATCATCGAAGCGCTCCTGGCTGTAGGGTTCCCCTGCGATAGCCTGACCAACCAAAGCAAAACCAATCAATAAAGCAGAGAAAAATCGTTTCATGTGTAACCCCAAATAGATTGACAGCTGCCGAGCAGGCAGTCGGTCGAACTCGACCATTCCAAAGTAGTTGCCACATAGAGACGAACGAAAGGCGTCGTTGATTGCAGGGCTAACACAACAAACGCAACATCATTCCAACTGGCCTTGGCCATTGAGCTGGCAACGATCCAACGACCGCAGCTCAGAGAACTGAGATTAGGCTTGCGCCTGACGGCACCACATCCGTGATCAGCGCCGCCCGAGCGCTTCGAGATTCGATCTCAGTGGTCGAAACAACCTCCGCCGAGGATCAGATATTCCAGGGCGCGCACTTCGCCTCGGCTATTTTCATAATGCATGACTGTCGGTACGACTCCGCATAGGTGGCTGGTGTCGCTGGTGGACAGGACCCTTGCGATATCCAGCTTCAAGCCGTAACGATAAGTTTCTACGGGAACCTGTCCCGCCTGTGGCTGACTTTCGATATGTATCGCCTGGCCCTGCGCGGCCTGCGCCAATCCACCCGCGACGACCAGGACGACAGTTATGACCGATGCCAATACTTGTTTCGAGACTTTCATGACTGCAACCTCCAGCGAAATCCTCACACTATTGGGATGCACGGCCGGAAGGCTTGTTACAGTGCAGTTGGGCTCGGCGGTTCAGGGTGCGACAAGATGCCCGGCATGAGTTTCACGAGTATCCTAGTCCCACGGCCTGTACTAGACTGCAGCGCATGAGACGACACCTGCATTTACTGCTCCTGCTACTCAGCCTGACCCTTCCCGTGAACGCGGTGGCGGGTCTGCTCGCGCTTTCGCAGCCATGTCCCATGGAGCACATGTCGATGGCGGATATGCAGGGCTCTTGCTGCCAAGACCAGGCGCAGCAGCTTGCCAACGGCAAAGTGTGCAAGACCGGACAAGAGTGCAAGAACAATGGCATGCTGCAGGTCTCGGTCATCAAGACACCCTGTCTATTTGTTCGCTCCCTAGCCCTCACCCCCACCCTCGATTTCCATCCCTCCACCTCCCCTTCCGGGGTGTGGCGACCGCCCCGCGTCTGATTCCCGTGCTGACTTGAGTTCCGTTTCCCCCTCTTAGGCGGCGAGACGGTATGCGTGCGCCCGCCTGGGTGCGCGCCGGATCATCCACAGGAATCGTGAAAATGAGGTAAGCGTCTAGCCAAGTCACCTTCCCAAGCTGTATCACACGGTGCACGGGTAGGCTGTATCACATGCTGCACGCCTGCTCTGTAT
>NZ_AOFQ01000026.1 GCF_000495915.1 Stutzerimonas chloritidismutans AW-1
GGTCGGGGGGCCGGGGTCAGCAGTTCGGGAGCCTGGGCATCGTCGGGGATGGCGAAGCCGCTGGGGTACTTCACGCCCTGGTCGCGACCCAGCTTGACCGTGCCCAGACCCAACGGCGAAATGCGCAGGCCGGTGCTGCCCAGTGGGCGGTGCATGTCATGCAGCGTCGCGTTCATGGCAGCAGCCCTTCCCAGAACGGCCCGGTCAACGGTGGTCGCGGCAGTTCCGGTAGTGCAGGATGCTGGACGGGGCGAATGCCGTCGCGGGCGAGAGCGGCTTCGACGCGGTCGGAAAAGTCCGGTGACAGCGCCAGCTTGGTCGGCCAGCCGACCAGCAGGCGGCCCTGCTCGGCGAGAAAGGCGTTGTCCGGACGGGCGAGGGCCGATTGCGCCGGCTCGGCGCGGTCGATGCGCAGCGTGGTCCAGTGCGCTGCGGACAGGTCGATCCAGGGTACCAGCTCGGCCAGTTCCTTCTTCGCCGCGGCGATCTGGCTGGCTTCGTCGCGCGCCACGCCATCGGCTTCGGCCAGATCGCCGCCCAGGTACCAGACCCACTCGCCGTCTGCCGCCGGATGGCTGGTCACGGTGATTCGCGGTTTGGTGCCGCCGCCCAGGCAGTGGGCGTAGAGCGGCTTGAGCGTCGGCGCCTTGACGATGACCATGTGCAGCGGTCGGCGCTGCATGGCCGGCTGCTGCAGGCCGAGCGAAGTGAGCAGCTCGGCCGTTCCGCCGCCGGCGCTGAAAACGATGCGCTGAGCGCGGATCTCGCGGCCGTCGACGCGCAGACCGACCAGCTCGTCGCCATCGAGCAGCGGTTCGACCTGCTGGCCGGCGAGCAGGCTGTCGCCGGCCAGTTCGGCCAGGCGGGCGATCAGACTGGGCACATCGAGCACCAGTTCGCTGAGGCGGTAGACCTTGCCTTTGAATTTCGGGTGTTGCAGAGCGGGTGGCAGTTCGTCGCCCTTGACCTGACCAACCCGCGAGCGCACTGCCTTGCTGGCGAAGAAGCTGGTGAGGTTGCCGGCCAGCGTGCCGGGCGACCAGAGGTAATGCGCATCGGACAGCAGGCGCACGCCGCTGAGATCCAGCTCGCCCTTGCCTTCAAGAGCCTCGCGCCAGCGCCGTGGCATGTCGGCGATGGCTTCGGATGCGCCGGTGAGGGCGCCGCTCAAGGCGTATTTGGTGCCCCCATGAATGATGCCCTGGGACTTCACGCTCTGCCCGCCACCCAGCGTTCCCTTGTCCACCAGCAACGTGGCAAAACCTTGCCTGCGCAGGCGCGCGTTGAGCCAGAGGCCGGCGACGCCGCCGCCAACGATCAGGACATCGGTGCTGAGGGATTCAGGCATGTGCAGGCCTCATACGGGGAAACGGACGCGCAGTATAACTGCATGCAGTTCGCGGGGCGCTTAGTGGCCGGTGCTGCCGGAGAACAGCTGAATGACCACCACGCCAGCGATGATCAGGACCATACCGAGCGCTGCCGGCAGGTCCAGGTGCTGGCGATAGATCAGCGCCGCAGCGATGCTGACCAGCACGATGCCCAGGCCCGCCCAGATGGCGTAGGCGATCCCCACCGGAATGGTCTTCACCACCAGCGCCAGCATCCAGAAGGACAAGCTATAGCCACAAATCACCAGCAACAGGGGCAGCGGGCGGCTGAAGCCGGCCAGGGCTTTCATCGAGGTGGTGGCGATCACTTCGGCGCAGATGGCGATGGCCAGGTAAACGTAACACCGGACATGGGAAATCCTGATCGTGGGCTGGAGGAGGTCAACTTCGTTCGGTCGCGTCCTCGTCAACTAGTTCGCCAGCCGTGGCGATTGTGGCTCGCCGGCAGGCGGCTTGCTAAGCTCCGCGCCCATGAATCGCACCCTCTATACCCTGCTGTTCCACCTCGGCCTGCCGCTGGTATTTCTGCGCCTGCTCTGGCGCGCCTGGCGCGCGCCGGCCTACTCCCGTCGTATCGGCGAACGTTTCGCCTTTGGTTTGCCGCCGCTTCGTCCGGGTGGCATCTGGGTGCATGCGGTGTCGGTCGGCGAGAGCATCGCCGCGGCGCCGATGATCCGCGAACTGATGGCGCGCTATCCGCAGCTGCCGATCACCGTCACCTGCATGACCCCGACCGGCTCGGAGCGGATTCAGGCGCTGTTCGGCGACAGCGTGCAGCACTGCTATCTGCCCTATGACCTGCCCTGGGCGGCGGCGCGCTTTCTTGAGCGCGTGCGACCGAAGCTGGCGGTGGTGATGGAAACCGAACTCTGGCCCAACCATATCCATCAGTGTGCACGCCGCGACATTCCGGTAGCGCTGGCCAATGCGCGCTTGTCCGAGCGCTCGGCCCGCGGCTACGCGCGCTTCGCCCGTCTGACTGCGCCGATGCTGGCTAAGCTGAGCCTGATTGCCGTGCAGACCGAGGCTGAAGCCGAACGTTTTCGCCGGCTCGGTGCGCGCGATGAGTGCGTCGAGGTGACCGGATCGATCAAGTTCGACCTGACCATCGACCCGGCACTGCTGGAGCGTGCCAGTAAATTGCGCCAGCAGTGGGCGGCGCTGGAACGGCCATTGTGGATCGCCGCCAGTACACACGCCGGAGAGGACGAGATCATGCTGGCTGCGCATCGCCAGCTGCTCAGCAACCATCCGCAGGCGCTGCTGATCCTGGTGCCCAGGCACCCGGAGCGCTTCGCCTCGGTGTACGAGTCGGCGGTCAGGGATGGGTTTGTCGCCGTGCGGCGCTCGACGGGGGAAGTGGTCGACGCCGGTACCGAGGTACTGGTCGGCGACACCATGGGCGAGCTGCTGTTTCTCTACGCGCTGGCGGATATCGCCTTCGTTGGCGGCAGCCTGGTGCCCAACGGCGGGCACAACCTCCTTGAGCCCGCAGCGCTGGGCAAGCCGGTGCTCAGCGGCCCGCACCTGTTCAACTTTCTCGAGATATCGGCGCAGTTGCGCGCGGCTGGCGCCCTGCGTGAAGTGCAGGATGCCGCGCAACTGGCGCAGGTGGTCAGCGAACTCTGGGGCGATCCAGCCGGGGCCCAGGCGATGCGCGATGCCGGTCTCGGCGTGCTCAAGGCCAATCAGGGCGCTCTGGAGCGGTTGCTGGCGGGGTTAGGGCGGCTGCTCGGGTAATTTGGCCGGGCGGATTCGGCGTCAGGCCGCCATGTTCGGCGCGGGATGCTTTTGATGGTTTTCCCGCCTCGGGCCAGGCAGCTCAACGCTAGAGTTTTAGCCGTTGGGCTCTCGCACAGGTGCATGAAGGTATCGCTACGCTGCCCGGCCGATCATGCACCTGTTTTCCTTCGTCGCTCAGTAATCGATCCGCACCGGCTGGCCGATGGTTTGCGGCAGGTCCGGTGGCAGGAAGTCGGTGTCCGGGTTGTAGTCGGGCTTCAGGTACGCCGCCAGCTGCTGCAGATCGTCCGGATTGAGCGTGCCCGCGGCCTGTTTCAGGCGCAGGTTGTCGAGGATGTAGTCGTAGCGGGCGTTGTTGTAGTCCCGCACGGCGCCATACAGGCGGCGCTGGGTGTCGAGCACGTCGACGATGTTGCGCGTGCCGACCTGATAGCCGATCTCCGTTGCCTCCAGCGCGCTCTGATTGGAGATGATCGATTGCCGGCGAGCCTCGACCTGCTCGATATCGGTGTTAACCGCTCGGTGCAGATTGCGTGTGGATTCGACCACCTGGCGGCGCAGGCTCTCGCGCTGCTGCTCGCTCTGGCTGAGCTGGTAATAGGCCTCGCGACTCTGCGAAGTGGTCAGGCCGCCACTGTAGAGCGGAATGTTCAGCTGCAGGCCGATGCTGCGCTGCTCGACGTCACCGGTGTAGCGAGGCATGTCGAAGCCCGGGATGCTCTGGCTGTTGCTGAAGCCCAGCGCATCGTTGTCGCCCTTGCGATAGGACGCCACCGCATCGAGCGTCGGTGCATGGCCGGAGCGGCGCTGGCGCAGGGTTTCTTCCGCTGCGGTCACCGCGTAATTGACCGCCAGCAGGTTGAGGTTCTGCCGTGTTGCGGTATCGACCCACGCCTTGGCCTCGTTCGGCACCGGCGCCAGGACAGGCAGGGTGTGGCGGATGCCTTCGAGGGCGATATATTCGCGGTTGGTCAGGGTGTACAGCGCCTGGAAGGCGTCCTCGACCTGGCGCTGGGCGATGGACCGATTGGCGCGTGCGGTATCGAACCCGGCCTGGGCCTCGAGCACGTCGGTCTTGTCGGAAAGACCGACCTCGAAGCGTTCGTTGGCCTGGTCGAGCTGGCGCTTGAATGCAGCTTCCTCGGCTTTAACCGCCGCCAGATTGTCCTGGGCGCGCAGCACGGCGAAGTAGGCCTGGGCGCTCTGCAGGATCAGGTCCTGTTCAGCGATGGAGTATTCGATTGCCGCCTGCTCGCTCACGGCTTCCGCAGCCTTGAGCTGGAACCAGCGGTCGGCGCGGAAAATTGGCTGGCTCAGCGTCGCCTGATAGGCGGTGCCGCTGCGCGACAGCGAGGTGGAGCCCATGCTGGTGTCGACGTCCGTTTCGGTGTCGCTCAGCTCGGCGCCGGCACTGAGGTTGGGCAGCAGGCCGGCCCGCGCCTGCGGCACGATTTCCTGGCGGGCGCGAAACAGCGCGCGCGCCGCGGCCAGGTCGGCGTTGTTGTTGACGGCTTGCTGATAGACGCTGACCAGATCGGTCTTGCTGGCGAGGGGGATGGTCTCCTGCGCCCAGGCTGCTCCGGCGGTGAGGGAGGCCACGGCGAGAGCCAGGGGGAGTCTGCGCAGCATGTTGGGTCCATCCTGAATAGAGCTGATGGGCAAGGCTAAGCGGCGGCTGACGGAGGGTCAAGGCGCGTGTGCGAGGTGACGTCAGATGCCGGTTGCGGCCGGCCGAAATGACCGAACGGTCGACTAGTTTCGCCGTTGCCATGGCGTTCGTACGGGGTCTTGATTAGACTCGATGGCGTTCTTGTCGGGGTGCCTTGAAGCGAAGGCTGAGATCGGAAAGTTCCGGATCCCGTTGAACCTGATCAGGTTAAGGCCTGCGTAGGGAACAAGATGTGCTCGCCAGTCGTTCGGCCAGCTCTCTCAGCGCCAGTCCCGGCGCGCCCGATGCCCTTGCCATCCGTGTTTCAGGTTCGCTCCGACAATTCTCTAGGAGCCAGCCTGATGCGTGTAGAACAACAGAACCTGAGTGAATCCGCCCAGGTCGACCAGCAGTCGATCCAGCCCTTTCCGCGCTCGCAGAAAATCTATGTGCAGGGTTCGCGCCCGGACATCCGCGTACCGATGCGCGAGATCAGCCTGGACGTGACGCCCACGGACTTCGGTGGCGAGATCAACGCCCCGGTCACCGTCTACGACACCTCCGGCCCCTATACCGATCCGAACGTGCAGATCGACGTACGCAAGGGCCTGGCCGATGTGCGCAGTGCCTGGATCGAGGAGCGCGGCGATACCGAGAAGCTGCCGGGGCTGACCTCCGAGTTCGGCCAGCGTCGCCTCAACGACGCGGAGCTGACCGCCATGCGTTTTGCCCATGTACGCCATCCGCGGCGGGCCAAGGCCGGGCATAACGTCAGCCAGATGCACTATGCGCGCAAGGGCATCATCACGCCCGAGATGGAATACGTTGCCATCCGCGAGAACATGAAGCTGACCGAAGCACGCGAGGCTGGACTGCTGAAGGATCAGCACGCCGGGCATAGCTTCGGCGCCTCGATCCCCAAGGAGATCACGCCGGAATTCGTGCGTGACGAAGTGGCCCGCGGTCGCGCCATCATCCCGGCCAACATCAACCACACCGAACTGGAGCCGATGATCATCGGCCGCAATTTCCTGGTGAAGATCAACGGCAACATCGGCAACTCGGCGCTGGGTTCTTCGATCGAAGAGGAAGTGGCCAAGCTGACCTGGGGCATCCGCTGGGGTTCGGACACCGTGATGGACCTGTCCACCGGCAAGCACATCCACGAAACCCGCGAATGGATCATCCGCAACTCGCCCGTGCCGATCGGCACCGTGCCCATTTATCAAGCGCTGGAGAAGGTCAACGGTGTCGCCGAAGACCTGACCTGGGAGCTGTTCCGCGACACGCTGATCGAGCAGGCTGAACAGGGCGTGGACTACTTCACCATCCACGCCGGGGTGCTGCTGCGCTACGTGCCGCTGACGGCCAAGCGCGTGACCGGCATCGTCAGCCGCGGCGGCTCGATCATGGCCAAGTGGTGCCTGGCGCATCACAAGGAAAACTTCCTCTACACGCATTTCGAAGAGATCTGCGAAATCATGAAGGCCTACGACGTCAGCTTCTCGCTGGGCGACGGCCTGCGCCCGGGCTCGATTGCCGACGCCAACGACGCCGCGCAGTTCGGTGAGCTGGAAACCCTCGGCGAGCTGACCAAGATCGCCTGGAAACACGATGTGCAGTGCATGATCGAAGGCCCGGGTCACGTGCCGATGCACATGATCAAGGAGAACATGGACAAGCAGCTGGAGTGCTGCGACGAGGCGCCGTTCTACACCCTGGGCCCGCTGACCACCGACATCGCCCCTGGCTACGACCACATCACCAGTGGCATCGGTGCGGCGATGATCGGCTGGTTTGGCTGCGCCATGCTCTGCTACGTCACGCCGAAGGAGCACCTTGGTCTGCCGAACAAGGATGACGTGAAGACCGGCATCATCACCTACAAGATCGCCGCGCACGCCGCCGACCTCGCCAAGGGTCATCCGGGCGCGCAGATTCGCGACAACGCCCTGTCCAAGGCGCGCTTCGAGTTCCGCTGGGAAGACCAGTTCAACCTCGGCCTCGACCCGGACACCGCGCGTGCCTTCCACGACGAGACGCTGCCGAAGGAATCGGCCAAGGTGGCGCATTTCTGCTCCATGTGCGGGCCGAAGTTCTGCTCGATGAAGATCACCCAGGAAGTGCGCGAGTACGCTGCCGAGCACGGCCTGACCGATGAGCAGAAAGCCATCGAGGCGGGTTTCGCCGAGCAGTCCTCGCGCTTCAAGGACGAAGGCTCGGTGATCTACAAACAGGTGTGACCGGCGAGGGCGGGCCTGCGCTGATCATGAGCGCGGCTAACGCTGTGCGGTTATCCACCCTGCGGGAAGCTTCGCCTTGTGCTGCCGGCAGGCGTAGGGTGGATGGCCGAAGCCATCCACCGGATTGCCCGCCCAGCGCTACCCGAGGCGACCTGCAACTTATTGATTTTCCTGCATTAGACGCTTAGAGTGCTCGCCCTTCGCGATGCCCATGTAGCTCAGCGGTAGAGCACTCCCTTGGTAAGGGAGAGGTCGGCGGTTCAAGTCCGCCCATGGGCTCCATTGTTTGGCGGGTGCAGTCGTTAACTGTGACTTGGCCAATGGCCGCTGCAGCATTTTCCGGCTAAGGTCCCCTGTGTTTTCGACACTCAGGGACGAGTCATGGAAATCCTTCATCACGGCGCCGCCGATGGCGTCACCGGCTCCTGTCATCAGCTGCGCCTGGATACCGGTTTCAGCCTGCTGGTCGATTGCGGGCTATTCCAGGGGGCCGATACCTCGCCGGGACGGGCCGGGGCCGGCAGTCTGGATATCGAGTTCGACCTGGCCGGCATTCGTGCGCTGGTCGCAACCCACGTGCATATCGACCACGTCGGCCGCATTCCCTACCTGCTGGCCGCAGGCTTCAGTGGCCCCATCCTCTGCAGTGAGCCTTCTGCCCGGCTGCTGCCGATCGTGCTCGAGGACGCCTTTCGTCTCGGCATCAGTCGTGACCAGCACAAGGTCGAGCAATATCTCGCGCTCGTCGAGCGGCGTCTGATCGCGCTGCCCTACAACCGCTGGTTCACCCTCAGCGACACGTCGTCGTTGCGGGCGCGCATCCGCCTGCAGCGCGCCGGGCATATCCTCGGCTCGGCCTATGTCGAGGTGGACATCAGGCGTCCTGGCCAGGCACGTCGGCGTGTGCTCTTCTCGGGTGATCTCGGTGCGCCCCATGCGCCCCATGCGCCCTTGCTGCGCCCGCCGAAAGTGGCGGCCGGCGCCGACGTGGTGGTGCTGGAGAGCACCTATGGCGACCGCCAGCACGAGGATCGAACCCAGCGCCGGCAACGCCTGAAACGACTGATCGAGAAGGCGCTGGCCGACGACGGCAGCGTGCTGATCCCGGCCTTCAGCATTGGCCGCACTCAGGAGCTGCTCTACGAGCTGGAACAGATCATCTTCGAGGCCCATGCCGGGGCCGGCCCTGCGTCTGGTGCCGGCTGGCGGCAGCTACCGATCATCCTCGACTCGCCGCTGGCCAGTCGCTTCACCGAGGCATACCGCGAGCTGCGCCCGTTCTGGAATGACGAAGCGCAGGGTCGGCTGCGCGAGGGGCGCGATCCGATGGCATTCGACCAGCTGCTCACCGTCGACAGCCACGACCAGCATCTGAGCATGGTCCGCCACCTGGCCGAAACGGCGCGGCCGGCCGTGGTCATCGCCGGTGGCGGCATGTGCGCCGGCGGGCGCATCGTCAACTATCTCAAGGCGATGCTCGAGGATCGGCGGCACAACGTTCTTTTCGTCGGTTACCAGGCTGCCGGCACCCCTGGGTACGCCATCCAGCGCTTCGGCCCTCGCGGTGGCTACGTCGAGCTCGATGGCCAGCGACTGGACATCCGCGCCGGTATTGAAAGCATTGGTGGCTACTCGGCGCATGCCGATCGGAATGGGCTGCTTGGCTTCATCACCACGATGCGGCGCTGGCCGAGCGAGGTGCGGCTGGTGCATGGCGAGGCGCGCGCCAAGCAGCAACTGCGCGAGGGCCTTATGTCAGCCTATGCGGCCAAGGGGCGAAGGGTAGACGTGCTGGTCCCCGAGCGCTGAGTTTCGCTCTAGCGGCCCTGCAATACGTCCCGGTAGACCTGTACCGTTTGCTCGCACATGCGCTGCGCACTGAACTGCTCCTCGAAGCGGCGCGCCGCATTCGCGCCCAGTTCGGCGGCCAGAGCCGGATTCTCCCAGAGCTGGCCCATGGCCCGTCGCAATGCTGGCGAGTCGGCCGGCGGGACGGCCATACCGGTAACGCCGTCCAGGTTGACGAATGTCGTGCCCGTGCCGATCTCGCAGGAGATCATTGGTTTGCCATACATGGCCGCCTCCAGCAGGGAAATGCCGAATGCCTCCGAGCGCAGGTGGGACGGAAAGACGAATGCGTGGCAGAGCTGCAGCAGGCAGGCCTTGTCCTCGTCGGCTATCCGCCCGGTCCAGATCAGATGATCAAGCCCTAGCTGGCGTGCCTGTTCCTTGAGGTTGGCTTCCTCTGGGCCTGCGCCGGCGATGACTACTGGCCAGCCAGTGCCAGCCACCGCCTCGAGCAGATACTCCAGCCCCTTGTAGTAGCGCAGCACGCCGACAAACAGGAAAAAGCGCGCCGGCAGGCGTTCGCGCCAATAGGTCAGGCGCTCGGTCGAAGGCTCGGGGTAGGCCCGACGGTCCAGGCCGAAGGGGATGGCTACCGTCTTGTCTCGGTGCCGGCACAGGACCTCGCTGCTTTCAAGATAATTCGGCGAGGAGGCGATGATGCGGTCCATGCTCGCCAGGAAGCGCTGCATCAGCGGCTTGTATAAGGTGAGCAGCGTGCGCTGGCGGACGATGTCCGAATGATAGCTGACGACGCATGGCCGCCTGTGCCGGCTTACGAAGTGCACCAGATCCATTACCGGCCAGGGAAAATGGAAATGGATGATATCGGCCTGCCGAGCCGCGTCGCTGAACAACGCGAATGCTTCCCGGGAAAAACCGGTGGAGGCAATGACCAGATCCTGACGGGCCCTGACCACCTCATGGTCCGCGACCCACAGGCGCTGCGGCGAAGCGTCAGGGCTCAGCGTCAGCACGCGGCTTTCGACGCCCAGTTCGCGGTTGCCCTGGCATAGCTGATAAATGACCTGTTCTATGCCGCCGGTGGTATCCGGCAGGTAGGTCTTGAAGAAGTGAAGGACGCGCATGGGGGCTCGAGGCAGGTTGTCGGGCGGCCTGAATACGCTGAGCGATCGGGCCGGCCCCAAATGGGACAGAGGCCAGCATGAGGCCCCGGGTCGGAAATCTACCTTGCGTTCCGGCGGCCCGACAAGGGCGTCATTCATCGTGCCGCCTCGGTTTACATTCTCCAGTGGATATAACGGTGGTAGACTCCGCCGCTTTCGAATATGCCAGGCAGTACCGAATCCATGCGTAATGTTCGCGAAAACAGCCTGAAGACCGCGCTCAAGGCGTGCAAGGGCAGTTTCCTCTCGGTCGGCTTCTTCAGCTTCTTCGTCAATGCCCTGATGCTGGTGCCGTCGTTCTACATGCTCCAGGTCTATGGCCGTGTCGTGACCAGCGGCAGCATCCCGACGCTGGTGATGCTCACGCTCATCATGACCATTCTGATGGGCACCATGGGCTCGCTGGAGTGGGTGCGTTCGCGCATCATGGTGCGCCTGAGCACCCGGCTTGATGTCCTGCTGAGCCGTGACGTCTACCGGGCGAGCTTCAAGAAGGCCCTGGACAGCGGTGGCATGGATGCGTCGGCGCAGCCTCTTAATGACCTCACCGGGCTGCGCCAGTTCCTTACGGGGAACGGTCTTTTTGCCTTTTTCGATACCCCCTGGCTACCGGTCTACATCGGCGTGATGTTCCTCTTTCACCCCTGGTACGGCTGGTTTGCCATCGGCTGCGCCATCGTTCTGCTCATGCTTGCGGTAGTCAACGAAAAGCTGACCGGCAAGGCCATCGCCGATGCCAACAAGCAGAACATCGCTGCGAGCCTGCACACCAACAAGAATCTGCGCAACGCCGAAGTGATCGAATCCATGGGCATGCTGGAAACGCTCATGGGGCGCTGGGGCGAGCGCCAGCGCCAGGTTCTGCTGCTGCAATCGCAGGCTAGCGACAAGGGTGGAATGGTTACCTCGTTCTCCAAGACATTCCGCATGCTGTCGCAGTCGCTCATTCTGGGCATTGGTGCCTATCTGGCGGTCAAGCAGGAAATCACTCCCGGCCTGATGATTGCCGGCTCCATTCTCCTCGGTCGGGCGCTGGCGCCGATCGACCTGATGATCGGCAGCTGGAAGGGCTTCATTTCGGCGCGTTCCCAGTACGCACGGCTGAACGAAATCCTCGACGAGCAGCAGGCTGAGCCGCAACGCATGTCCTTGCCCGCACCCGAGGGCAATGTGCTGGTAGAAAACCTCATCGTCAGTGCGCCCGGCTCCAAGACGCCGATTCTCAAGAACATCAGCTTCGCCGTACCGGCAGGCTCGGTAGTGGGTGTCATAGGCCCGAGCGCCTCCGGCAAGTCCACATTGGCCCGCGCCCTGCTTGGCGTCTGGGCGCCGCAGCATGGTGTCGTGCGGCTCGATGGTGCGGATATCAACAATTGGGACAAGCGCGAGCTGGGCCCCTACGTCGGTTATCTGCCGCAGGACATCGAACTGTTCGAAGGCAGCATCAGCGAAAACATCGCCCGCTTCCGCGAAGTAGAGCCGGATAAGGTCATCCAGGCAGCCAAGACTGCCGGCGTGCACGAGATGATCCTGCAACTGCCTGAAGGCTATGACACGGTGATCGGCTCGGACGGTGTCAACCTGTCCGGTGGCCAGCGCCAGCGTGTCGGCTTGGCGCGGGCGATCTACGGTAGCCCTCGGCTGATTATCCTTGACGAGCCCAACTCCAACCTCGACGAGGTCGGAGAGCGCGCACTGGCCATGGCCATCCAGCAGCTCAAAGCCAGTGGCGCCACGGTGTTCATCATTACCCACCGCACCAGCATCCTGGCCCAGCTCGATCGCCTGCTGGTTATGAGCAACGGAGCAATCGGCCTGTATGGGCCGCGCGACAAGGTCATGGCCGAACTCAACAAGCAACAAGCCAGCGCCCAGAAGATCGCCCAGGTAACGCCTGGGCAATCTGCGGCACGCTCGTAACCGAGACCATCATGACTAGCATGAACAATGCCATCGAAGATCGCCTTGCCAGCCTGCCGGCGTCGGACCGCAAGGCTCGCCTGATCGGTTTTGCTATCGTTTTCGTGACGTTTGGGCTCTTTGGTGCCTGGGCCACCTTCGCCCCTTTAGGCAGCGCCGCACTGGCGCCCGGTGTAGTGACCGTGCAGTCCTATCGCAAGACCATCCAGCACTTGGAAGGCGGCATCGTCAAGGAACTGCATGCCCGTGACGGAGACGTCGTGGCTGCAGGCGATCCGCTGATCGTGCTTGACGACACCCAGGTCCGTGCCGAATACGGCATGACGCTTAGCCAACTGGTGGCTGCCCAGGCTATGGAAGCGCGGCTGCAGGCCGAGCGCGACGGGCGGGAGCAGGTCGACTTCAGCGCAATGATCGAAACCAGCAGCCATCGCGCGATCGAGGCCCAGGACGGGGAAACCCAGGTGTTCAATGCCCGTCGTGGTTCACGGCTTGGAGAAGTCGCTGTTCTGCAGAAGCGTGTCGGACAGCTGCAGGAGCAGATTTCTGGCTTGCAATCGATGGTCGCTACCAAGCGCAATCTGGAAAAGTCCTACCGCGATGAAATTGGCGAACTGACGGAGCTCTTGGCAGAGGGTTATGTCGACAAGCAGCGCCTGCTCGAACAGCAGCGACGCCTCGACATGCTCAAGGCCGAGGTCGCCGATCACCAATCGGAGGTTACCAAGACCCGCCTGCAGATCAGTGAAACCGAGCTGCAGATACTCCAGCTGAATAAGGATTTCAATTCGGAAGTGGTGGCACAGCTCTCAGAGGTGCAGACAAAGGTGTTCGACCTGCAGGAGCGCAAGGCCGCTCTGGAAGATCGCCTGAGCCGCATCGTCATCCGTGCCCCCGAAGACGGCATGATCCTGGGCATGAAGGTCCACACGATCGGCGGTGTCGTCAGCCCGGCCACGCCGTTGCTCGATATCGTGCCTTCGGTGTCCGACCTTATCGTCGAGGCTCAGGTGTCGCCTATCGACATTGACCGTGTAAGCGTGGGCAAGCCCGCCGATATCCGCTTCAGTGCCTTCAATAGTTCGACCACCCCGGTGATCAAGGGTGTTGTCCGGCATGTATCGGCGGACCGCCTGATCAATGAGGAAACGGGCATGCCCTACTACCTGACGCGCGTCGCGCTGACCGAGGAGGGCGCGCGGGCGCTGGGCTCGCTCACGCTCCAGCCGGGCATGCCTGCGGAGGTGCTGATCAATACCGGCAACCGGACGATGTTGCAGTATTTGATGCAGCCGGCGACCGATGCCTTTGCCAGATCATTGATCGAGGACTGATGGTGCGCTGCTTCGCCTCTCTTTGCTTCAGCCTGTTCTTCGGCCTCGTTCAGGCCCAAGCCGCCGAAACACCGGCGGCGCCGCCGGGCGAGGTTACGGCCTCGACCTACTCGGCCAACCTGATGCAGCTCTATCGCGAGTCCCGCCTCGAGGATCCGCGTGTCCTCGCCGCCTACGCTCGCGCTCAGGCAGGCAAGGAGCGCGAGCGCGAAGCTTTCGGCGGACTGCTGCCGCAGGTCACCGCCAGCAGCAGCTTCAACCGCACCAACCGCGACGTGGAAACCTACACCGAGAGCTTCAACAACGAACGCTACGCCCTCTCGCTGAGCCAGCACTTGTATAACAAGCAGGCCTGGGAGAACTATCAGGAATTCAAGTCCCGGGCGAGACAGGGCGAGTTCGAAGCTATTGATGCGCAGGCGGAAGCAACCGTTGATCTGGCGCAGCGCTATTTTGTCGCCCTGGCTTCGGACGACGAGCTGGAGCTGGTTCAGGCCGAGCGCCGCGCCACACAGAAGAATCTTGACCGTGTCGAGGCAATGTACGAGCGGCAGCTCGCCATGGTGACCGACGTACTCGATTTGCGGGCGCGCGTCGATGCACTGGCTGCGCAGGAGGTCGAGGCGCGCAATCAGGTACGCGTCAGCCGCGAGGAGTTGTCCGAAATCATCGGTCGCCCAGTGACCGAGCGCCTCAGTCGTATACGCGAGGACATCGAGCTGCAGGTGCCGGGCGAAAGCGTCAGCGTCTGGGTCGAGCGTGCTGTCGCCGCGAACCCTGCGCTCAAGGCCCAGGAACAGGCTCTGGCGGCTGCCGAGGCTGCCCTTCGTGAAGGGCGGGGTGGGCATTACCCTTCGGTAAGTCTCAACCTCAGCGCTCAGCGCAGCGATGTCGGTTACGACAACACCCTTGCGCCTCGCTCGGATAGCTATGTCGCCAGCCTTGGCGTGCAGATCCCAATCTACAGTGGCGGCTCCACCTCGGCTCGTAGCCGCGCGCTTTACAACGACCGGCTTTCAACCGAACAGCAGATGGAAGCGGTGCGCAGAGAAGTCGTCAAGGAAACCACAAGCGCTTACCTGACCGCTCAGGCCAGCATTGAAAAAATTCGTGCCTCACGTAATGCGCTGGAGTCGGCAGAGCGTTCTAGCGTGGCTGCCGAGCGCGGCTTCGAGTTCGGCGTCGTCAACGCGGTTGACGTGCTGACCGCTGTGCAGAACGAATATAAGGCCCGGCGTGATCTGCTCAAGGCGCAATACGATTTCATCACCAATCTGCTCGTCCTGAATCGTTGGGCTGGTGCCCTCTCCGAACAGAGCGTTGGCTCGGTTAATCTGTGGCTCACCGCCCATGAGGAGCCCAGGGCGCTGGAAAGAGCAGAAGGAGATTGACCGAGCCGGAGCTCCTGCGTGCTCCTTCAAGTCAAGGTGTATAAAGTACGCCTTTCCTTTTTTGGAGCAGTCGTACAGATGCTCCAGTCCGTCGACTACAGGGACCGATCTTGAACAAACAGCTGCTTGAGTTGTGGCAGGCGCGCTATTTCATCCGTAACTCCATCCGCAACGAATTCATCAGCAGGGTCGTGCGCAGCCGGCTCGGCCTGGTCTGGATCGTGTTGTACCCGCTGGCTCAGGTCGCGATCTATGCATTCGTGCTGTCTGTGGTCATGTCCGCGAAGCTTCCCGGCCTCAATGGTGCCTACGCCTATCCGTTGTTCCTGACGGCCGGAATTCTTGCCTGGTCATTGTTCACCGAGGTCGTTAGCCGCTGTCTCAACCTTTTCATCGAGAATGGCAATCTCTTGAAGAAGATGGTGTTTCCGCGCCTTGCGCTGCCGGTGATCGTCGTGGGCTCGGCCTTGTTGAACAATGCTGTCCTGTTTCTCTCCGTCATGGTGATCTTTGCCTTGCTCGGCCATGCCCCCGGCTGGTCGATCGTCTGGTTACCGCTGCTTACGCTATTGATGCTGGGCCTGGCGCTTGGGCTGGGGCTGGCGCTCGGTATGCTGAATGTATTCATACGAGATATCGGACAGCTCGTAACCATTGCCCTGCAGTTCGGGTTCTGGTTGACACCGATCGTCTACAGCATCGACCTGCTACCTGAGCGGGCAAGGCACCTGTTGTTCCTCAACCCGCTGACCGCAGTGGTCCAGGCCTATCAGGCGGTTTTGGTGTACGGCCGCAGCCCGGACTTGCATGCGCTGATCTACCCTGCTGCTTGTACGGTGCTTGTGCTAGCGCTCGCCGCCTACCTTTATTGGCGTGGTATCGATGAAGTGGTGGATGTCCTATGAGCTTCGCTTTGCGTGTGGACAGTATTTCCAAAGCTTTCAATACCTATCGCCACGAACGCCACCGCATACTGTCCTGGTTCGGCTGGAACACCTCTGGCGTTCATCAGACCGCCGTGCTCGAGGACATCAGCTTCGTTCTCGAGCCCGGTGAAGCCGTAGGGCTTATCGGGCTGAACGGTGCCGGCAAGAGCACCCTGCTCAAGATCATTACAGGCACGCTGAAGCCGAGTAGCGGGAGCGTGACCGTCCAGGGCCGAGTCGCTGCGATTCTCGAGCTCGGGATGGGTTTCAACCCCGAATTGACAGGCCGGCAGAACGTCTACCATGTTGCCGGTCTGATGGGCCATTCGCGTTCACAGATCGATGAATTCATCGAAGAGGTTCATGGGTTTTCCGAAATTGGCGATTACTTCGAGCAGCCGGTACGGGTCTACTCCAGCGGCATGCAAATGCGCCTGGCATTCAGCATCGCTACCGCACGGCGCCCGGAGATATTGATCGTCGACGAAGCGCTGTCGGTGGGTGATGCATACTTCCAGCACAAGAGTTTCGACCGCATTCGACAGTTCACGCGTCAGGGCACCACGCTGCTGCTGGTCAGTCATGACAAGCAGGCCATTCAGAGCATCTGTACGCGCGCCATCCTGCTCGATAGTGGCCGTATCGCCATGCAGGGCGAGCCGGATCAGGTCATGGACTTCTACAACGCAATGCTCGCGGACCATCAGGATCAGCAGGTTATCCAGGCGGGGCAAGGTGGCGCCCTGCTGTCCGGAACCGGCGAGCTGACCTTCAGTGGAGTCGAACTGCGGGACTTGTCGGGGCAGCCGGTGGAAGTCATCGATGTGGGACAGCCGGTACGGCTCCGCATTCGTGCGCGGAGCCTTGCGGCCGTGCCGGACCTGGTGCTTGGCTTCCTCATCAAGGACCGCTATGGGCAGGATGTTTTCGGCACCAATACACGGCAGCTCGATCAGGTGCTGCATGATATTCCTGAAGCGCAGGAGCTGGAGTGGAACTTCGATTTTGCCGCCGACATCGGCCCCGGAACCTACTCGGTGACCATCGCCCTGCATAGCGTCGTCGGCCATATCGAGCGTAACTACGCCTGGCAGGAGCGGGCATTGATGTTCGAAGTCATCAACCGCAGCCGCCGCGAATTCTCCGGAGTCGCTTGGCTGGATACCCGAGTGGAGTGCGGCAAGCGCCATGAGCAATGATTTCTACCGCGCTCTGGAGGAGCGCTTCCGTGCGCCGCAAGCCGAGATCAGGCGTCGCCTCGAGGGTTATCTGCCCTACCTGCGCGCGCTGCGCGAGCATACACCGCAGCCGCGAGCGTTCGATATCGGATGCGGGCGCGGCGAATGGCTACAGCTGCTCGCCGAGGAAGGGTTCAAGGCCGAGGGCGTCGACCTGGATGACTCGATGCTCGCCGCCTGCCATGAGCGTGGTTTGCAGGCAAAGAACCAGGACGCCCTCGAAGCGCTGTCAGGCATGGCCGACGAGAGCCTTGATCTGGTCACGGCCTTCCATGTGGTGGAGCATCTCGAATTCGACTACCTGCAGCAGCTCCTGCCCGAGTGCCGGCGCGTGTTGCGTCCGGGAGGATTGCTGATCCTCGAAACGCCGAACAGCGAAAACCTGATCGTCGGCACCAACAACTTCTATCTGGACCCGACCCACCAGCGGCCCGTGCCTGCACTGTTCCTGGAATTCCTCTGCCAGTACCACCTGTTCGACCGGTGTCGAATCCTGCGCTTGCAGGAGGACCCAGCGCTCCACCGAGGTGATGCCCGGATCGGTGTGTGGCAGGTCCTCTATGGTGTCAGTCCCGATTATGCAGTAGTCGCCCAGAAGGGCCCCACCGCCCAGAGCAATGCGATCGAGCGGTTGTTCGAGCAAAAGAGTGGAATCACGCTCGAGGAGTTGGCCTGCCGGCATGATGAGGACCTGCAGGCCCGATTGCCGAATTCTGGCCAGGCTCAGGATCTGGAAGTCATCATCCGGCGTCAGGGTGAACGTCTGGTGCGTCTCGACGAGCAACTGGCCAAAGACCGATTGCTCATCGATCGGCTCGTTCGCCAGATCGAACGTTCCCCCACGGCCAGGCTCGGCCGCCTGTTCGGTCGCCTTGGTCGCCCGCAGCTGAATATGCGCTGGGTGAAGCATGCCGCCGCCACGCTTCTGAGTCGCCCGGTTTTGCGCATGAGCGTCGTCGCCGAGCGCAGGCCCGCGCTTGGAAAACCACTGATGCGGCTGCGCCAGGCCTGGCCGGGTCTGGATCGTCGTTTCGCCCACTACCTGAGCGTGCTGCAAGGCCTGGCAGGCGGCCAGGAGTCGGTGACAATGGCGCCGCGGGCTGCATTGCTTCTCGAGCGTCTGGAGCTGCTGGCGAGCGTAAGCGAAGCGCCGACGCCGTCCGTGGGGCGAGCCCGCCTGGCCTACGTATCGCCTTTACCTCCCGAGCGCACGGGGATCGCCGACTACAGTGCCGAACTGCTGCCAGCGCTGGCCGAGCACTACCAGATCGATGTCATCGTCGAGCAACCACTCGTTGTCGGGCAGTGGCTTCAGGCCCATTGCGCAATACGCGATGGCGCATGGCTCCTGCAGCATGCCGAGCAGTACCACGCGGTCATCTACCACGTCGGCAATTCGCACTATCACGCCTGGATGTACGACCTTCTGCGCCAGGTGCCGGGCGTGGTGGTGCTGCACGATTTCTACCTCAGCGGGCTGATCTGGGCGCTCGATTGCGACCCCCGGTATGCCGGCATCAAATGGCGGGAGCTGCATTACGGCAGTGGGCACACCGCCGTTGCCGAAGTGGCTCGTGCCACTGACGAGGGGAGGGCGGCCTTGGCCTACCCCTTCAATCGCTCGTTGCTGGACGCCGCTGCCGGCGTCATTGTCCATTCGCAGATTTCCCTGCGTTTGGCCCGGCAGTGGTATGGGCCTGAAGCGGGAGCCGACTGGGCGCTGGTACCCCATCTGCGACAGCCTGTCGAGCGGGAGAGACGGCAGTCGGCGCGTGAGCGCCTGGGCATTGCGCAGGATGCCTTTGTCGTCTGCAGCTTCGGCCTACTCGGGTTGACCAAGCTGAATGACCGCCTGCTGTCGGCCTGGCTGGCATCGAACCTTGCCGCTGAGCCTGATGGCTTGCTGGTATTCGTCGGCGAACTGGGGGACGACCCCTACGCCGTGCAGCTGCGTCAAGCCATCGAGCGCAGCGGCCTGGCGGACCGCATCCGCGTCACCGGCTGGGCGGATCTCGAGACATTCCGTGGCTATCTGGCCGCCGCCGACCTGGCGGTACAGCTGCGCACGCTGTCACGAGGCGAAACCTCGGGCACGGTGCTCGATTGCATGAACCACGGTTTGCCGACGATCATCAACGCCAACGGCAGCATGGCCGACTTGCCACCCGAAGGCGTCTGGCGCCTGCCGGACGAATTCAGCGATGCGCAACTGATCGAGGCGCTACAAGCCCTGTATGCCGACCAACCTGCCCGCGCCGCCCTCGGCAAGAGGGCGCGCCAGCTGGTCGAGACGGTTCATTCGCCCGCCCGTTGTGCTTCGCTGTACGCCGAGGCCATCGAGCGTTTCGCCACACGCGCCAAGGCCGAGCGGCAGCGCCTGGTTGCCGCCCTGGAGCCGCTTGGCGCACACCCCACGCGGGGAGCGCTACAGGCGCTCGCTTCACGATTGGAGCCGAGTCGGCCGGCAGTTCATCAACCGCAGCTGCTGCTCGATATCACCGCTACCTGCCGGCTTGACCGGCAGACAGGCATCGAGCGCGTGGCCAGGGCGCTCACCTACGCACTGTTGGCTAACCCGCCAGCCGGTATTCGGGTCGAGCCCGTCTACCTCTCTGATCGCGGTGGGCGCTGGCATTATCGGTATGCCTGCCAATACACCGCCCAGCTGCTCGGCCTGCCTGCGGGAACTTCGGACTATGCGGTGGACGCATGCGCCGGCGATCGATTGATAGCGCTGGACATCTCCGGTGATAGCTTCGTGGCCGCAACGCGAGAAGGCCTGTTCGAGCGCATGCGCGCCGACGGGGTGAGCACCCGCATGCTGGTGCACGACCTGCTGCCGGTGACCCGGCCGGAGCTTTTCCCCGCGCGTGCCCAAGAGCATTTTCGAGCCTGGCTGCAGGCGGTGGCGCGTCTCGATGGCGCCGTTTGCGTTACCCGGACGGTGGCGGACGAGCTGCGCTACTGGATGCGGATCGAGGCGCGCTGGCGCCTCGACCAGTTCCATATCGATCACTCGCATCACGGGGCGGATCTCGCAAGCTCGGCGCCGAGTTCCGGCTTGCCGGCCGAAGCCGAAGCGCTTGTCGAGCGTTTGTCGCAGGCGCCCAGCATCCTCATGGTCGGCACACTGGAGCCCCGCAAGGGCTATCCCCAGGCCCTCGCCGCCTTCGACGAATTGTGGGCGCGCGGGGTCGAGGTCAATCTGGTTATCGTCGGCCGCGAAGGCTGGCGTGACCTGCCGAACGAAGAGCGCCGTTCGATTCCCGCGCTGGTGCGCGCATTGCGGAGCCATCCGCAGCTGGGACAGCGGCTGTTCTGGATGGACGGCATCAGCGACGAATATCTCGAGCGCCTCTATGCCGGCTGTCATGGCTTGCTCGCGGCTTCGGAAGACGAAGGTTTCGGCCTGCCGCTCATCGAAGCGGCGCAGCATGGGCTGCCGATTCTGGCCAGGGATATCCCCGTGTTCCGCGAAGTCGCCGGTGAGCACGCCCGTTTCTTCCAGGCCGCCGAGCCGCAAGAGCTGGCCGATGCATTGCAAGGCTGGATCGAAGCCGGCTTCACCCCGGCCTCGCGGCAAATGCCCTGGCTCACCTGGCAACAGAGCGCGGCCAATCTTGAGCGGATTCTGCGCTCCTCGTAGGAGGAATGCCTTGCCTGCGGAGCGCACCGTAGCCGCTGCGCATTTTCTCCGCTGGCAAGGCATGCAACCTTACGCTTCATCGTTCCCTGCGTTGCCACCTTGTGCTTGAATGCGCGCCGCATACTCGATGCCACCGCCCGGTGAAACCGGCCCGAACCAGAGCCTCAGCATGATTCCGACTCCCGCCATTACCCCCACGCGCGGTCAGTATTTTCCCTATATCGATGGTCTGCGCGCCTTCGCCGTGCTGTCCGTACTGATCTATCACCTCAATCCGGCCTGGTTGCCCGGCGGCTTCGTCGGTGTGGACGTGTTCTTCGTCATCTCCGGCTTCGTCGTCAGCGCATCGATTGCGAGCTTCCGTGGACAGGGGCTGGGAGCCTTCCTGGCCTATTTCTATGCGCGCCGGATCAAGCGCATCTTTCCAGCACTGATCGTCTGCCTGCTGATCACCGCCTATGTCTCCGCGTTGTTCATTCCGTCGTCGTGGCTGAGTGCAGTGAACCAGCAAACGGGCTTGTTTGCCTTCTTCGGACTCAGTAATTTCATCCTGGCCCGGACTGGCCGCGATTACTTCGCACCGACTACCGAATTCAATCCCTACACCCACACCTGGTCGCTGGCCGTCGAGGAACAGTTCTACCTGATCTTCCCCTTCCTGATCATCGGCTGGCTGGTTTCCCGGCGCGGACGCTGGGTATCGGTAGGCCTGTTCGCCATCGGCTTGCTGGCTTCCATGGCATTTGCCGGCTGGCAGAGCGCGGCGAGCCCCACTCAGGCCTACTTCCTCAGCCCTAGCCGCTTCTGGGAACTGGCCGCTGGCGTGCTTCTGTACCAACTGATAACCCTTTTCCCGGCCATCACCGCCAGGCCCGCAGGCAGAGTGCGCGGCTGGCTGGGTGGGGCATCCCTCGGTCTGTTGCTGCTGGCATTCGTTGTTTCCACCGCCGAGCGTTTCCCCATGCCGGGAGCGCTGCTCGCCGTGCTGGGCACGCTGGGCTTGATCTACAGCCTGCACCTGCGGGACGACCTGAAGCGCCTGCACGGCCTGCTCGGCAGCAAGCCCCTGGTGGCCGTAGGCAAGATCTCCTATTCCCTCTACCTGTGGCACTGGCCGGTCTTCGTCCTGTTCCGCTGGACGGTGGGGCTGGAAACACCATTGCTGCGCGCCATCGCGGTGCTCCTGGCCTTTGCCCTGGCGATACTCTCGTATCGCCTGGTGGAAAATCCGCTGCGCCATGCCGGGCTGGTGCGGCGCGCCCCCCAGGGCGTCGTCATAATCTGCGGGCTGCTGGTGATCGGGGGCGGCTGGTGGCTTGCCGCACGGATGGCCGACAACCTGCACGAACTGTCGCTCAGCACCCTGAGCCGGAACCAGGACCTCTGGTACCCGCACGGCCCTGCCACGCGTGAAGGTTATCCGGGCTGCACGGCCGAGCCCGAATACCACGATGTCGAAGGCGGGTTGCTGCTTATTTACAAGCCGCGCGGCTGTGCTGAGCCCCGCCCCCTCGGCGAAGCCAGCATTCATGTGATCGGCGACTCCCATGCCCTGGCCTATGAAGGTCTGTTCAAGCAGTACGCCATCGCCCGCTCGGTACAGATCAACGCCTACAACAATGGAGGCTGCCCCTTCATCAGCCTGCAACCCTGGCGAGACCTGGACAACGCCGACTGCCGACGCTATGCCGACGCCGCGTTGCGCCATTTGCGTGAGCGCATCAAGCCTGGCGATATCCTCTTCCTGCCGTCGCTGCGCATACCGCGCTTCTCCGACCAGTGGGCCTATTTCGGCGAGGCCGATGCGCAAAGGCAGATGTTCGGTGCCGAAGCCCGTGCCGGTCGCGCCCGTGCCGAGGCGAATGCAATCGAGGTGCTGCGCGAATTCTCCGAGCGGGGCGTACAGATCGTCTTCGAGGCACCCAAGCCCCTGTTCAAGGCGCCGCCTTTTCGCTGCGCGGATTGGTTCAATAGGGCTAATCCCATCTGCGCGCAGGGCCTGCAAATCCCCCGGGAACTGATCGAGCGCTTCCGTGGCCCCGTATTGGCCAGTTACGATCATATCGCCAGCGCCGTACCTCGAGTCGGCGTCTGGGATCCACTCCCGGTTCTCTGCCCGGAGCCCGTTTGCGAAGCCGTGCGCGGCGAATTGCCGCTTTATCTTGACGGTGATCACCTGAGCGGATACGGCAACCTCCAGTTGTTCCGCGCGTTTGACGCCTACATGGCTGATCGTCTGAATTCTGCCGCCTCTAAATCGGATAAAAGGTAGTAGACGATTACGCAACTAATACTGATGTCGCGAAGGCCTCAATTTAATCGCCTGTCGCCCTTGTTTGTCGCGCGGAAAAATGTGTAGCATGACCCCGCTTAATACCGACAGGCTCCGGTTTGCGTCTAGGAATATGACGGGATCGGCCTTACCGCGGTGTTAGACGTAACCCATCAAGGGGGGCCATGCCCCGATGGGGCATGGCAAGCAGGCCGGGCCGACGGGCCCGAAACAACCAAAGCCTGTCTGTCGATTCGACTAAATATTGGAGAAGTAGGAAATGGCGAACGCTATCGCATCGCAAGTACAAGCGCTGTACGTAGGCTACCTGGGCCGCGCCGCGGATCAGGCCGGTCTGGACTTCTGGACCAACGCTATCACCGCCGGCACCTCGACCATCGAGTCCGTCGCCCTGGGCTTCACCCTGAGCCAGGAATACACCAGCAAGTATGAAGGGCTGACCACTACTCAGCTGGTTGAGCAGGTTTATTTCAATCTGCTCGGTCGCGCAGCGGATGCCGAAGGCAGCGCATTTTGGGCTGGTGAGATCGACAACGGCACCATTTCCGCTGATACCTTGATCGCATCGATGATTAATAGCCTGGGTGCTATCGATCAGCAAGTTATCGATAACAAAGTCTACGTTGCCAACGCTTACACTGCTTCGGCTGGTGCCGCTTACAACGTTGAAGCTGGTGCAGCTGTTTTGGTTGGTGTTGATGGCACTCAGGCTTCTGTTGCTGCAGCCCTGCAGAATATCGGCAATGGTACGGTGCCGGGCGCTGTCCCTGGCCTGGCTCTGTTCAATGCTATCGAAACTGCTGAGAAAGCTCTGGCCGCTTATCAGCTGGAAGCAGCCAAGCTGGCTGTTGCCGCTGGCGATGTGGACGATGTGGCTGACAACGTAGTCATCGCCGACAAGAAGGTCGGTCTGACTCTGACTGAAGCAACTGCCGCTGTTGGCTTTGCTCAAGCCGATCGTGACGCTTTGGTGTCTTCCACTACCAAAACCAGCGTTCTGGAACTTACTGCTTCCGAGGCCGCTACTGATCTCGCCGCTGCCAAGACCGCAGTGCAGGCCCAGGCAAATGGACCGCAAGCTGTCCGTACTTACGAAAGCGCAGTTGCTGCTTTCGCAGCTCTTACCGAAAACAGCGCGGCGCAGGAAGCTGCTGCTGAGGCAGGTTTCACCGCTGCTAACGGTACGATCAGCGTCGTAGAGCTGAACGCTACTCTGACCAATGACTTGACTGACGGCGCGTACGATACGATCTACGCTGCTCTGACCTCGCTGAGCACAACTGCCGCTGATCGCGCCAAGATTGTCGATGCTGTAAGCGAGCTGCAATACGGCAGTGATTTGGTTAAGTTGGCTGACAATGAGTATGCCATCAACAAAGCTGGCGATGCTGTTACGAAGGCTGAGACTGCGGTTAAGGCAATCACTGACGGCCAAGCATACTTGGTTGCCTTCGATACCAAAGCTGAAGCAGACGAGCTGCTGGCTGACGTCCGTGAGGCTGACGCAGTAATCAAGGCTTTGACAGCTATCGAAGCTGAGCTGACTAAGCTCGACGATGCTGTTACGAAGGCTGAAACCGCTCTAAGCGATTTTGAAAGCGATAACGACGTTGACTTCGTTGTAATCGATAGCCCCCTTACTCTGACTGACGATAGCAGCGATGTGCTTTATGTTGGTGCCGCTACTGGCGCTAGCGATGACGTTGTTTTCGCTAACTTTGGTGAGGGTAAGGCTGACTACATCCTGCTTGGCTCGGAGTACACCTTCAACAGCGGCGCGACTACTGCCGGTAACAACAACGTTCTTGAGTACTTCGTGATTCAAGACGGCGCGGACGCTAAGGTCGTAATTGAAACCGCTAAGTACGGTAGCGGTAGCTTGGGCTACGATGCGACCTCTGGTGAGATCAATGCCTCCACTGACGCTGTGGTAATCGAGTTGACTGGTGTGAATGTCGCTGACTTGGCGATTGCCAACGGCGTGATTAGCTACGTAGCTTGACGAAAGCCGTGTAGGCGGAGCACACCGTGTGGTGGTACACCGTCTGACTGGCTTAAACGAAACCCCGCTCTAACCGGCGGGGTTTTGCTTTTAAACAAAAGGACACCCACTTCCAATCCACAAAGCAAAAGCACAAAAAACAAACAAAAGGACACCCACTTTGTTTTGCTGAATTAGCCTTCTGCGCTACGCTTCATTCATTGCCCGCATCGAGCGGGCCCGGCAGGGATCGCCGACATGACACAGCCTCGCTCTATCCTCGTCAGCCTTGCCGACACCTCCTGGTATCACTGCGTTTGCCGCTGCGTGCGGCGAGCATTTCTTTGCGGCGACGACCGCCTTTCCGGCCAGAACTACGATCATCGCCGCGGCTGGATAGCCGAACGTATGAAGGAACTGGCGCAGGTGTTCGCCATCGACATCGCGGCCTACGCAGTGATGAGCAACCACTACCATCTGGTCGCCCACGTAGACCGCGCCCGCGCGCTGAGCTGGAGCACCGACGACGTGCTGGCGCGCTGGACGCGCCTGTTCAGCGGTCCGCCGCTGGTGGTGCGCTACTTGTCACCGGAGCGAGCAGCCCTGGGCGCCGCGGAGCTTGCGCGCATTGCGGAGTACGCTGAATGCTACCGCGCACGTCTGCACGACCTGTCCTGGTTCATGCGCGTACTGAACGAGTCCATCGCCCGCCAGGCCAACGCCGAGGACGAGTGCACCGGGCGCTTCTGGGAGGGGCGTTTCAAAAGCCAGGCGCTGCTCGATGAACAGGCGCTGCTCGCTGCAATGGCCTATGTGGACCTCAACCCGATCCGCGCCGGCATCGCCGAGACGCCGGAAGACTCGGACTACACCTCGATCCAGGAAAGGCTGGCAGACGCCAGAACCGCCACCGCACCGACTTCATTCACAGCAGCCCCCTTCGATATCCCTCCGCAAGCGCTTTCGCTTATCGTTCATCTGAGCCTGATGTTCTGGGGCGCACTGGTGCGTCATGCCCACGAACACGACACCTTGCCCAGGCTGGCGATGCTGGTCATGATCGGATTCGGGGCGGGCTGGATTACCGTTGGCCTGCTGGTGGGCGCACAGCATATGCTGGTCCGACCCAATGAGGCCCTGTTTCGCACCTTTGTGCCTTGCGCCGCTGGGGTGGCGATGTTCGTGTCGTTCGCTACATACATGAAACTGCGCGCGCGAGCACTTGTCTGGCTGGGGACGGTCAGTTATTCGCTCTACCTGTTTCACCCGGTCGCGCAGTACAGCCTGTCCTGGTTGGTACAGGCCACCGATATCGCTGTACTAAAGGGGTGGAGCACCGGTAGTTACATGCTTGCTACCGCCTCGTTGACTATCGGCATTTCCGCCCTGACGTATCGATATGTGGAAGTTCCCTTTCAAGCACTAGGGGGGCGGATCGCCAAGAACGTGGTCGAAGCGGAAAATCGCCAGCTCGCCTAAGCGGATTGGTTCAGGGGCTGTTCGGCCCAGCTCTCGCATCTCCTGATGCATCGTTATTCTTGGATCTGATACGTACGGCTGTTTCCTGAAGTAGACGCTGCCATGTTGATGGTGATGCATCAGGTCTAGGTCGGCGGGCCCGCTTGCCGTTTTGCGAGTCTATTGGGCTTCTTCAGTGGGCGGGGCGGTGATGAGTCTCGCCTGTAGAGAATGTCTTTAAATTCCAGCCAGAGGCTGCTTGGAACCACCCGTTGAAAGTCGGCGGCTTGCTTTGAGGTGGGATTCTCTTTTTGCAATAGCTTGCGATATACGAATTCGGCTGCGGTGCAATGCATGGCTAGCGACCGCCTTATTTGTTGCCGTTTACTTAAATGGATTGAGCTTAAGCGGTTTGCGGGTGGGCGGTGAGAAGGGGCTTGTGCTTGATAATTTCCAATAGCAAATGTGATGTCAGGGATAAAAGCTATTAGTCGTGGAGCTGATATTCGGTAGTTTTTGATATTAAAGTGCTGCTACGGTGCGACAGACGGTACTGCAATTATCGTTTTCTCTCTTTTTTGTTCAGCGTTTTTAGCTAAAAAAGATTCACCAGCTTGGAACAGGCTATGCCTTTGGGCATCAAGTTGGAGTGGGCCAAGCCCTAAGATGCCTTAGCACAATAAATCGTTCTGGAATTGGAGATATTCGTATGGCGACCGCTACCGTATCGCAGGTACAAGCGCTTTATGTAGGCTATTTGGGCCGCGCGGGAGATCAGGCAGGGCTGGATTTCTGGCTCGATGCCATCCGCAATGACGTGTCGACTCTCGAATCCGTTGCCTTGGGTTTTACTCTTAGCGAGGAGTATCAGGGACTCTATGGTGGCCTTCCTGTCGAGGAGTTTGTTGCAACGGTTTATAGGAATGTGTTGGGGCGAGACCCGGATGAAGAGGGGCTGGCTTTCTGGGTGAATGAAATTGGAAATGGTGTGATTTCGGCCGATACGCTTGTAGCCTCGATGATCAATAGTCTGGGTGAGGTGGATCAGCGCACTATCGATAACAAGATATTTGTCGCCAATACCTATACGGTAGCGGCGGGAGATAACTACACTCCTGCTGCTGGCGCGCGAATCGTTGCGGATGTTAGTTCCGATCCGGCATCGGTAAGCGCAGCACTTGAGATGCTGGAAGACGGCTCGTTGCCGGGTGCCGTTCCTGGCTTGGCATTGTTCAATGCAATTGCTGCTGCCGAGGCTGAACTGGCTGGCTATGGCGAGCAACTTGCCACCGATTTTCCGGATTGGGATGCCGACGATAGCGGAGAGGTAAGTCTCACTGAAGCACAGGGTGCGCTGGATAGTGCGATTGCGGTTCGCGCTGCTATCGGCGGAGGCGAGACTACCAATGTTCTGGCCGCCCGTCTGGATACAGCCGAGGCCAACTATGCCAATGCCCGTGCGGCTGCGGTTGCGCAGCAGGGCGGAAACCAGGCTGTGACCGAATACGAGGCCGCTGTTGAGGCATCCCTGGCGTTGGAAGAAAATGATCCAGCCGACGAGGCTGCCGCGCAAGCCGGTTTCAACGCGGCCATTGGCAGTAGTGCAACTGTCTCGTATGCATCACTGGACGCATTGACGTCCGCTGCCGTTACGGACTACGCAACGCTCTATGCGGCGCTCTCCGACCCGGCTACTGCGAGCGCGGAAAGGGCCGATCTGGTGGAGGCCGTCAGCGGCTTGAGCTTCGGCCAGCAGGTGGCCGCGTTGGCTGCCAACGATCTGGCAATTACCGAAGCCGACGCGGCTGTCACTGCTACCGAGGGCGCCGTGACGGCGCTTGGCTCTGCCGGCACGAGCTATCTGGCGACCAGCCAGGCACGCATCGTTGCGATGGATCTACTTGAGGACGCTCAGGAGGCTGATGCGGCTGTTGCAGCTATTCAGCCGATTGTCGACCAGTTCAGCTCATTGGACCGCGCTGTTGACACTGCTGAAACTGCATTCTCGACTTACCTGGCCGCTAACCCGAACGTGAACTACGACGAACTGGATGATGGTGCCGCCGCAGGATCGACAGGCAACGACGTCTTCGTGTTTGCCGAGGCGCCTACGACTGCGGATTTCGCGATAGCGAACTTTGGTGCCCAAGGCAACGACAGTCTGGTGATCGGCGGCGCTTTCGCCTACAACGAAGGGGCTACGAGTGCTGGCGACAATAATGTCTCCGAGTTTTTCATCGTTCAGGGCGCAGCTGGTGCACAGATCGTTATCGAAACGACGCCGTTTGCTAGCAGCTCCGTAACTGCCGGTACCAATGGAAGCATTACGGCTTCCCCTGATGCCGCCGTGATCACGTTGACGGGTGTGAGCGCGGATGAGCTGCAATTCAGCAATGGTGTGATCAGTCACGTTGCGTGAGAGTAGTGGCGGATGTGAGTTCGCCTAATAGAAGAGGCCGCCTTCCGGGGCGGCCTCGTTGTATTCAGTAGCTGGCGACAGTGCGGTACGCGTCGCAAGTACGTGCCGCGAAGCGCGACCAGGTAAACGAGCCGGCCAAGCGCAGGCCGATGTCGGAGCGCTGGTTACGGAGAGCGCTGTCTGCGAACAGGCGTTGCAGGCAGTCGCTGAGTGCTTCGGTACTGCCTTGACTGAATAGTAATGGCGCCTCACCGGCGAATTCTGCCATGGAGGTGCCTGCGGTGCAGACGACAGGAACGCCACTGGCCATGGCTTCAAGTACAGGCAGGCCAAAACCCTCGTAAAGCGATGGATAGGCGAAGGTGGCGGCTCCAGCATAAATCTGCGGCAGCTCTTCTGAGGGGACGTACCGCAGCCAGCGTAATCCTTCGCTACTTTCCAATTCGCGGACGCGATCAAGCATCTGTTGATTGCGCCAACCGGACGAGCCCACGAGGACCAAGGGGAATTCGCGACGCATCTCGCCTGGTAGCCGAGCCCAGGCATCCATGAGCAGGTCCACGCCTTTGCGTGGTTCAAGCGTACCCACGAACAACAGGTAGCTGCCGTGACGCAGGCCATGGCGGGTCATGACGGTTTGAGTCTGTTCAGCGCTTCTTGGGTGGTAGGAGGCATCCACACCTAGGTGAATGGCCCGGACGCGCTCAGGTTCTACATTCAGCCGTTCGATCAGCTCCGAGCGCACCAGCTCTGAGACTGTCAATAGCATGTCTGCTCGCTTGATGGTGTCGTTCAGGCCGCCCATCATCCATTCCACGCGCTCCGTCGGATGGAATTGTGGGTAGTGAATGAAGGAAAGGTCATGAATCGTCGCCACCTTGGGGCCGGGATGATTCTTGAGAATGAAGTTGGGCTCGTGATAGAGGTATCCACGATGGCGGCGTGTCTGTTGAAGGAGGCGCAGGTCGCGAACTGCCTGACGGGCGCCATAAGCGCCAGGAATCTTGCGTATGAACGATACCAGTCCGCTGGATGCAGCGTTACGTACAGGACTGGCCTGATGGTAATTCGCTGCGGCCTCGTCGCATTGCTGCAGCATCTGTTCGGGGCTCAGGAAGTGCTGGCCATCAAAGCAGCGGAAGTCCTTGATTTCTCCACGCCGACTCAGCTCTTGAACCAAGTGGTAGGTGTAGTTACCGATGCCCGTCAAGGGAGGGCGCATGGATTCAGTATTGAGCAGCAGGTTCATTGGTTGGGATGTCCTATTGGCCGGCGCGGCCTGTCGGCGCTGAAATGCGGTCGCGGAGTTTATCAGGCCTAGGCTCCATGGTCTGCGCTTGGCCCTGGTTGGTTGCGCCTGTCAGGGGGGCAATTGATAATGCCTGGCATGTGACGCTACTTTTTTCCTTTGGACGGATCCACGATGTTTATCCCGGTAATTCTTGCAGGTGGCAGCGGCTCCAGGCTGTGGCCATTGTCGCGTCAGCAGTACCCCAAGCAGTTCCTCGCTCTTGATGGCCAGCAGCGCGGGACAATGCTGCAGAGGACGTTGTCACGGCTGCAGGGACTCGAACACGGCGATCCGCTGGTGGTTACCAACGAGCAGCACCGGTTCGTGGTCGCCGAACAGTTGCAGTTGAAGCGGCAGTCGGCACGCCGGGTCATTCTCGAGCCGCTGGCTCGTAACACGGCACCCGCTATTGCGCTGGCCGCATTGGAGGCGAGCAGCAGTGGTGAGGACCCGGTATTGCTGGTGCTTGCCGCCGATCATTACATTGAGGATGACGCTGCTTTTCGTGAGTCCGTGAAGGTTGCGCTGCAGCATGCGCAGGCCGGTCGGTTGGCGACGTTCGGTATTCGTCCCTCACGGGCCGAGACGGGCTTCGGCTACATCCAGTGTGGCGCGCGGATAATGCCCGAGGGATTTGCGATCGAAGGCTTCAGGGAAAAACCTGCGCCCGATGTCGCTGAGCAGTATGTTCAGGATGGGCGTTATCTCTGGAACAGCGGAATGTTCATGTTCCGTGCATCGGTTCTGCTCGATGAGCTCAGGCGCCTGCGACCCGACATACTCGAGGCCTGTCGTGAAGCGTGGCAGCAGGCTGAAGAAGATGCCTATTTCATCCATGTAGCAGCCGAGGGATTCGCGCGCTGCGATGATGAATCTATCGACTACGCCGTGATGGAGCACACCCATTCGGGTGTTGTGGTTCCGTTGGATGCGGGCTGGAATGATCTTGGCAGTTGGGCCGCTATCTGGGACATTTCCGAGCGGGACGCGCAGGGTAATAGTGTACAGGGCGATACGATGATCGCAGGCGCTCGCAATACCTTGGTACGCTCCCAGCACCGGTTGGTGGCGGCTGTCGGTGTCGAAGACCTGGTCATTGTGGAAACCAAGGACGCTGTACTGGTCACCCATCGAGAAAAGTGCCAGCAGGTCAAGGAAGTCGTCCAGCGCTTGCAGGCCGAGGAGCGGGAAGAGCATGCCAGCCATCCACTGGTAAGTCGTCCGTGGGGCCATTACGACACGGTCGACAAGGGTGAGCGCTATCAGGTCAAGCGCATCACCGTGCTGCCCGGTGAGTGCCTGTCATTACAGTTGCATTATCACCGCGCCGAGCACTGGATCGTCGTATCCGGAACTGCCAAGGTCGTATGTGGCGACAAGGAGATGATTCTTTCGGAGAATCAGTCGACCTATATCCCGCTGGGTATCAAGCACTCGTTGTCGAATCCAGGCAAGGTGCCGCTGGAACTCATCGAGGTGCAGTCCGGCGCGTATCTGGGTGAGGATGACATCGTTCGCTTCGAGGACCGCTACGGGCGTGCGCGGTCGTAACTGGCAGGTGCCTGTAACGCTGGCGATGCGCGGATCCTTTCGAGATTGAATCATTCCAGCGTTATCTGGCGCATCATTTCAATTTCAGGCTTCGTCGCAATCCCAAGGTCGTAAGCTCGGTTCCGTTTGGTCAATGGCCTGTGACAGGTGATGAAGGCACAGTTCGATCGCGTGGTTGCGTTGCTGCTCGTTATCCCACTCGATCTTCGACAGGGTTTCGATAGCATCCAAGTCGCCATTTTCGCTGACCAGCATGCCGTGGCGAACCAGAAAGGTCTGGCCGTTGAGTGAGAGGCGAACCGGGTCCGGTCCTTCCAGCGATGCCCGTGCGGCGAGTAACGCTTCGATATGCGCGCGAAGCGCGTGGAGGTGGCGTCTGCGGCTGAATCACCAGTCATGGCATTCATCCGGCAGGTGTGTGCTGGATTTATCTCGGTTTGCTCAAGTGGCCTAATGTCTTCAGTTTGATGGCTTAATTTCGTCGCACCCGTTCGGGTGTTCGACGGACGGACTCGCCTGGCTCGGTCCGCCATGTGCCGGGTCGGTTGACGCTTGCGGCTTTGCCCGACGCGAGCGCGTAGAATTGCCGCCTGGCAGTCAGGGATGGCTGCGTATGGCAGAGAGACGCTGAGCTTGAAGAGAAAGATTCTAGTAACCGGAGGAACCGGCTTCGTGGGGGGCGCGCTGCTGCAGCGCCTGGTCGCCTGTCCGGACGTGCAGGCTCTCGCCTGGGCGCGCCGTGTGGATTCGCTATGGCCTGCTGGCGTGGTTCCCGTGCCCGTTTCGTTCAGCCGCACCTTTGCCGCGGGTTCGCCGGTCGAAAATGTCGATACGGTCATTCACTGCGCGGCGCGGGTCCATGTCATGCAGGACGAGGCCGCGGATCCGCTGGCGGAGTTTCGCAAGATCAATGTGGACGCCACGCTCGAGCTGGCACGCAGCGCCGTGGCGGCGGGCGCGCGGCGGTTCATCTTCATCAGTTCGATCAAGGTCAACGGCGAGTCGACGCCGGCTGGCAGGCCCTTCACGGCCGATGACCTGCCGCAGGCGGCCGATCCCTATGCGCTATCCAAGCTCGAGGCCGAGCAGGGGTTGCGGGCGCTCGCCCGGGAGACGGGGCTGGAGATCGTTATCGTTCGCGCGCCGCTGGTGTATGGCCCCGGCGTGAAGGGCAATTTCCGCAGCATGATGGACTGGCTGATGAGGGGCATCCCGTTGCCGCTCGGTGCCGTTGAGAACAAGCGAAGCCTGGTCGCCCTGGACAACCTCGTCGACCTCCTGTGCACCTGCATCGATCACCCGGCCGCTGCCGGCGAGACCTTGCTCGCCAGTGACGGCGAGGACCTCGCGACCCCGGATCTGCTTCGGCGTCTGGGTGCGGCGCTGGATACGCCGGTGCGCTTGCTGCCGGTCCCCGGGGGGCAACTGGAGTTCCTCGCCCGGATGCTCGGCAAGCGCGCCGCCTTCGACCGGCTGTGTGGTTCACTTCAGGTCGACATCGGCAAGACCCGCTCACTGCTGAGTTGGGCGCCGCCCGTCGGTGTGGATGATGCGCTGCGCGCAACTGCGGCGGACTATATCCGGCGGCGGCAAGTATGAGCTGGGCGCTCTTCCTGCTCGCGACCTTGGCCGCTTTCGGTCTGACCGGGCTGTTGCGCCGCTATGCCTTGCAGCGCAGCCTGCTGGATAAGCCCAATGCACGCAGCTCGCATACGGTTGCAACCCCTCGCGGGGGAGGCATGGCGTTTGTCCTGGTGTTTCTTTCGCTGCTGCTGGCGCTGTGGCTTTGCGCCGGGCTCGAAAGTGACCTGATGATCGCCCTGCTGGGGGCCGGTGGTGGCGTCGCCGCCCTCGGCTTTGCCGACGACCATGGCCATATCGCAGCACGCTGGCGCTTGCTGGGTCATTTCGTGGCGGCCGCCTGGTCACTGTTCTGGCTGGGCGGGCTACCGCCAGTGGTTCTGTTTGGGGTGCCGTTCGACCTAGGTTGGGTGGGGCACGTGCTGGCCGCTGTTTTCCTGGTCTGGTTGCTCAATCTCTACAACTTCATGGATGGCATCGATGGCATAGCGGCAGTGCAGGCCATCTGTGCCGGTGGCGGGGCCGTGCTCTGCTACGCTGCCGTGGATGCGGGTGCGTTCACCCTGATGGCTGGGGGCGCGAGCGAGCTGCTGTTGACCTGCGCGGTGCTGGGGTTTCTGTTCTGGAACTTCCCGCGGGCGCGCATATTCATGGGCGATGTGGGAAGCGGCTTTCTCGGCATCGTGATCGGCATTCTTGTGCTGCAGGCCACCTGGCAGCATCCGCAGCTGCTGTGGAGCTGGCTGATTTTGCTCGGCGTGTTCATCGTCGACGCAACTTTCACCTTGCTCCGTCGTCTTTTGCGGGGCGAAGCTGTCTATCAGGCTCATCGCAGCCATGCGTATCAGGCTGCGGCGCGGCGCTTTAGCCGCCATGCGCCGGTGACGATTGCGGTTGGACTGATCAACCTGGGTTGGCTTCTGCCCTGGGCGGTGGGGGTGGCCTTGGGCGGAGTCGACGGTGCGACGGCCATGCTGATCGCCTATGTGCCCTTGTTGTGCCTCTGCCTTTGGCTTGGCGCCGGTGCGGCTGAGACGGCCAGATGATGGCGTTGCGAGGTGGCGATTTGCACATGCGCGGTTTTGGGACGAATGACGTTGACGGTAGGGGAATGAAATGAATGTTGCGTGATCGCCTACTGGGCCTGCCCCGACGGTACAAGCGCCTGCTGCAGGTGCTGGCCGATGTCATCTTGGTATGGATCTCGTTGTGGCTGGCGTTCGTGGTGCGGCTGGGCTCGTTCGGCCCGATCGAGCCGCTCGGGGGGCATGCCTGGTTGTTCGCCCTGGCCCCGGTGCTGGCTATTCCGCTGTTCATCCGCATCGGCATGTACCGAGCGGTGATGCGCTATCTCGGCAACGATGCGCTGATCACCATTGCCAAGGCGGTGACGTTTTCTTCGCTGCTGCTGGCGCTGGCGATCTACTGGTATCGCGATGCGCCAGCGCTGGTGCCGCGCTCGCTGGTATTCAACTACTGGTGGATCAGCCTGATGCTGCTCGGCGGGCTGCGCCTGTTGTTGCGACAGTACGTGCTGGGTGACTGGTACGCCGGCATGCTGGCCGTCCCGTTCGGACGTGACGACGGCCTGACGCGTGTAGCCATCTACGGCGCGGGCGCGGCCGGCAATCAGCTGGCGGCGGCGTTACGAATGGGGCGTGCCATGCGTCCGGTTGCCTTCATCGACGACGATGGCGACTTGGCCAATCGGGTCATTGCCGGGCTCAAGGTGTACAAGCCCAGGCATATCGATCAGATGATCGGAGACACGGGGGCTAGCGAAGTGTTGCTGGCGATTCCATCCGCCAGCCGGGCGCGGCGTCGGGAGATTCTTGCCGATCTGGAGCGATATCCGCTGCACGTCCGGTCGGTACCCGGGTTCATGGATCTCGCAAGCGGCCGGGTGAAGGTGGAAGATCTCCAAGAGGTCGATATCGCCGACCTGCTTGGGCGCGACAGCGTCGCCCCGGACGAGAGGCTGCTGGCACACTGCATGCAGGGCAAGGTCGTGCTGGTCACTGGCGCGGGGGGGTCGATCGGCTCCGAGCTCAGTCGCCAGATCCTGCGGCTGTCGCCAACGGTGCTGCTTCTGCTTGACCACAGTGAATACAACCTGTACGCCATCCACGCCGAGCTCGAGCAGCAGGTCGGTGAGCGGGCGCTTCAGCTGGAGCTGATCCCCATCCTGGGCTCGGTCGGCAATGCCGATCGGCTGCTCGACGTGATGCGCACCTGGGGCGTCGATAGCGTCTATCACGCTGCGGCCTACAAGCATGTGCCAATGGTCGAGCACAACGTCGCCGAAGGCGTGATGAACAACGTGATCGGCACGCTCAACTGTGCGCAGGCGGCGATTCAGGCGGGTGTTTCTCACTTCGTATTGATTTCGACCGACAAGGCGGTGCGCCCGACGAATGTCATGGGCAGCACCAAGCGCCTCGCGGAAATGGCACTGCAGGCCCTGAGCAGCGAAACGGCGCCAGTGCTGTATGGGCAGGCGGGCGTCAACCATGTGAACCGGACACGCTTCACCATGGTCAGGTTCGGCAATGTGCTGGGGTCGTCCGGCTCGGTGATACCGCTGTTTCGCGAACAAATTCGCCGGGGTGGGCCTGTCACTGTCACCCATCCCAAGATCACCCGTTATTTCATGACCATCCCCGAGGCTGCCCAGCTGGTGCTACAGGCAGGCTCAATGGGGCAGGGCGGGGACGTGTTCGTGCTCGACATGGGCTCTCCGGTGCAAATCGTCGAGCTTGCCGAGAAGATGATTCACCTGTCGGGACTATCCGTGCGCTCCGAAAGCAATCCTGCCGGCGACATTGCCATACAGTTCACCGGCCTGCGGCCGGGCGAGAAGCTTTACGAGGAGTTGCTGATTGGCGACAACGTCACCCCGACCCAGCATCCGATGATCATGTCGGCGAACGAAGCCTGCCTGCCATGGGCCGAGTTCTGCGATGTGCTGGACAGACTCCTGCAGGGGCTGGACCGTGACGACTTCGAGCAGGTTAGGCTGGTCATGCGTGCCACGGTCGATGGCTACTCGCCACGCGAGGAGATCGTCGATTGGATCCACCGGCGGCGGGCACGAGTGCCGCCGACGTAGGGCTCGGTCAGAGATATTTCGCTTTTAAGATGCCTTCGAGTTGTTCATGGGGAATGAACAGTTCAGGGTGCCCGCTCGAGTACGGCGCGATGCTATACACGTCGTACTTGAGCAACACGCTGTCTTTCAGCAGTGCAATGTTGGCGGTCTGCTGGAAGGGCCAGAAGTCGAGGAACTCGGCGTCCTGGGCGTGGCCGTTCTCCACCAGCCAGCGTTGATGGGCCTGGCGCGCGACGCGCCAGAAGCTGCCTTCCTGTCCCGGAATCAGCAGGTCTTCCAGGCGCAGCTCGCGGTTCTGCTCGCGATCATAGTTGATGAAGCCACGCCCGGGCATGCCGTGGGCGCCGCCGACGTACAGATAGCTGGACAGCTCGACGATCAGGATGTCGCCGTGCTGCTCGCGCAGCTTGGCTTGCAGGTAGCTGCTCCAGCCCGGCTCGGCAGCGCGCAGAAACTGTTGCTGGTAACGCTCGAGCGAATCGGGCAGGCGATCATCCGGACCATTGATGGTCATCCGACGCAGGCGCGCGTCGATCAGGCTGTTCAGTTCGGGTTCATCGGCGAAGGTCAGGGTGTCGATGTTCACCAGCGGGCAGTCTTCGCCCTGGCAGCCCTGCGGGCGCTGCTCGGTGAGGTTCTGGCGCACCTCCACCGGACGTTCGGAGGAGAGGTGCTGGCAGCCGCTCAGCAGCACGACAAGGCTGCCCAAGAGGATCAGAGTGCGGATGGATGCGGTTCGATTCATGGTTGGTCCAGACATGGCAGTGCGCTTTCGATTGCCGAAGACACCTGAAGTTCGTGCGGCGCTGCAGGTGGAGCTTTCTTCGGCTACGGTGGTCTGCAAAGGGCTGCGCCAGCGACGATGTCGCGTTAGGATGGCGACGAAGCCGCTCACGTTGTGACGGTTGCAGTCGCCCGCCGTCACGTAAGGCGCGGTTCAAACCGATATGAGTAGTACCCGATGAGCGAGACCTTCAAGCCCGGACCGGATGATGTCCAGATCCTCCGACGAGAGCAATGCTTCAGCGGTTTTTACCGGCTGGAACGCCTGCACCTGCGTCATCGCCAGTTCAGCGGTGCCATGGGCGCGGAGTTGAGTCGCGAGCTGTTCGTGCGGCATGACGCCGTGTGCGTGCTGCCCTACGATCCGCAGCGCGATCAGGTGGTGCTTATCGAGCAGTTCCGCGTGGGTGCGCTGGGCAAGGTTGAGAACCCCTGGCTGATCGAGCTGGTGGCGGGGCTGATCGACAAGGACGAGTCACCTGACGCGGTGGCCCGGCGCGAGGCGATCGAAGAAGCCGGGCTGGAGCTCGGCGAGCTGTGGCCGATCACCCGGTACTTTCCGTCTCCGGGCGGCAGCGATGAACAGGTGCATCTCTACATCGGCCGCTGCGACAGCGAAGGCGCGCAAGGCGTCTTCGGTCTGGACGAGGAAGGCGAGGATATTCGCGTGCATGTCTGGCCGCTGCAGCAGGCAATCCGCGCGGTCAACGAGGGTCGAATCGACAACGCGGCCAGCATCATTGCACTGCAGTGGCTGGCCTTGAATCGCGAGCAGGTGCGGGGGGAGTGGGCATGAGGAAGACGCGCGAGCGATACCGAGTCGATCTGCTCGAACTGCAGTCGGCCTGCGAGGCCAATTACCTGCGCCTGATGCGCCTGCTGCCGGGCATGCGTAACGGTTGCGACGCGCGCCGCATCGCCATCAGTCAGGGCGACATGTTGCTCGGTGTGCTGGTGCTCGAGGTGCTGGAGAGCTGCCCTTACACCACGACCTTGCAGGTCAGTCAGGAGAACTGCTTGACCTGGTTGCCGGTGCCGAAGATGGAGGTGCGGGTTTACCACGATGCGCGCATGGCCGAAGTCATTCGCGCCGAGAATGCGCGACGTTTCCGCGGCATTTATCACTACCCCAACGCGCAGATGCACCAGCCGGACGAGAAGAACCAACTCAATCTGTTCCTCGGCGAATGGCTGGGCCACTGTCTGGCCTGCGGGCACGAGCTGGAACCGGTGCTCTGACCCCTTGCACCATGCCTTGATAGCCTGATAGTGCGCTTGATCCGCCCTGGATGCGCAGCGCTATTCTGTGATCCAAGCCCACATCCCGAGGTTTACCCCCCTGCCGGGCACCTACCATAATTCCGTTGCGATTTAGCTCAAGGAGAAGGGCATTGCCTGGTGCGTCCCTGACTGTTGAAGATTCGGTTCTGCTGGTGCAGCTTACCGACAGCCATCTGTTTGCCGAAGCGGACGGCAAGCTGCTGGGCATGAATACCTGTGACAGCCTGGAGCAGGTGGTCGAGCTCGCCATCGACGAGCAGCCGCGCATCGACCTGATCCTTGCCACCGGCGACCTGTCGCAGGATGGCTCGGTAGCGTCCTACCAGCGGTTCCGCCGGCTTGCCGAACGCATCGAAGCACCAGCGCGCTGGTGTCCGGGGAACCACGACGAGCTGGCAGCAATGCGTGAGGCCTGCCGTGGCAGTGCGCTGATGGAGCCGGTGCTGGAGATCGGCGGCTGGCGTGTGGTGATGCTCGATACGCTGGTGGCGGGCTCGGTGTTCGGCATGCTGCGCAACGATCAGCTGGAACTGCTCGAGCGTGCACTGAGTGAAGCGCCGGACCATCACCATCTGATCTGTCTGCACCATCATCCGGTGTCCATCGGCAGCCGCTGGATGGATACCATCGGGCTGCGCAATCCTGACGCCCTGTTCGAGGTGCTGGATCGTCACAGCAACGTGCGTGCATTGCTCTGGGGTCATATCCACCAGGAGTTCGATAGCTGGCGTAACGACGTACGCCTGCTGGCGTCGCCATCGACCGGCGTGCAGTTCGCCCCGCAGAGTGAAGACTTTCAGGTCGACAACGTCGCGCCGGGTTATCGCTGGCTGCGGCTATATGCCGATGGGCAGCTGGAAACCGGAGTTTCCCGGGTCAGCGGTATCGAGTTCGAGATCGACTACAGCGTCAAGGGCTACTAACGCGGCTCTGCGCGCAGTGACACGCGCTGGCGGTACTTGCCAGCAGATACCCCGAGCCCACCCATCATGCCGCCGGCCTGCTTGCAGACGGCGGCAGGTGCCTTGTAGCCTTGCGGTTTTCCTACGAACTGTATCCATGTCCAGCTATTCACCTTCGATTCTCTATATCCACGGTCTCAACAGCTCACCGGTCTCGCAGAAGGCCAGCCGGTTGTCCGCTGCGCTGGAGAAACTGGGCATGGCCGAACGCTTGCGGGTCCCCGCACTGCACCATCATCCGCGTCAGGCCATCGCCCAACTCGAAGCATGCCTGGCCGAGCTCGGCCGGCCGTTGCTGGTCGGCAGCTCGCTTGGCGGCTACTATGCGACGCACCTCGCCGAGCGCCATGGCCTCAAGGCATTGCTCATCAATCCGGCCGTGACACCGCACCGCCGGTTCGACGGTTATCTTGGGCCGCAGACCAATCTGTATAGTGGGGAAGTCTGGGACCTCACCGACGATCATGTAACCGCCTTGGCGGAACTGGAAACCGCGCCACCACAGGATGCCGAGCGCTATCAGGTCTGGCTGCAGACGGGCGACGAGACGCTGGATTACCGTGACGCCGCGCAGTTCTATCGTGGCTGTGCACTGCGCATTCAGGCCGGTGGTGACCATGGCTTTCAGGGATTTGCCGAGCGTCTGCCGGCGCTGCTGGCCTTTGCCGGCTTCGAGCCGCAGGCATGGCTTGATCTGCTCTGAAGGGATGCTGATGCGCGGCGCAACGTTAGCGCGGCTGGTCGGCGGCCAGGGTGGTTTCGCGAACGCGGACCTGCCATTTCATTCGGGCTGTTGCGCGGATTTCGCTGCCCGCAAGGGCTGATTCATTCAGAACATAAGGACAGTGCCAGACAGATGTCTTATACCGCAGAAGCCATCGAGGTTCTTTCCGGCCTCGACCCGGTGCGCAAGCGCCCGGGCATGTACACCGATACCTCGCGGCCCAACCACCTGGCCCAGGAAGTCATCGACAACAGCGTCGACGAAGCCCTCGCCGGCCATGCCCGCTCGGTTCAGGTGATCCTGCATCAAGACAATTCGCTGGAAGTGATCGACGACGGCCGTGGCATGCCGGTGGACATCCACCCGGAAGAGGGTGTGCCGGGCGTCGAGCTGATCCTCACCAAGCTTCACGCCGGCGGCAAGTTCTCCAACAAGAACTACCAGTTCTCCGGTGGTCTGCACGGGGTCGGCATCTCGGTGGTCAACGCCCTGTCGAGGCGGGTCGAAGTGACCGTCAAGCGCGACGGCAGCGAATACCGCATGAGCTTCGCCGATGGCTTCAAGGCCACTGACCTGGAAGTCATCGGCAGCGTCGGCAAGCGCAACACCGGTACCAGCGTGCGCTTCTGGGCCGATCCGAAATACTTCGATTCCCCCAAATTCTCCATCAGCCGCCTCAAGCATGTGCTCAAGGCGAAGGCCGTGCTCTGCCCGGGGCTGAGCGTCGGCTTCGAGGACAAGAGCAGCGGCGAGAAGGTCGAGTGGCACTACGAGGACGGCCTGCGTTCGTACCTGGTCGACTCGGTCAGCGATTACCTGCGCCTGCCCGACGAGCCCTTCGTCGGCACCCTGGCGGGCAACACCGAGGCGGTGGACTGGGCGCTGCTGTGGCTGCCGGAAGGTGGCGAGAGTGTCCAGGAGAGCTACGTCAACCTGATTCCAACGGCCCAGGGCGGCACCCATGTCAACGGCTTGCGCCAAGGGCTGCTGGACGCCATGCGCGAGTTCTGCGAATTCCGCAACCTGCTGCCGCGCGGGCTGAAGCTGGCTCCGGAAGACATCTGGGAGCGCATCGCCTTCGTCCTCTCGATGAAGATGCAGGAGCCGCAGTTCTCCGGGCAGACCAAGGAGCGCCTGTCGTCCCGCGAGGCCGCGGCATTCGTCTCCGGTGTGGTCAAGGATGCCTTCAGCCTCTGGCTCAATGCCCACCCGGAGCTGGGCATGCAACTGGCCGAGCTGGCGATCAGCAACGCCGGGCGCCGCCTCAAGGCCGGCAAGAAGGTCGAACGCAAGAAGATCACCCAGGGCCCGGCGCTGCCGGGCAAGCTGGCCGACTGCGCCGGGCAGGACCCGATGCGCGCCGAGCTGTTCCTGGTCGAGGGTGACTCGGCCGGCGGCTCGGCCAAGCAGGCGCGGGACAAGGAGTTCCAGGCGATCATGCCGCTGCGCGGCAAGATCCTGAACACCTGGGAAGTCGACGGCGGCGAAGTGCTGGCCAGCCAGGAAGTTCACGACATCGCCGTCGCCATCGGCGTCGATCCGGGCGCGGCCGATCTGGGCCAGCTGCGTTACGGCAAGATCTGCATCCTCGCCGACGCCGACTCAGACGGCCTGCACATCGCCACGTTGCTTTGCGCCCTGTTCGTTCAGCATTTCCGCCCTCTGGTCGAGGCCGGCCATGTCTATGTCGCCATGCCGCCGCTGTACCGCATCGATCTGGGCAAGGACATTTTCTACGCGCTGGACGAGGCCGAGCGCGACGGCATCCTCGAGCGTCTGGTTGCTGAAAAGCGCCGCGGAAAGCCTCAGGTCACCCGATTCAAGGGCCTCGGTGAGATGAATCCGCCGCAACTGCGCGAGACCACCATGGACCCCAACACGCGTCGATTGGTACAGCTGACCCTGGATGATTTCGAGGGCACCCGCGAGATCATGGACATGCTGCTGGCCAAGAAGCGCGCCGGCGACCGCAAGAGCTGGCTCGAGTCCAAGGGCAATCTGGCCGAGGTGCTGGTTTGATCCGCCGTTGGCTGGCAGCGCTGAGTCTGGCTTCGGCACCGCTCTGGGCCAGCGAGCCGGCGCCCGAACTGAAATTGCTCGGCGAGCACCCGGTGGCCGGAATAACCGGTGGCAACCTGTCCGGAATGGCCTGGTGCGGCGATGCCTTGTGGGCCGTTTCCGATCGCGAGGACGACGTTCTCTATCGTCTGGATACCAGCGTCTCGCCCTGGCAGGCGGAGCCCGAGCGTTTCGAGGCGGCCCCGCCACCGGACAGCGGCTTGCCCTGGGGCATGCGCATGCGCGCCTGGGTCAGTGGCCAGGTGCGGGGTGGTCAGCTGGATTTCGAAGGTCTGAGTTGTGACAGCCTGGGCAACCGCTACGTGGTCAGTGAGGCCCATGCCGGCGTGCTGCGGGTCAGCCCGGCGGGTACGGCAGAATGGCTGCGCCTGCCCGATACGCTGGTACGACAGGCGCGGGCCAGCGGCATGCTCTGGCACTTCAACGCGCTGTTCGAAGGGATCGCCGTCGATCCGAAGGCCGAGCGCATGTGGATTGCGGCCGAACGCGAGCGCCGCGGTCTTCTGGTGCTGCATCGTCAGCAGAGCAGCTGGCAGTGCACGGGCGGTTGCGTGCTGATGGCCGACGGGGGCGATCAGCTGCCGCCCGCTGCGCTGGGCGATGCGCCGCTGCCAAAGAGCTTCGCTGCGGTGGCGTTCTTCGCCGACAAGCTTTTCGTGCTCGAGCCCTCGGCCTACCGCGTCTGTCGTCGCAACCCGGCCACTGGAGTGGTCGAGCGCTGCTGGTCATTTGCCGAGGAAGCCTTGACCGAGGCGCGCCGTTACGCTGAGCCCTACGGCAATGCCGAGGCGTTGTGGGTCGATGCCGAAGGCGCATGGATCGGGGTTGACAACAACGGCAAGGCCCGTGGTGATGGCGAAAAGCGCCCGATTGTCTGGCGTTTTGCCGCGCCTGATGGCGGCTGGGGTGCGAAGCCGTGAGCCAGACCGCCGGGCGGCGTGCCGGGCGCGTGATGCTGGTGCTCGCCTGGGGCGTCGGACTGTTCCTGGCCACCCGCTTTTTCGCCGCTTGGGAGGAGGATCGGCTCAACCCCAATCGGCAGCCGGTTTCCCAGCTGCAGGGCGAGCAGATCGAAGTGCAGCTGGCCGGCAATGTCCAAGGCCATTTCGTCGCCAGCGGGCGGATCAATGGCGAGGCGGTCACCTTTCTGCTGGATACCGGTGCTACCGACGTCGCGGTGCCGGCCGAGCTGGCCGAACGGCTAGGACTGGAGCGCGGCGCGCCGGTGATGCTGCACACCGCCAACGGCCAGACCACCGGTTATCGCACCGTGCTGTCGAGCCTCGATCTGGGTGACATCCGCCTGCACGACGTGCGCGCTATCGTCGCTCCCGGCTTTCGCAGCGAACAGGTTCTGCTCGGTATGAGCGCACTGAAGCAGCTTGAATTCACCCAGCGCGCTGGCACCCTGGTGCTGCGCCAGCAACTACCTCAGGGGCAAGACCGATGAGGGCGCTCATACAGTCCACGGTGCCTGTCCTGGCTTCGTTGAATCTCGATGAAAGCCGCGGCTTCTACACGACCTATCTGGGTTTCCAGGTCGTGCTGCAGGCCACTGACTACCTGATCGTGGAGCGCGACGGTGCGCAGCTGCATTTCTGGCTTTGCACGGAGCGCCACGTTGCCGAGAACACCTCCTGCTACATACGTACCGGCGATTGCCAGGCGCTGTACCGGGAGTTCTGTCAGCGTGGCCTGGTCCTGGACGCGCCCGTTATGCAGCCCTGGGGCATGCAAGAACTTTATGTCATCGACGCCCACGGCAACTTGCTCAAGTTCGGCGAGCAACCAGCCGTGAGTCATCCATCCTTTGCTGAAGAAAACTGCTGATGAGCGAATCCCTCGACCTGAGCCTGGACGGCGTGGAGCGTCGCTCCCTCGCCGATTTCACCGAGCAGGCCTACCTCAACTACTCCATGTACGTGATCATGGATCGCGCACTGCCGCATATCGGCGACGGTTTGAAGCCGGTGCAGCGGCGCATCATCTATGCCATGAGCGAACTCGGCCTGGGCGCCGACGCCAAGCACAAGAAGTCCGCACGTACCGTCGGTGACGTGCTCGGCAAGTTTCATCCGCATGGCGACAGTGCCTGCTACGAAGCCATGGTGCTGATGGCGCAGCCGTTCAGCTATCGCTACACGCTGGTCGATGGTCAGGGCAACTGGGGCGCGCCGGATGATCCCAAGTCCTTCGCCGCCATGCGTTACACCGAGGCCCGGCTGTCGCGTTATTCCGAGGTGCTGCTTAGCGAGCTGGGGCAGGGTACGGTGGAGTGGGTGCCGAACTTCGATGGCCCCCTCGACGAGCCGGCGACGCTACCGGCGCGCCTGCCCAACCTTTTGCTCAACGGCACCACCGGCATCGCCGTGGGCATGGCCACCGATGTGCCGCCGCACAACCTGCGTGAAGTGGCGAGCGCCTGCATACGTCTGCTCGACGAGCCGAGCGCCAGTGTCGAGCAGCTCTGCGAGCATGTGCTGGGGCCGGATTTCCCGACCGAGGCGGAGATCATCACGCCGCGTGCGGACCTGCTGAAGATCTATGAGACAGGTCGAGGTTCCGTTCGCATGCGGGCCGTCTACCGTGTCGAAGACGGCGACGTCGTGGTCACCGCGCTGCCGCACCAGGTGTCCGGCTCCAAGGTGCTCGAGCAGATCGCCGGGCAGATGCAGGCCAAGAAGCTGCCGATGGTCGCCGACCTGCGCGATGAGTCGGATCATGAGAACCCCTGTCGCATCGTTATCATCCCGCGCTCCAACCGGGTCGATGTCGAAGCGCTGATGCAGCACTTGTTCGCCACCACCGATCTGGAGTCCAGCTACCGGGTCAACACCAACGTGATCGGGCTCGATGGTCGCCCACAGGTGAAGAACCTGCGCACCCTGCTCAGCGAGTGGCTGACCTATCGCATCGGTACGGTACGCCGTCGCCTGCAGTTCCGCCTGGACAAGGTCGAGAGGCGTCTGCACCTGTTGGAAGGCTTGCTGGTGGCCTTCCTCAATCTGGATGAAGTGATCCACATCATCCGTACCGAAGATCAGCCCAAACCGGTGCTGATGGCGCGCTTCGAGCTTTCCGAGCTGCAGGCCGACTACATCCTCGACACCCGCCTGCGTCAGCTGGCGCGGCTGGAAGAGATGAAGATCCGCGGCGAGCAGGACGAGCTGGCCAAGGAGCGCGAGAAGCTGCTGGCGCTGCTGGGTAGTGAAACCAAGCTGAAGAAACTGGTGCGCAAGGAGCTGATCGAGGACGCGGAAACCTACGGCGACGATCGCCGCTCGCCGATCGTCGAGCGTGCCGAGGCGCGGGCGCTGTCGGAAAACGAGCTGCTGCCGTCCGAGCCGGTGACCGTGGTGATCTCCGATAAAGGCTGGGCGCGCTGCGCCAAGGGCCATGATGTCGATGCCAGCGGGCTGTCCTACAAGGCGGGAGATGGCTTCAAGGCAGCTGCGGCCGGGCGCTCGAATCAATATGCGGTGTTCATCGACTCCACTGGGCGCAGCTATTCGCTGGCGGCGCACTCGCTGCCTTCGGCGCGAGGCCAGGGCGAGCCGCTCACCGGCCGGCTGACGCCACCGCCGGGCGCGAGTTTCGAATGCGTGATGCTGCCCGATGATGAGGCGCTCTACGTGATCGCCTCGGACGCCGGCTACGGTTTCGTGGTCAAGGGCGAAGACCTGCAGGCCAAGAACAAGGCGGGCAAGGCGCTGCTCTCGCTGCCGAAAGGCGCCAAGGTCGTCGCGCCGCGGCCGCTGGCCAGTCGCGAGGAGGATTGGCTGGCTGCAGTGACGACCGAGGGCCGTCTACTGGTGTTCCCGGTGCGGGATCTGCCGCAGCTGGGCAAGGGCAAGGGCAACAAGATCATCGGCATCCCCGGCGAGCGGGTCGCGAGCCGCGAGGAGTATCTGGTCGATCTCGCCGTGTTGCCGACCGGTGCGACACTGGTGTTGCAGGCGGGCAAGCGCACGCTGTCGCTCAAGGCCGAGGATCTGGAGCACTACAAAGGCGAACGTGGCAGGCGCGGCAACAAGCTGCCACGAGGCTTCCAGCGCGTCGAAGGCTTGCTGGTCGAAGCATGACCAAACGTATTGGCGCTGGAATCGAAGGCCGCTTTCACGGAAGATAGCGGCCTTTCCAGCCTGCGGCATGTTGCCCGGTGCTTTCTTTCGCGTCGGCGGAGTCGATTGTCCGGCGAGACATATGCACGAGGCATTGGCGATCTGATGGTCGCGAGCGGCCTGAACTCTGGTGTTATGACGGTAATGAAGAATTTGCTGCGTGTTCCGACTGTTTTGTTGCTGGCCAGCATGGGGCTGACAGGCTGCATCGGCCTGCAGCCTGCACCAATGTACCGACTGGACAGCGGTACGACTGAAGTGCCTGAGCGAACCGATGGCGCCGCCGTGCTGCTGGCACCGGTGACGCTTGCCGATTATCTGCAGCGTGACGCCTTGCTTCAGCGTCTGGCTGACGGCAGCCTGGCCGTCGACGGACAGCGCGCCCACTGGGCGGGTAGCCTGAAGGCCGACGTCGAGCAGGTGTTGCTGCGCCAGCTGGCCTGGCGTCTGGATACGCAGAGCCTGGTGCTTGGCCCGGCCGACGAAGGCTTTACGCCAGAAGTGCAGATCGAGCTGTCCATCACGCGCCTTGATTCCGGCCCCGAATTCCCGGCGGTACTCGAGGCGCAATGGCGTCTGCGCGACAAGGCGGGCAAGCACCTGGGCAGTCGACTGGTGCGCCTGCAGGAGGAGCACCAGGGCAGCGCGAGCGACCAGGTGCGGGCGCAGAGCGTTCTGCTGCAGCGCCTGAGCGAGATGGTCGCCGATGCGGTCGAACCTACCCTGGTAGCCAAGACCGCACCCAAGGTTGCCCCTGCCAAGCCACAGGTAAGCAAGTCTGCCGAGGCACCGGCACCGCGCATCCCGGCCGCCGAACCCATTCGTACGGATATGGAAGTGTTCCGCTTCTGACTCTGTCGCGGCTGCTGTTGCAGCCAGCGCATTGAAAAGCCCGGCCAGTGATCTGGTCGGGCTTTTTCGTTTTCTCGGGCTGGTTGCGACTGCGGGCTCGACCAAAGGTCAAAGGTCAACGGTCGTTTGATAGCGACCGTATGGTTTGCGTCAGTGGGTGCGGCTGCGTAGTTCGTGCATGCGCGTGAGCTGGCGTTCCAGCAGCGAGGGGTATGGGTCCAGCAGGCGCTCGACGCAGCAGGCGCCTTCCGGGCTGGCAATCGGGCGGATACGCGCGCGCTGCTGAATCAGCCGGTCCTCGCTGATGCTGCCCTCTACCAGCAGCAGGTTGCGGCTGTGCAGCGACATATCCAGCGCGGCCTGCGCCGGCTGGCTGAGCAGCAGGTCGCCCTGGCTCAGGTCGAACAGGCCATCGCCCTGGGTCAGGGCGAGCTGCAGTTGCAGCGTGATGCCGCTGTCGGCGACGTCGATCTGCAAGGCATGGCCCAGCGCACGCATCAGTTCGCCGCAGCAGATCGCGTGGGTGAGGTAGTTCTGCTCGTCGTCCTGGCTATGAAACAACATCAGGCTGCTGCCATCGTTGAGCGTGTGCAGCTCGGCCTGGTAAAGCGTCGCGGCTTGTTGCAGGCAGTCTCGATAGCGTTGCAGCAGTTCGGTCAGGCGCGGCCGCGGCAAGCGGCGCAATTGTTCCTGCCCGCCGAGCTGGATGGCCAGCACGGCGCTGCGGGTAGGTTGGGGCGGGGTAGGAGGCTGTACGCTCGGGGTACCCAGTGACGGGAGCTCGAACGGGACGTCGTCGTCCAGCTGCTGCACGTGGTCATCAGCGTTCGCGGAAAAGCCGCGTGGGCGCTGTGACTCGTCGTCCAGCTCGATATCGAAGCGCTCCGGTTGCGCTGCGGGGGATCGTGAGTCAATGCTGTGGTCGTCACTCTGGTCGAAATAGTCGTCGTCCAGCGCATCGCTCAGGTCAAGCTCCGCCTCGGGCTTCTCCGGCACCAGGCGTGCCTGCAGCTGGCGCGCAAGGTCGCCAATCTCGTCCTGCCGTCCGGCACCCGGGGCGGGGTCGTCCGGGTCGCGCAGCCACAGGCGCAGCTGCATCAAGGGCGTCGCCAATTGCCGGCCCAGGCGCAGGCTCAGCATCAGCGTCAACGCCAGCAGGATCAGGCTGAGCAGTCCCATGCTCTGCAGGCTGATGGTCATCGGCTGCTGAAACTGCTGCATGTCTAGGCTCACGCGCAGATGCCCGGCAATCACTTCCTGAAAGCTGATTGGTGTCGAATAAAGCCCGTTATCGTCCCCAAGCAGGCCCTGCTGCGGCCGGGTTCCGGACTCGGCGAGCACGCGATTGTCCACGCTGTAGATCGCTGCGTGAGCGACCAGCGGATTCTTCACCAGATTGCTCAGCAGCACGTTGAGGCTGAGGATGTCGTTGGCCACCAGCAGATCGGTGGCCGAGGCGGCCGTCTGGGTGACCAGGCTCTGGCCGAGGGCATCGGCCTGCTGCTCCATGGCATGCTTGAACTGCATGCCGATCACCCACGCGTAGATGATCAGCGCCAGCGCCACCAGCAGCAGCGTATGGCTGGCAATACGCAACACCAGCGGCACGCGATGCTGGCGTACTGCGCGATAGAGCATGAGGAAGAAGTTGTCTGGCTTTACGGATGCGGGCCGGTTCACAGAGCGCGGCTCTTCTCGTCGGGAAATTGCCGAGCAGTATACGGAAAGCACGGGGGGCGCTGAAGGTCTGCGACGGTAAGCTGACGAATTGCGTCCAGGGTCATCGTGATGGCGCGCGATGTGCCTGCCGCGGGGCCTGTCCAGCGCGCTGGTCAGCTGATGTAGAATGCCCGCCTTCGTTGCCTGCCATGGGAGCTGCGCCTTGCGCGAAATCGTCCTGATCAATATCACCGGTGAAGATCGACCGGGCCTCACCGCGGCCATCACCGGCGTGCTCGCCCAGGGTGGCGTGAATATTCTCGACATCGGCCAGGCGGTGATCCATGACACGCTGTCGTTCGGCATCCTGATCGAGATTCCGGATAACGAGCGCGCCTCGTCGGTACTCAAGGACGTCCTGTTCATGGGCTACAAGCATGACCAGCAGGTGCGCTTCACCCCGGTGGCCGAGGCTGACTACCAGCACTGGGTGGCCGGGCAGGGCAAGTCCCGGCACATCGTCACCCTGCTGACGCGCAAGGTCACCGCCGAGCAATTGCAGCGGGTCAGCTCGATCACGGCGAAGTACGGGCTCAACATCGACCATATCGACCGCCTGTCCGGACGCATGCCGCTGGACATGCCGGAAGAACTGGGCAAGGGCTGCATCGAGTTTTCGGTGCGCGGCGAGCCAGCCGATACCGCGGCGCTGCGCGCCGAGTTTCTCAGCGTGGCGCAGGAGCTCAATGTCGATATCGCCTTCCAGCGCGATTCGGTTTACCGGCGCAACCGCCGGCTGGCTGTGTTCGACATGGACTCGACGCTGATCGAGGCCGAGGTCATCGACGAGCTGGCCAAGGCCGCCGGTGTTGGCGAACAGGTGTCGGAGATCACCGAGCGGGCGATGCGCGGCGAGCTGGATTTCCGCGCCAGCTTCAAGGAGCGCCTGGCGCTGCTGGAAGGCTTGTCGGAAGACGTGCTGGCGGACATCGGTGCCAGCCTGCGCCTGACCGAGGGTGCCGAAGTGCTGTTCGCCGAACTCAAGCGCCTGGGCTACAAGACAGCGATTCTGTCCGGCGGCTTCAGCTATTTCGCCAAGCAGCTGCAGGCCAAGCTCGGCATCGACTACGTGTTCGCCAATGAGTTGCAGATCGAGAACGGCAAGGTCACCGGCGTGGCGGTCGAGCCGATCGTCGATGCCCAGCGCAAGGCCGATCTGCTGCGCCAGCTGGCCGAGCAGGAAGGGCTGTGTCTGGAGCAGACCATCGCCGTGGGGGATGGCGCCAACGACCTGCCGATGCTTGGTCTGGCCGGCCTGGGCGTTGCCTTCCGCGCCAAGCCGCTGGTCAAGCAGTCGGCCAAGCAGGCGATTTCAACCCTGGGTCTGGACGGGATTCTCTACCTGCTGGGTTTCCGCGATCGCGACGGCACGGAATAAAGCGCGACTGCAGGCTCGAACAACGCAAAGCCCCGGATCAATCGATCCGGGGCTCTAGTTTTGTCACTCATGCCTTGCAGTGCCTTCAGGGTTTGATCGCCACTTTCAGCACGCCATCGCGCTGATTGGCAAACAGGTCGTAGGCGTCGGTGATGTCGTCCAGCGCATATTGATGGGTGACCAGCGGGCCGAGATCGACCCGGCCCGAGGCGACCACATTGAGCAGTCGGCGCATGCGCTCCTTGCCGCCCGGGCAGAGCGAGGTGACGATCTTGTTGTCGCCAAGGCCCGCATGGAAAGCGCCGAGCGGAATGGTCAGGTCACTGGAATAGACGCCCAGGCTGGACAGCGTTCCGCCCGGCTTGAGTACTCGCAATGCGCTCTCGAACGTCGATTGCAGGCCCAGCGCCTCGATGGAGGCGTCGACGCCGCGGCCGCCGGTTAGCTTGAGAACCTCTTCCACCACATCGACATTGCGGAAGTTGAGCGTCACGTCCGCTCCCATCTTCCGGGCGATATCCAGCCGCGCATCCACACCGTCCACGGCGATGATGGTGCCCGCACCGCGGAGCCTGGCGCCAGCGGTGGCACAGAGGCCGATGGGCCCCTGGGCGAAGATCACCACGATGTCGCCGATCTTGATATTGGCCGCCTCGGCGCCGGCGAACCCGGTGGACATGATGTCCGGGCACATCAGCACCTGTTCGTCGGTCAGGCCGTCCGGTACGGGCGCCAGGTTCGCCATGGCGTCGGGTACCAGTACGTACTCGGCCTGGGTGCCGTCGATGCTGTTGCCGAAACGCCAGCCGCCCATGGGCTTGTAACCATGGCAGGAGCAGCCGCCGTCCTGCGAGGGGAGGCCGTCCTGACAGGCGTAGGAGGTGAAGCTCGGGCAGATGGCGCCGGCGATGACGCGCTGACCTTCCTGGTAGCCCTTGACGTTGCTGCCCAGCCTTTCGATGACGCCTACCGGCTCGTGGCCGATGGTCAGGCCGGGCGCGACCGGATACTCACCCTTGAGAATGTGCACGTCGGTGCCGCAGATCGTGGTTGTGGTGATGCGTAGCAGGGCATCGTTGGGGCCGATCTCGGGGATGGGCTTGTCCTGCAGTTCGATGCGGCCCGGTTCGACGAACACGGCAGCTTTCATCATGACCATGGTGCGGCTCCTCTTCGAGTTGAAGGCGTCCGGACACTCTAGCTCAGCGCTGCGGCTGGCCAGTGATCGTAGTCAAGCTGAGGTGGATTGTCTGGTGGCGTTCGGGCTGGCGGGGAGGCTGCCAGCCCGGCGGCGCTTCACTCTTCGTCGGAGGCGAAGTCGTAGTCCATCGACTGGCTCGGGCCCTGCAGATAATGGCCCTGGATGTAGCTGACGCCGGCTTGCCATAGCGTAGCGAGTACGGTCGCGCTTTCGACGAACGGTACGATGCTCTGCTTCTGCTGCTCGTGCAGTTCGGCGAGCAGGGCCTTGAGCGCTTCCTGGTTTTCCTGGCGGGTCAGATCCTGGGTGTAGGAGCCATCGACCTTGATGAACTCGGCATCCAGATGCTTGAGCGTATTGAATGGGTTGAGCACGCAGCCGAACTGGGCGAGCGCGGTGCGGCATCCGAGGCCGTTGAGTCCCTGGGCCAGCGCCTTGGCCGGTTTGAGATAGGCCACGGCATCGGCTTCACCGAACTCGAAGGCCAGCGAATCGCCTGGCAGACGCGAAGCCTTGAGCACGACGCCGAGCCAGGGCAGCAGGCTGGGGTCTTGGATACTGGCGGCGGACAGGTGCAGGAACAATCGCGTGCGATGGCCCTTGGCGCGGTGCTCGGCGAGCAGTTTGATGGAATTGAGAATGACCCAGCGGTCGATCTTGGCAGCCAGGCCGGCGTCGGCCGCGGTACTGAGGAACTCGTTCGGCGGGACTTCCACGCCCTGCGGATCGAGTAGCCGCAGCAGCACTTCGTAATGCTCGAAGCTGTCGCCGCGCAGGCTGATGATCGGCTGGAACAGCAGGCGGAAGCTGTTGCTTTCCAGCGCCTGCTTGAGCATCGCGACGATGTCGCCGCGGTTGGCTGCTGCCGCCAGTTCGTCGGCCGGGTTGTAGAGCTTCAGCGCATTGCCGTCGCTCAGCTCATCGGCACAGCGGTGCGCGCGCTCGATCGCGTCTTGAGCCTTGGCGGTCTTCTCGTCGAGGCCGGCAACGCCGATGCTGAGGGTGGTTTGCACCGTGCGACCGCCGACATCGAGCAGTTGGCCTTCGACCTTGGTCAGCAGCTTGCGCAGCTCCGGTTCGGCCTGCTGCGGAATGACGCCGGGTTGCAGGACCGCAAAGACGTCATCGGCGAAGCGAGCCAGCTGGGCTTCGCCGGGGAAGTGGCCCCGCAACAGGGTGGCGAGCTGGTTGAGCAGCTGGTCGGAGTCGGTCAGGCCGATGTCTGCCTGCAGCGCGGCGAAGCGATCGACGCGGATGTAGGCGAGGCTGGCGGGCTGACCGGCATTGATCGCGCGCTCTACGGCGGCGTCAATCACTTCGAGGAAGCTGTTGCGGTTGAGCAGGCCGGTTACCGGGTCCTGGCTGCTGATCTCGCGCAGCTTCTGCAGTTCGGCACTGTCGTTCTCGGCGCGGATCACCACCTGAATGCAGGGCTCGCCGTCATAGGCCGCCGGCGAGAAGTGCATGCGTGTCTTGAGTGTGTCGCCATCGGCGCGCACGCCGCCACAGGCCAGTTCGGCGCTGCCTTCCATGCTCTGGTAGTTCTTCAGGAAGGTCTTGAAACGGCTCTGGTCGGTGCCGCTGATCAGATCGATCATCGGCATGCCTTCCAGATCCTCCACGTCCTCGTAGCCGAACAGTTCGAGGTAGGCGCGGTTGGCGTAGATGTGCATGCCGTCGTGCACGTAGGCAATGGCGTCCACCGAGCTGTCGAGCAAGAGCTGGCAGCGCTTTTCCGCTTCACGCAGGGCCACTTCGGCTGAACGGCGTGCGCGGCGCTCTTCGAGATTGGCCAGTTCGCGATTGGCCACCAGCAGCAGCCACTCGTCCTCGCCCTGCGGCAGGGCATCCTGGGCGCCGAGCATCAGCGCTTCGGTGATCGCTTCGGCGTCGTTGCCTGCGGTTAGCTGGAGGATTGGGATGTCCTTGGCCTGCCGGCGAATGGCGCTGATTGCCTCACTGGGGTCGAGATTCTCGCTCTGCGGTGCGTTGATCAGCAGATCCCAGGTCTGTTTCAGGGCTTCGGCCAGATCGTCGCTGGAGGTGAGCCGATGCACCCGGGTCGCCTGTCCGGCATTGCGGAAGAGGCTGACCAGGCGCTCGGCCTCGTTCTGCGAGTCTTCGAGAATCAGCAGGCGGATGGTTTTCTTTTGCAGGGCCATGGCAACAGCTTAAGTGCGCGCCAAAGCGGCGCGGGCAGGCAGGAATGCGAGAGTCGGCAATCTACAGCGACTTCCAGAGTGAGTCAAAATCTTCATCCCCGCCTGCGGTGTGGGTTTTCCAGCCTGTGACAGGCGTCTCTCGCTCCGGTGCGACCTGTCCGAGGGAGCGGTATTCGAACTGATTGTAGTTGCCGGTAGCCGCACGGCGTTGGTTCAGCACGGCGCGTTCTTCCTCGCCGTTACGGTTGATCTGAACCTTGTGCCCCTCCTGGAAAGGCAGGCGTGGCGCGATCAGCGTTGCCGGCTGGGAGATCGCGGCGATCTCCGGCAACAGAAGGGCGCGCAGGTACTCACTGCCCTGGTCGACCTTGCGCAGCAGGCGCAGACCACAGGGCTTGGCCTGCGGTGCGATCAGTTCGATGCCCAGCTGCGTGCCGCCGCCGCGTACCTGGCGAATCCAGCGCACCACGGCGACGCTCCAGGTTTGCCCGGTGTCTTCGCGCAGTCCCAACAGCTCGCCGGTCTGCAGCAGGCTGGGCACCTCGCCTTCCCAGGCCAGGCAGTAACCGCCGGGGCTATGGTCGACCAGCTGGACCTGATAGATCGGATGATCTTCGCTGCTGGTGGACTTACCTTTCGTCGATGCAGACGCGGCTGCTCTGGTCGCTGGCGTTGCGCGTGAAACATCGGGTCTGACGAACTCGATGTGGTCGCTGTCGGGCAGGCGTTCGATGCTGTTGCTCTGTGCATCGAATGCATTGGCCCAGACATCTGCGGCGCCGTTGTGCAGCTTGAACACGGCTCGATTCGAGGTGCCGGGCAGTTCGAGCACTTCGTTGAAGGCGCGCTGACCGGCGAGCTGATAGTGCAGCGCAGTCATGCCGATGCACAGCGCCAGCGTGCCCTTTGCCGGCGTGCGCTGGAAGGTTCGTTCGGAGATGGCGCCCCAGGCCGAGTTCAGGTGGCGCAGCAGATCGTCGTCCAGTCCTGCGGCGGCTGGCAGACGGCTCAGCCGGCGGTTGTCGGGCGCCAGGCGCAGGTGCTCATCGATCATGCCGACCAGCATCCGGGTATCGATGCCGAGCAGGTTCTGCTGATTTCTGTCGGGAAACAGCGAACGGTAGCGCGGCGGCCCGTCCACCAGCGGAGACAGGAGGAAAAGGCTGCTGGCGGCGCTGGCTGCCTGGATCTGCGCCATGGCGCCCCAGGCCTCCAGTGCTGCGGCCAGCTTGACGATGTTCTGCTGACGCAACTGATTGCAGCGCGCGCAACCGAGCAGCAGCGCTGCCAGGTAACTCTGCTCGGCGGTGAGCTCCTTGGCATGTCGTGCCAGTGGGTCGCGCAGCAGCAGGCGCTCGGTGCCATGCTCGACCGCCAGCTGGTAGAGCTGGTGCAGTTCCAGCCACAGTCCGGCGGCTGCCGGGCTGTACAGCTGAGTGGAGCGGATCAGCAAGGCACCGAGGCTGTGAATGGCGCGTTGCAGGGCGATCGATAGCAGCTGATGTCGGTCGCGCTCGGGCTGGGATACCACGCGCACCACGATCAGCTTGTAGCCGACCGCCAGGTGATTCTGCAGCGCCTGGCAGAGACCGGCGACCTTGCGCGGTCGCTCGCTGAGCACGATGGGCTGGTTGACGAAGTGCTTTTCCAGCTGGGTGCAGACGAACTGCACGTCCGGCCGCAGCAGTTCCAGCATCTGCAGGCGGGTTTCCGTGGTGATTCGCAGTTGATTGAGTTCGATCAGCGCCTGGTAGAGCTGGCGAGCGGTTTCGCCGATGTTGGCTTTCGGCAAGCCGGCAAGCCAGCCGGTTACGCCGCGCACGCTGGCGTCGCAGAAGGACAGGGTCTGCCGGGTGGGCGCTGGTGCGCGCAACAGCAGATGATGGCTCTGTCTATCCAAACGGTTGGCTCCGCGGCGGTCAGGGCATGATTAATGAGAACTCTATCAATATCTGCCGCAGCGGGCAGGACTGAATGATGGCTTCATGATATTAGCCGACGTTCGGCAGTTATGGGCTGCCGAACGTCGCGGGGGCGGGAATCAGAGGGTTTCGAGCGGGTCGGTGGCGGTTGGGCTGGATGTCGCCAGGCCCAGCGCTTCGCCCATGCACACGGGGCTCAGCGGCCCCAGTTGTTCAGCCCAGCGCACTTGCTCCGGTCCGAACAGCAGAATCACCGTTGAACCCAGCTTGAAGCGGCCCATCTCGGCGCCTTTCTCAAGATGGATGGGCGCACGCGCCGCTGCGTCGTAGCGGAAGGTCTTCAAGGTGCGCTTGGGCGGTGTGACCAGCCCAGCCCAGACGGTCTCGATGCTGGCGACGATCATCGCGCCGACCAGCACCATGGCCATTGGCCCGTGCTCGGTATCGAACAGGCAGACTACCCGCTCATTGCGTGCGAACAGCTCCGGCACGCCCTGCGCCGTGACGGTGTTGACCGAGAAGATGCGCCCCGGCACGTAGACCATCTCCCGCAGCGTGCCGCTGACCGGCATGTGCACGCGGTGATAATCCTTGGGCGAGAGGTACACGGTGGCGAATGCGCCGCCCATGAACGGTGCGGCACGTTCGTGATCGCCGCCAAGCAGCTCCATGGCGCTGTAGCTGTGGCCCTTGGCCTGGAAGATCCGGCCCTGCTCGATCTTGCCGAGCTGGCTGATGGCGCCGTCGCAGGGGTTGAGGATGGCGCCCGGGGTCTGATCCAGCGGACGGGCACCGTCCTTCAGCGCGCGGGTGAAGAAGGCATTGAAGTGCTCGTAGTCCGTGGGCTCCTCGACCTGGGCCTCGCGCATGTCGACCTGAAAATGCCGAACGAACCACTTGATGAAGGTGTTCTTCACCCACGGCAGCCGGCACTCGGCCAGGCAGCCAGCCAGGCGGGAGATGAGGTGATGGGGCAGCGCGTACTGGCTGATGACGAACAGGCGATCTTTCATGTGGGTCCTTTTCATTGCTGCACCGGTGTATCAGGCAGGTTGCCCCATTCGGACCAGGAGCCGGCATAGCCCTTGACGCGTGGGTAGCCGAGTGCCTTGGCCAGGAGGTAGGTGAGGCCGGAGCGATGATGGGTGTGGCAGTGGGTTACGACTTCCTTTTCCGGGACGATGCCCAGTGCCTCCAATTGCTCGGCGATGTCCTCGCGGATTCGGAGGTCGCGAGCACGGTCCATGGCGGCGGTCCACTCGAAGTTGATTGCCCCGGGTATGTGGCCGCCCCGCGCGGCAAAGAGTTTTTCGCCACGGAATTCGGCCGGCGAGCGTGCGTCCCAGATCACCAGATCGTCTGCGCCGAGGCGGCTTTCGATGTAGCTGCGGGTCGCGATTGGGGCGGGGTCCAGCGTCAGGTTCGGCAGGCCGGGCGCCGCCTCGGGTATCTGCTGGGTCAGCGGTCGCGCCTCGCCGAGCCAGGCGTGCAGCCCGCCGTTGAGGTAGTGGTAGTGGTGATGGCCGATCACGTCGAGCAGCCAGATGAAACGACCGGCCCAGCCGCCGCCTTCGTCGTCATACACCACGTACACCGCGTCGTGCCGATGACCCAGTGCGCCGAACAATCGCTGCAGTTGCGCAATATCCGGAAGCAATCCCGGCGCTGGCGGCTGGCCGAGCTGGGTCTGTTTGGGATCGACGAAGCGAGCGCCCGGCAGGTGGCCTTCGGCATAACGGGCGGCGCTGGTCAGGTCGACCAGAATCAGCTCCGGCGCGTCCAGGCGTGCGGCCAGGTCGGCTGGCTCGATCACCAGCGGCAGGTTGGAAAAGGCAGACACGGCAGCCCTCATCTAGTCGTAGAAGGGGCGAAGTCTAGCGAAAAAGCTCAGACCCCGCGCCTGCTGAAGGTAGCCAATGCGCGCTCGATGCACTGCGTTGTTTTAGCGAATGTTTGCAGGGTAGTGTCGGAGAAGGGCGCGCCGTTCTGATCGGAAACCACCAGCATTAGCACGCGCCCGTCGATGCCCAGCGAGCGCAACAGCAGATGTTCGCCGCTGAAAAGCGCTTTCAGGCTGCCGGGCAGCAAGGCCGAGAACTGTGCCATGTTGGCCGGCTGCAGGCGCAGCTGTGCCGGCTTTTCCAGCAGACGGCGCACGATCTGGCTCTGCTCGGGGATGAGGGTAAGTCGCGCAGCATCGCTTGGCAGGCCGGCCGATTGCTGGGCGACCAGGCGGTTCTGCTTTCGGTCGAACAGCAACACCAGTGTGCGCTGCATGCCCGCGCAGGCAAGGGCTTGGCTGGCGGTGGCGGTCAGCTGCAAGACGTTGCTGAACGGCGTCGGCTCGCTGAGCAGGCGGCGACAGTGCTCGCGCCATTCGGCCAGATCGGCGTCGCTTGCTACCGGCGCAGCACGCAACACCTGAAAACGGGTACCGGTAGGCCACAGCAGGCCTTGAGCCGGATGCCAGAGATCGGTCCGGCCGATCTCCCGGGCGCTGGTCGCCGCCTGCTGGTGCACCATCTGCTGCAGATCGGCGAGCGACACCTGCAGATACAAACCGGCCAGGCGCTGCCAGCGCAGGCTGTGTACGCCGCTCCAGCTATGGTGCGAGGACAGTGCCAGGCCGTTGGCCAGCACGATGGTGTTGCTCGGCAGCGTCAGCCAGCGGCGCAGGTCGGGGTCGGCGTCGAGCATCTGCTGCTGATGCAGCGGGTGCTCGTTGTCGTGGGCAATATGCAGGGCCTTGATCAGGCGCCGCCGATCGGTGCCCAGCAGGCGATAACCCTGAATGATCCAGTCCGGCAGCCGCCAATGCTCAGCAAGCCTTAGGCACAGCTCCAGCAGGGATACGCCGAGCAGCTCGCGCTCGACCCTGCTGGCCGGCTCGCCCTTGACCAGTACCCGCTGCTCCCAACTGTCGAGCAGATGCGGATAGGCGCCTATCAGCGCCCAGGCGGGAGACAGGAACAGCAGGCTGCCCCAGTGAATGTCCTGCCACAGTCGTGCGAGGCGGGCGGCGAACAGTCCGTTGGCCTGCTGGCTGGCGTGGCGGCTGATTAATACCAGTTGCCGCAGTGGCTGCGGCATGTCGGCGGCCTCCATGGCCGGAATGCGCGCCAGCAGCGCTTCGGCGCGCTGCAGGCCGATGCGGCTGAGCGCGACCTCCAGGCTCTCGGCCGGCTGGCTGTCGCCGATGCCTCGATTGGCCTCCTGGATGAAACGCAGCGCCAGCACGGGGCTGTCCTGAATAAGCTCGGCGATCTGCCGCATCGACTTGCTGCTGTCGCGCAGCGCCAGTCGCACCTTGCCATGGACGCCGGCAAACGCGGGAAGGGGGGCGTCGTCGAGAGCCTTGATCCAGGCGGGTATCGTGCGTGGCAGCGGAGGTGTGGTGGTCATGGCCGAACTAGCTTTTCATCGGGATGGCCTTTAGTCTGGCGCAAAAGTTCCGATAACCAGAACAATTCTTCCAACATTCCTTTCGCAAGGTCGTCTGGTGGCGATTCTGGGCGTTTATTTGCCCTTGATCCGGACGGCTCGTAACCAGGTTTTAGACGTACCTCCTATGGTCAAAATAATCGGGATTATCGTCGTGTTCGCCAGCGTGCTGGGCGGGTTCGTGCTCTCTGGCGGCAAGATCGGCGCGCTCATCCATCCGTTCGAGGTGATGATCATCGGTGGTGCGGCGCTGGGCGGTTTTCTGCAGGCCACCCCCGCCAGCACCACCATGCTGGTGTTCAAAAAATCGCTGAAGATGTTCAGCACCCGTTTTACCCATACCTATTATCTGGAAGTGCTCAGCCTGCTCTACTCGATCCTCAACAAGAGTCGTCGTGAAGGGATGATGGCCATTGAAGCTGACCTGGAAGATCCCGCCGCCAGTCCGCTGTTCAGCAAGTACCCGGGCTTCCTGCAGGACGAGCGCATGACCGCCTTCACCTGCGATTACCTACGCATCATGTCGTCCGGCAACATGGCGCCGCACGAACTCGAAGGCCTGTTCGATATGGAGCTGAACAGCCTGAAGGAAGAGCTCGATCATCCCTCCCATGCGGTCGCCAAGGTGGCGGATGGCCTGCCGGCAATGGGTATCGTCGCGGCGGTACTGGGTATCGTCATCACCATGTCGATCCTGGCTGAAGCGAACAACGCCGAGATTGGCGAAAAGGTCGCTACCGCGCTGGTCGGTACCTTCCTCGGCATCCTGGCCTCTTACGGCTTCTTCAGTCCGCTGGCCGCGGCGCTGGAGCACGACGCCAAGGAAGAGCTGAACGTCTACGAGGCGATCAAGGCGACGCTGGTCGCGTCGGCCTCGGGCATGCCGCCAACGCTGGCCGTCGAGTTCGGGCGCAAGGTCCTTTATCCGGCGCATCGCCCGAGCTTTGCCGAGCTCGAGCAAGCCATGCGCGGCAGCTAAAGGCTCGTCATGGACAACACTCAACCGATCATCGTCAAACGGGTCAAGAAGGTTGCGGGCGGCCACCATGGCGGCGCGTGGAAGATCGCCTTCGCCGACTTTGCTACCGCGATGATGGCGTTCTTTCTGGTGATGTGGTTGATGAGTTCGGCGACGCCAGAGCAGAAGAAACTGATCTCCGGCTACTTCCAGGATCCGATCGGCTTCACCGAAAGCGCCAGCCCGCACGTCATCGACCTGGGGGGGACGCCGACACCCTCGCCGGACCGCACCCTCAATCCAGAGCTGGAGCCGGCGCAGAGCGAAGCGCAAATCGATAGCGATCAGGTGGAAACCTTCGCCGAACAGCTGGAGCGCGAGCGCCTCGAGCTGCTGTTGCAGGAGCTGCAGAACAAGGTCGACGAGAATCCCGAGCTGCAGAAGTTCAAGGACCAGATTCTCTTCGAGATCACCCAGGACGGCCTGCGCATCCAGATCATGGATGCCGAGAACCGGCCCATGTTCGCCCTCGGTAGCGCCCAGTTGCAGCCCTACTTCGAAGACATCCTGCTGGCGCTGGTCGACACCATCGCCGCGGTGCCGAACAAGATCAGCGTCAGCGGCCACACCGATGCCAAGCCTTTCTCGGGGCGCAGCGACTTCGGCAACTGGGAGCTTTCGGCCGGGCGTGCCAACGCTGCACGCCGCACGCTGGTGATCGGTGGTTACCCGGAAGATCAGATCGCGCGGGTAGTGGGCTACGCCTCGTCCGCGCTGTTCGATCGCAAGGACCCGCTCAATCCGGTCAACCGACGCATCGATATTCTGGTGCTGACCAAGAAGGCGCAGCGTTCGATCGAGGATGAGCAGCCCGCTGCCACGGATTCGACTGGTGCTGCCGAAGGCGAAGTCGCGCCATCTGGCGGCGCGGCGCCGGCTGGGGAGGAGCCGTTACAGCCGGAGCAACTGCGGGAGCGGTTGAACATCTTCGAAGATGGCGTGCTGCAGTTCAGTCAGCCCGGCGAGGGCTGAGCGCCAGATCAGTAATCCGGTTCTGGCAGGCTGCTGAGGATGTGTCGGTAACTGCTCATGCGCTGCGGCTGGACGCGCCCGTCCTCCAGCGCCTGGAGCAGGGCGCAGCCGGGCTCGCGATCATGCTTGCAGTCGCGGAAGCGGCAGTGCCCGAGCAGATCCTGGAATTCGATGAAGCCCGCTTCGACGTCGGCGCGACTGACGTGGCCTAAGCCGAATTCGCGGATGCCGGGGGAGTCGATCAGCTCGCCGCCACCGGGAAAGTGGAACAGACGTGCCGTGGTGGTGGTATGGGTGCCCTTGCCGGTCATTTCCGACAGCGCCCCGACGCGGGTGTCGACGCCCGGCAACAGGCTGTTCACCAGCGAAGACTTGCCCACCCCGGATTGCCCGACGAAGACGCTGACGTGGCCGTCGAGCCGCGCCTTGAGCGCTTCCATGCCGCCACCACCGTGGGCCGAGACTTCCAGCAGCGGGTAGTTCAGCTGCCGATAGACTTCCAGCAGGCGATTCAGCGCGGCTTCGTTCTGCTCGTCGATCAGGTCGACCTTGTTCAACAGCAGCAATGGCGTGATGCCGGCGTGCTCCGCGGCGACCAGATAGCGGTCGATCAGGTTGGCGTGGGGCTCCGGTAGCGGCGCGAAGACGATGACGATCAGGTCGACGTTCGCCGCCACGGGCTTGAGCTGGCCACGGGTATCCGGGCGGCAGAGTTCCGAATGTCGCGGCAGCTGCGCAACGATGACACCGATGCCCTGGTTGCCCGGGCGCCAGACCACACGATCGCCGGTGACCAGTGCCGGCAGGTTGGCGCGCAGGTGGCAGCGAAAGACCTGCCCGCTGTGTTCGCCTTCCAGTGCTTCCACCTCGACCTGCACGCCGAAATGCGCGATGACCAGTCCGGTCTGCTCCGGGCCAAGATCGCCGCCTTCGAGTTCTTCGAGTGCACGACTTTCGCGCCGCGCGGCGCGGGCGGCGCGCTCTTCCTGGATTTTCTCGATACGCCAGTTCTGCCGGCGGTTGAGTTGGCGTTTGGCCATGAATTCGGTTGTCTCTGAGGTTGGTGAGCGAGTCTAGCATGCTGCAACCCGCCCACTTCGGCCTGTATCGCGCTGAAGCCGGAGGGTTAGACTGGTGCTCCTTCACCCGTTCGATTGTCGGTCATGCCTGCTTCTGTCGTTACTCGCCTGCCCATCCTGCGTGCGCTGCTGGCCCAGCTGTTGGCGCTGCTGGTGGTCTGGCTGCTGTTGCTCGGACTGGTCGGCGTGCTGGGTGTGCGTCCCGGTCTCATCCTTGTGGCAGTCGCGCAGGGCTGTCTGGCAGCGCTGATCGGGGCCCGGCTCGGGCTGTCGGCCTGGTGGCTGGCGATCAATCTGATGTTCGTTCCTGGCCTGGCGTTGCTGCGTGATTTCGACGTGCCGGGCTGGTTGCCGCTGGGCGCATTCACGTTGTTGTTGCTGTTGAACTGGAATGCCTTCACCGAGCGCGTGCCGCTCTACCTGACCGGTCGTGAAGCCGAGCGCCAGTTGCGCAACCGGCTGAGCGAGCTGCCGGCGGGTTTCCGCTATATCGACCTGGGCAGCGGCCTGGCCGGCACGCTGTCGCGCCTGGCGCGGGACTTTCCGGTCGCGCAGTTCATTGGCGTGGAAACCGCGCCGCTGACCTTCGCACTGTCCTGGCTGCGCTGCCTGCCGCGGCGCAATTGCCATATTCGCCTGCTCAGTCTGTGGCGGGTCGATCTCGCCGAGTACGACGTGGTCTATTGCTTCCTCTCGCCGGCACCCATGGCCGCCCTGTGGGACAAGGCGCACGCCGAGATGCGTCCCGGCGCGCGGTTGATCAGCAACAGCTTCGCGGTGCCAGGGGTCGAGCCGGTTGAAGTGCAGCAATTGGATGACTGGCGCCGCTCGCGGCTGCTGATCTGGTACCCCGGTGGCGCGACACCTGACGGCGTCGATACGAGCGGCTAAACTGCGCCGCACAGCCAAGGAGCCCGCCATGCAGAACCCGCAGAACCTGATCTGGATCGACCTGGAAATGACCGGTCTGGATCCGGACAACGACGTCATCATCGAGATGGCGACCATCGTCACCGACAGTCAGCTCAACGTGCTGGCCGAGGGGCCGGTGATCGCGGTACACCAGAGCGATGAAACACTGGCGCGCATGGATGAGTGGAACACCCGTCAGCACGGCGGCTCGGGCCTGACCCAGCGCGTGCGTGAGAGCAGGATTTCCACCGCCGAGGCCGAGCAGGCGACGCTGGCCTTCCTCGAGCAGTGGGTGCCCAAGGGCAAGTCGCCGATCTGCGGCAACAGCATCTGCCAGGATCGACGCTTCCTCTACCGGCAGATGCCGAAGCTCGAGGCCTACTTCCACTACCGCAACCTGGACGTATCGACGCTCAAGGAACTGGCCGCACGTTGGGCGCCGCAGATCATGGAAGGCTTCAAGAAGAGCGGCACGCACCTGGCGCTCGACGACATCCGTGATTCCATCGCCGAGCTGCGGCATTACCGCGAGCATTTCATCAAGGTCTGAAAGGGGCGTTAACGCCTGACGCGTTTGCGGATCGTAGGGTGGATCACGCTTCACCGATCCACCGACGAGGCCAGGTGGATGTTAAAAGCGACATCCACCCTACGTCACTGATGATCATCGTGAGAGTGAGGTCGCAGCGTCGTGCATCCAGTGGTCAATCGGCGCCTTTTGGCGAGGCGCCGACAGTCATTTCCCCAGCTTGCGCAGCTCGTCCGATTCGACGATGCGCACGCCGTCGCCTTCTTCCAGCGCCAGTCGCCACAGCGCGCGGGCGAGGGTGCAGGTCTCGATGCCGTGGTACTTGCCCGGCAGCAGCTGCGACAGGGGCGCCGCGATGCGTTCGCTCAACCGCGGCTCCAAGCGTGGGCCGATCAGTTGAGAGGGGCGGGCGATGGTCAGCTGTGGCCAGTCCTGCTGCTGCAATGCCGCCTCCATTTCGCCTTTGACCTTGAGGTAGAAGATCGAACTGTCCGGGTTGGCCCCCAGCGAGCTGATCACCAGCAGGTGACGCGCGCCCATCTCCTTAGCCCGGCGGGCAAACGCCAGCACCAGATCATGATCGATGGCGCGGAACGCCTCCTGGCCACCGGCCTGCTTTAGCGTGCTGCCCAGGCAGCAGAACGCCGTGTCGATCTCGCCGCCCAGCGTTGGCAGCAACGCCAGCAGCTCTCCGACCGGGTTTTCCAGGCGCTGATGGGCCGCCAATGGCCTGCGTGTGGGCGCCAGCACGCGTTCGACGGTGGGTTCGTTGAGCAGGCGATCGAGCAGGTGCTCGCCAGTGAGTCCGGTGGCGCCGGCAAGCAGAATGCGCTGTGGCGTCAAATACATGGTCTTGCTCCTGTGGCGATCATTGGGTGGCACGCCGCTGCCGCAGCTCCTGCCAGCGTTGGACGACCGCTTCCGGCGCCCAAATTTGCGGTTCCGATGCCTGATAGTCGTCGGCCTGCTCGCGTTCGGCAACTTTTGCTGCGGCCAGCGTGAAGGCCTGCACGATATCGTCGGTTTCCTGCAGCGCTTCGGCGAACAGCGCGCGGCCGAAGTAGGTGAAGTCGCTCTGCTCGGAGCAGCCGAAGGACACCCGGTCGGCGCGGGCGGCGGTCATGATCAGCGTCTGCTCGTTCTTCAGTGGCTCGATGAAACCGCCGGAATAGCAGGCCGAGATCACCAGGATGACTTTGCGCTGGGCGAGCGGCGCGAGCAGTTGCGCCAGATCCGCTGCCGGCAGGTCGTCCAGCGAAAGACGCGGCTGGTTCAGCACCAGTTCGTGGTCCGCCGAACCGTGGCTGGTGAAATAGAGAAAGATCAGGTCTTCCTCGCCACTGCGTTCGGCCAGCGTGCGAATCGCTCGGGTCAGGTTCTCCCGGGTCGCCAGCGGCCGGTCGACGAGATGATCGCGGTGGTTGACCAGGCTGAGTTGGCCATGGGCGGCGAAACGCTCGGTTAGCAGCTTCTGTACGTAATCGGTTTCGCGCATGAACACGCTCTGCCGGCCATCGCCGGCCACGGTCAGCGTATAGAGGTCCTGGGCAGGGCTGGAAGGCGGTAGCGCACTGATCGCACGCTCGAGCAGCGAGCCTTGTTCCAGCAGCGCGAGCTCGAGCGGGTCCGATAGCGCGTGTGCCTGCTCGTCGCGGACGCGTCGGTCATTACGCCAGCTGCCGCGCAGCTCGGTGCCGTCGGCCTGGGTCAGTACGCCCTCGCCGGCGAAGTGTCCGTGGCGGAAACCGCCGGTATAGAAGCTGCCGTCTGCGCGATCGAGACGGCCCTGGCCGTGGTAGCGCCAGTTGCGGAACTGCCCGCTGTAGCGGCTGCCATCGCTGGCGACATAAGTGCCGGTGCCGCTCAGTTCGCCGTGGACGAAGGTGCCGTTCCAGGCGTTGCCCTCGCTGTCCTCGTAGCGTCCCTGGCCATGAAACTGATCGTTCTCGAAGTGGCCGCTGTAGCGCTCGCCATGCTCGGTCGAAAAGCTGCCTTCGCCGTTCAGGTTGCCCGCGTTGAAATGCCCGCTGAGTTGACCATTGGCGTCGCTGCGGGTGCCCGGTCCATCCGGCTGGCCTTTGCTGAACTGCCCTCGATGACTGAAGCCGTCGGCATATTCCAGGCTGCCCTGGCCGTGGTAGAGGTTGTTGCGAAACTCGCCTTCGTAGACCGTACCGTCCTGGCTGAAGCGCCCGTGGCCATGCATGCGTCCGGCCTGGAATTCGCCCTCGTAGACGCCACCCTCGATATAGCTGAAACGGCCCAGGCCGTCGAACAAGCCGTTCCTGAACTCACCCTCGTAGCGATCGCCTGTTGCGCTTTGCCAGGTGCCCATGCCATGCCACTGGCCGTCCTTGAATTGGCCGAGGTAGTAGCTGCCGTTCGGGTAGTCGATACGACCGCCGCCCTGCAGCAAGCCGTCGACGATTTCGCCGCGATAGCGGCCGCCGTCCGGCAGCACTCCATCGGCAGGGGTGAGAGGCTCGCCCTCGCCGCAGGCGGTGAGCAGACCAAGTAACAGGAAGGGAAGAATACGCAGCATGCGGACATCCGCTCAGGCAGGACGTCCGCAGTATGCCGCAAACCGAGCGGGCTGCGACAATCGCGCAGAGTCGCGGCTCAGAGGACGCACAGCGCCAGGGTTTCGGCGATATAGGCCGGTTTTTCCGAGCCTTCGATCTCCATCACCGCGCGCGCCTTGAGCAGCCATTGCCCGGGATTCTTCTCGTAGGCATCGATCAGCGTCAGTCCCAGACGCACCCGCGAGCCGACCCTCACCGGCTGGATGAAGCGCAGGCTGTCCAGCCCATAGTTGACGCCCATCCGCGTGCCTTCCGGCACGACCATAAGGTCGCCAGACAACATCGGCAGCAACGACAGCGACAAAAAGCCATGGGCAATAGTGCCGCCGAACGGTGTTTGCGCGGCTTTTTCGGCATCGATGTGGATGAACTGGTGATCGCCGGTGCAGTCGGCGAACTGGTTGACGCGCTGCTGATCGACGGTCAGCCACTCGGAGTAGCCCAGTTCCTTGCCGATGTAGTCCTTGAGCTGTGCGACGGGTACCTGTGGCATGTGTCCTCCTGATTGTTCTTGTATGGCTGCAGCGATGTGCAGTCTGACTAGCAGGCCGTTGAAAAAAGCCAGAGCCCGCGTGGCTCTGGCAAAATGGCGGCCATCCTCTTCTGCCGAAGCCAGCCCAAGCCGATGCGTGGACTCGACCTCAAACAAAACGAGCTGTTCAGTTATACGACGCTGGAGCAGCGCATCCCGAACGATCACCCGCTGCGTCCCCTGCGAGGCCTGGTCGATACCGTTCTGGCTTCGATGGATCGGGACTTCGACGGGCTGTACTCCACCCTGGGACGGGCCTCGATTGCGCCGGAGCGGCTGCTGCGCGCCTCGTTGCTGCAGGTGATTTACACCATTCGCTCCGAGCGGCAGTTGGTCGAGCAGATTGATTTCAACCTGCTGTTTCGCTGGTTCGTCGGCTTGTCGATGGACGAGCGCATGTGGGATCACTCGACCTTCAGCCAGAACCGTGACCGCTTGTTCAACCAGGATGTAGCGCGGCTGTTCTTCCAGCGCATCAAGTCGCTGGCCGCATGGTCCGAGTACGCCAGCAACGAGCATTTCAGCGTCGATGGCACGCTGATCGACGCCTGGGCCTCGCACAAGTCCTTTATCAAGAAGGATGGCGGCGACCCACCGGAGGATGGCACGCGCAACCCCGATGCCGACTTCAAGGGCGAGAAGCGCAGCAACGCGACCCACCAATCGACCAGCGATCCCGAGGCCCGGCTGGCGCGCAAGAGCAATGGCGATGCCAGTCGTCTGGCGCACATGGCCCACACGATGATGGAGCACCGCAACGGTCTGATCGTGGATGTGGAATGCACCGAGTTCAATGGACGTGCCGAGGTAGAGGCGGCGCTGGAGATGCTGGAGCGCACGGCCAAGCCGGGCAGCACGGTAGGTGCAGACAAGAATTACGACCAGAAGCGTTTCGTGCAGAGGGCGCGCGAGCTGAAAGTGACACCGCATGTGGCGCAGAAGCGCAAGGGCAGCGCCATCGATGGGCGCACCACGCGGCATCCGGGGTATGCCGCCAGCCAGAAGATCCGCAAGCGGATCGAAGAAGGTTTTGGCTGGCTGAAGACGGTTGGCGGCCTGCGCAAGACCAAGCTGATCGGTCGCGCCAAGCTGAGTGCTCAGTTATTGCTGGGTTTCTCGGTCTACAACCTGATCCGACTGGGTAGCCTGTCGGGTTGGTGGCGAGGATCGCATGTATAGGGCGAGTTACGCCCAAAAAACGCCGAAAGGCGTGAACGTGGTGCTGAAACCTGTCAAAAAGGCCTGAAGTCAGGCCTTGTGTGGACTCCGTTAGGCCAAAGCGCTTGAAAAAGCGCCAAACCGGACGGGTTGGGGCAGTTGAAGCCGAGTTTTTCAACGGCCTGCTAGAGAGGGGCAGTGCCGGGCCCGAAGCGGCCGACTGGCTCTGCATCATTTACAGCTCTAGATCAGCACGGGCAGGCGTCGCGGCAAACCAGCATCGGCACCGCGAATGGCCCGTCATAGCGCAGCGCGGGCGCCTGCCGGCGTTGCCCTTTATACTGTCGCAATTTTGCGGGAGGCTCCCATGCTGCTCAGAGGCCTGACCTGGCTGGTCGCATTCCAGTTGCTCGGCACCGTCCTCAATGTGCTGTTCCTGCCCATGCTGCCTGGGCCGATCATCGGCATGGTGTTGCTGTTTGCCGGGCTGTTGGCGCGCGGCCGGGCCAGCGAGTCGCTGCAATTGGCGGCGAGCAGTCTGTTGCGCTATCTACCGCTCCTGCTGGTGCCGCCAGCGGTGGGGGTAATGGCCTATACCGAGGCGATTCTCGACGATTTCTGGGCCATCGTCGGCGTGCTGGTGATCTCACTGCTGATCTCGCTGGTCTTCACCGGCTGGCTGATGCAGGCGCTCATCCGGCGCAAGCAGCACCGGCAGGAGGGCGCATGATGGAATTGCACTGGTATGCAGCCTGGCAGGCGCTGATCCATCATCCGCTGTTCGGTGTGGCAATTACCCTGGCTGTCTTCCAGCTGGCGTATGCGGCGTATGAGAAGACCCGCTGGGTATTCCTGCAGCCGGTTCTAGTGTCGATGACGCTGATCGTCGGCATCCTCCTGCTATGTGGTATCGACTATGACGAATACCGCATCAGTGCGCAGTGGCTGACGCTGCTGCTGGGGCCGGCCACCGTTGCGCTGGCCGTGCCGCTGTACCTGAACCTGCGGCGGATTCGCGAGTTGTTCGGCCCGATCGTGATCACTTTGCTGGTCGCCGGTGTGTTTGCCACGGCGCTGGGCATGGCCCTGGCCTGGGCTTTCGGCGCGGATGACATGATCCTGATGACCCTGGCGCCGAAGTCGGTCACTTCGCCGATCGCCATGCTGGTGGCCGAGCAGATCGGCGGTGTGGTGGCGCTGGCGGCGGTGTTCGTGATGATCACCGGCGTGCTCGGCGCGATTTTCGGTCCGGAACTGTTGCGCCGGTTTGGCGTTCAGCATCCTGCGGCCCGCGGCATTGCGCTCGGGCTGACCGCCCACGCCGTGGGCACCGCGCAGGCGCTGCAGGAAAGCGACGAATGCGGTGCGTTCGCGGCCCTGGCCATGAGCCTGATGGGGGTAATGACTGCGGTGCTGTTGCCGCTGGTGGTTGCCTTGCTGCTGTGATGGAGTCGCCATGAGATTGCCGTTGTTCCCGCTGGATACCGTGCTGTTCCCCGGTTGTTTTCTCGACCTGCAGATATTCGAGGCACGCTATCTCGACATGGTCAGCCAGTGCCTCAAGGCCGGGCATGGCTTTGGCGTGGTGCATATCCTGGATGGCAAGGAGGTTGGCGCAGCACCGGTGGCGTTCTCTCATATCGGTTGCGAAGCGCTGATTCGCGACTGGCAACAGCTGCCCAACGGCCTGTTGGGTATCCGGGTCGAAGGCGGGCGGCGCTTCGATGTGCAATCGTTCGAAGTACTGCGTGACCAGCTGGCCGTCGCCCAGGTCGCCTGGCGCAGCGAAGCCGATAGCCAGCCACTGGCCGAGCAGCACGCCGACCTCGTCGTACTGCTCGCCGCGCTGGGCCAGCATCCGATGGTGAAAACCCTGGGGCTGGGCGGCGCGGTGAGCGATCAGGCAGCTCTGGCCAGACAGCTGGCCTACCTGTTGCCATTCGATGCGGAGCAGAAGATCGAATTGCTGGGGCTGGACGAGCCAGCGTCGCAGCTCGAGCAGATTCAAAGCCTGCTCGAGCAATTGCAGGACGGGGCGTAAGGCGTGTCGCCCCCGTGTGTTCGCCAGCGTGACCTAGCGCCGCACCGGCCAACCTTGGTGTCGCTAGAGAAGGTCGTCAGTAGGGTTTTTGTGCCAACGACACCGTAAAGATCCCCCAGTCGTCGATACGCTGCGTGATTTTTACCAAACCTGCCGCTGCTGCCAGTTGGTCAATCTCCGCTTGGGTACGCCGTCGCATCACCCATGCCTGCCCATCTCGGTGACTGGTCAGCGCTCGGGCTATGAGCTTCAGCTGTGGGTGCCAGGGTTGTCCGGTGTATACGATGTAGCCGCCCGGTTGCAGCGCTTCGGCGACGCCGGCAATAGAGCGGCCGATCATTTGATTGTCGCCGAACAACTCGTAGAGACCCGATACCACTACAAGCGTGGGGCGCGGCGAGAGTGCGGCCAGATCCGCCTGATCGAATGCGTCTGCCTTGATGAATCGAGCGATCTCTTCGAAACCCTTTGCCCGGATCAGGGCACTGCCGTTGCGTACATTGATATCGCTGTAATCGCGCAGGAGAATCGAGGCAGGGCGTTCTCCGAGGTCCTGTATTGCCTCGAGAATGTAGCGGCCATGGCCGGCGGCGATGTCCACGATATGTACTGGCTGATCTGCGCTTCGCAGGCGGCTCATCGCCCCACGTAACAGCTCTTCTACATGCCTTTTTCTCGGGCGTATTGCACGCCAGCCTATGGAGTTCAAATAAAGCTGGTCAATCTTGCGCCCCAGCACAGTCAGCCCTGCTGGTTCGTTTCTGTAGAGATAATCGAGCGTGCTGCCGGAGTCGAAACCCGCATCGAAACCGAGCTTCAGCCCATGAGAAAGCCGGGCGCCAAGGCGCATTCCCGCACACATGGCGCGCCAATAACATCCTTCTATGGAGTTCGGAGCTACAGGGGCAGTCAGTGCTTCTGCTTCCGCACACATCGGGCCTATTCGGTCCGCATCGAGGAGCGACGGGGGCGCCATTGGCATATCGAAATTATGACGAATGAAGCGGCGGGCCTGGCTTACTGCCCGATTACGATCTCGCTCGCCGAGCGTGTCGTGAAAGAAACCCGGCAGAACGTGTTTTTCTTTTCGTAAGCTGCCAAGTCTTTCGAAAAAAGTTACTTGTGGTTTGTGTTCTACGACGAAGTCTGCGCCTGAGATAAAGAGCTGAGTTGGGATCTGGATCGTCTGCGCATCTGCAACCACGCGCCGCGCCGCTTCATGCAGCCCAAGGAGCATATTGACGGAAATGGCCTTGGTGATAAGCGGATCCTGCTGATAGCTCTGAATCCGCGCGGGATCGTGCGTCAGGAAGCGGGCCTTGACGTAGCTGTCGACGAAGAAGTTGCCGCGAAACGCTCGTATTAGCCTTAGGCCTGTCCGTGCGAATGGTACATACAGCTTTACCTTGAACGCCGGTGACGCCAGCACCAGCGCCCGAACTTTGGGCGCATGGTCGTGGGCCCATGTCGCAATAACTACCGCCCCTACACTTTGCGCAACAATTGCCAGGTCTTCCTCTTTGATGCAGTGCATAGAGCCAATGTGATCAATGAACGTCTGCACGTCTCGTACGCTCATCGCGAAGCTCGGGCTGTCTCCACGGGTGCCAGGCGACAGACCGTGCCCGCGCGCATCCCAGGCAAAGAAATCGCAGTCAGGAAGGTCGAGCTCATCAACGAGGTGGGCCAGCCGGCCGGAATGCTCATGTCCGCGATGGAACATGACGACGGCCCGCCTTGTAGGCCCTGTGGACGAAAGCGCGGGCCAATGGCGGTAGGAAAGCTCTAAGGCATCGTGGGTGCTGAAAGTTAGAAGGCGTGACTCGCGCATCGGAATATCCTGGTCCCTGGACAGTTATTGAGTTATCCGAAACTCAACGGCGAAAGGCTGCTCTGCCAAGGTGCGGACTTTCCGCTGGTGGCGCGATATACGCAACGACGCCTCGCACATTCCTGGTTCGCACCAGAAAAAAATTCGGATCACACGCTTGAGGGAGCAATCACTGATACCGATACATCTGCATAGCTGTCGGCAGAGCCCAGACGCTGAATGCGCCGAGCAGGCCCAGACAGGCCGGCAGGATCAGCCACCAGGCTCTCGGTGCCATTGCGTGCAGCGGGCTGCGCCATTGCACCAGGGTCAGGCTGGCGGCGCAGATGCAGGCAGCCAGCAGGGCGCCTGCCGTCACGTCGGTGGTCCAGTGCACGCCGAGATAGACCCGCGAGAGTGCGATTGCCGTCGCCGGTAAGCTGGCGAGGACCAGCCAGGCAAGGCGCAGGCGCGGTGGCTGACCGCGACCGGCGAGCACGCCGAGGGTGAGGAAGAAGGCAAACGCCGCTGAGCTGTGCCCGCTGGGAAAGCTGTAGCTGCTCAGCGGCTCCATCAGTACTTCCGGGCGAACGCGAGCGAAGGTGGCCTTCAGGGCGCCGTTGGCCAGGGCCGTGCCCAGCAGCGTGAGAATGGCGAACAGGGCGGCGCGCCATTGGCGTGCGACCAGAAGCAGCAGGCATAGCAATACCGCGGCCCACAGTTGGGTGTGAAAGTCGCCGGCGCGGGTGACGATCACCATGATGCGGTCGAAGGTGGTGCTGCGTGCGCCCTGGATCACTGCCAGCAGGCCTTCGTCGAGTTCCTTCAGGTGCGGCCAGCCGAAAAACAAACCGAGCAGGATGGCAACGCCGAGGCTGGCCGACAGTGCGCTGACCCAACGCAAGCCGCGCAGGCTGCCGAATGCAGTTGCCGCGATCAGCGTCAGCAGCGCGCCGACCACTATCCCGGCTTCGCTCCAGAAACCCTCCTCCAGCGGCAGGCGGATGGCGGCTCCGGCGCTCCAACCGGGCAGCAGATAAGCCATCGACCAGCCGGCGGCAGCACACAGGCTGACCAGCAGGAAGCGTCCGAGCGGCATGTCGAGCATGCCGGCGGTCATCGGCAGCATGGGGCGCAGCGGGCCGATGAAGCGGCCTACCAGCAGGCTGGCTACGCCGTAGCGCTGAAAGTAGTGCTCGGCCTGCATCAGCCACTCGGGATGGTCGCGCAGGCCTCGCAAGCTGCGAATGCCCTGGTGATAGCGTCGACCGAGGGCATAGGAAAGCAGGTCGCCGATCAATCCGCCGATAAAGCCCAGCAAAAGGGTTTCCCCCAGGCTCAGCACTCCGCTGCCAGCGAGTACAGCAATGGCGAATACCAGCACCGTGCCCGGGATGATCAGTCCGACTACGGCCAGACACTCCATGCAGGCGACGATCAGCAGCGCGAGGCCCAGCCATTGCGGATGTCCGGCGAGCCATTGGGTTAGGGTTTCGAGCCACTGGCCCATGCGGATTTCCTTGAATCGAGATCGCCTTTCGACCTGACGAAAGGGTGGTGGGTTTCCTCGGCGCAAGGATACTGCGCCGTGCTGGTTGGTTCGTAGCGCTGTCCGCGCATGCATTCGAGCGCCTTTCGCCCGGCGCCGCTGTGCGCGGGCGGTCGGGGTGGCTATAATCAGCCGCTTTCCCTTCAGTCAGGCCAGCTAGATCCATGACCGAGTCCGTACTCGATTACATGAACCGCCTGGGCCGCGCCGCGCGCGAGGCCTCGCGGGTGCTTGCGCGCGCCAGCACGGCGCAGAAGAACCGTGCCCTGCAGGCCGCCGCCGCCGCGCTCGACGCAGCCCGCGACGAGTTGGTCAGCGCCAACGAGCGGGACCTTGCCGGTGGCCGCGCCAAAGGTCTGGACGCGGCGATGCTCGATCGTCTTGCGCTGACGCCCAAGGTGATCGACGGCATAATCGAAGGGCTGCGCCAGGTCGCCACGCTGCCGGACCCGATCGGCGAGATTCGCGATATGCGCTACATGCCTTCGGGCATTCAGGTCGGCAAGATGCGCGTGCCGCTGGGCGTGGTCGGGATCATCTACGAGTCGCGGCCGAACGTGACCATCGACGCCGCCAGCCTGTGCCTGAAGTCGGGCAACGCGACCATCCTGCGCGGTGGTTCCGAGGCGATCCATTCCAATCAGGCCATTGCCCGCTGCATCCAGCTTGGCCTGGCCGAAGCCGGGCTGCCGGCAGCGGCGGTGCAGGTCGTGGAGACCACTGACCGGGCTGCGGTCGGCGCGCTGATCAGCATGCCGGAATACGTCGATGTGATCGTGCCGCGCGGCGGCAAGGGTCTGATCGAACGCATCAGCCGCGACGCCCGGGTACCGGTGATCAAGCACCTGGACGGCATCTGCCATGTCTACATCGACGTGGCGGCGGACGTGGACAAGGCCGTTCGCGTCGCCGACAACGCCAAGACCCAGCGCTTCGCGCCGTGCAATACCATGGAGACGCTGCTGGTTCACCAGGGCATCGCCGATCGGGTGCTGCCGGCACTGGCGGCCATCTATCGCGAGAAGGGCGTTGAGTTGCGTGGCTGTGCGCGAACCCAGGCGCTGCTTGGCGGCGATGTGCTGGAGGCCAGCGAAGAAGACTGGTCCACCGAGTACAACGCACCGATCCTGTCGATCCGCATCGTCGATTCGCTGGATGCCGCCATCGAGCACATCAATCGCTACGGCTCGCAACACACCGACGCGATCGTCACCGAGAATTTCACCGATGCCCGGCGCTTCCTCACCGAGGTGGACTCCGCTTCGGTGATGGTCAACGCCTCGACGCGTTTCGCCGATGGCTTCGAGTATGGCCTGGGCGCGGAGATCGGCATCTCCACTGACAAGCTTCATGCCCGTGGTCCGGTCGGTCTGGAAGGGCTGACCAGCGAGAAGTACGTGGTGTTTGGCGACGGCCACGTCCGTACCTGATGAGCCAAGGCAGCGGCGCCCGGCGCATCGGTATACTCGGCGGCACCTTCGATCCGGTACACATCGGTCACTTGCGCGGGGCGCTGGAAGTGGCCGAGATGTTCGATCTCGACGAGCTGCGGCTGATACCCAACGCGCGTCCGCCGCACCGTGACACCCCCAATTGCTCGGCGCAGGATCGCCTGGCAATGGTTCGCCTGGCGGTGCAAGACCTGCCGCCACTTTGTGTGGACGCTCGTGAGCTGGAGCGGGAGAAGCCGTCCTACACCATTGACACGCTGATTTCCCTGCGCACCGAGCTGGGCGAGGAGGATCAGTTGTTGCTGGTGGTGGGCTGGGATGCCTTCTGCGGCCTGCCAACCTGGCATCGCTGGGAAGAGCTGCTCGACTATTGCCATATCCTCGTCCTGCAACGCCCGGATGCCGGCAGCGAGGCGCCGCAGGTGCTGCGCGATCTGCTCGCCGCACGCAGCGTGCCCGATCCCCAGGTGCTTTGCGGGGGCAGCGGGCAGATTGCCTTCGTCTGGCAGACACCGTTGGAAGTGTCTGCCACACAGATTCGCCAATTGCTGGCCAGCGGCAAGTCGGTCCGATTCCTGGTTCCCGATGCCGTACTGGCTTATATCAACGCGCACGGACTGTACCGGGCGTCGAACTGAGGTTGTTTTCACGTTATGCAAACTGAAGAGTTGGTCCAGCTGGCGGTTGCCGCCCTGGAAGATCTGAAAGGCCAGGACATCACCACCATCGATGTGCGCGGCAAGACCAGTGTCACTGATTACATGATCATCGCCAGCGGCAGTTCCAGCCGGCACGTCAAGTCGCTTGTCGAAAACGTGCTGGAGCAGGTCAAGGAGCAGGGCGTTCGCCCGCTTGGCAGCGAGGGTCTCGAAGGCGGTGAGTGGGCGTTGCTCGACCTGGGCGATGTCGTCGTTCATGTGATGCAGGTGCCGACCCGCCAGTTCTACGATCTGGAACGTCTCTGGCAGGGCGCCGAGCAGAGCCGCGCACAGCACGCTCACGACCCGGAATAAGCCGTGCGTATCAAGCTGATTGCGGTCGGCTCGAAGATGCCACGCTGGGTCGAGGATGGTTGGCAGGAATATGCCAAGCGCCTGCCGTCCGAACTACCGCTGGAGCTGCATGAGATCGCGCTCAATACCCGTGGCAAGAACGCCGACGTGGCGCGGTTGATTCGCCAGGAAGGCGAGGCCATGCTGGGCAAGGTTCAGCCAGGCGAGCGCATTGTCACGCTCGAAGTACATGGCAAGCCGTGGAGCACCGAGCAGCTGGCGGCGGAAATCGAGCGCTGGCGGCTCGATGCACGCAACGTCAACCTCATGGTCGGCGGTCCGGAAGGGCTGGCACCCGAGGTTTGCGCGCGCAGCGAGCAACGCTGGTCGCTGTCGCCGCTGACCCTGCCTCATCCGCTGGTGCGAATCCTGATCGGCGAACAGATCTACCGCGCCTGGACGCTGCTGTCCGGTCATCCCTATCACAAGTAGTCCGCGAACCCCTTCAAGATGCCGCAACCGATTCAACTCAAGGATCACGAGAAGGACGCCGTGCTGGTGCGCCGGCGCGTCATCGTTGGCCTTGTGTTCGTGTTGCTGTTGATCGGTGTGCTGGTGTCGCGGATGTACTACCTGCAGGTGGTGCAGTTCGAGCACCATTCGACGCTGTCGGAGAACAACCGCGTCCACGTGCAGCCGATCCCGCCCAATCGTGGCTTGATCTTCGACCGCAAGGGCCGGGTCATTGCCGACAACCGGCCCAGTTTCAGCCTGACCGTCACCCGCGAACGCGCCGGCGACTGGAAGACTGTGCTCGATGGCGTGGTCGAGGTGCTGGAGCTCAGCGAGGAAGAGCGCGGGCTGTTCGAGAAACGCGTGTTGCAGGGGCGCCGGCCATTCGAGCCGGTACCGATCATGTATGAGCTGTCCGAGGAGCAGATTGCGCGCATTGCCGTGAATCAGTTCCGCCTGCCTGGGGTCGAGGTGGCGGCGCAGCTGGTCCGGCATTACCCGCAGGGTCCGCACTTCGCGCACTCGGTAGGCTATGTCGGGCGAATCAACGAACAAGAGCTCAAGCAGCTCGACCCGGTCAATTACAGCGGCACGCACCATGTCGGCAAGACCGGTATCGAGAAATTCTACGAGGACGAGCTGCACGGCCAGGTCGGCTACGAAGAGGTCGAAACCAATGCCCGCGGCAGGGTCTTGCGCGTGCTCAAGCGTACCGATCCGATACCGGGCAAGGACATCACGCTGTCGCTCGATCTCGACCTGCAGGAGGCCGCAGAAGCGGCGCTCGGTGGTCGTCGCGGTGCAATCGTCGCGCTGCTGCCGAGCACCGGCGAGGTGGTGGCGATGGTCAGTCAGCCGAGCTTCAACCCCAACCTGTTCGTCACCGGCATCAGCTTCAAGGATTACGGTGAACTGCGCGACTCTATTGATCGTCCGTTGTTCAACCGTGTGCTGCGCGGCCTTTACCCGCCCGGCTCGACCATCAAGCCAATGATGGCCGTTGCCGGCCTCGATGCTGGCGTGATCACGCCGAGCAGTCGCGTGTTCGATCCGGGCTTTTTCCAACTGCCGAACGTGAAGCACAAGTACCGCAACTGGAACCGCAACGGCGACGGCTGGGTGGACCTGGACCTGGCCATCGCCCGCTCCAACGACACCTACTTCTACGACATGGCCCACAAGCTGGGCGTCGATCGCATGCACGAATACATGACCCGTTTCGGCCTGGGGCAGCGCGTATCCCTGGACATGCACGAGGAGACGGCGGGCCTGATGCCGTCGCGCGACTGGAAACGGGCGCGCTATCGCCAGCCCTGGTATCCCGGTGAAACAGTGATTCTCGGTATCGGCCAGGGTTACATGCAGGCCACGCCGCTGCAGCTGGCCCAGGCCACGGCGCTAGTGGCGACCCGCGGCAAGTGGATTCGGCCGCATCTGGCGCGCAGCGTCGGTAGTGAAGCGCCGGTGGACCATGATCCGGTTCCGGACATCCAGCTTCGCGATCCGCGCTTCTGGGACTACGCGACCCACGGTATGGAGCAGGTTCTGCATGGCGCGCGGGGTACGGCAAGGAAGGTCGGTGACAGCGCGGCGTATCGTATTGCCGGCAAGAGCGGTACCGCCCAGGTGGTCGCGATCCGCCAGGGCGAGAAATACGACAGTGCCAAGCTGGCCGAACGCCATCGGGACCATGCGCTGTTCGTCGCCTTCGCCCCGGTGCATGACCCGCAGATCGCCGTGGCGGTGATGGTCGAGAACGGCGAATCCGGTTCGGGCGTCGCCGCGCCGGTGGCCAAGCAGGTCATGGACGCCTGGCTGCTGAACGAGGAGGGCGTGCTCAAGCCCGAGTTCGCCCCGCCGCTGACCGCCGAAGGGAAGAAGCCATGAGCGGCAATTTCGACCGAACCCTGTCGCGCGAGGACGTACTGCGGCGTCGCGCCAGCCTGTTGCAGCGCCTGCATATCGATGGGCTGCTGCTGGTGTTGCTGCTGATGCTGGCGGCGGGCAGCCTGTTCATTCTCTATTCGGCCAGCGGCAAGAACTGGGATCTGGTCATCAAGCAGGCGACGTCTTTCGGCCTCGGCCTGGGTGCAATGCTGGTCATTGCACAGTTCGAGCCACGCTTCATGGCGCGCTGGGTACCTCTGGGCTATCTCGCTGTGGTAGCGCTGCTGGTGGCGGTCGAGGTCGTCGGCCATACAGCGATGGGCGCCACCCGCTGGATCAACATTCCGGGGGTGATCCGCTTCCAGCCGTCGGAGTTCATGAAGATCATCATGCCGATGACCATCGCCTGGTATCTGTCCTCGCGCAGCCTGCCGCCGAGCATCAAGCACACTGCGATCAGTCTGTCGCTGATCCTCGTGCCCTTCGTGCTGATCCTCAAACAGCCGGATCTGGGCACGTCGCTGCTGATTCTCGCCTCCGGCGCATTCGTCCTGTTCATCGGCGGTCTGCGTTGGCGCTGGATCATTGGCGCGGTCACGGCGATCGTGCCCATTGCTGTGGCGATGTGGTACTTCGTACTGCACAACTACCAGAAGCAGCGAGTACTGACGTTTCTCGATCCGGAAAGCGATCCGCTGGGCACTGGCTGGAACATCATCCAGTCGAAGGCGGCGATCGGTTCGGGTGGGGTGTTCGGCAAGGGCTGGCTGGCAGGCACGCAGTCGCACCTGGATTTTTTGCCGGAAAGCCACACGGACTTTATCATCGCCGTGCTCGCTGAAGAGTTCGGCCTGGTCGGCGTCTGCCTGCTGCTGCTGGTGTATGGTCTGCTGATCACCCGCGGCCTTGTTATCACCGTGCAGGCGCAAACGCTGTTTGGAAAATTGCTGGCCGGTGCGCTGACGATGACCTTCTTTGTTTACGTTTTCGTCAATATCGGTATGGTCAGTGGGCTGTTGCCGGTGGTGGGGGTGCCATTGCCCTTCATTAGTTATGGCGGAACTTCATTGGTGACCCTGCTGTCAGGGTTCGGGGTTTTGATGTCGATCCACACCCATCGCAAGTGGATCGCGCAGGTTTGACGAGAGTGAATTTGTTGACTTCATTACGGCGTGGCTGGATGGCGCGGATGCTAGGGGGCGTGGCTTTGGCCGGCGCTGTGCTGGGAAGCCTGCCGCTGCAGGCGGCCGATTACACCGGCGCCAACGTGGACGAGTTCATCGCGGAGATGACCCGCGACTACGGATTTGCCGACGAGCAGCTGCGTGATCTGTTCAAGCAGGCCGAGCGCAAGCAGGCGATTCTCGATGCCATTTCGCGTCCTGCGGAGCGGGTCAAGCCGTGGAAGGAATACCGACCTATCTTCCTCACCGACTCGCGCATCGCCCAGGGCGTCGATTTCTGGCGGGAGAACGAAGCCGCGCTGACTCGTGCGGAAACCGAATACGGCGTGCCGGCGGAAATCATCGTCGCGATCATCGGCGTGGAAACCTTCTACGGCCGCAATACCGGTAGCCATCGGGTGATCGATGCGCTGTCGACGCTGGGCTTCGATTACCCTCCGCGTCAGCCGTTTTTCCGTCAGCAGCTCAAGGAGTTCCTGCTGCTGACCCGTGAGGAGCAGGTCGACCCGCTGACGCTCAAGGGCTCCTACGCGGGTGCGATGGGACTGCCGCAGTTCATGCCGAGCAGCTTCCGCGCCTACGCGGTGGATTTCGACGGCGACGGGCACATCGATATCTGGAACAACCCCACCGATGCCATCGGCAGTGCGGCCAGTTACTTCAAGCAACATGGCTGGGCTGCGGGCGAGCCGGTGGTGGCGCGGGCCAAGGTAGGCGGCGAGCGCTATGAAGAAGGGCTGACCGTCGGCCTGGAGTCGCAAAAAAATGCCGGCGAACTGCGTAGCCTGGGCTGGCAGTTCGACAAGTCGGTGGCCAACGATACGGCCATTACCGCCTTCCGCCTGGATGGCGCAGAGGGTGATGAGTACTGGCTGGGCCTGCCGAATTTCTATGTCATTACCCGCTACAACCGTAGCGTGATGTATGCAATGGCCGTGCATCAGCTGTCCCAGCTGCTGGCCGAAGCGCGAGGCGAACAATGACCGTGATCTGGACAAGGCTGGTCGCGCTGGGTGTCGCAGGGGCGCTGCTGGCGAGCTGCTCATCGACGCCGACACCGAGCAGTGCACCAAGTAAGAGTACCGGGATCAGTGGTCCCGGCGACTACAGCCGTCCGCACAAGGACGGCGCGCCCTGGTGGGACGTCGACGTTTCGCAGATCCCCGATGCCACGCCGATGCCGCATTACGGCCGTTACAAGGCCAATCCCTATACGGTGCTGGGCAAGACCTACTTTCCAATCAGCGATGGTCGGCGTTATTCAGCTACCGGGACGGCATCCTGGTATGGCACCAAGTTTCACGGCCAGCCCACCGCCAATGGCGAGAAGTACGACCTTTATGGCATGAGCGCGGCGCACAAGACGCTGCCCTTGCCCACTTACGTCAAGGTCACCAATCTGGATAACGGGCGCACCGTGGTCTTGCGCGTCAATGACCGTGGTCCGTTCTACTCCGATCGGATCATCGATCTGTCTTTCGCCGCGGCGAAGAAGCTCGGCTATGCCGAGAGCGGAACGGCGCGGGTAAAGGTCGAAGGCATCGACCCTCAGCAATGGTGGGCCGACCAGGGCCGACCGGTGCCCACGATGATGGCGCAGCCGGAGATGGTTGCGAGCAAGCCCGCCAGCAATGTCGCGCAGCCGATCGAGCAGTACACGCCGCCGCCCCAGCAGCACGCTGCGGCCACGGTGCCGCTGGAAGTCGATGCAAAAAAAAACGCTTCGCCCGCAGCCTCTGGCCTGTTTCTCCAGGTTGGCGCCTTCGCCAATCCGGATGCAGCGCAGTTGCTCAAGGACAAGCTGAGCGGCGTGGTCTCTGCCCCGGTGTTCATCAGCTCGGTGGTACACAACCAGCAGACCCTGCACCGCGTGCGCCTGGGACCCATCGACACACCGGATGAGGCCATGCAGCTCGAAGAGAGCGTACGCCTGGCCAACCTCGGGCAGCCGCGGCGCGTTGCCGCTGACTGACCGCTGCAAACCTTGCCTTCGTTTTACCTGACTAATTTGAGATTCGGATGAACATCACCAGCCTCGTGCAACGCTTCATAGTCCTGGCAGTGCTGACGGTCACCCCGACCGTCTGGGCAGCGCAGATCGTACCGTCCGCCCCGCAGCTGGCGGCCAAGTCCTACATGCTGATGGACGCGGCCAGCGGCGAGGTACTGGTCGAGCACAACGGTGACGAGCGCCTGCCGCCGGCGAGCCTGACCAAGCTGATGACCGCCTACATCGCCACCCTGGAAATCCAGAAGGGCCAGATCAGCGACAGCGACATGGTCACGGTGAGCGAGAAGGCCTGGCGTACCGGCGGCTCGCGGATGTTCATCCAGGTCAACACGCAGGTGTCGGTCGACGATCTGCTGCATGGCATCATCATTCAGTCGGGCAACGACGCCAGCGTCGCCATGGCCGAGCACATCGCGGGCAGTGAAGAGGCCTTTGCCGACCTGATGAACAGCACGGCTCAGCGCCTGGGCATGACCAACAGCCATTTCATGAATGCCACCGGCCTGCCGGACCCGGATCATTATTCCTCGGCCAACGACATGGCCAAGCTGGCTCGCGCGATCATCTACGAAGACCCGGCGCACTACGCCATCTACGCGCAGAAAGAGTTCTTCTGGAACAACATCAAGCAGCCCAACCGCAACCTGCTGCTGTGGCGCGACAAGACCGTCGACGGCCTGAAAACCGGTCATACCGAAGAGGCTGGCTACTGCCTGGTGGCGTCTGCCGTGCGTGACAACATGCGCCTGATCTCGGTGGTGTTCGGTACCGACAGCGAGCAGGCCCGCGCGGCGGAGACCCAGAAGCTGCTGACCTATGGCTTCCGCTTCTTCGAGACCCGCACCTTCTACCAGAAGGGCACTGAGCTGGCTCAGGCGCAGGTCTGGAAAGGGCAGCAGGACAAGCTGAAGGCGGGCCTGGCACAGGACCTGACCATGACCCTGCCGCGTGGCCAGGCAGAGAAGCTGCAAGCGGTCATGAGCTTCAACGGCACACTCACCGCACCGATCCAGCAGGGTGACGTCATCGGCAAGGTCGAGGTCAAGCTGGAGGACAAGGTCGTCCGCAGCACCGATCTGGTGGCGCTGGAAACCATCGAAGAGGGTGGGCTGTTCCGCCGGTTTTGGGATAGCATTCGCCTCTTCTTCTACAGCCTGTTCAACTGACCACGCGCGAGTGCACCGCGGCTGATCCCGCCGCGGCGCACGTGCGGATCACGAGTCCGTTACGCCCATGACCGATAACCAAGATGTCGCAGCACCCAAGATTGACTTCCCCTGCGAGCGCTACCCGATCAAGGTGATCGGCGACGCTGGCGAAGGCTTCCGTGAGGTCGTGATCGAAGTCATCCAGCGCCACGCGCCGGATTTCGACGAAGCCACCGTCGTCACCCGCGACAGCCGCAACGGGCGATTCCTTTCGCTGCAGGTGCTGATCACCGCCACCGGCGTAGAGCAGCTGCAGGCCATTCACGTCGACCTGCGCGCCACTGGCCGTGTTCACATGGTGCTGTGATGACCCTCGAAGTGGGCGTGCGTGAGCTCGGCCAGATCGAGTACCGGACTGCCTGGCAGGCCATGCAGCACTTCACCAACACGCGCGATGCAGACAGTGGCGACGAAATCTGGCTGCTGCAGCACCCGCCCGTATTCACTCAGGGCCAGGCCGGCAAGGCCGAGCACCTGCTGTTCCCTGGCGAAATTCCGGTAGTGCAGGTGGATCGAGGCGGTCAGGTGACCTATCACGGGCCCGGCCAACTGGTTGGTTATCTGTTGCTCGATGTGCGCCGACTCGGTATCGGTGTGCGCGAGCTGGTGAGTCGTATCGAGCAGAGCCTGATCGATCTGCTCGCCAGCTATGGCATCGAGGCGGCTGCCAAAGCGGATGCACCGGGCGTTTACGTCAACGGTGCGAAGATCGCGTCTCTGGGCCTGCGCATTCGCAATGGCCGTTCCTTCCACGGCCTGGCGCTGAACGTGGACATGGATCTCGAACCTTTCCGGCGCATCAACCCCTGCGGTTATGCAGGGTTGCCCATGACCCAGTTGCGTGACCTGATCGGGCCGATCGACATCTCTGAAGTGGCCGATCGACTGCGTGATCACCTGGTCCGGCAGCTCGGATACGCGCAACAGAAGACCCTCGCGGGCGGAATCGAAGCTTATGAGTAGTGTAGAAACGGCAGGCAAGCTCCCAGCCAAGGTAGAGGCAGGCGTCAAACTGCGTGGTGCCGAGAAGGTTGCGCGGATTCCGGTGAAGATCATACCCACCGATGAGCTGCCGAAGAAGCCGGACTGGATTCGCGTGCGCATTCCGGTTTCCCCGGAGGTCGACCAGATCAAGCAGACCCTGCGCAAGCACAAACTGCACAGCGTCTGCGAGGAGGCCTCCTGCCCCAATTTGGGCGAGTGCTTCTCCAGCGGAACCGCGACCTTCATGATCATGGGCGACATCTGCACCCGTCGCTGCCCGTTCTGCGACGTCGGCCACGGCCGGCCGAATGCGCTGGACCCGGATGAGCCGAAGAACCTGGCCCAGGCCATCGCCGACATGCGCCTGAAGTACGTGGTCATCACCTCGGTGGATCGCGACGATCTGCGCGACGGTGGCGCCCAGCACTTTGCCGATTGCCTGCGCGAGATTCGCAAGCTGTCGCCGTCGATCCAGCTGGAAACCCTGGTGCCCGACTACCGTGGACGCATGGATATCGCTTTGGATATCACTGCCAGCGAGCCGCCGGATGTGTTCAACCACAATCTGGAGACCGTACCGCGGCTATACAAGTCGTCGCGGCCGGGCTCGGATTTCGAGTGGTCACTGGATCTTCTGGAGAAGTTCAAGCAGCGCGTGCCGGGCGTGCCGACCAAGTCGGGACTGATGCTCGGCCTCGGCGAGACCGACGAGGAGGTCATCGAGGTCATGCACCGCATGCGCGAGCACGATATCGACATGCTGACCCTGGGTCAGTACCTGCAGCCTTCGCGTAACCACCTCCCGGTGCAGCGCTTCGTTCATCCCGACACCTTCGCCTGGTTTGCCGAAGAGGGGATGAAGATGGGCTTCAAGAACATCGCCTCAGGTCCGCTGGTGCGCTCGTCGTACCATGCCGATCAGCAGGCGCACGGAGCCAAAAAAGACTGAAACCGTAAAGTTATTGCGGCTCTTGAAGACCGCGCAGACAGTCCAGGCTGTCTGCGCGGTTTTTTCTTTTCCGTCCGCCATGCGCCTTGCGAAAGCGCATGGCGCGGGAACTGCCAAGCGATTGGCAAGAAAATTGCGGCATTACGCCGCATTAGACTTTGGTCTATAGTGGCGTTCGTTTACACCATGAGGCCAACCGAGGGCCACTGCAGATGAACGAACCCCAATTGAAGGACTTGCTTGACGATCTGGATGCCGCGAAGGTCGAGTGCGACGCGATGAGCCGCTTGGTGGTGACGCGGCTGGCCAAGCAGCACATTCCATACCGAGCGATGTTGGGGCAGGTCGAACTGGACGGTAAGGTGGTTTCACCGCACTTCTGGGTCGAGACCGACGGCTGCGTGATCGACTACCGCGCACGCCAGCGCCTTGGTGGTGATCAGCGCGTGCCACATGGCGTGGTCGCGCGCGAGGCAGTGAAGGCCCACTATCAAGGCCAGCAGGTAATCATCGACCCGCTGCCGGACTACCTCTACGAAGTAGCCATCAAACACTGACCCTGTTGCAGGGATAAAAAAAAGCCCCGGCAGTCTGCCGGGGCTTTTGTGTATGGCGCCAAGCCCAACTCAATCAGTTGTGGGCGCGCAGTCGCCCGAGCAGCTCCTGAGTGGGATGGCCATCGGCCGGCCAACCCAGGCGTTGCTGGAAGCCGCGGATAGCCTTGCGGGTATTGGCGCCGATGATGCCGTCCGGGGTGCCCGGGTCGAAGCCCTGAGCGACTAGACGTTCCTGCAGTTCAAGGCGCTCGGAGCGGCTGAGTGGCTGTTCGCCGCGTGGCCAGCTGCCCGCGACCTCGCCTTTGCCCTGGAAATTCTCTGCCAGCAGGCCGATCGCCAGGGCATATGCCGAGGAGTTGTTGTAGCGCAGGATGGCGCGGAAATTGTCCATGATGAGGAATGCCGGGCCACGATGGCCGGCAGGCAGCAGCAGGCTGGCGCTGGCTTCTTCCTGGTCGCCGGGCAGGTTGCGCAGGCCGAGGCTGCGCCATTCGGCCAGCGGCTTGCGAATCTCGGTGTCGGCCAAGGCGTAGTCGAACCCTTCGGGTAGCTCTACCTCGAAGCCCCAGGCCTTACCCTGTTTCCAGCCGGATGCCTGAAGGTAATGCGCGGCGGAGGCAAGGGCATCGGCCGAGCTGTTCCAGATATCGCGCTTGCCGTCGCCATCGAAATCCACGGCATGGGTGTTGTAAGTGGTCGGAATGAACTGCGTCTGCCCCATAGCACCAGCCCAGGAGCCGCGCATGCGCTGTGGCGCGACGTCGCCGTGCTGGAGGATGTCCAGCGCTGCAATCAGCTGACTCTTGGCGAATGCCGGACGGCGACCCTCGTGGGCGAGGGTCGCAAGGGAACGAATCACCGATTTGTCGCCCATGATCTGGCCGAAGCTGCTTTCCAGTCCCCAGACGGCAACCAGGGTTTCGCGATCGACGCCGTAGCGGGCCTCGATCTGATCCAGTGTGGTGGCGTGCTCGCTAAGCAAGCGGCGGCCGCTGCGCACGCGCTGTGGCGAAATGGCGCCTTCCAGGTACTGCCAGACGGGCCGGGTGAACTCGGGCTGGCTACGGTCCGCCTCGATCACCGCTGGATCGGGCTGGACGCCGGCGAAGGCCTGGTCGAAGGTCGCGGCGGAGATACCGGCCGCAAGGGCTTCAGCGCGGAACTGCTCGCGCCACTGGCTGAAGCTCAGGTGAGTGGCTTCCGAACGGACATCGGCGATGGTGGCGTCGCTAGGCTGGCTGGCGGCGGGGACGTTGCTGACCAGAGTGGACTGCGCGAGGGGTTCGGCTGCACAGGCAACGACCAGGCTCATCGCCGAAGCGGCAACCAGGGTACGTAGCAGCAGAACGGGAACGAAGGTGTGATACATGCACCGCTCTCGAAACGTGTCGTCGGCCGCAGACATTATCACGCTTTGGCGGTGTTGGGTTTTCAGGCTGCCAGAAGGACCGAAGCCTCCCAGTTGGTGGACTGGGAGGCTTCGCGGCGGTAGCTGCCTTTGCCTTTTTTCGGCGTTTCCTGGCGGAGGCGGAACAGGGGTTGCGCAACCAGGTGCTTGGCCTTGTTCGGCCGTTTCTTGCGTGTGCTCATTTTTCGACTCCCTCAAATGGCCCGCTATCGGGCGAGGGAATCATAGGCCTTGTACAAAAAATGTCCAGTGCGCCGCGGCGTGAATTCGCTCTCCGCGATTCGCTTGTCAGGTACCGATCCGGCGGCCACTCAGTTGCAGGCAAATGTCCGCCAGACCGATCCAGGGATCCCCGGCGGCCTGGCCCTTGATCTGCTCGTCGATGCGTTGCGCGTCTCTCAGCAACTGGTTCCAGCCGGCCGCGTCATGCCTTTGCAGTGCTTTGGAAACCAGCGGGCGACGCTTATCCCAGACCGGCGGGCGGGCCTGGCTGAAGGCACGCTCGAGCGGAGTGCCCTGGGCATATTGTTGCGCAATATTGGCCAGCAGGCGCAGTTCGCGGGCCAGCGCCCAGAGGATCACCGGCGCCTCGACGCCCTCACCGCGCAGGCCCTCCAGCATGTGCAGCGCATGGGCCGCCTGGCCGTGCAGGGCTGCGTCGATCAGGCCGAATACATCGTAACGGGCGCTATCAGCCACCGCGGCCTGGACGGTTTCCGCGGTGACCTGTCCGGCTTCGGCCAGCAGCTTGAGCTTTTCGATTTCCTGCGCCGCGGCCAACAGGTTGCCTTCGACCCGGGCGCTTATCAGTTCGACGGCTTCCTGGTCCGCGGACAGGCCCGCCTGGGCCAGCCGCTGACGTATCCACTGCGGCAGCTGCGCGGCATCCACTGGCCAGATCTGCAGGAACTGCACGTCCTTGCCATCGATCAGCGCCTTGGCCCACTTGGTCTTCTGGGTGCTGCCGTCGAGCTTGGGCAGACTGACCAGCAGCACGGTGTCCTCGGCGGGGCGGGCCAGATATTCCAGCAGCGCCGCGGCACCCTTGTCACCGGGCTTGCCATTGGGGATGCGCAGTTCGAGCAGGCGCTTCTCGGCGAACAGCGAAAGACTCGCACCGGCTTCGATCAGCTGGCTCCAGTCGAAGCCGGTCTCCACGTGAAAGACCTGACGCTCACTGAAGCCCTGCGCTCGGGTCGCTGCGCGGATCGCATCGCAGGCTTCCTGGCACAGCAGGTGCTCGTCGCCACAGACGACGTACACGGGCGCCAGCGGGCCTTGCAGGTGTTTGCCGAGCTGAGCGGGAGAAAGCTTCATGGTACGAAGACGGGGGCCTTGAGGCCCCGTTACCTGTTACTGGATGGGCAGCTGGATGGGCGACTGTTGCGGCTGCGCGTCCTGGGCATGACGGGCAGCTTCCATGGCTTCAGCCTCGGCGCGGGCCTTGGCTTCGGCTTCCTGTTGCAGGCGGTCGAGCTGCGCCGGGGTGATGCGCTGGATACGCAGGGTCAGCTGCTGCAGCAGCTCGCGGCGCATTTCCTGGCGCAGCTGATCACCTTCCTGGGACGAGCCGATCAGGTTGTTGCTGTCGTGCACGTAGACCTTCTGCACTTCGATGCTGTCCTCGAGCAGCAGCATGTTCTGCGGGCCGCGGAATTCGTAATCGAGGGTGCTGGTCAGCTCATACTCGGCGCTGCGTGCCGAGCTGGTGTAGCTGGCGGTGCGCTGGCGGGTCTGCTCGCGGGCAAGGTTCAGGCTGTACTTGGCGCCCGGGTAAACCCGCACGCCATTGCTCTTGAGTAGGTCTTCGAGCTGTTGCACCGTTTCGCCGTAGCTGTTGCGCGCCTGCAGGTCGATCTCCTTGAGACCGAACTCCACGTCACCGGTGCCGCGCAGCTGGAAGCCACAAGCGCTCAGCAGCAGTGTCAGGCCCAGCACCACCAGATTCCGTTTGTTCATCTTGTTATCCCCTTGCAGGCCCGGCGCATGCGCCGGGGCCGAATCAGTTAGCGACGATGTTGACCAGCTTGCCCGGCACCACGATGACCTTGCGGATCGTCAGGCCCTCGGTGAAGCGCAGCACGTTCTCATTGCCACGGGCAGCGGCCTCGACCTCCTCGCGGCTTGCCGCGGCTGGCACTTCGATCTGCCCGCGCAGCTTGCCGTTGACCTGTACCACCAGCGTCAGGCTGTCCTGCACCAGGGCGGACTCGTCGACCTTCGGCCATTGCGCGTCAATGATCGCGCCCTGTTTGCCGAGTCGCTGCCAGAGTTCGTGAGAGATGTGCGGTGTGATCGGTGCGAGCAGCAGGGCGACCGTTTCCAGGCCCTCCTGCAACAGCGCGCGATCCTGCTCGCTGGCGGTCGCGGCTTTCTCCAGCACGTTCATCAGCGTCATCACCTGGGCGATGGCGGTGTTGAATTTGTGATGCTGGCCGACATCGACGCTGGCCTGCTTGATGGCGAGATGGATCGCGCGGCGTACGGCCTTCTGCTCGTCGCTCAGGTTGGCGGTATCCAGTGAGCCAGCGACGCCGGCGCTCACGTGTGCATGAGCCAGACGCCAGACGCGGCGCAGGAAGCGGCTGGCGCCCTCGACGCCGGAGTCGGACCACTCCAGGCTCATATCCGGCGGCGAGGCGAACATCATGAACAGGCGGCAGGTATCTGCGCCGTATGCATCGATCATAGCCTGCGGGTCGACGCCGTTGTTCTTCGACTTGGACATCTTCTCGGTGCCGCCGATTTCCACCGGCAGACCATCGCTGGCCAATTTCGCGCCGATGATCTTGGCCTTGGCATCACGCTCGACGATCACGTCGGCCGGGTTGAACCAGTCCTTGCCGCCGTTTTCCAGGGTGCGGTAGTAGGTGTCGGCGACCACCATGCCCTGGGTCAGCAGGTTCTTGAACGGCTCGTTGGAGCTGACCAGGCCTTCGTCACGCATCAGCTTGTGGAAGAAGCGCGCGTAGAGCAGGTGCAGGATGGCGTGCTCGATGCCGCCGATATACTGATCCACCGGCAGCCAGTGGTTGGCCGCGGCCGGATCGACCATGCCCTTGTCGTAGTTCGGGCTGGCGTAGCGGGCGAAATACCAGGACGACTCGACGAAGGTGTCCATGGTGTCGGTTTCACGCTTGGCCGGCGCACCGCACTTCGGACAGCTGCATTCGTAGAACTCCGGCATGCGCGCCAGCGGGCTGCCGGCGCCGTCCGGTACCACGTCTTCCGGCAGCACGACCGGCAGCTGGTCTTCGGGGACCGCGACGTCGCCGCAGCTGTCGCAGTGGATGATCGGGATCGGGCAGCCCCAGTAGCGCTGACGGCTGATGCCCCAGTCGCGCAGGCGGAACTGGGTGCGTGCCTGGCCGAGGCCTTTCTTCTGCAGCGCCACTTCGATGGCATCGAACGCGCCGTCGAAGTCGAGGCCGTCGAAGATGCCGGAATTGATCAGCTCGCCGTGTTCGCCGTAGGCGTCCTGCCAGGGTGCCGGGGTCTGGTCGCCGGCGCTGGTGCGTACCACCGGCTTGATCGGCAGGTCGTACTTGCTGGCGAACTCGAAGTCGCGCTCGTCGTGCGCCGGGACGGCCATGACCGCGCCTTCGCCGTAGTTCATCAGCACGTAGTTGGCGACCCACACCGGCAGCAACTCGCCAGTCAGCGGATGCTGCACGCGCAGTGAAGTGGCGAGGCCCTTCTTCTCCTGGGTGGCGATGTCGGCTTCGGCGACGCCGCCACGCTTGCATTCATCGATGAAGGCCTGCAGCTCGGGATTGTTCAGCGCGGCAAGCGTGGCCAGCGGGTGCTCGGCGGCCACCGCGACGTAAGTTGCACCCATCAGCGTATCGGGGCGGGTGGTGAAGACCTTCATCACGCCTTCGCTGCCGATGCTGGCGACGTCGTACGGGAAGCTGATCTCCATGCCGCGCGACTTGCCGATCCAGTTGCGCTGCATGGTCTTGACCTGTTCCGGCCAGCCATCCAGCTCGTCCAGACTCTCCAGCAGCTCATCCGCGTAGGCGGTGATCTTGAAGTAGTACATCGGGATTTCGCGCTTCTCGATCAACGCGCCGGAACGCCAGCCACGGCCGTCGATGACCTGCTCGTTGGCCAGTACGGTCTGGTCGACCGGGTCCCAGTTGACGGTGCCGTTCTTGCGGTAGATCACGCCCTTTTCGTACAGACGGGTAAACAGCCACTGCTCCCAGCGGTAGTAATCCGGCTTGCAGGTGGTGACTTCACGCGTCCAGTCGACCGCCAGGCCGAGGCTTTTCAGCTGGGCCTTCATGTAGGCGATGTTTTCGTAGGTCCACTTCGCCGGTGCCACCTGATTCTTCATCGCGGCGTTTTCCGCCGGCATGCCGAACGCGTCCCAGCCCATGGGTTGCAGGACATTCTTGCCCTGCATGCGCTGATAGCGCGCGATCACGTCGCCGATGGTGTAGTTGCGCACGTGACCCATGTGCAGCTTGCCGCTGGGGTAGGGGAACATCGACAGGCAATAGAAGGTGTCCTTGCCTGGCTGTTCGCTCACTTCAAAGGATTTCTGCGCGTCCCAATGGGATTGCGCGGCGGCTTCGATTTCGCGGGGCTGATACTGTTCGTGCATGGCTACTGGCGTTGGGATGGGGGCTGGCTCTCCGCGAATGCGTTGTCGCGGGCACGTTGGCAGGTCCGGCGGACCTGGCGCTAACGCGACCCGGCGGGCTGCGGGCGGAGGCATGGAAGCGCCGTAGCATACATGACCCCCCGCGGCCTAGGGAAACCCCATTTGCCGCTGCTCCAGAGCTCCGTCCGTCGTGCGCGGCTTGAGTGCGTCAGGCTGAGCTACGCTTGATCCAGGGGCGGGACGAATGTGAGGTGAGGTTGATGGACCGAGAGCCACGATCTGAGGACAGTAGTCTTTATGCAAGGGTGTTGCAGCGACTGAGCTCGGCCCTGCAGGAGGCCGAACGTGCCACGTCCGGTGATGCGGACGGTGCTGGCGAGCTGGAAGTACGCGGTTTGACGCCGGCGGAATTCGAGCTGATCCGTGCGTATCTGCAGCGTGATTCCCAATGGCTCTCGGGCTGGCATGCCGCGGCTGAGGAGCAGGCTCACCTGTCGCGCCAGGCACTGCGTCCGGCTGTGCGCAGCGGTAGTCGACAACGGCACGGCGCGCATGGCCGCCACGCGCCGCTGGCGTTGCAACAGACGCTGAGTTGCGCGCTGTGCAACGCCGAAGTGAGTTGGCCGGAAGGCGCCGGCCCCGCAGCCTGCCACGTCTGCGGGTCGCAGCTGCTGCGCGCCAGGCAGCGTCTGCACACTTATCCGCGGCATTGAACAGTGGCCGACAAATCCTCCGGCTGCGGCTAGAGTGTCTGCCTTTGCCGCGGAGGTCGGATGCCGATTCGCTATTTCTTCAAGCAGCTGCTTTTGCCGCCGGGCGTGCTGCTGCTCCTGCTGTTGCTCGGATGGTGGCTGCGCCGGCGCGCGCCAAAGCTGGCGGCGCTGTGCTTCGTCACGGGGTTGGTTGGGCTCTGGTTGATGAGCCTGCCGGTCGTCGTCGAATGGACGGCGCGACTGGTTGAGCGCGAGCCGGCGCTGGCCGAGGCGCAGTGGATGCAGCTGGATGAAGAGGCCGGCGCCATCGTGGTGCTGGGGGCCGGGCGCGAGCAGAGTGATCCGGCATGGGGCGGCGATCAGCCCGGCTACATCGCGCTGGAGCGCTTGCGTTATGCGGCGCGGTTAGCCAAGACCAGCGGCCTGCCGATTCTCACCAGTGGCGGGCTGCACTACGGCCAGCCACCCAGCGAGGCGATGCTCGGCGCGGAGGTGCTGCAGCGCGACTTTGGCGTCGCCACGCGCTGGCTCGAGGAGCGTAGCCGGACGACCTGGGAGAACGCGGTTTTCAGCGCCGAGATGCTGCGTGCGGCGGGCATCGAGCGGGTGGTGCTGGTGACATCCGCCTCGCACATGCCGCGCTCGCGCTGGTGCTTCGAGCAGAACGGGATCGAGGTGATCGCTGCGCCGGTGGGCTTCATGGGCGTGCCCAATCGTCGGCCGTTGAATGGCTGGTTGCCGGAGGCCAAGGCCTTCTGGCAGAACGGCATGTTGCTCAACGAGGTCGTCGGTATGGCGGTTTACCCGCTTGTGTACCGCTCCGCGAACGACTGAGTCGAACGCATTAACCTGAGTGTACGGTCGTGGGTGAGCCTCAGCCCGCAACTCGCCATTCGCGGTCAAGGTCGCCCCCACGTTGGCGGCTGTAGGAGCGGCCTTGGCCGCGAACAAAGCCAGCTCGGAGCTGGACTTTCGCAGTCAAGAGCGGCGCAGCGCTCAGCATAACCGCCTGGCTTGCGATGAAGCCCTCTCAGCGGCAGCCAAAAGACCCGTTCAGGACCCAGCAGCTTCGCATAGATGAGGCTATGCCTTGCGCCTGATCAGTGCCCAACCGAGCAGCAGCACGCATACCGCGATCAGCGGCCAGGAGCGCCAGCGCAGATACGGCGTCAGCCCCTGCATCGGGGTGACTTCGCCATACAGCACGGCCTGTTCGAACTGCGGAATCTGCTCGGTGATCTGGCCGTAGGGGTCGATCAGCACGGTGATGCCGTTGTTCGTCGCGCGGATCATCCAGCGCCCGGCTTCCAGAGCGCGCATCTGCGCCATCTGCAGGTGTTGCAGCGGACCGATGGAGCGGCCGAACCAGGCATCGTTGCTCACCGTCAGCAGCAGATCGCTCTGCGCCGCGAGCCCTGCGGCGAACTCCGGGTAGACCACCTCGTAGCAGATGTATGGCGCGATCTGCAGGCCCTTCGCCTGCAACAGTGGTTGGCCGGATTCGCCGCGGGCGAAGTCGGACATCGGCAGGTCGAAGAAGGCGATCAGGCCGCGCAGCAGATCCTGCAGCGGTACGTACTCGCCGAACGGCACCAGTTTCTGCTTGAGATAGGTGCCGGCACCGTCACCGGTGCTGGTCAGCCCGTTGTAATAGCGCAGCTCGCCAGCCGCATTGGGCTGGCGTACCGGTACGCCGGTGATGAGTGCCGATTCGCGCTGGTTGGCGAAGCCGGCCATCATCGTCAGGTAGCCCTCGGCATGATCCTTGAGGATCGGCACGGCGGTTTCCGGCCAGACGATCAGGTCTGCCGGGCGACTACCGAAGGTCATGTCGCGATACAGCAGCAGCTGCATCTCGAGCTTCTTCGGGTCCCACTTCATGCTTTGTGCGACGTTGCCCTGCACTGCGGCAACGGTCAGCGGTTCGCCCTTGCTGGTCGTCCAGGCATGGTCCTTGAGTGCCAGGCCTGCCAGCCAGGGGGAAAGCAGCAGCACGACGGCGGCGGCCAGGCGTGCTTCGTCGGCAAGCAGTCGCGGGATCGCCGCGAGCAGGGTGGCGCTCAGTGCGACGGCAAAGCTCAGCAGCCAGACCCCGCCGAGCGGAGCCAGTCCGGCCAGCGGACCATCCAGCTGGCTGTAGCCAATGTACAGCCAGGGAAAGCCGGTGAGAATCCAGCCACGCAGCGCATCCAGCGCCAGCCAGAGTGCGGCGAAGGCCAGCGCATCGCCAAGTGCGGAATGGCGATTGCGCAGCAGGCGCACCCAGAGCCAGCCGAGCAGGGCGAAGAACAGCGCCAGGCCGGCGACGAAGCCGAGAGTGAGCAATCCGGCCAGCGCCGGCGAGGCCGCGCCGAAGTCATGGATGCTGACGTAGACCCAGCTGACCCCCGAGGCGAATAGCCCAAAGCCGTAGCACCAGCCGCGCTGCGCCGCCTGCTTCGCTGCGGTTTCGCGCAGGCCAAGGTACAGCAGCGCCACCGAGAGCAGCGCCAGCGGCCAGATGTCGAAAGGCGCCAGCGACAGCGTGGTCAGTGTGCCGGCGACCAGTGCCAGCAGGTTGCCCGGCCATCCGGGACGGGTGATCCAGTGCATGGAAGTTCCTTGCGCAGCGGTGCGGGGAGGGAGGCTAAGGGCGATGAAGTTGGCCGGCAAGCAGCTGGCGGACGAGCGTCCGCGCAGGGTCGGCTGCGCGGAACGGCTCGTGCCGGCTTACGCGCCCGCGGTGCGGCTCAGGCGCAGCATATGCACACGGCGGCTGTCGGCGTTGAGCACACGCACGCGGAACCCGTCGATCTCGGTGACTTCGTTGCGCTTGGGCAGGTGCCCGAAGGTGCTCATCACCAGGCCGGCGACGGTATCGAATTCGTCGTCGGGGAAGGCGCTGCCGAAGTACTCGTTGAAGCTGTCGATCGGAGTGAGCGCCTTGACCAGGAAGTCGCCGCTGGGCAGCGGGCGGATGTAGCTGTCTTCCTCGACGTCATGCTCGTCCTCGATGTCGCCGACGATCTGCTCCAGCACGTCTTCGATGGTCACCAGGCCGGCCACGCCGCCGTACTCGTCGATGACGATGGCCATGTGGTTATGGTTGGCGCGGAATTCGCGCAGCAGTACGTTGAGACGCTTGGACTCCGGCACGAAGGTGGCCGGGCGCAGCAGATCCTTGATGTCGAAACTGTGGTGTTCATCCTTGAGGATCAGCGGCAGCAGGTCTTTGGCCAGCAGCACGCCGATCACTTCATCGAGGCTTTCACCGACGACCGGATAACGCGAGTGTGCGGCACCGATGATGGCCGGCAGAAACTCGCGGGGGGATTGATCGGCCTTGATGCTGATCACCTGCGAACGCGGCACCATGATGTCGCGTACCTGCAGATCGGCGACCTGGATGGCACCTTCGACGATGGCCAGCGCCTCGCTGTCGAGCAGCTTGTTCTGATGGGCTTCGCGCAGGATTTCCAGCAGCTCCTGGCGATTCTTGGGCTCATGGGCAAAAGCCTGGGTGATTTTTTCCAGCCAGGTCTTCTGCCCGCTGATCGATCGATCTTCGCTCATGTCGTTGACTCAGGAGTCCTTGCAAGTGCCCATGACGGGCGATTCTTCGGCATAGGGGTCGGGATGACCCAGCTCGGCCAGCAGTTGACGCTCCAGCTCTTCCATCTCTTCGGCTTCGGCATCGTCGATGTGATCGTAGCCGAGCAGATGCAGACAGCCATGGATGACCAGATGTGCCCAGTGTGCCGTCAGAGCCTTGCCCTGTTCGGCGGCTTCGCGCTCGACCACCGGTACGCAGATGACCAGGTCGCCGAGCAGCGGGATGTCCAGCAGTTCGTCGGGAACGTCTGCCGGGAACGACAGCACGTTGGTCGCGTAGTCCTTCTGCCGCCAGGTGCGGTTCAGCTCGCGCCCTTCTTCCTCGTCCACCAGGCGAATGGTCAGCTCCGAGTCGCCGCTACGCTGGCGTAGCGCCAGTTCGCACCAGCGCTGCAGATCGGCGAGGGCCGGCGCAGCGCCCGTGCTGGCGCACTGCAGGTCGAGCTCAATCATCGCTGGCGTCCTGCGCGGCACGCTTGCTGGCCGGCGACTGGCGATCCTCGAAGGACTCGTAGGCCTCGACGATGCGCTGCACCAGCGGATGGCGAACGACGTCCTTTGGCTTGAAGTGGGTGAAGCTGATGCCGTTGACGTCCTTGAGCACCTCGATGACGTGCGCCAGACCGCTCTTGGTGCCGCGGGGCAGGTCGACCTGGGTGATGTCGCCAGTGATCACCGCGGTGGAGCCGAAGCCGATCCGCGTAAGGAACATCTTCATCTGTTCCTGGGTGGTGTTCTGGCTTTCATCGAGGATGATGAAGCTGTTGTTCAGCGTGCGGCCGCGCATGTAGGCCAGCGGGGCGATCTCGATCACCTGTTTCTCGATCAGCCGTGCCACATGCTCGAAACCGAGCATCTCGTAGAGCGCGTCGTAGAGGGGGCGCAGGTAGGGGTCGATCTTCTGTGCCAGGTCGCCGGGCAGGAAGCCGAGCTTCTCGCCGGCTTCCACCGCCGGGCGTACAAGGAGTATGCGGCGCACCTGTTCGCGCTCCAGCGCGTCCACGGCACAGGCGACGGCGAGGTAGGTCTTGCCGGTACCAGCCGGACCGACGCCGAAGTTGATGTCGTTGTCGAGGATGGCTTTGACGTAGCGCTGCTGATTCGCACCGCGGGGGCGGATCATGCCCTTCTTGGTGCGCAGGGCGACGCCTTGGTGCGCATTCGGATTGGCCAGCTCCTCCATTCCGGATTCCTGCAGGTACAGATGCACCATGTCCGGAGAGAGCTCGGTGTTCTTGGTTTTCCGGTACAGCCGGCGTAGCAGCTGTTCGGCAGACTTGGCCGCGTCGGTTGGGCCGATCAGCTCGAACTGGTTGCCGCGGTTGCGGATTTCCAGTTCCAGGCGCTGTTCGATCAGGCGCAGATGCTCGTCGAATTGGCCGCAGAGATTGGCGAAGCGACGGGCTTCAAAGGGTTCGAGGGTGAAACGATGCGGTTCTATGGGTGCGTTCAAGGGCTTTTATATGTGGCCGTGGTCGGCGAAGTGGTGAGGGAAGAATAGCGCCGCGGGCGCAAAGCGGAAAGCGCAGTCGCGGCCCCGATGCAATCACATGGGGGCCGCATGCCCGGTTCTCAACCTAGCAAGGTGCCACGTAGCGAGTGCGGCAGCGCGTCGTCGATGTGCACGTCGATGAATTGGCCGATCAGTCGCGGGTTGTCGCAGCGGAAGTTGACGATGCGATTGTGCTCGGTACGGCCCTGCAGCATGCCAGGGTCCTTCTTCGAGTAGTCGCTGACGAGGATGCGCTGAGTGGTACCTACCATCCGTCGGCTGTTCTCGAAGCCCTGCTGATTGATGCGCTGCTGGAGGATCGCCAGGCGCTGCTTTTTCACCTCGTCCGGGGTGTCGTCGGCCAGATCCGCGGCCGGGGTGCCGGGGCGCGAGCTGTAGACGAAGGAGTAGGAAAAGTCGAAGCCGACGTCCTCAATCAGCTTCATGGTCTGCTCGAAGTCCTTGTCGGTCTCGCCGGGGAAGCCGACGATGAAGTCCGAACTGATCAGAATGTCCGGCACTGCGGCCTTGAGCCGGCGGATGCGCGACTTGTACTCCAGGGCGGTGTGGTTGCGCTTCATCGCCGCGAGGATGCGGTCGGACCCGGCCTGCACCGGCAGATGCAGATATTTCACCAGCTGCGGGATGTCCGCATGGGCCTGGATGATCGCGTCGGAGAACTCCAGTGGATGGCTGGTGGTGTAGCGGATACGGCCGATGCCTTCTACCGCGGCGACGGCGTGCAGCAGGTCGGCGAAGTCATGCCCGTCGTAGCGATAGCCATTGACGTTCTGCCCCAGCAGGGTGACTTCCTTCACGCCGTTTTCGGCCAGGTGGACGACTTCCGCCAGCACGTCGGCCAGCGGGCGGCTGACTTCTTCGCCGCGGGTGTAGGGCACCACACAGAAGGTGCAGTACTTGCTGCAGCCTTCCATGACCGAAACGAAAGCACTGGGGCCGTCGACGCGCGGCTCTGGCAGGCGGTCGAACTTCTCGATCTCGGGGAACGAAATGTCCACCTGCGGTTTCTTGGTGGTGCGCGCGGCGTCGATCATTTCCGGCAGACGATGCAGGGTCTGCGGCCCGAAGACCACGTCGACGTACGGGGCGCGGTCGCGAATGGCCGCGCCTTCCTGGCTGGCCACGCAGCCGCCGACGCCGATCACCAGTTGCGGATTGTCCAGCTTCAGTTCGCGCCAGCGACCCAGTTGCGAGAAGACCTTTTCCTGGGCCTTTTCGCGGATCGAGCAGGTATTGAGAAGAATCACGTCGGCTTCTGCCGGGTTCTCGGTGATCTCCATGGCCTGGTGTTCGCCCAGCAGGTCCACCATGCGCGAGCTGTCGTACTCGTTCATCTGGCAGCCATGGGTTTCGATGAAAAGCTTGCGGGTCATGTTACGGGCCGGCGTTGTGCAAAAAATGACCGGCGATTATATGCCCACGACCGAGCAGGGGAAAGCGCGGGTGGATGCCGCGGGGTTTCTCGATTGTTCAGGGGATCTGCGGCGCGTCGGCGGCCTGCAGTTGCATCAGGTAGTCGCGGAAGATCTGCCCGAGGACCTGGGTGGCAATTTCCAGCTCGTCGCGACGCATCTGTCCGGAAACTCGGTCGGCGGTATCCAGCGCATCGTCTTCGCCATTCACGGCAGCCATCTTCAGCACGATGTAGGCCTGGACGTTGTTGGCCTTGACCCCTTCGCCGCGGAAGAACATCACGCCGAGCCGGTGTTGCGCGGCTGCATGACCGCGCAGTGAGGCCTGCTCGAACCAGTACAGCGCCTTGGCCAGGTCGCGTGGCGCACGCTTGCCGTCGTAGTGAAACTCGCCCAGCTCGTAGGCGGCTTGCACATCGCCTTCGCTGGCGGCCTGCTGGCAGTTGCGCAGTGCTTCGGGGAGTTCTTCGGGAAGGGTGTCGAGCGCGCAGCGCGCGGTCGCCGGGATCAGCAGGGTATTCCCGCCGGCCAGGGCCGTGAGAGGCGAGAGAAGCAGCAGACAGCCCAAAGACAGGATGCGGCCGGTGCGGATCATGAAAATCTGGCGCCTCGAGGAGCAGGGCGGTAATGAAAGGCTGGAACGAGCCAGCCGTCACATTATGGATAAGCTGCAGCCTGCTTACAAAGCCTTTAACCGCCTGTCATCGGCTTTTTATGCGACTGCCGGACTGTCCTCACGTGTGCTGCCCGGCAGGCGCACCAGCAGAATGGTCAGCAGCGGGCTGGCGATCGCCAATAGCAGCGGCCCCAGGTCGCCGAGCGGCTGGATGATCGACCCGCCGTTCGGCAGCGGTGCCGCGCCCAGCAGAAGCGCGCCAGCCGCCAGGCCGGCAAGGGTCGGCAGGCTTGCCGGCCATCGCAGCGCGCCGGCGTAGACCACCAGCAGCGCACTGGTCAGCATCAGGCCGAAGGCGTAGGGCTCGCTCCAGCCCAGCTGTCGCGCCAGTTCGAAGAACACGCACAGCCCCAACACCACGCGACCCCAGTTCGGTCGACTCCACACCCAGCGCCGCGCCAGGGTCAGCGCAGCCACCGCGATCAGCGGCAAACCGAGCAGCAGGCTGGCGCGCTCCAGCCACTGGTGCGCCTCCTCCAGGTCCATGCCAAGCACGCTCGCCGCGGCGCACGCAGCGCTGGCGGCCGTCAGGATGAAGCCAAGCAGTGCGCTGAACAGCGCTGGCTGGTCCGCCTCGCCGTAACGGCGCCGGGCGCGGCCGATCAGCAGTGCGCTGGTGCCGGCAGTCAGGGCGAGCAGGATGCTCTGCAGCAATTCCATCGTCGGGTTCACTTGAGCTTGGCGAAGGCGCGCTCGGCGGCATCCAGAGTGATTGCGAGCTCGGCGTCGCCATGGGCGATGGAGGTGAAACCGGCCTCGAACGCGCTCGGTGCCAGGTAGACGCCGCCTTCGAGCATCAGATGGAAGAAGCGCTTGAAGCGATCGGCATCGCTGGCCATGACATCGGCGAAGGTCACGATGTCATCGGCGCCGCTGAAATACAGACCGAACATGCCACCGACCTGGGTGGTGACGAAGGGGATGCCAGCGGCATCGGCGCGGTCCTGCAGGCCTTGCAGCATACGGCTGGTGTAGGCGCTCAGTTCGTCATGGAAGCCGGGGCGGCTGATCAGGCCCAGCGTGGTCAGGCCCGCGGCCATCGCCAGTGGATTGCCCGACAGGGTGCCGGCCTGGTAAACCGGGCCAAGCGGGGCGATGTGCTGCATGATGGCGCGCTTGCCGCCAAAGCAGCCGACCGGCATGCCGCCGCCGATGATCTTGCCGAAGGTCGACAGGTCCGGAGTCACGCCGTAGTAGGCCTGGGCGCCGCCGAGGGCGACGCGGAAACCGGTCATCACTTCGTCGAAGATCAGCACCACGCCATACGCGTCACACAGGGCGCGCAGGCCTTCGAGGAAGCCTGGTGCCGGGGGAACGCAGTTCATGTTGCCGGCGACCGGCTCGACGATGATGCAGGCGACCTGCTCGCCTTTTTCCTTCAGCGTGGCTTCGACTTCTGCTAGGTCGTTGTAGGCCAGGGTCAGGGTGTGCTTGGCGAAATCCGCCGGCACCCCGGCCGAGCTCGGCACGCCCTGGGTCAGGGCGCCGGAGCCGGCTTTGACCAGCAGGCTGTCGGAGTGACCGTGGTAGCAACCTTCGAACTTGATGATGTCATCGCGGCCGGTGTAACCACGGGCCAGGCGGATTGCGCTCATGGTCGCTTCGGTGCCGGAGCTGACCATGCGCACCATCTCCATGGATGGCACCAAGCGGCAGACCAGTTCGGCCATCTCGGTTTCCATGGCGGTCGGCGCGCCGTAGGACAGCCCGTGTTCGAGCTGGCGGCGCACGGCATCGAGCACCTCAGGGTGGCTGTGGCCGAGAATCATCGGGCCCCAGGAGCCGACGTAGTCGACGTAGCGCTTGTCATCTTCGTCGATCACATAGGCGCCGGCGGCGTGTTTGAAAAACAGCGGGGTGCCGCCGACGCTGCGAAAGGCGCGCACGGGGGAATTGACGCCGCCAGGGATGTGGGTCTGGGCGCTGGCAAAAAGGGTTTCGGAACGGGACATGCGGGCCTCGCAGAACAGGGGCTGACCGCCGTATGGCGGGTCAGCCGTGGCGGAATCAGGGGGTATTGAACAACTGGCTGAACGCTCTGGCGCGGCGCTCGACCTCGGCGGGGCTGTCAGCGGCGAACAGCGCGTGCACCACGGCGATCATCTGCACGCCCTCGGCGATCAGGCTTGGTGCCGTTTCCGGCGTGATGCCGCCAATGGCGACAATCGGCAGGCCAATGCGGGCGCGGGCCTCGCGCAGCAGCTCGGGACCGGCCGAGGGTGCGCCCGGCTTTGTCTGCGACTGGAAGAAGCGGCCGAAGGCGACATAGCTGGCGCCCTCACGCGCGGCCTGCTCGGCCAGCGGCAGCTGCGCATGGCAGGTGGCGCCGATGATTGCCTGGCGGCCGAGCAGGGCACGGGCGGCGGCCAGCGAGCCATCTTCCTGGCCTAAGTGCAGGCCGACACCCAGTCGCGCCGCCAGCTCGGCGTCGTCGTTGATGATCAGTTGCGCGCCATGGCGGGCGCAGAGTTCCTGCAACGCATCGGCCTCACGCAAGCGACGGGCCTCGTCACTGGATTTGTCGCGGTACTGCAGCAGGCGGGCGCCACCTTTCAACGCGGCTTCGACATACGGCAGCAAACGGCCCTCGGCGAGCAACTTGCTATCGGTGATGGCGTACAGGCCGCGCAGGCGGGCCGAATCCTTCATGCGCTGCTCTCCAGTCAGACCAGGTCCAGTGGCAGGCGCCGCGGGACGAATTGCCCGTGGCCGGGCGCCTCGGCATCGCGCAGGGTGCGCCAGGTGTAGTCGAGCGCCGAACGGACGGCACTGGTCAGCTCCTCGCCCAGCGCCAAACGGCCGGCCAGGGCGCTGGCCAGTGTGCAGCCGGAACCGTGATAGCTGCCAGGCAGGCGCGCGCAGGTGAAATCGTGGCGGCTACCATCGCGGCAGTAAAGACGGTTATGCACTTCGCTTTCATCGCCGTGGCCGCCGGTGATCAGCAGGTGGCGGATGTGCGGCAGCAGGCGTTCGGCACATTCGTCGGCGCTGCCCTCGGGCAGCTCGGCGAGGATGCGGGCTTCCGGCAGGTTCGGTGTGGCGATGGTCGACACCGGGAACAACCGCTCGCGCATGGCGAAGCCGACATCATCCTTGCCCAGCGCGCCGCCGCCACCGGCGCGCAGTACCGGATCGCAGACCAGCGGCACGCCGGGCAGCCTGGCCATGATCTCGAGAACGGTCTCGACCATTTCCACCGAGCCGAGCATGCCGAGCTTGACTGCCGCGATCGGCATATCGGCGATCACTGCGTTGGCCTGGGCGAGCACCCATTCGCGGTCGAGGACGCGGAAGTCGGTGACGTTGACGGTGTCCTGCACGGTCAGTGCGGTGACCGTCGGTGCGGCGTGACAGGCTTGCGCCAGGAGGGCTTCGATGTCCGCCTGCAGGCCGGCGCCGCCACTGGGATCATGGCCGGACAGACAGAGGACGACGGGTCTTGAAGTAGGGTTTTTCATGGCGTGCGAGCTTATCACCAAACAGCGCTGGCGGGACGCGGCAGTTGTGCGTTTAACCGCCGCTGCGGAGCTCGCCGGCCATCGGACGATCGATCCCTCAGGCATTCGCCTTTTCCGGCTGCAACCATCGCTGTGGTAGATTGCTGGCACTTTGGTTTTCGGACCGGGTGGCGGGGTTCGCGGGGCGTGAATCCGTTTTCGTCGCCTGGCCTGCACGAGGCATCATGCGGTACGTCTTCCTGCTTATCCTGGCCCTCTTGCCGGCCCTGGCCGCTGCCGTCGAACTGGACGAACACCCCCGTCACCTGCCACTCGGGCAGCACATGCGGGTGTTCGAGGATCCACTAGGCAACGCGCAGATCGACGAGGTCGCCTCGCCCGCGTTCGAAAGTCACTTCCTGCCTCACCGGACCGCGGTGTTCAACGCCGGCTATTCGCGCTCCGCGCATTGGGTGCGCGTCGATCTGCATTACCGTCCGCAAACCGTGCAAGGCGCGCGACGCTGGTTGCTGGAGGTGGCCTATCCGCCGCTCGACAGCCTGCAGCTGTACCTGCCGGACGGCAAAGGCGGTTACCGCCTGGCCCGCGACACTGGCGACACCCGCCCCTGGGCCAGCCGCGAGATCGGCCAGGGTAACTACCTGTTCGAAGTGCAGCTGCCGACCGATCGGCCCCAGCGCCTGTACCTGCGCGTGCAAAGCGAGGGTTCGATCCAGGTGCCCCTGAGTCTCTGGTCGCATCACGCCTATCTTGAGGCGCAACCCGGGCGGCTCTATGTGCTGGGCATGATCTACGGCGTACTGCTGGCGATGCTGGTCTACAACCTGTTCATCTATATCAGCATCCGCGATCCCAGCTATCTCTACTACATCCTCTACATCGCCGCGTTCGGCCTCTACCAGGTCTCGGTGAACGGTGCCGGTGTGCAGTTCCTCTGGCCGGATCGTCCCTGGTGGGCCAATGCCGCGACGCCGCTGCTGATCGGGGCCACCGGGCTGTTCGGCTGCCTGTTTACCCGCAGCTTCCTGCGCACCGCCGAGCACAGCCGCTGGGTGGATTGGCTGCTGCGGCTGATCATTGTCTTCTCGGTGCTGGTGATGGCGCTCGCAATGGCCGCCGATTACGGAGTGGCCCTGCGCCTGGCCACCGCGCTGGCGCTGCTGTTCACCCTGGCGGTGTTTGCCGCCGGCATCCTGGCCTGGCTGCGTGGCATGCGCGTGGCGCGCTACTTCATCATCGCCTGGAGCGCGCTGCTGGTCGGCGGGCAGATCAACACGCTGATGGTGCTCGGGCACCTGCCGCACAACTTCCTGACCATGTACGCCAGCCAGCTTGGCGCCGCGCTGGAAGTAGTGCTGCTGTCGATGGCGCTGGCCGATCGCATCAACGCGCTGAAGGACGAGCGGGCGAAGATCCTGGAAAACGCCCGCGCCGAGCTGGAACAGCTGAACAGCGAGCTGGCCGAGAGCAACCGGCTCAAGGACGAGTTTCTCTCCAATATCAGCCACGAACTGCGCACGCCGATGATGGGTGTCATGGGCGCCCTGGAGCTGTTGCCGAGCTCGGATACGGCGGAAGAGCTGCAGCAATACCAGCACATCGCCACCGGCTCGGCGCGCGACATGATGCGCCTAGTCAACAACATCCTGGTGCTCAGCGAACTGCGCGCCGGCAAGCTGCGCCTGCAGGATCAGCGTTTCAGTCTGCGGGAAACTGCGGCACGGCTGCAGCAGCAGTTCGACCCGCGGGCGCAGGACAAGGGCCTGGCCTTCGATCTCGAGTTCGACGAGAAACTGCCCGACCGCGTGTACGGCGATGGCGAGAAGCTGGAACAGAGCATCTGTCATCTGCTCGACAACGCCGTCAAGTTCACTTCCCGCGGAGCCGTCACGCTGCGTTTCGCCGGCGCGGTGGAGCAGCGCGAGCTGCTGCTGAATATCGAGGTCGTCGACAGCGGCATCGGTTTCAGCGACGCCGATCAGGCCTTTCTCTATCACCAGTTCCGTCAGGTCGACGGCTCCATGACCCGGCGCTACGGCGGCCTCGGCATCGGCCTGGCAATCAGTCGGGGGCTGATCGAAGTGATGGGTGGACAGCTCGATCAGCAATCGCGACCGGGGCTGGGTAGCCGCTTCTGCGTGCGCCTGCGCCTGCCGCTGAGCGCCGCGGATGGGCTCGCCGCGGGCCGTGCCAACGGACTTCCGCCCAGCGCGCCGATTGCCTGACGCGCGGACCTTTTGGCCGATACCTCGCTTCAACCGTCGCCGTACAGCATGGTTCACTGCTGATCCATCGCGAGCGCGGACTACGCTTGCTGGCACCGTCGCGGCATCGGTATCGAAGGAGGACGCTAGATGAACCTGCAGACCTGCGCCGAAACCCATGAGGTCACCAATCAGGTGCCGCCGCTGGATGGCGCCAACCTCTACCGCATCGACCTGCCATTGCAGCAGTGGGTGCAGCGCTACCACGGCAGCTGGGCGGAAGATCGACTGGACCGTTACGGCGCGCTCGCCGGCGGGCCCTTGATGCAGGCCGGCTTTCTCGCCAACGAGAACAGGCCGGTGTTCAGGAGTCATGACCGCTACGGCCATCGCATCGATCTGGTGGAGTTTCACCCCGCTTATCACGAACTGATGCGTGCTGCCGTCGAGCACGGCATTCCGTCGCTGCCCTGGAGCGATCCGCAGCCCGGTGCCCAAGTGGCCCGTGCGGCGCTGATGTACCTGCACAACCAGGCCGAAGCCGGCAGCAGCTGCCCGTTGACCATGACCTACGCCAGCGTGCCGGCGCTACGCCTGCAGCCTGACCTAGCCGAACGCTGGCTGCCGAAGATCCTCGCCCGCGAATATGACCCGCGTAACCTGCCGATGGAGCAGAAGGCCGGCGTGACCATCGGCATGGCGATGACCGAGAAGCAGGGCGGCACCGACGTGCGCGCCAACAGCACACGCGCCTATCCGGTTGGCGCCGGTGGCCCCGGGCAGACCTACGAGCTGGTCGGGCACAAGTGGTTCTGTTCGGCGCCGATGTGCGATGCGTTCCTCACCCTGGCGCAGACCGACAAGGGCCTGTCCTGCTTCCTGCTGCCGCGCCATCGCCCGGATGGCACGCGCAACCAGTTCTACATCCAGCGCCTGAAGAACAAGCTGGGCAACTGGGCCAACGCCTCCAGCGAAGTCGAGTACCGCGGCGCGCTGGCCTGGATGGTCGGTGAGGAAGGGCGCGGCGTGCCGACCATCATCGAGATGGTCTCCTCGACCCGTTTCGATTGCATGATCGGTTCCAGCTCGCTGATGCGTCAGGCCCTGACCCAGGCCATGCACCATTGCGCGCACCGCCAGGTCGGCGGCCGGGTCCTGCTGGAGCAGCCGCTGATGCAGAACGTACTGGCCGATCTCGCCCTGGAAAGCGAAGCGGCGCTGGCGCTGACCCTGCGCATGGGCCGTGCCCAGGACAATCGCCATGATGAGCACGAAGACAAGTTCGCCCGGCTGGTCACCGCCATCGGCAAGTACTGGATCTGTAAACGCGCGCCGAACATGATCGCCGAGGCCAGCGAATGCCTGGGCGGTGCCGGCTACGTCGAGGAAACCATCCTGCCGCGGCTGTATCGCGAGGCACCGGTGAATTCCATCTGGGAAGGTTCCGGCAACGTGCAGTGCCTCGACGTCTTGCGCGCGCTATCGAAGGAGCCGGGCGTGCTCGAAGTACTGTTCGCCGAGCTCGGCGACGGTCACGGCGACGCCCGCCTGAAGGCGCATATCCGGCGGCTGAAGGCCGCCTTCGGCGATACCGAGGACATCCAGTACCGCGCCCGCCAGCTCACCGAGGACGTTGCCGTCGGCCTGCAGGCCAAACTGCTGCTCGAAGCGGGCAACGCCGCCGTTTCGGATGCCTTCATCGCCAGTCGCCTGGAAGTGCACGGGCGGGTTTATGGAACGTTGCCGCGCGGGCTCGACATCGACGCGCTGCTGGCGCGCAGTGCGCCGCATCTGTGACTCCGTGGCAGGGTTGCGTCGCCTAGCGGCGCGCCTGCCCGCGTAGCAGGTCCTTGAGCTCGGCGATTTCCCCACGCAGGGCGCGGACCTCCTCATGCAGGTCCGCCTCGATGTGCTCGCGCGCCGCCTCGATGCTCGCCTGGGTGGCTTCGTGCTCCGCATCGGTAACCGTCTGCATCGCGTTGACGATGATGGCGATGAACAGGTTGAGCATGGTGAAGGTGGCAATCAGGATGAACGGGATGAAGAACACCCAGGCGTAGGGGAATACGTCCATCAGCGGGCGCACGATGCCCATCGACCAGCTTTCCAGCGTCATCACCTGGAACAGTGTGTAGATCGAACGACCGAGGTTGCCGAACCACTCGGGGAAGTCGGCGCCGAACAGCCCGGTGGCGATCACTGCGGAAACGTAGAAGACCAGCGCCAGCACCATGGCAATCGAGCCAAGACCGGGAATGGCTGACAGCAGCGCGCCAACCACGCGGCGCATCGACGGCACCATCGTGACCATGCGCATCACCCGCAGTACGCGCAGGGCACGTAGAACGCTGAACGGGCCGCTGGCGGGCACCAGCGCGATGGCAACCACGGTGAAATCGAACAGGCTCCAGGGATCACGGAAAAACGCCGCGCGATGAACGTAGATGCGCGCTGCGATTTCCACCACGAATACGCCGAGGATCAACATGTCGAGCACTCTGAGCAGCTCGCCCCAGCTGGCCACCAGTGCCGGCGAGGTCTGCATGCCGAGGATGGCCGCGTTGATCACGATCAGCAGCAGAATGCTGCGCTGAACGGCTGGCTGCTCAATGAGCTGTTGCAGTCGACGACGAGTACTCGTTTCCACGGGTGTTGCCTGCATGATGCCTACCTGTCTGTTTCGATCATCGCCCTGCCCGCGACCGTGGGGCTACCGTTGAATACAGTCGGGCGGGCGCGAGTATGGTGGCGAAGACCAGCGCGGGGAAGTGACGGCGGTGCCCGGTTCGTTTCCTGATTTGACAGCGTTCAGGCGGCGCTTTGGGCGCGGCGACAGCCTGGGTGGCCCGGTTTAACCGCGTGAAGTGCGGCCTGCGAACGCCTCGCCGCCGGCCGGTCGCGGTTGCGCTGGGCGTCGATACCGGCTATGACCTCTCCTGTGCGGCGGCCTGCTAGTACCTTTGTATAACAGCCAAACGAGCTGGTGCTCCTAGAATGGGGCGAGCGACTACGTTACGGGGTTGCAAGTGCCGCATGATTTTTTGAGGTTCCGATTTGAGCGGCAAAAGACATGGGCGCTTTGTCTCCGGACATCAAGTGGCCGTCTCCCTGCCTCGTCAGGCCTGGCGAATTTCTTTGCAGAGCCTTCACGGACGAGCATTCGATGAGTTTCTGAGGTGAGTTCATGGCAACCGATCTAAACAAGTACATCCGCAACGCAGCGTTTCTCGACAAGGTCGTCTCGGCAGAAGAGGCCGCGTCGTGGATCGAGGACGGCATGACGCTGGGCATGAGCGGCTTCACCCTGTTCGGGGAGCCGAAGGTGTTTCCGAAGGCACTGTCCGAACGCGGCCAGCGCGAGAAATTCAAGGTCAACCTGTTCACCGGCGCGTCCATGGGCCCGGCAGCCGACCAGTCGATGGCCGAAGCCGGCATCATCAACAAGCGCATTCCGTATCAGGGCAACCCGGTGCAGCGCAAGAAAATCAACGCTGGCGAGGTGCTCTACATCGACCAGCACCTGTCCCATACCGCGGAACTGCTGCGTCAAGGCGTGCTGCCACAGGTCGACTACGCCATCATCGAGGCGGCGGCCATCACCGAGGATGGCCAGATCATCCCGACCGGTTCGGTCGGTAACTCGCCGATCTTCGTGCAGAACGCCAAGCACGTGATCATCGAGCTGAACACCTCTGCTCCGCGCGAGTACGAAGGCATGCACGACATCTACATCCCCGGCCCGGCCGGCGAGGATTCGCGCAAGGACATCCCGGTCTACAACGTCAGCAAGCGCATCGGCTCGATCGGTATCCCGGTCGATCCTGCCAAGGTGCGCGGTATCGTGCTGTCCAGCGAGCCGGACATTCCTTCCCCGCTGTTCGAGCCGAACGCCGAAACCCAGAAAATCGCCGACAACCTGCTGGACTTCCTGCGTGAGGAAGTGAAGCTGGGACGCCTGACCAACAGCCTGGCTCCGCTGCAGTCCGGTGTGGGCTCGGTAGCCAACGCGGTGCTGGCCGGCATGAAGACTTCCGAGTTCAAGGACCTGACCGTCGCTTCCGAAGTGCTGCAGGACGGCGTTTTCGACCTGATCGACGCCGGAGTGGTGAAGTTCGCCGCCGCCACCGCCTTCTCCCTGTCGAAGAAGCGCGTGGACAACCTGGCCTCGGACCTCGCCAAGTACGCCGGCAAGGTGGTGTTCCGTCCGCAGGAGATCTCCAATCATCCGGAAGTGATCCGCCGGCTGGGGATCATCTCCTTCAACACTGCGCTGGAAGCCGACATCTACGGCAACGTGAACTCCACGCACGTCAACGGCACCCACATGATGAATGGTATCGGCGGCTCGGGTGACTTCGCCCGCAACGCACGTATCAGCATCTTCGTGACGACCTCGACGGCGAAGGACGGCAAGATCTCCTCCATAGTACCGTTCGTCACGCATGTGGATCACACCAACCACGACGTCGACGTGATCATCACCGAGCAGGGCTATGCCGATCTGCGCGGGCTGGCGCCCGTCGAGGCGGCGGCGCGAATCATCAACAACTGCATGCACCCGGATTACCGGGCCCAGGCGCTCGCCTACCTCGAAGAGGCGAAGCAGCGTGGCGGCCACACCCCGCACGTGCTGGAAAAAGCCTTCTCCTGGCATGCCAACTTCGCCAAGAACGGCACCATGCTGCTGGACAAGTAATCGGTAGGAGCCTGTGCGGCTGATGCAGCAATGCATCGGCGGCGGGCTCGAAGCGGTGCCCGAATCCGACGCCAGGCTCTGGCGTCGGATTTTTTTTCGCCGATGACGGCGCACATTTCCAGCGCGCCGGCGTCTCGGATGCGGCTCCAACCGCTCGGCTGCGTATACATCCGTCACCAAATGCAGCCAAGATAGGCCCGTGTGTTAAGCCAGGATGAGCCATGACTTCCAACGAATCCAGAACCTTCACCGTCGCCACCTGCGCTGAGGAGGCGGTCGACAAGCTGGCCGAGCTGCACGCGCAGGCCACAGCGGCGCTCAACCAGGCGCTCAAACGCTACGTAACCAGCCGCACCGAGCCCAGTGCCGCGGAGCGCAACCTGTTCCGCTACCCGCAGCTGCGCCTGACCTACGAGTGCCACGGCGAAGTGCCGGCCTCGACCCGTGCCTACGCCAAGGTCCAGGCACCCGGCGTGTACAGCGTCACTGTGACCCATCCGGCGGCGTTCCGCGCCTATCTGCTCGATCAGCTGAAACCGCTGATCCAGGACTTTAACGTCACCGTTGAGGTCGGCATGAGCGACCGCAACATCCCTTATCCGTACGTCATCGAGCAGGGCGACGAGCTGGCCGGCACCGGTGTGACCGCCGCCGAGCTGGCGCGGGTATTCCCCAGCACCGACCTGTCCGCCGCTACCGACGATATCGCCGACGGGCTCTACGACTGGGAGCACGCCGATCCCTATCCGCTGGCACTGTTCGATGGCGCGCGGGTGGACTTCTCGCTGCGCCGGCTGGTGCACTACACCGGCAGCGATTGGCGCCACGTACAGCCGTGGATCCTGCTGACCAACTACCACCGCTACGTCGACCAGTTCATCCGCCACGGCCTCGACATGCTGCGCGACGACACCCGCTTCACGCGCATGGTCTTGCCGGGCAACGTGATCATCGAGCGCGGCATGGAGGAGGGCGAGGCGCAGGCGATCATCGGTGGCGTGATGTGGCACCGCTACCAGATGCCGGCCTATCACCTGATCGCCGAGGACGGCCACGGCATCACCCTGGTCAACATCGGCGTCGGCCCGTCCAATGCGAAGAACATCACCGACCACCTCGCCGTGCTGCGCCCGCACTGCTGGCTGATGATCGGTCACTGCGGCGGGCTGCGGCAGTCGCAATCCATCGGCGACTACGTGCTGGCCCACGCCTACATGCGCCGCGATGGCATCCTCGATCGCGTACTGCCGCCGCACATCCCGCTGCCTGCACTGGCCGAGGTGCAGCAGGCGCTGCAGGATGCCGCCGCGACGGTCACCGGCGAACAGGGCGAAGCGCTGAAGAAGCGTTTGCGTACCGGCACCGTGCTGACCTACGACGATCGCAACTGGGAGCTGCGCTGGGCGCAGGAAAGGCCGCTGATCAACCTTTCGCGCGCGGTAGCGGTGGACATGGAAAGCGGCACCATCGCCGCCCAGGGCTACCGCCTGCGGGTGCCGTACGGCACCTTGCTCTGCGTATCGGACAAGCCGCTGCACAGCGAGATCAAGCTGCCCGGCTCGGCCAATGCGTTCTACGAGCGGGCCGTGACCCAGCACCTGAAAATCGGCATCACCGCACTGGAACTGCTGCGCAGCCAGCTCAACTCGCTGCATTCGCGCAAGCTACGCAGCTTTGACGAGCCGCCGTTCCGCTGAATCAGCATGCGCTGCCACGGCGGTTTCGTGGGAATGGACGATACTCACATCGTTCATTCCCGCGTCAGCACCGGAGGTTCAACATGGAACAGTCGATCCACGCCTTCCATAACCTGTTCGAGCAATTGGGCCTGCCCAACGATGATGTCTCGATCAGGCGCTTTATCGAAACCCACTCACCCCTGGCCGAAGACGTCTATCTGGCCGATGCGTCGTTCTGGACGCCAGCCCAGGCGGCTTTCCTGCGCGAGGAAATCCTCGAGGATGCCGACTGGGCCGAAGTGGTCGATCGCCTCAATGTTGCGCTGCGACGGCGCTATCACTGAGGCATGGCCTAGTTCTCAGCTGGCCAGCAGCCAGGCGCCCGTGACTGCTGAAGCAGCACCGGCGATGCGCACCAGTGGCGCGGCGGCCTGCGGCAGGTAACGCACCAGCGCATAACCGGCGGCATGCAGAGCGGCAGTGGCGATAACGAAGCCGGCGGCATAACCCCACGGGCTGGATAGCTCTGGCAGTTCCAGGCCGTGGGCAACGCCGTGGCTGGCGGCGAACAGCGCGGTCAGTGCGGCAGCCACTACCAGCGGTGGGCGCACCGCCAGGGCAACCAGCAGGCCTAGGGCTAGTACCGAGCCGGCAATGCCGGTTTCCATCAGCGGCATCTCGATCCCGGCAAAGCCGGTCAGCCCACCGAACAGCATGGTCGCGACGAAGGTCAGCGGTAGCGCCCAGCGCGCCTTGCCAGTCTGCTGGGCAGCCCATAGACCCACCGCGAGCATGGCCAGCAGATGGTCGAGACCGAAGATCGGGTGGGCGATACCGGACAGCACGCCGGTGTGGTCATGCCCAGGGTGAGCCAGGGCCAGCGCCGGGCTGAGCAGCAGGGCGGAGGTGACCAGGATTTTCTGTACGTTCATGCGAGTTCCTCTGATTGCAAGGCTGAGAGCTGGACCGAGAAGCTGGCACTCGGTCGATTTCCGTTGGTTGGGCGAGGTCACGCGGCGCTGAGCATTCCCTGTTTCTCGATAAAGGCGATGATTTCCTCGAGACCCTGGCCGACCTTCTGGTTGCTGAAGACGAAAGGCTTGTCGCCACGCATCTTGCGGGTGTCGCGGTCCATGACCTCCAGGGAGGCGCCGACCATGGGCGCCAGGTCGACCTTGTTGATCACCAATAGGTCGGACTTGCAGATACCCGGGCCGCCCTTGCGTGGCAGCTTGTCGCCAGCCGATACGTCGATCACATAGATGGTCAGGTCTGACAGCTCCGGGCTGAAAGTCGCCGAAAGGTTGTCGCCACCGGACTCGACGATGATCAGGTCAAGGCCGGGGAAGCGCCGGTTGAGCTGGTCGACGGCTTCGAGGTTGATCGAGGCGTCCTCGCGGATCGCGGTATGCGGGCAGCCGCCGGTTTCCACACCGATGATCCGCTCGGGCTCCAGGGCCTCGTTACGCACGAGGAACTGGGCGTCTTCCTGGGTGTAGATGTCGTTGGTCACCACGGCGAGGTTGTAGCGGTCGCGCAGGGCCTGGCACAGGGCGAGGGTCAGCGCGGTCTTGCCGGAACCGACCGGCCCGCCGATGCCGACGCGCAGGGGTTGGGTGTTCATGGGTGGTCTCCTCTGGAAGGCGGTGTGGCTGCCTTGGGGTTGATGCGAAGGGCGTGCTGCCGTGGTGCGCGGAGGGGCGCGAAGTCCGTAGGGTGGGTAATGCGAAGCTTACCCACCGTTTTGAAAAGTAATCCGCCATGGTCCGGCGAGAGCGTGGTTGTAGCCTGTGGTGGAAAATGCTGCGCAGTTTTCCACCCTATATTGCGTTGCACTGGCATTCGCTTTTCCATCCACGTCCTGACAGGCAACACCCGATTCCCCTTCAGGAGGGTGAGCGGAATCGTTGCGTAAGGGGATGAGCCGCATGGATGCGGCGAAAGGCTTAAAGGGCCATGGATGGCCCTTGTAAGCCGGCCCTTGGAGCGGCGATGGAGTGAACGAACCCTGCGCGTAGCGCAGGGCCGGATGCAGGGGCGCGCTTTCTTTTGCTTACTTTTCTTTGCGCGTGCAAAGAAAAGTAAGGCGCCGTGAGAGGCGCAACCTGTCGCTCGCGCCGAGGAAAGCGCGGAGCGCCGGCACTCAGGCAGAAAGCCAACAGTTTCGTGGCCAAGATTCCTTCGCATTGGTTCGGTGAACACCGTGCGCCACGAGTGACCATCGGGTTCGTGAGCAGCGCTCGCCCCTACAGACGCGCACGGCAACGCCGGACTCGATCCGCTCATGACCTAAACAACCGACTGTACTGCCGCTCATGCGCCATGCTGGTCAGAACCAACCCGAACGGCGCGCTGCCCCAGGCCGCTTCCGGCAGTTCGCTGGCCTCCCGCTGCGCCTGGCTCAAGACCGACACCAGCTGCGAGGTCAAGCGTTGCGCCGCCTGCTGCCCCAGCGGCAGTGTCTTCATCAGCACCGCCAGCTGGTTTTCCAGCCAGCCCCACAACCAGGCGGCGAGAGCGTCGGCGGGCGTGATCTGCCAGGCGCGGGCGGCCAGCGCCCAGGCCAGTGCCAGACCGGGCTCGTCGGCAGCGGCCAGGCAGTCGCGCGCTGGCTGGTCGAGTTCCGGCAGGCCGTCGAGCAACTGCGTCAGGGAATAGCCCATCTGCCGGCTTTCCAGCTGCAACTCGCGGGTTTCGCGGCTGGCGCGGTGCTCGGCGGCGAGCTGAAACAGACGCGGCCAGTCGTCCTGTGCCGCCGCTTCGCAATGCGCGAGCAGCAGCGGCGCCTCGAAGCGCGCGAGGTTGAGCAGCAGTTGATCCTCCAGCCAACGCCGAGCGCTGTCCGGGTCGTTCACCCAGCCGTTTTCCACCGCCATTTCCAGACCCTGGGAATAGCTGTAGCCGCCGATCGGCAGCTGCGGGCTGGCCAGCCGGAGCAGCGCCCAGGCCGAGCCGGGAGCGGCCGTCGCGTTCACGTCCGTACGCCGAACTGGTGCAGGCGCGGCGCGTAGCTGAACTCTGCCTCACCCGCGTGGGAATGGTGATGACCTCCGCCGTAGGCTCCATGCTCCGGCTGGAAGGGGGCTTCGATGTGTTCGACGCCGGCGCCCAGCTGCAACAGCATGTCCTTGAGCACGTAGTCGTCGAGCAGCCGCAGCCAGCCATCGCCGACCTGCAGGGCGACATGGCGGTTGCCCAGATGATACGCCGCGCGGGTCAGTTCGAAAGCGCTGGTGCAGGTGACGTGCAGCAGTTGCTCGGGCCGAGCACGCACGCGCACGACACGGCCATCACCGGCGAGCAGGCATTCGCCATCGTGCAGCGGCGGCTGGCCGCGTTCGAGAAACAGGCCGACATCCTCGCCGCTGGTACTGAAGCAGCGCAGGCGACTCTTGCTGCGCGCGTCGTAGGTCAGTTCGAGTTCGGCCTGCCACTCGGGGCGGGCGTCGATGCGTTGGCGAATCACCAGCATGAGCAGAGTTCCGGTCGGATCGTTTCCGGAACAAGAGCAAGTGGCTTGCCAACCAGTCCCATATATCGCGATCGCGGCGCCTTTGGGGCATGCGTGCCTGATAATGGGGCTTTGAGCGCACCGTCATAGTGCGCCTGTCGGGGCCGGGTGAGGTGCGTGCGCCTTACTGGTGCAGGTCGCGCACCATGTACACGGCAGGGATCTGGTAGCTGGCCAGGTTGCCGGCCTGCGGCGGGTCGAGTTCGTCGTGGGCTTCGTAGCCCAGACGCGACCAGAAACCGGTGGAATCCTGCACCGACACCAGTGCCGAATAGCGCAGCTGTGCGGCGCCAGCCTGTTGCAGGTTGTGCCGCACCAGTGCCGGGCCGATGCCGCGGCCGGCGGCCCGTCCGGCCACGGCCAGGTCATGCAGGTAAAGGCAATCGGCCTCGCCGTCGGTGCAGAACTCCCCGTCCAGCGGCGTCACTTTACCCAGTCGCGAGTGGTAGGCGAACAGATAGGCGCACACGCCCTCGTCATCCTCGGCCACCCACGCCAACTGCGGAAATGCCGCCAGACGTGAGCGGATCACCGCCTCGTCTTCCAGGACCTCGGCGGCATAGGATTCTTCCTGGATCGCCAGGACGGCAGGGATATCGCGCTCCTGCATCGCTCTCAACTGGTACATCACGGCTACACTCGAACGCCGCGAAACGCCGCGCGGCTCGGCAAAAAGCCGGCGATCATACGCGAAATGCCGGCGTTCCGCTTGTCGCCGGGCGGCGCGTCCGTGCTCAGTCAGCGCACGCAGCGGAACGGACAGGGCAGTGGCGCCACCGTCCTGGCCGGGCTGAATGGTTTCAGCTGATTGGTGCAGCGGTGCGACAAGATGACAGGCATAATGGTTAGCCTGCTAACAAGTGGCTGAGGCCTGCGTTGAACGATCACCATCACCCGCTCTACGGCGTTCTGCTGATATTGCTGTCGGGTCTGTTGCTGGCCAGTCATGACGGGCTGGCCAAACACCTCTCGGAAATCTACCCGGTGTTCCTGGTCATTTGGGCTCGTTACGTCGCGCAGACGGTGCTGATGACCGCGCTGTTCGTGCCGCGCATGGGCCAGCGCGTGTTTCGCACCCTGCGCCCGTGGCCACAGTTGCTGCGCGGGTTGAGCCTGGTCAGCGTGAGCCTGCTGTTCATCAACGGCCTGCATTTCATTCCGCTGGCCGAAGCCACTGCGGTGATCTTTCTGACCCCGGTGCTGGTAACCATCGCCTCGGCGCTGCTGGGCGAGCGGGTCAGCCGCAGTCAGTGGCTGGCCGTGGGCTTCGGTCTGCTCGGGGTGGTGATCATCGTGCGGCCCGGTTCGGCGCTGTTTACCCCGGCGGTGCTGTTGCCCTTCGGCGCGGCCCTTTCGTTCACCGTGTATCAGCTGGTGACCCGGCGCCTGGCCGGTACCGACCACCCGGTGACCAGCAACTACCTGACCAGCCTGGTCGGCTGCGTGACCTTGAGCGTATTGGTGGTCTTCAACTGGCGGACGCCAACGCTGCACGACGCGCTGCTGATGGGCGCGCTCGGCGGCATGGCGATGCTCGGCCACCTGCTGCTGACCAATGCCTTCCGCTTCGCCAGCGCGGCGACGCTGGCGCCGTTCACTTACGGGCAGATCGTCTTCGCCGGGGTGGTCGGCTATGTCGCCTTCGATCACGCGCCGGATGCCGGGGCGCTGATCGGCATGGCGGTGATCATCGCCAGCGGCCTGTGCATGGCCTATGTGCAGCGCCGCCAGGGGCCGGCCGAGGGATAAACAGCGAAAATGTGCCATTCGGCCGACCAGGCAGCTTCTCAACAACACTGAAATGAAAAGACAGGGCGAATCGACCCTTGCGTGCACCCATGGAGCCTATATGCCGCGACTCTCTCATCACGACCTGCGCCGCAACTTTCGCGAGCTGCTGAACGCCGACCGCTGCTTCCACACCGCCTCGGTGTTCGACCCGATGTCCGCGCGCATCGCCGCCGACCTCGGTTTCGAAGTGGGCATCCTCGGCGGCTCGGTGGCCTCGCTGCAGGTCCTCGCCGCGCCGGACTTCAACCTCATCACCTTGAGCGAGTTCGTCGAGCAGGCCACGCGTATCTGCCGCGTCGCTCAGCTGCCGGTGCTGGCCGATGCCGACCATGGCTACGGCAATGCGCTGAACGTGATGCGCACCGTTTCCGAACTGGAGCGCGCCGGGATTTCCGCGCTGACCATCGAGGACACCCTGCTGCCGCCCAAATTCGGTCGCCGCTCCACTGACCTCATCGGCATGTTCGAGGCGGTCGGCAAGATCCGCGCGGCGCTGGAGGCGCGGGTCGATCCGGAAATGGCCATCATCGGCCGGACCAATGCCGGCGTGATCGGCTTCGAGGAAGTCATCGCCCGCGCCCAGGCCTACGAGAAGGCCGGCGCCGATGCGATCTGCCTGGTCGGCATCGAGGACTTCGACCATCTGGAAAGCATCGCCAGCCAGCTCAGCAAGCCGCTGATGCTGGTCACCTACGGCAACCCCAACCTGCGCGACAACGCGCGGCTGGCGGCGCTCGGCGTGCGCATCGTGGTCAACGGCCACGCGGCCTACTTCGCGGCGATCAAGGCGACCTACGACTGCCTGCGCGAGCAGCGCCAGGTCGATGCGCTGGACCTGAACGCTTCGCAGCTGTCGGTCAAGTACTCCACCGCGGACGAGTACGTCGTCTGGGCCGAGGAGTACATGCAGGTCAAGGAATGAGGCGCGCTCAGAACAGCTGACGCTCGGCGCGGAAGGTTAGCAGCCCGTCGCAGCGCGGGTTCTGTCCCGAGTAGGCGCTGCACGCCTGGCCGCTCAGGCTGGAGTCGCTGTAGGACAGGTTCAGCTGCAGGCCCAGCCAGGGCCGCGAGAGGTCGAGCGACCAGTCGCTGAAAAGGTCCACGCTGTCGCCACCGCTGAGATAATGCGGTGCGGCCAGCGCGTGGCTTGAGTACTTCACGCGGACGCCGACGGCGAATGGGGTCACTGTGCCCAAGTCCAGATAAAGCGTGCTGTCGGTACGCCCGGCGGCGCTGTTCAGCGCCGCGCCGAGGCGGCGGTCGCCCAGCGTCAGGCCACCGTAGTATTCGTGACGATCCCATTCGGGCAGTTCCGGAAAGCTGTAGCGCATCAGGCCGATCTCGTAGCCGAGTTGGTCATGATCGTTCTGCTGCGCATAGCCGAGATAGGAATTCACCTCGAGTTGCCTACCGTCGACCAAACCGACGCTGGGGGACCACTGCCCGACATATAGCCCGCTGGCATGCGTGAGATCGAGTCCGCCATGGAATGCGTTGCCGGTGCTCGGTTGCACCAGCCCCTGCGCCATACTGCGGGTAGGCTCGGTGCCCAGTTTGAGGTCGAAGGTGCCCAGTTCGCGCTCAAGCACCTGTGGTTCGCTGGCGCAGCCCGCTGCCAGGAGCAGGCTGGTTATGATCGGTAAGATGCGCTTCATGCTGGCTGCCCTGCCGGTTCGCAAATGCCCGAGGCGCTGAGCCGTCGGCGTGAACCGGGGCAGGATAGGCGACTATGCCGCCCGGTCAGCGCCATCCGTCGATTGCCCGGCGTCATTCGATGGGCGGTATCGCCTGGGGTGAGCATCCGCCCGCGCAATGACTCCAAAGCAGAACAGCATCGAGCGATGCGGGAGGTGAGCAATGGCGACAGGTTGGGCAGGCGACGGTGCCGTCCAGGAGCAGATCGACAGTACCGTCGAAGACGCGGTGCAGCGCGCCCGCAGCAAGCTCGCCCGCGGCGAGAGCCTCAAGCATTGCGAGGAGTGCGGCGCGGCCATTCCCGAAGCGCGGCGCCAGGCGGTGCCTGGCGTCAGGCTGTGCATCAAGTGCCAGGCCGAGCAGGACAAGGAAGACGCCAGGTTCAGCGGCTACAACCGCCGTGGCAGCAAGGACAGCCAGCTGCGTTGATCAGGTGCGGTTGAGCGGCATGCGGAAGGTGAAGGCGGTACCGGCCTCGGCGCTGGAGCTCACCTGCATGCCGCCGCCATGAGCTTTCGCTACCTGGTCGACAATGAAAAGCCCGAGTCCAAGCCCGTTGCGCGAGGTGTCGTCTTCCTGGGAATAGGCATGGAACAGTTGTTCCAGCCGTTCAGGTGGGATTGGCGTGCCGCGGTTGTGCACCGCCAGCTGGAAATGCTCGTCGACCACCTCGGCCTTCACGATCACCGGACCGGTACTGGCGCCGTGATGCAGCGCGTTGGTTATCAGATTGGCCAACAACTGGGCGATCCGATCCGGGTCACACTCGAAAATCGGCAGCTGCGGCAATTGCTCGAGCAGCACCCGGCGTGGATGAGCGGTGCGCAGCTCGTTGACCACCTGCAGCAGGGTGAGGTGCAGGTTGGCTGTTGCGGTCCAGTTCAGTGGGATGCCATTGCCCAGCTGGCCGCGGGCGAAATCCAGCAGGTCGTCGACCATGCGCGAAGCGCGCTGGCTGGAGGCGAGTACATGCTCGGCAAGCTGTTGCGTGCCGCGTTCCGTCGAGCGCCGGACCAGCAGATCGCTGGCCGCCTGGATCGAGGCCAGCGGAGTGCGCAGGTCATGGCCGAGCAGCGCGATGAACTGCTCGCGCTGATGGCCGGTGGTGCGCTCGTCGGCCAGCGCTGCACGGGTGGCCTGCTGCTGCTCCTCGGCTTCGATCTGCAGCGTCAGCAGCCGCGCAAATGACTCGAACATCGCTCGCGTCGCCGGGTGGGAAAGGTCGCGCGGTAGCGGATCGAGCGCACAGAGCGTACCGAAGAAACTGCCGTCGGCGCGCAGCACCGGCACCGAAATATAGCTTTCGAAGCCATACATCTGCGGTGTGTGATGGTTGCAGTAATCGGGGTCAGCACTGACCTGGCTGATGATGATCGGCTGCTGCGAGGCATGGATCTCGCTGCAAAGCGTGGTGGTGATGTCCAGCTCACCGCCGACCTTCAGGCCGAACTCGATGCGATCGAGTACGGCGCAGGCGGTCCAGCTCGTCTCGGTGACGCGGGCAACCGCAGCGAAGCGCAGGCCAGTGGTTTCGCTGACCACTTGCAGGATGGCCGGGACGGCGCTGATGCGCTGGACGGTGAGCAGGTCGTCGAGGATGGATCGCACCATCTGCAGGCCCTGAGCGACGTAAAAAGGCCGGCCACTTTAACATGGCCGACCTCTGCAGCAGGCGCCGGTCAGCCGAGCGGAGCGGGTTGCCCCGCCCGAGCGAGCAACGACTGGTTACGCATCAGTCCGTAGTGCAGCACGCCGCCGAACAGCGCGCCGAGCAGCCAGGCGAAGCCGGACAGGCTCTCCAGGCCCGGCACCCACACCGAGGCCACCGAAAACAGCGCGCTGACGCCGAAGGCGATCATCGCCTTGCGGTTCCAGCCGGCATTGAAGTGGTAGATCCCGCTGCGCTCGGTGGAGAACAGCTGCTGCAGGTCCAGATGCTGGCGGCGAACCAAGTAGTAGTCGGCGACGATGATGCCGTACAGCGGCGCCAGCACCGCGCCCAGCGTGTCGACGAAGGCGGCGATACCCACCTCGCTGATGAAGGCCACCCACAGCGCGCCGATGAAGAAGGCGATGGCCGCGGTAATGAAACCGCCGGTACGCGCGCTGATCCTGGCCGGTGCCAGGTTGGCGATGTCGTAGGCCGGCGGGATGAAGTTGGCGACCAGGTTGATGCCGACCGTGGCGGCAAAGAAGGTGATGGCGGCCACCACCGTCAGGGTCACGTTGTCGATGCGCGCGACAATGTCGGTGGGGTTGGTAAGCGTTTCGCCGAACACCACCACGGTCCCGGCGGTGATCACCAGCGCGATCAGCGAGAAGATCGCCAGGCTCACCGGCAGACCGAGGAAGTTGCCGATGCGCATCTGCCGTTCGCTCTTCACGAAACGGGCGAAGTCGCCGTAGTTGATCACCACGGCGGCGAAGTAGGCGACCATGGTGCCGACCACCGCGGCGAACGCGGCGATCGGTCCGCCGGCGTGCTCTCCGCTGCCGCTGAAGATGTCGCCGAGGGCGCCGAGCAGGCTCGGGCCGGCCTGATACCAGATGGCGATCATCAGCACGATCATCACCAGGTAGACCAGCGGGCCGGCCCAGTTGAGAAAGCGCGTTACCCAGTCGACGCCACGGACGAACAGCGCCACCTGAAACACGCAGACGATCACGTAGGCGGCCCATTCGATGGCCGTCAGGCCGAGCAGCGTGGCGGCCTGTGGCTCGCTGCCGAGCAGTGTCCGCAGCAACAGGGCCACCGCGGTCGAGGCGAAATAGGTCTGCACGCCGTACCAGAAGATCGCGACGATGCCGCGTACCACCGCCGGGAAATTCGCGCCGCGTACCCCCATGCTCGCCCGCGCCATCACTGGGAACGGAATGCCGTACTTCACGCTGGGCTTGCCGGTGAGCTGCACCAGGCCCATGACGATGAAACCGGCCAGCACGATGCCCGCCAGGACCGCCCAGCCATTGAGGCCGTAACTGATGAACAGCGTGGCTGCGAGGGTGTAGCCGAACAGGCTCTGGATGTCGTTTGACCACACATTGAAGATCTCGAACCAGCCCCATTTGCGCTCAGCCGGGGCAAGTGGCGCGAGATCGGCGTTGTACAGGCTGGGATCGATCTGCTTGATCTGGAAATCGTCATGGTTCATGGGAGAGCGTTCTGAGCAAGACTGTGGATTTTTTGTATGCAGTTCTTGTTCCGCGTAAGGCAGAGCTCGCGAATTGACCGGCTGTGGCGCAGCGCGCTACGTCGCCAACCCCTGGATTCTAGGCGCTCGCAGACAGTTAACCTGGAGTTTTTGTATACAGAAAGGGTGGCGATTTTAGGCGGGTCGAGTGCAAAGCCCTGTCTGCGGGTGCGCCGCTCGAGAGCCTGAGCTGCGTGCAGTGCACCAGCAGGGTGCTTTCCGATGGCACATAAAAAAGCCAGGCCTGCGTGGGGCCTGGCTTTCCGACCGAATCGGCCGATGGACGCGATTACTGCTGGGTAACGATCGCGGTGTTGCTGCTGCCGGTCTGGCTGACGCTGGCGTAGTCGGCAAAGCCTGCCTGGGTCACGGTCGCGAAGTTGTCGGCGCCGGTCTGCAGCAGCACGGCCTGGCTGGAATCGCCGAACTGATCGACCAGCGCGAGGTTGCCGTCGCCCTGCTGCTCCAGGTCGACGGAGTTGCCGATTCCGGCCTGATCGATATCGGCCACGTTCATGTTGCCGGTCTGGATGAGATCGACGATGCCTTCCTGGCCGCTCTGGGAGATCAGCGCTTCGTTGCCCTCCCCGAACTGATCGACAATGGTGCTGTTGTACGCGCCGTCCTGGATCAGCACCACATCGTTGCTCACGCCGTCCTGGGTCACGTCGGCGCTGTTGGCAAAGCCGGCCTGCTCGACGATCGTGCTGTTGTCCCGGTCGTACTGACTGATGAACACCTCGCCCTCGACGCCGGTTTGAATGACATCGGCCTGGTGCAAGGCACCCTGCTGAGTCACCTCGGAAAAGTTGTCCTGGCCGAGCTGGGTGGTCGTGGCGCTGTTCTGCTGCGAAGCGCCGGTCTGATAAATGTACGAAGCCTGGCCGACGCCTTCCTGGTAGACATCGGCGATCTGGTCAACACCGTTTTGTTCGATAACCGCTTCACTGCTGGCCGCAATAGCCTGGGTGGCAGAGACGGCGAGGACAGCAGCGAAAAGCGCGTTGGTTTTGAACATCGATTGTTTCTCCGTAGGATTCAGTCAATCGCGCCGCTGGTTTTTCAGCTGACGCGGTTACCCGAAAACGCCCGCTTTCCCCTCGAACGCGACACCGGCAATGCCTCCCGCCAGCCACGGTAGCCGGTGGTCGCTGCGCATCCATGCATCCCTGGGTAGAGCGTTGCGCTTGGGTTGTCAGACGGTAATTCCATGCCCGACTTTCCCAATCCATCGAACGGTTGATTCACTCGCGAACCGACGAAGTGCAGCGCGAGCATCGACCTTGCAACGATGGTCAAAACGCGCGCTGGCTGGAAGGCAATTGGCCCTCCGTCCCGGCGCGCTGCCGATCAGAACAGGTCGATCAGAACCGGTCGATCAGAACAAAAAGTAGCGCTGCGCCATCGGCAGCACCTCGGCCGGTTCGCACCAGAGCAGCTGGCCATCAGCCCGTACCTGGTAGTTCTGCGGGTCGACCTGAATATCCGGTGTGTAGTCGTTGTGAATCAGATCCTTCTTCTGCACCGAACGGCAGCCCTTCACCACGCCGATCTTCTTTTTCAGCCCCAGTTGCTCGGGCACGCCGGCCTCGAACGCGGCCTGGCTGATGAAGGTGAAGCTCGATGCATGCAGCGAGCCGCCGTAACTGGCGAACATCGGCCGGTAGTGCACCGGCTGCGGCGTCGGGATCGAGGCGTTGGCGTCGCCCATCAGGCTGGCGGCGATGGCGCCGCCCTTGAGGATCAGGGTCGGTTTCACGCCGAAGAAGGCCGGGCGCCAGAGCACCAGGTCGGCCCACTTGCCGACTTCGATGGAGCCCACCTCGTGGCTGACGCCGTGGGTGATCGCCGGGTTGATGGTGTACTTGGCTATGTAGCGCTTGGCGCGGAAGTTGTCGTTGCCGGCGCCATCGCCGGGCAGGGCGCCGCGCTGCTTCTTCATCTTGTCGGCGGTCTGCCAGGTGCGGGTGATCACCTCGCCGACGCGGCCCATGGCCTGACTGTCGGAGCTGATCATCGAGAACGCGCCGAGGTCATGCAGGATGTCTTCGGCCGCGATCGTCTCGCGGCGGATACGGCTCTCGGCGAAGGCCACGTCCTCGGCGATGCTCGGGTCGAGGTGGTGGCAGACCATGAGCATGTCCAGGTGCTCGTCGATGGTGTTGCGGGTGAACGGCCGGGTCGGGTTGGTCGAGCTCGGCAGCACGTTGGCGAAGCCGCAGGCCTTGATGATGTCCGGCGCGTGGCCGCCGCCGGCACCCTCGGTGTGGTAGGTGTGGATGGTGCGACCCTTGAACGCGCCGAGGGTGGTCTCGACGAAGCCGGATTCGTTGAGCGTGTCGGTATGGATCGCCACCTGCACATCGTACTGGTCCGCCACGTTCAGGCAGTTGTCGATGGCCGCCGGGGTGGTGCCCCAGTCTTCGTGCAGCTTGAGGCCGATCGCGCCGGCCTTGACCTGCTCGATCAGCGGCTCGGGCAGCGAGGCGTTGCCCTTGCCGGTGAAACCGATGTTCATCGGGAAGGCGTCGGCGGCCTTGAGCATCATCGCCATGTGCCAGGGGCCGGGCGTGACCGTGGTGGCGTTGGTGCCGGTAGCCGGCCCGGTGCCGCCGCCGATCATGGTGGTGACGCCGCTCATCAAGGCCTCTTCGATCTGCTGCGGGCAGATGAAGTGGATGTGTGAGTCGATGCCGCCTGCGGTGAGGATCATCCCCTCGCCGGCAATCACTTCCGTCGCGGCGCCGATCGCGATGGTCACGTCCGGCTGGATGTCCGGGTTGCCGGCCTTGCCGATGGCGGCGATACGGCCGTCCTTCAGGCCCACGTCGGCCTTGACGATGCCCCAGTGGTCGAGGATCAGCGCGTTGGTGATCAGGGTGTCGACCACATCCGCGGCACACAGCTGGCCCTGGCCCATGCCGTCACGGATAACCTTGCCGCCGCCGAACTTCACTTCCTCGCCGTAAGTGGTGAAGTCCTTTTCGACCTCGATCCATAGCTCGGTATCGGCCAGGCGCACCTTGTCGCCGACGGTGGGGCCGAACATGTCGGCGTAGGCTTGTCTGCTGATCTTCATCGGGGCTCCTTGGTCGGTCCCTGTATTGGCTCTGCCCTCAACCCAACCCTCTCCTGGAGGGAGAGGGGGCTGATCGGCGTTGGTCCATTCCGTCGCGGTGGCTGCTTTTCTCCCTCTCCCTTTGGGAGAGGGCTGGGGTGAGGGGCTTTTAAAGCGCGCCCATCACTCGCCCGGCGAAACCGAACACCCGGCGATCGCCGGCCAGCTCGACCAGTTCCACCTCGCGGCTCTGTCCCGGCTCGAAGCGCACCGCGGTGCCGGCCGGGATGTTCAGACGCATGCCGCGCGTGGCGGCGCGGTCGAAGGTGAGCGCATCGTTGGTTTCGAAGAAGTGGTAGTGCGAACCGACCTGGATCGGCCGGTCGCCGCTGTTGGCCACGCAGAGGGTCAGGGTGCGGCGGCCGGCGTTGAGCTCGATGTCGCCGTCCTGGATCTGGTATTCGCCGGGAATCATGGTTGGGACGTCCTGTTCAGGGTCAGTTGCATCATGGTCAGGTCCAGCCAGCGGCCGAACTTGCAGCCGACCTGGCGCATCTGGCCGACGTGGATGAAGCCGAGCTGCTGGTGCATATGCACCGAGGCGCGGTTCTCGCTTTCGATAAAGGCGACCATCACGTGCTTTTCCAGCTGCCGGGCGCGCTCGATCAGCGCCTTCATCAGGCTGCGGCCGATGCCGCTGCCGCGGTGGTCTGGGCTCACGTACACCGAGTTCTCCACGGTGTGGCGAAAGCCGTCATGCGGGCGCCAGGGGCCGAACGAGGCGTAGCCGGCCACCTGGCCCCCCTCGTCGATGGCCACCAGCACCGGGTAACCCTGATCGTGTCGCTCGGCCAGCCAGGCGCGGCGGTTGTCGAGGTCGACGATCCGGTCGTTCCAGATTGCCGTGCTGTTCTCAACCGCGTCGTTGTAGATCCGCAGGATGCCTGCGAGGTCGGTGTCCAGGGCGTCGCGTATCTGCACGTTGAGTTCCTTCAAAAACGGTTCAAGGTCGTTCGCAGTAGACATTGACCCGCGTTTCAGGGAATAGGTTGATGCACGGTGACCAGCTTGGTGCCATCCGGGAAGGTGGCCTCGACCTGGATCTCCGGGATCATCTCCGGCACGCCTTCCATCACCTGCTCGCGGCTGAGCAGGGTGGTGCCGAAGTGCATCAACTCGGCGACCGTTCGGCCGTCGCGCGCACCTTCGAGCAGTGCCGCGGAAATGTAGGCCATGGCTTCCGGGTAGTTGAGCTGCAACCCGCGCGCCAGACGGCGTTCGGCCACCAGGCCGGCGGTGAAGATCAGCAGCTTGTCCTTCTCTCTTGGTGACAGATCCATAACAGCTCCAGTCGTAGGGTGGACGTCGCTTTTCGCATCCACCGGCTCGTGGTCGAGACCACGCAGCGATCATCGGGCGGCACTTGGCAAGCGCCGGCGTAGGGTGGGCAACAGCGCAGCCTTGCCCACCGGTCATTCAGGTACTCCAGATTCGTGGCGGTACCGCCTCGCGGCCCAGCAGTTCAGGGCGTAACAGCCGCCACAAATCGATCAGCCAGGCGCGCGCATGCAGCGCTTCGTCCGCGAGACAGCGCGCGACCACCAAGCCGGGCAGCTGGGTCAGGTCGCCACGCACGCGGCTGGGCAATTCACGGCAGCGCTCCATCAGCTCCGCGTCGATTTCGCCGCTGACGATCAGGGTCGCAAACACCGAGTGCCCGTCGAGGCCGATCGGTGAATCCAGCAGGCCGTCGCCGCCGGCGATGCGCTGGCGTTCGTGCCAGATGAGCTGGCCATCGCGGCGGATATCCAGGCGCGCCTGGAAATGCCCGGCGTCGAAGCGCTCGCCTGCTGCCGGCCGGCCGAGCGCAACCATGTCCCAGTAGAACAGCCGCGCGTCGCCTTCCAGCTCGATGACCGTGCTCAGCTCGGCCTGCGCCGCGGAGTAGACGATGGTCTCCTGCGGTAGCCATTCCAGCGTGGCGCCGGCTTCGACGCGCAGGCGCAGGTCCTGAAACGCCGGGCCGACTGCGCGATACCACTTGGCCGCACCGGGGCTGGTCAGCTGCGCCCAGGCACCGGCGGCAACCGAGGCGCTGATATCCAGCCGATCCCCGCCGGCAATGCCACCCGGCGGGTGCACGATGATGTGCTGACATACGTCCGGCCCCTCGGGGTAGAGATGCTTCTGCACCCGCAGCGGCCCGTTGTGGCGACGCAGCACCGGCCGCGTGGCGCCGGCGCACAGCGCATAACCGAGCTCGAGCTCGGCATGCCAGTGGGGGGTGAACAGCGGTGCAGGGGCGTTCATGGGCGCAGGCTTTTCGATCTGTCGTCAAGAAAGCAGAGCAATCGCCATGCCTGTTGTGCGCTGCCCTGGTGCGTCGTCCTGTGGCGCGGCCGATAGCTCGGTGCTGCAGGGCTTTCCGCCGCGAGTTGGCGTCCTGATCAGGCGTCTCTGCTGATGCTCCTGTGCTTCGGGCTGGTGCGTTGAGCTTTTTATGCGCCGTTGTGGTGCATTCTTCCGATCAGATCGCGACCAGCCCGCGTATGCCTTCGGCCTCCATCGTCTCGCCTCGCCCCTGCTGAATGATCTCGCCGCGGCTCATCACCAGGTACTGGTCGGCCAGTTCGGCGGCGAAGTCGTAGAACTGTTCCACCAGGAGGATCGCCATGTCGCCGCGGGCGGCGAGCTTCTTGATCACGACGCCGATTTCCTTGATCACCGAGGGCTGGATGCCTTCGGTGGGTTCGTCGAGGATCAGCAGGCGCGGCTTGCTAGCCAGCGCGCGGCCGATGGCGAGCTGCTGTTGCTGGCCGCCGGAGAGGTCGCCGCCGCGGCGGTGCTTCATTTCCTTGAGCACCGGGAACAGCTCGTAGATGAACTCGGGTACTTCCCTGGCTTCCCTGGCGCTGAAGCGGGACAGGCCCATCAGCAGGTTTTCCTCGACGGTCAGGCGGCCGAAGATCTCGCGCCCCTGCGGCACGTAGGCGATGCCGGCGTGCACGCGCTGGTGCGGCTTGAAGCCGGTGATCGGCTTGCCCTCCCAGTTCACCGCGCCTTCCTTGGCCGGGATCAGGCCCATCAGGCACTTGAGCAGGGTGGTCTTGCCGACGCCGTTGCGTCCGAGCAGGCAGGTGACTTCGCCGACCTTCGCCTCGAACGACAGGCCGCGCAGGATATGGCTGCCGCCGTAGTACTGGTGCAGTTGCTGGACTTGCAGCATGTGCGACTCCTTCACTTGGTGGATAAGCCTCTGGCGTTATCCACCCTACGATTAGGTTTGCGTTGATGCGGGCATGGGCGTTCGGCGGGCGTAGGGTGGATGACGCTTCACCCATCCACCGTGGAATGGCATTGATGGATCAAGCCGGCCTCAGTCCCACTGCGAGCCGAGCCGCTCTACCGCCCCAGATACACCTCGATCACCCGCTCATCCGCCTGCACCTGTTGCAGCGAGCCCTCAGCCAGCACCTGGCCCTGATGCAACACGGTGACGTGGTCGGCGATGGTTTCGACGAAGCCCATGTCGTGCTCGACCACCATCAGCGAATGCTTGCGCGCCAGCGACTTGAACAGCTCGGCGGTGAACTCGGTCTCGGCATCGGTCATGCCGGCCACCGGCTCGTCGAGCAGCAGCAGTTGTGGCGACTGCATCAGCAGCATGCCGATCTCGAGGAACTGCTTCTGGCCGTGGGACAGCAGGCCGGCTGGGCGATGACGCGACTGGCCGAGGCGGATGGTCTCCAGCACTTCGTCGATGCGGTCCTTCTGCTCGCCGGAAAGCCTGGCCCTGAGGCTGGCCCACACCGACTTGTCGGTCTTCTGCGCCAGCTCCAGGTTCTCGAATACCGAAAGCGCCTCGAACACCGTGGGCTTCTGGAACTTGCGGCCGATGCCGGCCTGGGCGATGTCCACCTCGCTCATGCGGGTCAGGTCCAGGGTTTCGCCGAAATACGCGCTGCCGCTGGTGGGGCGCGTCTTGCCGGTGATGACATCCATCATGGTGGTCTTGCCGGCGCCGTTGGGGCCGATGATGCAGCGCAGTTCGCCGACGCCGATGTACAGGCTGAGGTCTGTCAGCGCCTTGAAGCCATCGAAGCTGACGTTGATGTCTTCCAGGCTGAGGATGGTGCCATGGCGTACATCCAGACCCTTCTCGGCTACCCGGCCGAGGCCGATGGCATCGCGGGTCAGGCCGCCGCCGGTAGGGTCGAAGCCGTCGATGACGGCGCTGCAAGGTACGGTTTTCATCATTCGCCCCTCCGCTTGATAAGGCCGATGACGCCCTTGGGCAGGTACAGGGTGACGATGATGAACAGCGCGCCGAGGGCGAACAGCCAATACTCGGGAAAGGCCACGGTGAACCAGCTCTTCATACCATTGACGATGCCGGCGCCAAGCAACGGGCCGATGAGCGTGCCACGTCCGCCGAGGGCGACCCAGACGGCGGCCTCGATGGATTGCGTCGGCGCCATCTCGCTGGGGTTGATGATGCCGACCTGCGGCACATAGAGCGCACCGGCGAGGCCGCAGAGCACGGCGGACAGCGTCCAGATGAACAGCTTGTAGCCGCGCGGATCGTAGCCGCAGAACATCAGCCGGTTCTCCGCATCGCGCAGTGCGGTGAGCACCCGGCCGAACTTGCTGCGCGCCAGACGCCAACCGAGATAGAGGCTGCCGACGAGCAGCGCGACCGTGGCGAAGAACAGCGTGGCGCGGGTCGCCGGCGCCGAAATTGAGAAGCCGAGAATGGTCTTGAAGTCGGTGAAGCCATTGTTGCCGCCGAAGCCGGTTTCGTTGCGGAAGAACAGCAGCATGCCGGCGAAGGTCAGCGCCTGGGTCATGATCGAGAAGTACACGCCCTTGATCCGCGAGCGGAAGGCGAAGAAGCCGAAGACGAAGGCCAGCACGCCGGGCACCAGCACCACCAGGCACATGGCCCAGAGGAAGCTCGACGTGCCGTACCAGTACCAGGGCAGTTCATTCCAGGCGAGAAAGCTCATGAACGCCGGCAGGCCGTCACCGGCGCTCTGGCGCATCAGGTACATGCCCATGGCGTAACCGCCAAGGGCGAAGAACAGGCCGTGGCCGAGGGACAAGAGCCCCGCGTAGCCCCAGACCAGATCCAGCGCCAGGGCGACGATGGCGTAGCAGAGGATCTTGCCCACCAGGGTCAGGGTGTAGGCCGAGACGTGCAGGGCATGCTCGGCCGGCAGCAGGTGCAGCAGCGGCATGGCCAGCAACACGACCAAAGCGATACCGAGGGCGACGGCGGTGAGTTTCGGCCCGGCTTTCTGTGCGGCGGTGAGGGTGAGTGGCTGGTTCAATCGATGACCCTCCCCTTGAGAGCGAATAGTCCCTGAGGACGCTTCTGGATGAAGAGGATGATCAGCGCGAGGATGAGGATCTTGCCCAGCACGGCGCCGATCTGCGGTTCGAGGATCTTGTTGGCGATGCCCAGGCCGAAGGCGGCGAAGATGCTGCCGGCCAGCTGGCCGACACCGCCGAGCACCACCACCAGGAAGGAGTCGATGATGTAGCTCTGGCCGAGATCCGGGCCGACGTTGCCGATCTGGCTAAGTGCAACACCACCGAGGCCAGCGATACCGGAGCCCAGCCCGAAGGCCATCATGTCGATGCGCCCGGTGGGCACCCCGCAGCACGCGGCCATGTTGCGGTTCTGCGTGACCGCACGCACGTTCAGGCCCAGACGTGTCTTGTTCAGCAAGAGCCAGGTCAAGAGCACCACGAACAGCGCGAAGCCGATGATCACCATGCGGTTGTACGGCAGCACCAGGTTCGGCAATACCTGCAGGCCGCCGGAGAGCCAGCCGGGGTTGGCGACTTCGACGTTCTGCGCGCCGAACAGCACGCGCACCAGCTGGATCAGGATCAGGCTGATGCCCCAGGTCGCCAGCAATGTTTCCAGCGGGCGGCCGTACAGATGGCGGATCACCGTGCGCTCCAGCGCCATGCCGATCACGGCGGTGACGAAAAAGGCCACCGGCAGCGCCACCAGCGGGTAGAACGCCAGCGCGTCGGGTGCGAGCCGCGCCATCAGCACCTGCACCATATAGGTGGTATAGGCCCCGAGCATCAGCATCTCGCCGTGGGCCATGTTGATCACGCCGAGCAGGCCGAAGGTGATCGCCAGCCCGAGGGCGGCGAGCAGCAGGATCGAGCCCAGCGACAGGCCGCTGAAGGCCTGGCCGAGTAGTTCGCCGATCAGCAGTTTGCGTTTGACCTGGGCCAGGCTGGTCTCGGCGGCCTTGCGCACGGCGGCGTCGGTTTCCGCCGCGTCGGCCAGCAGGTTTTCCAGCCTTACCCGCGCCAGCGGAGCACCGGTTTCGCCAAGCAACCGCACGGCGGCGAGGCGCACGGCCGGGTCGCTCGCGGTCAGCTGCAGGTTGGCTAGCGCCAGGGTCAGCGCTTCGCTGACGGCAGCATCTTCCTCTACGTCCAGGCGCTGCTGGAGCAGCTTGAGCTGTTCCGGCTTGCCGCTGCGCTGCAGGCGCTTGGCCGCAGCGAGACGCTGCGCGGGGTCTTCGGCGAACAGCTGGTGGCTGGCCAGCGCGGTGTTGAGCAGACCACGCAGGCGGTTGTTCAGGCGCAGCTTCTTCGGCGTGCCGACCGGCTCGGCGTCGCCTTCGAGGGCACGGTAGGCCCCGTTTTCCTCGATGAAGGGCGTCTTGTTCTTGTCGATCACCACGCGGCTGGCGCGCAGCGCTTCGATCAACGGCAGGCGCTCAGGCGCGGGCACGGCGGCCCAACTTTCCAGCAGCTTGGCCTGTTTGGCGGGGCTGGCCTTGGCGTAGTCGGCCGCGTCTCCGGCCTGGGCCGCCCAGGGCAGGGCGAGCAGGAGCAGCAGCAATAATCGGTGTAGGGCAGTGTTCATCTGTGTATTCCCCAGGGGGCGCCGTGTGCTCTCTTGGCGGAGCTGGCGGCGGTGGGCAGGCGGATGAGATCGTCTCGACTACGCGTCTCGATCCGCCCGACGAAAGCCGAGTGATCGCAGGGTGGATCGGGACGCGGAGTTGGCGCGTCATCCATCCACCGCGGCGACCGCAGCGGTTAGTTCGACTTCACCGCGTAATCCGGCTTCTTGTCGTTGCCCGGGATGTAGGGACTCCACGGCTGCGCGCGGACCGGGCTTTCGGTTTCCCAGACCACCGAGAACTGACCGTCGTCCTGGACTTCACCGATCATCACCGGCTTGTGCAGGTGGTGGTTCTTCTCGTCCATGGTCAGGGTGTAGCCGCTCGGCGCCTCGAAGGTCTGGCCAGCGAGGGCGTCGCGCACCTTGCCTACGTCGGTGGTGCCGGCTTTCTCGACTGCCTGCGCCCACATGTGGATACCGACGTAGGTGGCTTCCATCGGGTCGTTGGTCACGGCCTTGTCGGCGCCAGGCAGGTTCTGGGCCTTGGCGTAGGCTTTCCACTTGCTGACGAAGGCTTCGTTGACCGGGTTTTCAACCGACTGGAAGTAGTTCCAGGCGGCCAGGTGACCGACCAGCGGCTTGGTGTCGATGCCGCGCAGTTCTTCCTCGCCGACCGAGAAGGCGACAACCGGAACGTCAGTGGCTTCCAGGCCCTGGTTGGCCAGCTCCTTGTAGAAGGGCACGTTGGAGTCGCCGTTGATGGTCGACACCACAGCGGTCTTGCCGCCGGCGGAGAACTTCTTGATGTTGGCGACGATGGTCTGGTAATCGCTGTGGCCGAACGGCGTGTAGATTTCTTCGATGCTGGATTCCGGCACGCCCTTGCTGATCAGGAAGGCGCGCAGGATCTTGTTGGTGGTGCGCGGGTAGACGTAGTCGGTGCCGAGCAGGAAGAAGCGTTCGGCGCTGCCGCCGTCTTCGCTCATCAGGTATTCAACGGCCGGGATGGCCTGCTGGTTTGGCGCGGCGCCGGTGTAGAAGACGTTCGGCGACAGCTCTTCACCTTCGTATTGCACGGGGTAGAACAAGAGGCCGTCGAGTTCTTCATATACCGGCAGTACGGATTTGCGCGAAACGGAGGTCCAGCAGCCGAAGGTCACCGCCACCTTGTCCTGAGTCAGCAGCTGGCGGCCTTTCTCGGCGAACAGCGGCCAGTTGGAGGCTGGGTCGACCACCACCGGCTCGAGCTGCTTGCCGAGCACGCCGCCCTTGGCGTTGATCTCGTCGATGGTCATCAGCGCCATGTCCTTGAGCGAGGTCTCGGAGATGGCCATGGTGCCGGACAGCGAATGCAGGATGCCGACCTTGATGGTCTCTGCGGCCTGCAGGGTGAACGGGAACAGGCCGCTGAGCATCAGGGCGCTGGCGGCGAGGGTGGTCTTGATCAGAGGACGGCGTTTCATTGTGGGGCTCCTTGGCTGTCCGTGCGCAACTGTGGGCTGAAAACATCGGAACGCCAGGAGTAATGGCAGCATCCGTGCCAAATGGCGCAAAGCCTTCTGCGACGCAGCTTTGCGCCGATCTGGGGTTGATCGGGCTGCTTTCGCGGTGAGCCATGCTGGTGCACGCGAATGCCGGTGGTGCACCGCGGGAGGCCGCTTTGCCCGATTTCAGTGCCGCGCCGAGTGGCTCCGCCACTTGCAGCTGCCGGGTGTCACTTCTAGCATGGCCGGCCCGTATCGAGACCCGTCGCCATGCCCCGTCCACCGCGTCCTCCATCCTCGCGTCCGCCTGCACGAACCGCGCGCCCATCCGCGCCGCGGCGCGTCGCCAAGGCACCGCCGGCCGAGCCACGCCTGTTGTTGCTGAACAAGCCGTTCGACGTGCTGACGCAATTCAACGATGCCGATGGCCGCGCGACGCTGAAGGATTACGTGCAGGTGCCGGGCGTCTATCCGGCTGGCCGGCTGGATCGCGACAGCGAGGGGCTGCTGCTCTTGACCAACGACGGTCAGTTGCAGGCGCGCATCGCCGACCCCAAGCACAAGCTGCCGAAGACCTACTGGGTGCAGGTGGAGGGTGAGGTCAGCGCCGAGCAGCTGCAGCGCTTGCGCGATGGCGTCCAGCTCAATGACGGCCTGACCCTGCCCGCCGAAGCGCGGCAGCTGGACGAGCCCGAGCTATGGCCACGCAACCCGCCGGTGCGTTTTCGCAAGAGCGTGCCGACCAGCTGGCTGGAATTGGTGATTCGCGAGGGGCGTAATCGCCAGGTCAGACGCATGACGGCGGCGGTTGGGTTGCCGACCCTGCGTCTGGTGCGGGTGCGCATCGGGCCGTGGGCGCTCGATGGCCTGCAGCCGGGTGAGTGGCTGGAGGTGCCGGCGCAGCTGTAGCGCGCCGGCCGGTGCCTCAACTCAGTGCGGGATGCCCTGAGTCACTTCGATGACGTAACCGATGACCGGCTTGGCGAGAAAGGCGAACAGGCACAGGCCTAGGCCGAGGAAGAGGATGGCGGTGCCGAGGCGACCGGCCTTCGACTTCTTGGCCAGGTCCCAGATGATGAACGCCATGAAGGCCATCAGCCCGCCGACGAGCACGATCATCATCCACTTTTCGAAAACTTCGGGCTCCACAGGGATCTCCTGAGTGACTTCGACGAATGCGCCCGTGGCAGGCCGGGCGCGAAAGCGGCGCAGTATACGCCGCCAGCGAGTGGCGGGTGTGCCACCGCTGGTTGGACGGTCGAGCTCGGAAAGCGTTCGGATCGCGCCGACCGGGCGCCGGTGCGGCGAAATGTCTCACCGGTATTCAGTAGGCCGCCTTGATCACGTCGATGCCCTTGTTCAGCACCGTGCGCCAGGCCTGCAGATCTTGCTTTTCCAGCTCCCCGTCGTGCTGGCCGATGGTTTTCAGCAGCGCTTCGATCCACAGGTCATAGAGCTCGGGGCGGATGTCCAGATGTGCGCGTGAATGGCTCTTGCCCAGTGCGCGGAGTTTGGTATCCGGCATGCCGCGGGCGAACAGCACCAGATTGAGAATGCCGGCGCGCAGCAACTGTTTCTGCGCGGTCATGTCGGTGCGCACGAACTTCTCCCGGATCGCCGGTGAGCTGGTGAGGAAGGACGCGTAGAAGTCATCGAAGAAGTTGGGACTGGCGCAGCAGCGGCCGTAGCTCTGCATGACGCGGTTGGTGTCTTTCATGGGCATTCCCTTGCACGAGGGCATTTTGCAGCGAGGCCCGCCGGTGAGCAGGCGATGGACGATCCGCCCCGGCCGGGATCATCCGTGTGCGGGGCGGTGCAGAAGGGGGCGGATTATAGGCAGCAACCCTGCGAAGTGTGGGGCGAAAGCTGTGAGCCATGTCTCAGCTGCGCAAATGCTCCAGCGGCAGCTCCGTACTCGATGACACCTGGCGCAATACGAAGCTGGAACGCACGCTGGAGACGCCTTCGATGCGCGTCAGGGTGCCGAGCAGAAACTGCTGGTAATGCTCCATGTCGGGCACCACGACTTTGAGTTGGTAGTCGGCGTCCATCCCCGTGACCAGACTGCATTCGAGCACCTCCGGGCATTTGCCGATCACGCCTTCGAAGTGCTCGAAGCGCTCCGGTGTGTGCCGGTCCATGCCGATAAGCACGTAGGCGGTAAGGGTCAGGCCGAGCTTCTTGCGGTCGAGCAGGGCGACCTGGCGGGCAATGTAGCCATCGTCTTCCAGCTGTTTGACCCGGCGGGAGCAGGGCGAGGGTGACAGGCCGATGCGTTCAGCCAGTTCCTGGTTGGAGATGCGGGCGTCGTGCTGCAATTCGGCGAGGATGCGCAGGTCGTAGCGATCTAATTTGCTCATGGTGAATCTCGTTTGGGAATAGATTGCGCATGATGATGAATGCAGGGTGATTGATTGCGCAAGCGATGCCTTGATCAGCAATATTCGCAATCCAGTGCTGTGTGGTGCGGCGTAAGCTTTATCTCAACTTCAGCCCCCGGCAGAAACGGACACGGCACAGCATCCCCGCCGTGACCACCGAAGGTCTTACCAAGACCGACGGTCCGGGCCCCCGGTGCTCACGAGGCGCCGCGCGAAGAAGCCGTTATCATCGGCCAGACGAATCGAAGAGACCACGCCCAGGCGTGGTCTTTTTCGTTGTGGGCGTTGTGGTGGTGCCTTGGAAATGGAATCCGAAAACTCCAATCACCGCTTCGGCGGCGCTACCTCAAGCGGATCGGCATGCACCAGCACCTCCGCATTCGGATAGCGATCGTGAATCGCGTTCTCCACCGCCACGCACAGATCATGCGCCTGCGACAGCGGCAGGTCCCCCGGCAGCTCGAGATGCAACTGCACGAACCAACGGGTGCCGGAAATGCGTGTGCGGAAGTCATGGCAGCCATGCACGCCCGGCACTTCGCAGACCAGCTTCTGCATCTGCTCGCTGATCTCCGGCGACAGTTCGGTATCCATCAGCACCGCGCCGGCCTCACGGACGATGGTGATGGCGCTCCAGAAGATGTACAGCGCGATACCGATGCCGAACAGTGCGTCCAGTCGCTCCCAGCCGAAGCTGGCCAGCACCAGCGCGAGCAGGATGCTGGTGTTGAGCAAGAGGTCTGAACGGTAGTGCAGCGAGTCGGCGCGGATGGCGGTGGAGCCGGTCACCTTGACCACGTGATGCTGATACCTCAGCAGAATGGCCGTCATCAGCAGTGAAAAGATCATCACCGCGATGCCGACGCCCTGGGCGCCCAACGGTTGCGGATGCAGCAGGCGGTCGACGCCTTGCACGCCAACGAGTATCGCGCTGACGCAGATGAATGCCGCCTGGCCCAGCCCGGCCAGAGCCTCGGCCTTGCCGTGGCCGTAGCGATGATCGTCGTCGGCCGGGCGCAGCGAGTAGTGCACCGCGAGCAGGTTGAGCAGCGACGCGGCGCCGTCGAGCAGCGAATCGGTGAGGCCGGCGAGCAGGCTCACCGAGCCGCTCAGCCACCAGGCCACGGCCTTGCTCAGCGCCAGCAGGATCGCCGTCGCCAGGGCCGCAGCGGTCGCCCGGCGCATGAGCCGGGCGTGGTCGCGGTTGATGCTCATCGCCTGTTAGCCGTTCTCGACATCAGGCAGCGGGGCGCAGACCGAAGGCGGCCAGCTGCTCGACGCTGCCGTTGTGCTGGATCAGGCGCGGGTCGGCCAGCGGCAGGCTGCGGCCGGTTTCCGCCTCGATAATGGCTTTCAGGCGCGCCGGGTCGATCTGGCCGTCGGCGCCGATGGCTTCCTGCAGTTTTTCCGGAGCCACGGAGTACTGATCATCGGGCAGGTAGATCGCGCCAGTGGTGAAGTCGATGCCGAAGGCAATCAATCCAGGAATGATTCCAAATATCAGCCCTACCGCGTTGAGGGCCGCAATCGCCGGGTCGATGCGGCCTTCGATCTGCCCGCGGCGATCCGGGTAGAACAGCGTGCCGCAGGCGGCCAGCTGGGTGAACAGGGAAGCGGCCAACACGCCGCCGATGATTCGGTTACGAGTACGCATAAGGACCTCCTGGAAAAGTGGCGCAACTATACAAGGGCCGGAAGACAGCTGGATGATGTTTTCTCGATATCAGACCATGCCGCGGGCTCGGGTGTTCGGCGTGTGCGCTGACGCATGGGGTGGCTTTACCCAGTCCTTACCGAGGCCTGACGGACCGCTGCATCGGCCGGGCAGATAATCGCGCTGCGATTTCATCCCATCCCGGAGTTCAATCATGTCCAGGTCACTGCCGCGCGCCGCGCTTGGCGCCGTTCTTTCCCTCTGCATCGCCTTGCCGGTCACCGCCGCACCTCCCGGTCCCGGGCCGGGTGCGCATAGAGGGCCGGCGGGACCGGGGACGCAGCATGTGCCGGGCCCGCGTCACAGCCACGGCCTGCCGGCCGGTGCGCGGGAAATCTGGATCGGCAGCATGCTCTACTTCATTGCCGCCGGTACCTATTACCTGTGGAATGTAGAGCGCAATGTCTACGAGCCGGTCAGTCATCCGCCGCTGCCGGCCAGCGAGGCCACGCGATATGATGTCATCGCCTATCCGGCCAAGGACCAGAGCGCCGAGCAGCAGAGCCGCGATCGCTACGAGTGTCATACCTGGGCCGTGAGCCAGAGCGGTTTCGATCCGGCCAGCGCCCGGACGGCTCCGGCGGCGAGCGTTGCCGACATCTACAAGCGCGCCCTTGGCGCCTGCCTGACCGGACGCGGCTATAGCGTCAACTGATGCGCCCAGCTTCGGGCGGGCGCCTCGGTTGTTGAATCGTCTGCCCGAAGCGAGTGCCCATGAATTCCCTACCGATCGACGAAGTCCTGCCGGCGTTGCGCCAGGCCCTGCAACAGCGCGACGAAGCCGTTCTCGAAGCACCGCCCGGCGCCGGCAAGACCACTCGCGTGCCGCTGGCGCTGCTCGACGAAGCCTGGCTGGGCGGGCAGAGCATCATCATGCTGGAGCCGCGCCGTCTGGCTGCCCGCGCAGCGGCTGAGCGGCTGGCCAGTGAGCTGGGCGAGCGCGTCGGCGAAACCGTCGGCTACCGCATCCGGCTGGACAGCAAAGTCGGGCCGAACACACGCATCGAGGTAGTCACCGAGGGCATTCTCGCGCGGCGGCTGCAGGACGACCCGGCGCTGGAAGGCGTCGGCCTGGTGATCTTCGACGAATTCCACGAGCGCAGCCTGGACGCCGATCTGGCTCTGGCGCTGACGCTCAATGCGCGGCAACTGCTGCGCGACGAGCCGCTCAAGCTGCTGCTGATGTCGGCGACGCTGGAGGGCCAGCGCCTGTCGGCACTGCTCAACGATGCGCCGGTGGTGCGCAGCGAAAGGCGCATGCACCCGGTCGAGCAGCGCTGGGGCCGTCTCGTTGCGGCGAATGAGCGTATCGAGCCGCGCGTGATGCAGACGGTGCTGCAGGCGCTGGAGGACGAGCAGGGCAGCGTGCTGGTGTTTCTGCCGGGGCAGGCCGAGATCCGCCGCGTCCACGAGGCGCTCGCCGATCAGCTGGGCGGGCGCGGCGACATCCTGCTCTGCCCGCTGCACGGCGAGCTGGAGCTGGCGCAGCAGCGCGCGGCCATCGAGCCGGCGCCGGCGGGCATGCGCAAGGTGGTGCTGGCGACCAACATCGCCGAGACCAGTCTGACCATCGAAGGCGTGCGCATCGTGGTGGACGCCGGACTGGCGCGGGTGCCGCGCTTCGATCCAGGCAGCGGCATGACCCGGCTGGAAACCCGGCGCATCTCCCGCGCCTCGGCCACGCAGCGCGCTGGTCGCGCCGGGCGCCTGGAGCCGGGCGTCTGCTATCGGCTGTGGTCCGAGGATCAGCACGCGCAGCTGGCGGCCTACGACGAGGCGGAAATCCTCCAGGCGGACCTTGCGGGTGTCGCGCTGCAACTGGCGCGCTGGGGTGTCGAGCCGGACGAGCTGGCCTGGCTCGACCGGCCGCCGGCGGCGGCTTACGCCCAGGCTCAGGCGCTGCTCGAGCGCCTTGGCGCATTGCAGCACAACGAACATGGCGGCTGGCAGCTGACCCGCCACGGTCAGGCCATGGCCGAGTTGCCGGCACACCCGCGGCTGGCGCACATGCTGCTGCGCGGGCATGGCTTGGGTATTGGCGCGCTGGCGGCGGATGTCGCGGCGCTGCTGGTCGAGCGTGACATTCAATCCGGCGGACAGCGCAGCGGCGGCGCCGATCTGGCGCTGCGTCTGCACCAGTTGCAGAGCGGCCGTGGCGCTGCGGTGCAGCGAGTGCGGCAGCTGGCCCGGCAGTTTCGTGGCCTGCTGCGCGGCGCTCCGGGGCAGGGCGACGGAGCGCTGGACGAACAGCACGCGCTGGCCACGCTGCTGGCTTTCGCCTACCCCGACCGCGTCGCCCGGCAGCGCCGCGACGGTGGCGGTGGTTATCGTCTGGCCAACGGGCGCGCGGCGCTGTTCGGTGAGCCGGATGCATTGATGAAGGAGCCCTGGCTGGTGATCGCCGAGTTGGGCAGCCATCAGGGACAACGCGAGGAGCGCATCTATCGGGCGGTCGCGCTGGACCCGGCGCTGTTCGACGGACCGCTGGCCGAACAGGTGTCTCTGCGCGATGAGCTGGAGTGGGACGAGCGCGAGGGCGTGCTGCGCGCCGAACGGCAGCGGCGGATCGGTGAACTGGTGCTCAGCCGCGAACCACTGCCGAACCTCGACGATGACGCCCGGGCTCGCGCGCTGCTCGGCCTGGTGCGGCGCAAGGGCCTGGAACTGCTGGCCTGGACGCCGGAGTTGCGCCAGTGGCAGGCGCGCATCGACCTGCTGCGTCAGCTCGATCTGGACGCAGGCAACAGCAGCGACTGGCCGGACGTCAGCGATGCTGCACTGCTGGAACGGTTGGGCGACTGGCTGCTGCCCTACCTCGGCAAGGTGTCGCGCCTGGCGCACTTCGCCCAGCTCGATCTGGCCGGCATGCTCGCCACGCTGCTGCCCTGGCCGCTGCCGCAGCGCCTGGATGAGCAGGCGCCGGTGGCGGTCAGCGTGCCGTCCGGCTCGCGCATTCGGCTGGACTACAGCGAGCAGCCGCCGGTGCTCGCGGTGCGTCTGCAGGAGCTGTTCGGCCTGGCCGACACGCCGCGGATTGCTGGTGGCCGACAGGTCGTCAAGCTGCACCTGCTGTCGCCAGCGCGGCGTCCGGTACAGGTCACCCAGGACCTGGCGAGTTTCTGGGCCAACACCTACGCCGAGGTAAGGAAGGATCTGAAGGGGCGCTATCCCAAGCATTACTGGCCGGACGACCCGCTGATCGCCGAGCCGACCGCACGGGCCAAGCCACGCGGGCAGTAGGCTCAGTCCGAGGGCAGGCTGAGGTCCTCGCCGGCGACGCGCAACGCTTCATAGGCGTCGTCGAGCGCAGTGACGATGGTCGCGGCGTCGCGTGCATGACGCGAGACGATGAAGTGGATCGGCACCTGGGCCAGGCGCTGGTAGGGCAGCGCTTCCATCCGTAGTCGTTGGCGGGCCTGTTCCACTGGAATCTGGTAGTCGAGCAGGTAATTGCCACGGTTGCGCTGCAGCATTTCCAGCGCGGAAAGGTGATTGCTGGTGCGCAGCAGGCGCAGGTCGAGGCCGGGATCGTCCAGTAGCGCGTTGACGTTCGGCCAGTAGCTGTAGCCGCCGATCAGGATCAGCGACTTGCCGGCAAGGTCGTCCGGCAGGCGCGGCGCCGGCGTACCGGCAAGGCGGTAGAGGTTGAGATTGATCTGGCTGAGCGTATGCCGGCCTTCCAACGTATGGGTCGCCAGTTCCGGTTTGCCTTTGGCACCGGGCCAGAGGTCGATGCTGCCATTCTCCAGCGCCGCGTAGAGGCGGGCACCGGGCAGCCCTCGAAAGCGCACGCCGTAGCCGGCCTCACGCGCGACGCGGCGGGTCAGTTCGGCCAGCTCGCCGCGTGCCATGCCCTGGGCATCGGTGTAGATGGCCGGGGCGAACTCGTAGTAGCCGACGTTGAGGACGCGTTGCGAAACGGGATTGGCCAGGACCGCGGCTGGTAAGCCGAGAAGGGAGGCCAGGGCCAGATAGATGAATGCTTTCAATGGATCGATCGCTGCCTTGCGCTGTTCCAACAAGCATGCGCAGCCGATGCCCGGTTGTCCATGAGCCATATTGCTGCAGCAGCGTGAGGAATGTCGGCCTATATCGACCTATGCTCATACCGAAAGGCAGGCGTGCGGCACGAAGGAGTAGGGGTATGCAGCGCAAGGTGTTCGATCGCAAGGTGTTCAACCGCAAGCTGGTGGTGATCACCGGCGGCTGTGCCGGGATCGGCCGCGCGCTGGCGGTGCGCATGGCCCAGGCTGGCGCGCGGCTGGTGATCTTCGATCTGCATCAGGATGCGCTGGATGGCCTGGTGCAGCATCTGGCCGATCACCACAATGCCGATGCGCTGGGGTTGTGCTGTGACGTCAGCGATGCCGAGGCGGTGCAGCGCGCGATTGCGCTGGTGGTGGAGCGTTACGGCGGCATCGACGTGCTGGTCAACAACGCCGGCATCACTCACCGCAGCCCGGTAGCGAATACCAGCCTGGCAGTGTTCGAGCGGGTGATGGCGGTGAATTTCTACGGCGCGCTGCATTGCACTCAGGCCGCGCTGCCCAGTCTGATCTCCCGCGGCGGGCAGATCATTGTGCTCAGCTCGCTTTCGCAGTATTCGCCGGTGCCCAACCGCGCAGCCTACAACGCCAGCAAGCATGCCCTGCACGGATTGTTCGAGACGCTGCGTTGCGAGCTTCGGGAAACCGACGTCAACGTCATGCTGGTCTGCCCCGGCTACACCGCCACCGATCTGCGCAAGAACGTGCTGGTCGGCGATGGTTCGACAGCGCCCACGCCGGTGCTGGACATCGGTCGGGTCGCTTCGCCGCAGGACGTGGCCGAGGCGATCTATCAGGGCGCGCTGCGCCGGCGCCGGCTGCTGGTGCTGTCGAACCTGGACTGGAAGGCCCAGCTGCTGGCGCGCTGTTTTCCGCGGCTGTACCAGAGCCTGCTGTTACCGCGGCTGCTCGGCGGGCGCGCCTCCTGAGCGCAGCGGGCTAGCTGCCGCTGCCGTAGAGTTGCTGCATCAGCGCCTCGTCCCAGTAGGACGCCTCGATCTTGTGGCCGTCCAGATCGCGTACGAAACAGCCGTAGTAGGGCTCGCCATATTCCGGGCGCGGGCCGGGTGCGCCCTCATCGCTTGCGCCGGCGGTGATCGCCGCGCGATGGAAGGCGTCGACCTCGGCCTGATTCGCAGCGAAAAAACCGACATGGGTGCCGTTGCCCACCGACGCGCTGCCGCCGTCGATGGGTCGTTGAATCCAGAATTCCGGGTATTCACGGCCCCAGGCGACCGCGCCGGGGTGTTCGAGGATTCGCTTGCAGCCAAGGGTGGCGAGGACCTGGTCGTAGAAGGCAACCGCTTCGTCGAAGCGATTGCTGCCCAGTGAAATGTGCGAAAGGATGCTTGGGTTCTGGTCGGCCATGGCGGGGTCTCCTGATGTGGCCGGAGCAAGCCTAGCAGGCTCTGCGCGCCTCGCCTGAACCTCCGTCGAAAGACCGCTCAGCCGTTGTCCGGCTGGCGTGTCGGCGGCTCGGTGCAGAGCATGAAGCAGCGGAACAGCATGATCGTCGGCAGCAACTGCAGCAGGCCGACCACGGCGTCCAGCAACATCGCCGGCACCAGTGGTGGCGTCTGCTCGGCGAACAGCTGGGCGGCGATCCAGATTTCCAGCATCCAGATCGGCAACAGCACGGTCATCACGCAGCCCAGTATCAGCAAAAAATGCCCGCGGGTGAGGGCGAAGCTCTCCTTCAGCGCCGCCAGCGGTGTTTGGCCACGCAAGACCAGCAGGTACTCGGCGAAGGCGATCTTGACCATGACCCAGATGCCGGGCAGCACGAACAGCGAGGCGCCGAGCATGATCAGCAGTGAGCCGAGCCCCGAGAGCACGGCCAGCGCTGGCCACAGCGGCAGGGCCCGGGCGTAGACCGCACGCAGCGCCGGATCGTGGCCACGGCTGCGCGCATCCAGGTAAAGGATCAGCGCGCCGACGTACAGCGGATAGAAGATCAGGCCCACCAGCAGGTCCAGGGCGGGCAGGACGTTTTCGCCGAGCCAGTGATCGAGCGCCAGGCGTGTCGCGCTTTCGAGCAGGATCAGCGGCAGGCAGAGCCGGACGATGGTCAGGAAGTGGCGGGGGGAGAAGAAACAGGCGGCCCGCAG
>NZ_AOFQ01000027.1 GCF_000495915.1 Stutzerimonas chloritidismutans AW-1
CCGAGCCACTGGACATGCGCGCCGGCACTGAAACAGCCCTGGCGCGGGTTGTTCAGGTGTTCGGTGCGGCGCAGCCGCACACGGCTTACCTGTTCACCAACAAGCGCGCTAACCGGATGAAAGTGCTGGTGCACGACGGCTTCGGTGTCTGGCTCGCGGCCCGCCGCCTTAACGAGGGCGGCTTCGTTTGGCCCGGTCGCGAGCAGGGCACGCAGCGCGAGCTGAACCCCGAGCAGTTGCAAGCGCTGGTGGTCGGCCTGCCTTGGAAACGGCTGGGGCAGGACGCCGCGATCAGCCTGCTGTAACACCCGCATCGGCTATCAACCATCGCTGCGCGGCAATTCACCGAACGCCTTATCGTCAGGTAAGGACGGGGCCGTCACAATCGGCCACATGCCCTCGACGACCTTCGACCATCTGACCCCCGAGCAACTGCGCGAACTGGCCGCGCAGTTGGCCGAGCGTGTCGTCCACCTTGATCAGCAGGTATCCGGTCTCAGCCAGCAGGTTCACTTCCACAAGACCCGCAACGAGCAGTTGGCCCACGAGATCGCGATCCTCAAGCGTCACAAGTTCGCCAAGCGAAGTGAGCAACTGAGCCCCGATCAGATCAGCCTGCTTGATGAACTGCTCGACACCGATATCGCCGCTATCGAGGCAGAACTGAAAGCCGTAAATCCCCCAGCGGCCCAGGGCGAACCCCGCCAGCAGCCCAAGCGTGCGCCGCTACCGGCCCAGTTTCCGCGCACCCTGATCCATCACGAGCCGGACAACACCCAGTGTGCCTGCGGCTGCCAGCTCAAGCGGATCGGCGAGGACGTCAGCGAAAAGCTCGACTACACGCCGGGCACCTTCACGGTGGAACGGCACATCCGTGGCAAGTGGGTCTGCGACCAGTGTGAGACGCTGATCCAGGCACCGGTGCCAGCTCAGGTGATCGACAAGGGCATCCCCACTGCCGGCCTGCTGGCTCATGTCATGGTGGCCAAATACGCCGACCATCTGCCGCTGTACCGGCAAGAGAAGATCTTTGGCCGTGCGGGTCTACCTATCGCGCGCTCGACATTGGCACAGTGGGTCGGACAAACCGGCGTGCAGCTCCAGCCGCTGGTCGACGCCTTGCGCGAAGCGGTACTGGCGCAAGGTGTGATTCACGCCGACGAAACCCCGGTGCAGATGCTGGCCCCAGGCGAGAAGAAAACCCATCGGGCTTACGTTTGGGCTTACTGCACCACGCCCTTCGCCGACCTGAAGGCGGTGGTCTACGACTTCAGCCCGAGCCGCGCTGGCGAACACGCACGTAACTTCCTCGGCTCCTGGGGCGGCAAGCTGGTCTGTGATGATTTTGCGGGCTACAAGGCCAGCTTCGAGCAAGGCATCACCGAAATCGGCTGCATGGCCCACGCCCGGCGCAAGTTCTTCGACCTGCACGTAGCTAACAAAAGCCAGTTGGCCGAGCAGGCGCTGCACTCGATCGCCGGCCTCTATGAAATCGAACGGCAGGCGCGTGACTTGAGTGCTGAGGATCGGTGGCGGATACGGCAGGAAAAGTCCTCGCCGATCCTCAACGCGCTGCATAAATGGATGCTGGCCCAGCGCGACCTGGTGCCTGATGGATCAGCGACCGCCAAGGCACTCGACTACAGCCTTAAACGCTGGAAAGCGCTGACGCGCTACCTGGATGACGGCGCCGTGCCCATCGACAACAATCGGGTCGAGAACCAGATCCGGCCTTGGGCGCTTGGACGCTCGAACTGGCTGTTTGCCGGCTCGCTACGCAGCGGCAAACGGGCGGCGGCGATCATGAGCCTGATCCAGTCGGCGCGCCTTAACGGTCACGACCCGTATGCCTATCTGAGAGATGTGCTGATGCGCCTGCCGACGCAACGGGCGAGCGAGATCGGCCAACTGCTCCCACATCAGTGGATGCCTGCCTGAGGCAAGCAAATAACGACAGCGGTGTATCACCCCAAACAGCCTACCCGTAATAGTCTCGCACTGATTTTTATGCGTGCAGCGTGTGATACAGAGCAGGCGTGCAGCATGTGATACAGCCTACCCGTGCACCGTGTGATACAGCTTGGGAAGGTGACTTGGCTAGACGCTTACCCCCATGTGCGACTTCTTGAGGGACCTCGGGAACGCGCAATCCCTTCAGGGTCTCGGCAACGGCCCAGATACGCTCGCAATTGGCCAGACGAGTCGCATGCCAGTCAGGCATACGGCGCAGCTGAATTCGACCGATGACGGCCTGCATTTCCATCATCCGCCAGTTGGTACCGAAACTCTCATGCAGCCAACGAAAGCCCGGCGCATGCTCGCGCTCATAGACAGCCTCCCAGCTCTTGCCGTGATCCTTGATCGACCACATCTTCGACCACAACTCCCGGTCATTCGTGGTGACCATCCCACCCTCACCGCCGGTAGTCATGATCTTGTCCTGACAGAACGACCAGGCTCCTACGTGACCAATCGAGCCAACCGAGCGCTCTTTGTAGCGCGCGCCATGGGCCTGGGCACAGTCCTCGATGACCTTGAGGTCATGCTCGTTTGCCAGCGCCATGATTGGGTCCATGTCACATGGCCAACCGGCTAGATGAACGCAGATCACTGCCTTGGTACGCGGGGTCAATACAGCGCGGATGGTTTCAGCTGTTATGTTTTGCGAGTCACGGTCTACTTCAGCAAATACCGGGACAGCCCCGGCATTGACGATACTCGACACCGAAGCCAGGAATGTGCGCGGCGTGACAACCACTTCATCACCTGCGCCAATGCCCAATGCCTGCAGCGCCACATCCAGCGCTACCGTGCCATTAGCCAGAGCAATGGCATGTTCGGTACCAGCCCATACCGCAAACTCTTTCTCAAATTCACGACATTCTTGCCCCGTCCAATAATTGACCTTGTTGGAAAGAATGACATCGCGAACGGCGTTGGCCTCTTCCTCGCTGAAGCTTGGCCAAGGGGAAAATGGGGTATTCAGCACGTCAATATCCCTTATAAAAAATTACATCATAAGGACGCTTATCGCCCTGCACTGCAAACCACATACGCCTCAAGTCACTTTGCTCTTCGGTATGTATATTTCCGCCTCGCCGCTAATTACTACCTTCCGACCAACAGTACACACCGTTTCAAACAGTACCTTGCGCTGTCCCCGATCTACAGACATAACAGTAACCGTCGCCGTGACCGTGTCATCGATGTAAACAGGCCGCTTGAACTTTAGACTTTGCGAAACATATACACAGCCAGGGCCTGGGAGCCGCATGCCGAACAACGCCGAAAAAAATCCCGCAGACATTAGCCCATGGGCTATACGCTTACCAAATCGGGATGACGCAGCATATTCGTTATTCACATGCACGGGATTGTGATCCCCGGACAAACCCGCATAGGCTTTTATATCGGCATCCGAGATCGTCTGGGAGTAACTGACCGTCATCCCAGGTTGGATATCCTCAAACGGGATTGAGCCCAATGCGCGATCATTCATCCTCCTAGCCTCCCAATCCCTTACGAGCCAGCGGTTTAGCAGGGTTTCCTACTACAACAGCGCCATCAGCCACATCCTTGGTCACCACCGCGCCCATGCCCACTACCGCGCCTTTCCCGATACGTAGCGGCTTCCCCGGCCGGCCCTGCTTGATAATCGCTCCCGTGCCAATATAGGCGTAATCCCCGGCGGCCGCGAAAACTGAGTGCAACACCTGACCTTTCCGGTACGGTGCTGCCCCTATGTCCTATTCCGAACTCAGCGTCGAAGAGCGCGCCATCATTCAACTCAGTCAAGCTCAAGGCTTCAGCCTGCGCGGCATTGCTCGCCTGATTGACAGGTCGCCCTCGACCATCAGCCGAGAGCTGAAGCGCAATCGAGGCAGTAGTGGTGCTTACTCGGCCCGCTGCGCCCAGCAACAGATGAATATTCGGCGCCAGGTTTGTCGCCCCAAGCGCAAGCTTGTGCCGGGCAGCGAGCGCTTCGAACTGGTGGCCCACATGCTGCGTAAGCGTTTGTCTCCCGAGCAGATTGCCGGCAAGCTGCGCAGCATGACCATACCCAACCTCAGAGATGCCTACGTCTGTCGTGAGACGATCTATAACGCGATCTATGCCTTGCCGGTCGGCGAGTTGCGCAAGGAGCTGATCGTCTGCCTGCGCCAAGGCAAGACGACGCGCCGGCCGCGCTCTGGTGGCGTGGATCGGCGCGGCCAGATCCCTGAGATGGTCAGCATTCATGTTCGCCCGCCAGAGATCGAAGACCGGCTGATGCCGGGGCATTGGGAGGGCGACCTGATCAAGGGTAAGGCCAACGCCTCGTCGGTAGGCACGTTGGTGGAGCGCACCAGTGGCTACCTGATGCTGATGAAGATGAACGACGCAACGGCGACCTCGGCGATGGAGGGCTTCAGTGCAGCGCTCAACAGCATGCCGCTGGCGATGCGCAAGAGCATGACCTACGACCAGGGCCGGGAGATGGCGCGGCATGCTGAAATCACCCAGCAGACAGGGGTCGCTATTTACTTCTGCGACCCGCACAGCCCCTGGCAGCGCGGTAGCAACGAAAACATCAACGGCCTGATCCGCCAGTACCTGCCCAAGGGGACTGACTTGTCGGTACACAGTCAAGAGCAATTGAATGCCATCGCCTTGGAGCTGAATATGCGCCCCCGTAAACGCTTCGATTTCAAGTGCCCGATCGAAGTCATGGGCGAGGTGATGCAGGAAGCCATGGCTATGCGGCATCATGCTCCAGCTTCAAATCAATAACCGTGTTGCACTCAGCTTCTGCAACCGCCCCCTATCAACACATTACCGTTACACTTAACGCCTGGCGCGAAGGTAACGTAGTTCCCAATAACACAGTCATGAGCAACATAACTGTAGATATTGGCATGAAACGATATTCCGATGTTTACGTTTGACGTTATGGTAGTAAATGGACAGAGAATCATACCTTGGCCAACTGCTACATCATTCATCACTACAACGTTAGCCGCAGCCACATCGAAGACCTCAATTCCGTCACCCAAGCAGCGATGCGTTAACTTCTCGCGCACTTGAGCATCAGCGATGGCGATTGTGACGAACTTGCGCTCCGCATCCAATTCGAGAAACTCCCCATAGCTCATCACCTGATGACCGTTCAGAGTTGAGACCGAAGCATTATCATCAACGAACACCAATCGGTGATCTCCAACGGACGCTCTCACAAGAGGCATTACTTCCCGACCAAAGCCACTTGCGCCAAAAACTGCGTAGATACTTTTATTCATTCTATGTGATCCACGGAACCTTCGAACTTACTCATGGTTGCTTCTCCCTGGGCGCTGATCCCTTCGCGAATGAAGACTTTCTTCACTGTCAGGAAAATGATTTTCAGATCCAGCCAGAAGGAACGGTTGTCCACGTACCAGATATCCAGCTTGAACTTTTCTTCCCAACTCAATGCGTTACGGCCGTTCACCTGCGCCCAACCGGTGACACCGGGCCGCAATTCATGGCGCCGAGACTGCTCAGCGCTGTAGAGAGGAAGATACTCCATCAACAGTGGGCGCGGACCGACCAGGCTCATGTCGCCTTTAAGCACATTCCACAGCTCCGGCAATTCATCAAGGCTACTAGCACGCAGAAAGCTACCAAACGGAGTCATACGCTCGGAGTCGGGCAGCGAATTGCCTTGGGCATCCACGGCATCGCGCATGGTGCGGAACTTGATCATCTCGAACGGCTGACCATCAAGGCCCGGCCGCACTTGGCGAAACAACACCGGCGAGCCGAGCTTGCGGCGAATTTTCCAGGCTACAACGGCAATAACTATGGATAGCAGCAACAAACCAAGAGCAGAAGCAACGATATCAAAAAGACGCTTGATCACTGCTTCACTCCTTCCAGCCAATCGACGAATCGATTAGCTAACTGCTCGCGATTGAACTCACGCTCCGCCAACTCACGAGCACGCACACCCATGGCCTTGAGTACAGCCCGGTCGTTAGCAGCCTGTTCTAGGGCATCAGCAAAGGCTTGCGGGTCTTCCGCCTCGACGGCGAAACCACACTGGTTGTCCCGTATCATCGCAGCCAACCAACCTGGATAATTGTTAAGTACCGGCAAACCAGCTGCGATATAGTCAAAAAACTTGTTAGGTGACGTCCCATAATAAAAGGCTGAAATATTTGCCAAGGTTTGCAAGCCTACATCAGCTCCAGCCATCAAGCCAGAAAGGCGAGCCTTGTTAACGGGATCATGAAAAACGATATTATCCAAGTTCTCTCGGATAGCCCGATCCTGTAGAGCAGGTTTTAGCTTACCCTGGCCAATAAGCATTAACTTTATATCTGACCGGTCACGCTTTTTCAGTTCAGCCGCAACATCTAAGAGCGCATCCAGTCCGTTGGCAACGCCATGAGTTCCAGCGAACACCGCGAGCAGATCATCGGATTTCACCTGCCACGGCCGCCAAGGTTCAACCTCTCCAGCGAAGATATCCAAATCACAGCCATTGGGTATCAATGCAATACGCTCACGCGGTACGCCGAGCCTAGCAATCCCATCGACAATACCTGGCGACAATCCCACCAGACGGTGAGCCGAGCGATAACTGACCCATTCCAGAACCGACATGGCTCCCAGTACCAATGGGTTACGAATCACCCCCATAGCTCTGGGAAGCTCCGGCCATAAATCGCGAACTTCAAAAACAAAAGGTTTCCCACGAAACCAGCGAGCAAAGATGCCTGGAATACCAGCCGTCAGGGGAGTGGTAGTAGCGAAAGCCAAGTCATAGCGTGCGGTCAGTGCTACGCCGATACTGCGCAGAGCGAACTTTACAAAAGTCATGGAGCGCTTAAAAAAGCCATCGCTGTTGGAATAAGCCAAGTCGTACTCAATGATATCGATACCGTCCACTTCGCCACGACGCATCCCGTTAACGAACGGCACGGCTATTCCAGTTTCTCCACCACCGTAACTGCCACAGACCATGGTCACCTGGTGGCCCCGCGCGACAAGGCGACGAGCCATTTCATAGGAGCGTATACCCGTTGATCCTTTCGGGGTCGAAAAGTGTTGGTGAAAATAAAGGACTTTCATGAGGCCCAACGATACTCCGTGATAAACGAGCCCGGCTGGTGTATCTCCACCTCCAGCACAGGCACTTGGCTTTTTTCCAGGTAATAGCGCGATTCCCAGCCACCAACCAGCTCAAACCGCACGATAGGTACCGAGGCATGCACTTGCATGACATGCTCGCCGTTACTCAAAGCATTACCCTCGATGAGCCACTGACCAGGCTCCAGACGCCAGCGCAGCACAGCCTTGTGTCGAAAGCCACCGACCTGATCGTTCACCACCAGTGAGTCATCATGCAGGCGAACGCCACGCCGATGACTCGCTCTGTGCCCATCCCGATAACCCGCGGCAAAACTGATGGCCCCTACCTGTTCACCGATAGGCTCCAGGTATGAGGTTTTCAGCCAGTCACCAAACAGGAAACGGCTCAGACGGGGCATTTGATCGCGATCATCGAACTGTACGGTGTTATGGCTGGCAGTGCCGGGGAAATAGCTCAACCACTGTGCTTCAGTGTTGTAGCTATAGGTACCTGCATCGCGGAGCAGATTACGTCCCCCAAGCCACAAATCCAGATGCAGTGCATCCGCCTGGCTAGGACGAAAGCGGAACCTTGGATATCGCAGCATTGCCATGACCGCCCCACGCCGCAGCACAGCAAAACCACCGTTGTCGAACTGGCAGCTGCCCGGCTGTTCCGCCAGCACTTGTGGTAACTCGACCCCAAGCCAACGCAAAGGAAGATTCCATACCCCTTCTGTCTCGTAGGCACGAGCATTCGCAAACAAAGCCATAGCGAGCTGTACTGAGGGACGGAAGTCACGGTAATCGGTATCGGTTAGCTGCAGAAGGCGTGCGCCATCATTGGCGCCAAGATTGGGACCGTCACCGTTCTCGGCATTGACCATCGCATACAGCCAACGGGCAGCCGCCAGAGATCGCGCGTACCAGCGTGGAGAAAAACGTGACGAGGCCTGACGCTGGCGCCATATCTCAACCATGCAAAATGTATCAAGCATGACGCGGTGATAATTCAACGAATACTGACTGAAACTGCCGTCTTCACCGACCAAGCGCGCAGCCCGATTCTCCAGCCATTTACGACCTAGCTGTTGCCAACGCTCGCCTTCTCGAACCCCATGTGTAGCCAACCAGTTGCCACCGATGAAGAGCGCCGCAGCCTCGGAGGTACCGTGATTATTGTCCTGGGCTATGGCGTACCGCAGAGTTGGTGCGATGCGTTGCAGATGCAGGCGTATAAGCTCCAGCAATGACGGTGTCGTGGAACCGCTTTGCTCCAGTAGCAACGCAGCCATTGCCAGATGCATCACACGAATTGAGGCTTCCTGTCCGCATTTCCAGTTAGGCCCCTTATAAGGGGCATTCTGTACACACCAATCGGCCAACCATGCGTTCAAACGATCAAACGATGCTGTATCACCTGCCCTTGCACGTTGAGCGAAGGCCAATACCCAATCGAATCTTGAGGCCTCCCAAAATGGTTTGATATCGCCTACAACCGGATCGAAGTCAGGAATCTGCCACCAATTAGCTTGTGGCTTAGCGATCCGGGCACCGCTCAATGGATTGATATGCCAGTTGGGAGCACTCGCAGCTATGGTGAAAGGCCAATAACCAAACAACAGCGCCGTTTGTTGCCACTGCTGTGAAACTGGTAAATCAAGAGGCTCTTGCTTGGCAGGCTGGAAGAATACCCCTTGGATAATTCCACCAGCCAGGCGCCGTACCGGGTTCAAACCCGCCCTGACGCCTAGACGATAGGACGCTACGCGTGCAAGATTGGGTATGCCCAACGCGAGAGCAGTCCGCGCCTTTCTTAAAGTCGTCATTCGAAGAAAACCTGGGCTTTAGCCCCGCAAGAATATGTCCACTGCGGGAATAGTTACTGGTCACGCAACAACTCGGCGACCTCAATAGTGGTACGCGCAACCTCAAAGATCTCATCCGCCGGGATCGCCGCCTTACCCTGCTCGATGCCCTTTAGGAAGGCAGCCGCACACGCACCCTGCCCTTTGTCCTGCTTCCACAGGTTGAGCTTGGAAAAGCCCGGCCAGCCATATGCCTTGAGCTTGCGGAAGTTATCCAGCTGAAGCACACGGCCGGCAACAAACACCTCGACGCGCTCTTTCGGGAAACTGGCGGCACCGTTAGCCAGATACAAAATGGTACCGAAGGAGCCATCCTCGAAGGCGAGAGTAATCGAAGCCTTGTCTTCGGTGATGGCTATGCCGGGAGCATCCCCCATTCGTCGCGCCTGTATCGAAACGATTTTACTGCCCGCCAGGAAACGCATCAGATCGATAAAGTGACAGGCCTCACCAATGATTCGCCCGCCCCCGACCGCGTTGTCCTGAGTCCAATGATCAGCCGGAATGGCGCCAGCATTCATGGTCATGATGAAAGATTTCGGTTCCTGCAGCGGCGCAAGCAACGCTTTCATCTTCTGTATCTGCGGCGAGAAACGGCGATTGAAACCAACCATCAGTTGCGGACCACCACCGTCAGCATGAGCTGCAGCGTAGGCCGCCTCCACCTCGCCCAGCCCGGCGAAGTCAATAGCCAACGGTTTTTCAACAAAGACGTTCTTGCCAGCCTGCAACGCCTGGGCGACGAAACGGGCATGGCTGTCATGGCGAGTGACGATGGCTACGGTATTGATGGCCGGGTCGGCGAGCATCGCGCCCGTATCGGTAGTAGCTTCGGCAAAACCCGCCTTCTGGCCGTGTATCACGCCGTTGATACCGCCGGCGGTAGCGATTGTATGGAATTGGGCACCGGCTGCTTTGAAGGCCGGAATCAGCATTCGTGAGGCATAGTTACCCGCACCGATAAAGCCCATCACGGGTCGTTGTGCATCGAAGGTGGGAGCCGCCGTTAGTGCCACTTTTCGAACGGAGCGTTCGGCTACATCAGAGGTGTACTGAAGAAGAATACCGAGGCCGGCCTTATCTTCAGTCAAGGTCTGGTAGGCTTGCGGCGCGTCCTCAAAAGCGAAGCGATGAGTGATCAGCGGTTTCACATCAAGCTGACCGCTAGCCAACATATCCAGCACCGCTTCAAAGTTCCGTTGTTCAGTCCAACGGACGAAACCCAGCGGATAATCCTGTCCCTTATCCTCATAGTTCGGATCATAGCGACCAGGACCATAGGAACAGGAAACCTGGAAGGTCAGCTCCTTCTCATAGAAGTCGGCCCGATTCAACTCTAATCCAGTGACGCCTACTAAGATAATCCGCCCACGCTTACGGCTCATCCGTGCGGCCTGAGTTACCGGGTCGCTGGTCTTGGTTGAAGCGGTGATTATCACCCCATCAACACCTTGACCGCGGCTGAAAGCCATGCCGGCAGTCACTGGGTCCTCACCTTTGCCGGGATTGCATGTATCGGCGCCGAACTGGCGAGCCAGTTCAAGTTTGGATTCGTCGAAATCAATGGCCAATACGCGGCAACCGTGAGCACGCAACAGCTGCACGGTTAGCAGACCAATCAGGCCCACACCGGTAACAACGAAAGCCTCGCCCAGAGTCGGCTGGGCCAAACGGATGCCCTGCAAGCCGATACTGGCTACTACGACAAAAGACGCAGACTCGTCGTCTACCTCATCAGGAATACGTGCACAAAGGTTCTTCGGAACCTTTACCACATCAGCATGGGGACCGTTGGACACAACGCGATCACCAGCCTTGAAGCCCACGACACCCGCGCCAACCTCGGACACGACTCCAACACTGCAGTATCCCAGCGGTAAAGGCTGAGCCAGTTTGGACTGTACTGCCTCTAAGGTTGTCATCAGGCCATCGGTGGCAACCTTTTCCAGAACCATCTTCACCTTATCTGGCTGCTGGCGAGCCTTTTCCAGCATTGATGCCTTCCCGAATCCGACCAACATACGCTCGGTACCTGCGGAGATTAGTGAGATACGGGTATTAATTATCAGGCTTTCACGGGACATCTGTGGTGCTGGCGCCTCAGTCACCGTAGTAGCGCCTTTCGCCATATCTTGAAGAACTTGTTTCATATGCTATCCACTCGATACGCTCGCATCAACGATGCCGACTTAAAGAAAATATACTTCATATAGAAAATAAAAAGCATAAAGAAAACAAAGAAGTAAATCATAGCCAGCCCCTTTAACACCCCCGCAGACTCAACCCTATGGAATACTAAAGTCAAGGATGACAATGCAATAGGAAAAATGAAATATTTCAAAACAGACCTCAAACGTCTATACATCTTTGAAAAAGCCGCAAATGAAAACCCTATGAAAAAATAGAATAAGAACCCTGCCCTGCCGAAATTCAGAAACAGCTCACCCATAAAAGAGAACCCTACTCCACCACCAATTTGGTAAAGCTCTGGAAAATAAATTCTAGCAAACCACTCAGAAAGCGTTTCCCCACGGTCAATTAAAGAACCTGGCAATAAGAAAAGAGGAGCCTTCAAAAAAGATGCACCAAGAGCAGTTGCAGCAAGATCTTGATCTATCAAAATCGCCATATTTTTAAACTGACTTGCAAACTCCCCACCAGAAATATCAAACCGCTCCAATACGGATGAAAGCTCAAATTCGGAGAAGCTTGAAAAGGACAAAAAGTGACGAAAATACCCATACATCAAACCAAATAAAAACAAAGACACTAACAATAAAACTATTTTACCGTTAGTAATCTTACCGAATTCAGCCGCAATAAATATCCAAACAAAAAGAGGCACCATCATTGGCATACGCTTTCCTATAAAAATAAAAAAAAGCGAAACAAAAACAATAAAAATAATTGAAAATTTAAATTTATCCGTGAGAAAAAAAACGACAATTGATAGCGCAGAAAAAGCAGAGAACGAAACTATAGCAAGCTCACTAAATAAGGTTTCACTCTCTATTCTACCTGCGTAACTTAATTGAAAATATCCAATCAAGCCACCCGCATCTTTTGACAAAAAAATTAGCAGAATTAAAAAAGATAAGAAGGTAAAAAAATGAACGCTTTGAAATCTCAAACGGGGGACAGAAAAGCCTCCCACCTTTTCAATGCAAAGACTTGGCCAGAACAAGGTATAGAAAAATAAAACTCCTGAAAAAAACAAAGCAGCAGTTACTAATCCAAACCCAAAACCCAAAACTTCAGTCTCTGAAAAAACTTTTCCCGACAAAATCCCGGAAGCGGGTGTAAAAATAAAATACATACAATGAAAAACAAGAAAAAGAAAAGGGAAAGTGAAAAAGTTATTATTTTTACGAGTTTCAATCCAGCACAAGATCAAGATCAAGATCAATGCAAAAAAGCAATATAGAAGGATCATAGAAAACCTTTCAGAGCAACCCAAACTTGATTAACCGAGATACTAGACATACATATAGGATTACCACAACCTTGAATATAACCATACCCATAGCAAGGTCTACATTGGATATCATGGGTAACTGGAGTAAATTTTTTTGCAAAAGGGCCTGTGAGTGCTGGATCAGTTGGACCATATATGCCCAGCACTGGAGTTTGCACCGCTGCTGCCATATGAGAAACACCATTGCAATTTGCAACAACACAGCTTGAATAATTTAAAAATAGTAAGGTCTCCAAAATGGAAAGCTGTCCCGTAATATCAAAAAACCCTTCCGCATCGCCAACAATCTCTTTTATCTTCAAACCCAATTTTTCTTCGCCAGGGCCGCCAACAACCGCAACCTGAAAATTATTCTTAAGCAATATATTTGCCAATTGAGCGTAATTTTCGATTGGCCAGCGTTTATGCTTTTCGATGACTCCTGAGCCTGGAGCAAGGCACACCAACGGCCTATCTTTGACACCAAGCTTAGAAAGCAGCGCTGCTTGACTTTTTACACTGACCTGGAAAACCGGCAATTGTAATGGTGTCAATAAACATAACGGCAACGACCAAAAACTCAGAGCTTGCTCAAGCACACTTACGTTCTTCTCAACTTTATGAATCCCCTCAAGGAAAGCAACATTAGAATGATTCAAAAAAGCAAGCGGACCGCCCAGCCCAACTCTATTCTTTGCGCCTGAAGCCCAAGCAAGCATATTATAACGGAACTTATTACTCGAAAATGTTGGAACTACATGTGTCGGCTTTAACTTACGAATACTACAAATTAACTTAAAATTACCCAAAAGCCCTTTTCTTGAAAAATCCTGGTAACAAACAAACTCTATGTGAACGTTGTGCGGAGCAAGCAGACAACTAATAACCTGCGCTTCAGAACGAGACTTAACAGTCATTGAAAGATGAAAGCCAGAGCCATGCGCAGCCATCAGCATAGGCAATGTCATCACAACATCACCTATGCCATGTGTATTCACAACATGCAACCGCTTAGGCTTCATAACGATGAATTCCTTTGACATACTGAAACAGCGCTGATACTGAAACAACGAAAATATTTATCCACAGCACCCCAAGCAGGAAGCCATGTAATGTATCTGAGGTATAACCAAAGCTAAACAACACAAAAAAAACCAAATACATTATGGCTTTCACCATAGAAGAGAGCGCGACCAAGCCATTAAACCTACTATCCATTTGCCACTTTGCATTCATCATCGAAAATAAAATCTCGACCGCACCCAAAACAATAAATATAAGCATAGAGCTATATTCGAAAGAAATCTTCGGATAGAGAAGACCTAATATGACCTCACCCCCAAAAGCCCCACAAAAAACAAAACAAACAAGAAATATATAAAGAAGAAACTCAGCTTTTTTATAGCCTCTAGGATTACTTAGAGCCCTTGGCTGCAGACTTCTTACAACTATATCAAAAAACTGAAAAACAACCTGATAGAATAACGCATAATAAATTGCCAAGACAACAACTTCAGTGTCTATCAATAACAGCCCTGCAAAAAAAACCAACCCTCCTCGAGTCACCAGCAAACTCAAATTATTAATGAAATACGGTACTGAAGAGACCAGTATTTCTGTCACTACGCTTTTAGATACACTATCAAACCCAGCAAAACCTGAAATCAGCTTCAAATGCCTGCACAGAAAAAAAGGAGCAACAGCTCCCACAAAAAACACGATAGCGTATGCATTAATAATTGCTGCAACCGAGAAGTCAAAACTTGAAGCCAAATAGACAACTAGAAACGCCGCCACATAAGTAGTAGCCTCAATAACTTTACGCAGATGAAAAAATTCATAAGCAGACAACAAAGCCAGATATGGCGTAAAAAAAGTTCGCGCAAGTACCAATACGAAAAACAAAAGCAATGCCGACTGCTTTAACTCATTCAGGCCTGGATAAAAGCCGGCAACAAAGATCGAAACAAACATAAAAAAAACAGAAACTATCAAAAACACAACCTTTGAGTTAAGAACTAATGTTTTCCTTTCTAACTCAAACCCCTCAACACCAATGCCTGCTACAAACCTTCTCAGCAAATATTGGCCAGCACCGAAATCAGAAAGCGTAAAGAACATTGAGACACTAATCAAAATAGACCACGTCGCGAAATCCTCTGTCTTCATCGAGTTTGCAAGATACGTAGTTAACGCAAATGCAAAAAACGCCTTAATGACAAAGGCGCCATTACTGATAAGAATAGACCTGAGCATCATTAAATGTCGGAAAATCTATTTTCTACACAATCACACATGTAATGCCCAATTATTAAATGACATTCCTGAATATGAGCTGTTGTGGTGCTTTCAACAATAATTGGATAATCCACTTTCAATGCAATCCTTCCACCATCCCTCCCCAGCAATGCAATAGTTACGGCACCTTTTGACTTGGCCTCCTGCAATGCAAGCAACACGTTCTCACTGTTACCGGAAGTGCTGATACCCACAACAACATCCTTTTCTGTCACCAAGGCTTTTACCTGCCTGGAAAAAACTGTCTCATACTCATAATCATTGCTATGAGCCGTGAGGAGTGATGTGTCGGTAGTCAATGCTATTGAGGCGATGGGTTCACGGTTGCGTGTATAGCGCACCATCAACTCTGCTGCGTAATGTTGCGCATCGGCAGCACTGCCACCGTTCCCCAACCAATAGATAACCCCACCGTTTTTTGCTGCAGCGGCAAGCTCAGCTGTTGCCGCATCAATAACTGAAGACAGCGCAGGTAATGATGCCAGTGCTGCAGAATGCCCAGCCAGCGCCCCTTCGAAACTTAACTTCATATTCAATCCTATTTGGTAGAATTATCTTCTTTATGGAAATGTTAAGTTAGAACCATTAAAATCTTGGTAGGTTGCTCTGCCTACTAGATTCATACCGTCCACGCGCCTCGCGTATCGACGACTTTATGGCTGCTCAGGTTGCTCGCCGGAATTGCCTTGAATTCCTTGTGATCCACCAATAGAACGATAATATCTGCCTCGGTTAGCGCCTCCTCCACACTCGCAAGCTTGAGGGCCCCTTCCAACTTAGCTGGTAATTCTTCGATATTAGGCTCCACTGCCGCTACCAACCCAGGATGCGCTGCTGAAATTTGCTGACTAATGGCAACTGCCGGGCTTTCTCGCAAGTCATCAATATCTGGCTTGAATGCCAAACCAAAACAGGCAATGGTGACTTCTCTTGCAGTCTTTTCCGGATTAATTTGTAGAAATTCGGCAACAGCCTGTTTGACTTTACCTAATACCCATTGGGGTTTACCATCGTTAACTTCGCGAGCGGTTCGGATCAGACGGGCTTGTTCAGGAGTTTTGCTGACAATAAACCAGGGGTCTACAGCAATACAGTGCCCCCCTACGCCAGGACCGGGCTGAAGGATATTGACGCGCGGATGGCGATTGGCTAAACGAATCAATTCCCAGACATTGATATCTAGCTTGTCACAGATAATCGACAGTTCATTTGCGAAAGCAATATTGACGTCCCGAAAGCTGTTTTCCGTCAACTTACACATTTCAGCTGTGCGCGCATTGGTCATGACGCACTCGCCTTCCACAAAGGTTTTATAGAGTGCTGCCGCCTTGGCTGAGCACTTCGTAGTCATGCCACCGATCACCCGGTCGTTTTGTACAAGCTCACGCAGGACGTGGCCGGGTAGAACACGCTCGGGGCAATGTGCAACGCGGACATCAGACTCTTCACCGTGGGTCTGTGGAAAGGTCAGATCCGGTCGTGCCTCTGCCATCCATGCGGCCATCTGCTCGGTGGCGCCAACCGGAGAGGTGGATTCCAGAATAACCAGATCTCCCCTCTTCAATACCGGAGCGATGGCCTTACTGGCGGATTCGATATAACCAAGGTCCGGTTCATGATCGCCTTTGAACGGTGTGGGTACGGCAATCAGAAAGGCATCCGCAGGCTCGGGAACCGTAACGGCTTTCAGGTACCCCTCGGTCACGGCCGCGTGGACGATCATATCCAGATCTGGTTCGACGATATGAATTTCACCGCGGTTGATGGTATCCACCGCCTTCTTGTTTACATCGACACCAATGACCTTTTTCTTTCGAGAAGCAAAAACTGCCGCGGTAGGCAGTCCGATATAACCGAGACCGATGACCGAAATTGTTTCAAATGACATGATTATTCCACTTAGAGCAAATCAGGCAGAAATACAAAACCATCAGGTTTGTCAGGAAAGAAAGTCAGTGAGCGTCGAGCAGATACGCTGGCAGGCTTTGCCATCGCCGTACGGATTATGCGCAAAGCTCATCGACTGGTATGCGTTGTTGTCAGTCAATAGGATATCCAACTCCTCAACTATCTTTGCCACATCGGTACCGACCAGCTTGACCGTACCTGCCGATACAGCCTCCGGGCGTTCGGTGGTATCGCGCATGACCAGCACCGGTTTACCCAGCGACGGGGCCTCCTCTTGGATGCCGCCTGAATCGGTCAAGATGATATGTGCCTGGCTCATCAGGTATACGAAAGGCAAGTAATCGAGTGGCTCGATCAGGTGAATGTTATCAACCCCTGCCAGCAGGCGATTGACGGGCTCCTGCACCTGGGGATTGAGGTGCACCGGATAGACGATATTCACGTCGGGATACTGTTTGGCCGTCTCCAGCAGGGCCTGGCATATCCGCTCGAAGCCTCCGCCAAAACTTTCACGGCGGTGGCCGGTAACCAGGATCAGCTTGCGGTCCCGATTGAGGAATGCAGTAGGTGCGGCCGCTTGCTGACCCAGCGCCACATCCGTATCAAGACGCTCGATCACTTCCAGCAATGCATCGATGACCGTATTGCCGGTGACATGAATTGACTTGGGGTCGACCCCTTCACGCAAGAGATTGGCCTTCGAATTCTCGGTAGGTGCGAAATGCAGCGTCGCCAAGGCACCCGTCAGCTTTCTATTGGCCTCTTCCGGCCAAGGTGAATAGAGATTGCCCGTACGCAGCCCCGCTTCCACATGCGCGACCGGAATTTGCTGGTAGTAAGCAGCGAGACTCGCGGCAAATGTGGTGGCGGTATCGCCGTGGACCAGAACGACGTCCGGTTTGCAGTTCGCCAGCACCTCTTTCATTCCCGTCAGAATGGCGGTCGTTACCGCTGTGAGATCCTGCCCTGGCTTCATCACACTCAAGTCGAAGTCTGGCTTCAGTTCAAACAGGTCAAGCACTTGGTCCAGCATCTGCCTGTGCTGGCCGGTAACGCATACCTTGGAGTCAAAGCGTTCGTCAGCTGCCAGGGAAAGCGCCAAAGGGGCCATCTTGATGGCCTCGGGCCGCGTTCCAAATACGCAGAGGGTCTTGATTGTCATTTCTGCTCCAAATAAAACGAGCTAACGCTCTACAACTTCAATTCGAAAGGTGTGGGCGCATGCTGCCTTAGCACTTCGGCCAACACATCTTTTGCTTCTTTCTCGCCATGCACCACCCGTATATCCCTTGGCCACTCTCGCATCCCTGTTACGAACTCTACCAATCCCTTCTGATCTGCATGCGCCGAGTAGCCACCGATGCTGGTCACCTTCGCCCGGATATCGAAACGCTCGCCGTCCAAATCGACATAGCCCCCTTTGGGGCCGTGCTGCTGAATGAGGTGACCGGGCGTGCCCTGGGCTTGGTAACCAACGAATAGAACATCGTGCCTGGGGTCGTGCAGCATGGCTTTGAGGTAATTGACAATACGCCCGCCGGAACACATGCCACTGCCTGCAATGACAATGGCAGGGCGCGCGGTCTGGGTGAGGTGGTTGACTACGGCAATATGGTCGGCGTGGCTATCGATCATGATCAGGTTGTCGAAGGCCAGCGGGTTGCGGCCGGCTTCGACGCGCTCGCGCGCCTCCTGATTCCAGTAGGGCTGCAGGCTTCGGTAGGCCTCGGTGAAGCGTGTGGCTAAGGGGGAATCGAGGATGATTGGGAGTTGCGGCCAGTTTGTTTCAAGGCCGTATTCGGAGCTGTCGCTATTGCCCCTCACCCTAGCCCTCTCCCCGGAGGAGAGAGGGGACTGGATATTCGCGGCGCTAACACTGCTGGCCGTCGCCTTAGCGTTTTCGGCTGGGGGGATGGGGGGCTGGCTGTGCGGGTTGCTCCCACTATTTGAAAACTCGCTACCATCCTCTTCAGCGTTGAGAAGTGGCTTATCTGTATGGGCCTGCAGTTTGCTGTGAATAATCTCTTCCAGCTCGTATAGCAGTTCCTGGGTGCGGCCGATGCTGAAGGCGGGGATCAGGACGGTGCCTTGATCCTGCAGGGCGTGCTCGATGACGGCTTCCAGACGCTGACGGCGGCTGGCGCGGTCTTCATGCAAGCGGTCGCCATACGTGCTTTCAAGCACGAGGATATCGGCTCGCTCGGGTGATTCGGGCGACATTAGTAGAGGCGCATGCGCTGCCCCAAGGTCCCCGGAGAAAACTATGCGCGTGCTTTCGCCATTGGCGGGGTACGTCAGGGCAATTTCCACATAGGCTGAGCCGAGAATATGACCAGCTCGCTGGAGCCGTACACGGGCGATGAGCTCTTCGGTTTCCAGCAGCGTTGACCATCGCTGGTACGGCAACGGCCGTAACCGCTGCTCGACCAGCTTGAGGTAGCGCTCGACGGTTTTTTGATCACGGCTGAAGCCTAGCTTGAAGGCATCCTCAAGAACGATAGGCAGTAGTTTGGCCGAAGGCTCGCTGCAGTAAATCGGGCCTTTGTATCCGGCGGCAAGCAGATAGGGAATTCGCCCCACGTGGTCGATATGCACATGGGTGACGACAAGCGCCTGGACGGTCCTGAGCGAGAACTCGATATCCAGCCGTCCTGTAGCAGCACGCCCATCGCTCGAAGTCTCCTTACCCTGAAACAGGCCGCAATCGATCAGCAAGCTATGGCTGGCATCCATGTGTAGCTGATGACAGGAACCGGTTACGCCATCCTTAGCGCCGTGGTGTTCGATATCTGGATAGCGCACGGTTATTCCTTTAACGATGTCAACCAACGCACTCGCGACATGCCAGTCACGAGCCACTTAAAAAAATAAGCGGGAATACTACCGTCTTTCGGGGCCGTTGAGGTCTCAACGGCACGCCGACGGATGGATGGTCAGATCGCGGCGACCGGACGGCGAAGGTTGCGCACCAGCGCGACGAACACTCCGAGCATGCCGCCCAATACGAGCGCGAGGGCCACGATCAAAGCCTTCTTGGGCTTGATGGGCTGACGAGGCTCAACCGCACGTTGATCGATGGCAACCAGCTTGAGCGAACCAGCATCGAACTGCAGGGAGCGCAGCCTCGCTGCTTCCTCGCGCCAACCGGCCAGATCTTTCAGGAACAGGTCTTCGTTCTCTCGGCTTTTTAAGACCTCGATCTGGCGGTTGTGTTCAAGCAGCTTCAGCTCCCTGGCAATCTGTGCAATGCGCGGCTCGGTGAAGTCGTCGGAGCGACGAGCCAAGAGCGCCTTACGCTCGGCTTCCAACGCTTCGCTGCCCATAAAATACAAAGGTATCTGCTGGTTATTGACCTCGGTACGGATCACGCTGCCTTGGCCGGTGATCTCAGGCGCTCCAAGGGACGAAGGTGTGGTGGGCTTGCTTATGCCAAGCGAAGTCGCGATTCGAATCGCTTCGTTAAGCTGATTGATGCGGTTATCGCGACGCGTCCGGAGCTGCTGGCGCAGGGCTGCCAATTCATCATTCAACTCTGCACGCTTAAGCACATCAGCCTCGGTCAGTTTGGCGATCTTGATTTCCTTGCTGGCCTCATAGCTGGCACGAGCAGCAGCAATCTTCTTGTCAAGCTGACTAAGCCGGTTGCCGATAAGAGTATCCAGATCAGCCGCTATCTCCTTTTGGACGTTAGTCAGGGAGAAATTCACAAAGCTGTTGACGATCTCAACCCCATCCAGCGCTTCAGGATAGGTGAGCTGGAGGCCGACATACGGAGACGTCCCCTCAGGCTTCTTTGGATCTGGTTGCAGCAACTTGAAGGCCTCATCGTTGAAGGCTTCAAAAGTCTGCTCAAGCGTTCGCCCAGGCTGGGCCAGATCAGCGAAAAGCTGCGGATGCTGACGGAAGAAAGCTAGTCGATTCTCGTACGAGTCTAGCGTTGCCCCGACCTGAGCCAGCGCTTGTTTCGGAGACAGCTTGTAAATACCAAGATGATTCAACTCATCGAGATCTTTGATAGCGGCCGGTCGTAGCACGCTTTGAACGGTGTAATAACGAGGTGCCAGCAAAGCGTAGAGCAACCCGAAAAGCGCGCACACCCCAGCTATGCCGCCAATTAGAAGCTTTTGCTTCCATAAAGAGCGAAAGAGTTGGATGAGGTCGACTTCATCAGGCGTTGCCGAAGCAAGGACTTGCGGAGGAGTGAATCGCCCCAGGTTTTCTAGACACTCTCCAGCCTCTGGATATAGCGCTTTTCAAACTCTACCGGCGACAGCTGGTTGTTGAAACCGTGCCGGCGTTTTGGGTTGTAGAACATCTCGATGTAATCGAAAACATCAGCGCGAGCATCCTGCCTGGTGCTGTAGATCTTTCGCTTGATCCGCTCCCGCTTCAGCAGCTGGAAAAAGCTTTCCGCTACCGCATTGTCATGGCAGTTGCCCCGTCGACTCATGCTGCCAAGCAAGTTGTTGGCTTTCAGGAAGCTCTGCCAGTCGCCGCTACTGAACTGACTCCCCTGATCTGAGTGAATCATCACCTCCTGCTTTGGCTTGCGTCGCCAAACCGCCATCAGCAAGGCATCAATAGCCAAGTCGCTGGTCATCTGCGGTTTCATTGACCAACCGATTACCTGCCGCGAAAACAGGTCTAGCACCACCGCCAAATACAACCAGCCCTCATAGGTGCGGATGTAGGTTATGTCCGTGACCCAGACCTTGTTGGGCTCGGTGACATTGAATCGACGCTCAAGATGATTCGGCGAGGCCGCTGGAGGCTTGCCACCGTAGCGTCCCGGACGTCGCCGATACCCCGTCTGCGAGCGCAGTCCTTCCGAACGCATGAGTCGAGCAACGCGATGCCTACCGCACTGTTCTCCAAGTTCACGCAGGTCGTCATGAATTTTGCGGTAGCCGTACACACCGCCGCTCTCTAGCCATGAGTGCTTGATCAAACCAAGCAAACGTTGATCATCCTTGGCCCGCGCCGACTTCGGTTCAGCCAGCCAGGCGTAGTAACCGCTGGGATGTACTTTCAGAGTCAGGCACAGACGGCGAACCGAATAGTCTGCCGATAGCTGATTGATGAAGGCGTACTTCAGCCGCACTCCTTGGCAAAGTACGCGGCGGCCTTTTTTAGGATGTCTCGCTCTTCGGTCACGCGCTTGAGTTCAGCACGCAGACGACGTAGCTCAGCTTGCTGATCGTCCTCTTGCGCTCGCTGCTCTTGGGGCTTGCTGTAGCGCTTCACCCAGGCATACAGGCTGTGTGTCGACATGCCCAGACGAGCAGCTACCTCAGCCACCGGCAGACCTCGCTCGGTCACCTGTTTGACTGCTTCGATTTTGAATTCTTCGGGATAACGCGGGTTGCTCATGGCACCTCCTAATGGGCCGTATTATGAGGCCTGGAGGTGTCTACGAAACTAGGGGCGATTCAGAGTTACTGCGTTCACTTGAGGTCCGTCTCGCTGAATACGGCGACGCAGAGCGTGCGCCAGGGGCTATACCGCAAGCACACGAAAAAGTTCCGTCATGCTGCGGGCCGCCATTTTGCCAGCTAGTTCACAAAAAACAAGTGACGCGCATCAACTTAATTTGGCGATTGTGAGCGCCTATAACGTCGTGCTAGATGCCCGCCGACCTTCAGTTACGCTGCCAAGCAAAGCGTTCAGCGCCGTGCCTGGCTCTCGCAGAGGAAAGTAACGCGGCAACTTATGACGCCGATGGGGTTTGCAGCTCGCGGCCGCGATTTGCAAGGCTGCGTACCAAAGCGGCGAATACGCCAAGCATGCCGCCAAGCACAAAGCCCAACGCCAGAATCAACGCCTTCCTGGGTTTGATTGGCTTGGACGAATCCAGCGCTGGTTGATCCAGACGAACAAGCCGCAACCGATCCGTATCGAGCTTGATTCCCTTCAAGCGGGCGGCCTCTTCGCGCAACTCAGCGAGATTGCTCAGGTAGAGGTCTTCACCCTCTCGCTCTCTGAGAATTTCCACTTCGCGATTGTTTTCTAGCATTGCGAGCTCTGATTGGATCTCGGCGATTCGAGGCTCAATGAAGTCATCCGACTTGCGACTCGCGAGGGCATCACGCTCCGCGGATAGTGCTTCTGTTCCCATGAAATACAGCGGGGTTTCCCGACTGTTTACCTCCGTCCGAATAACTTGCGCGCCGCCTCTGGCCAAGTCGGACATTGCAGACGGGCTTGTTGGCTTACGAATACTCAACGACTCGGCTATGGATATCGCCTCAGTCAACTCCTGAATTCGGTTGTTCCGTCGAGTTTTGAGTTCCTCACGCAGAGCAGCGAGCTCGTCCTGAAGCTGGGCCCGCTTCAGCGCGTTCTCTTCGAGCAGGGACGCGATCTTCGCCTCCTTGGACGCTTCGTAGTTTGCACGCTGCGCCTCAATGTTCATCTCAAGGCTGGCCAGACGATTGTTGACCAGGCTTTCCACATCCTCAGCGATTTCGCGGCGCTCCAGCTCCAATACATAAGCGACAAAGCCATTGACTACCGAAGCACCGGCGACACCCTCGGGGTAAGTAAGCCTCAGCCCCACGAACGCGCTGCGGTTCTCCGTACGCTTCGGGTCAGGGAACAGCATCTCAAACGCTTCCTCATTGAACTCAGCGAATGCCTGCTCTGATTGCTCGCCCCGCTCGGTGAGATTCGGAAACAGCTCCTGATTGTTCATGAAGAATTCCAGGCGGTTGTCATAAGACGACAATCCGCCAGCCACGCGATTTATGGCCTCTTCCGGAGTGAGCTTGTAGATGCCCGTTTCATTGAGCTGGTCCAGATTGCTCTGCGGCACTGGACGAAGATAAGTTCGAACTTGAAAGTATGGCGTCGCCAGGAAGGCATACAGGGCCGCCAGCACTGTGGTGAGAAGCGTGACGCCGATGATTAGAATCTTCTGGCGCCAAAGCGCGCGGAACAGCTCGACCAGGTCGATCTCATCGTTGGGCGAAGTAGGTTGCTGCACGGTCATCCGAAATCCTTGTTATGTGTGCTCTTCACTGCGGAGCAAGCGAACCGGATTTTGTACGTACAAACCGCAAAAAGTTCAGCCGAATGATGGCTTTTAACAACTATTTAGGCTGATGCCTCGCTGCTACAGGGAGAGCTAGCCTAGCCGCTTATCAGTCCTCCTCATTCACCCGATCCCGCAACTCCTTCCCTGGCTTGAAATGCGGGACGAATTTTCCGTCAAGGCTGACGGATTGGCCGGTTTTGGGATTGCGGCCTACGCGGGGGGCGCGGTAGTGCAGGGAAAAGCTACCAAAGCCGCGGATCTCGATCCGGTCGCCAGTGGCCAGAGCCTGAGCCATTTGCTCAAGCATGGTCTTGATGGCCAGCTCGACATCCTTCGACGAAAGCAGCCCCTGCTGGGTGACGATTCGCTCGATCAACTCCGACTTGGTCATGGTTTTCCCTTCGTTTTCAAGCGGCTAGATCATTCGGGTTGCGATCGTTTGTAGCATGTTGTTCAGAGTTTGAACAGCCCGAGCGGGATTGACGAGCAAGGAGTGCTTCGTTTATCGGAGCACGACACGGAATGCAAAGGGACGGATGAGTAACCAGTCCTTGGCGTGATCGATGGAAGCAAGAGCCGAGGTGGATCTTTCTTTGGGCAATAAAAAAGGCGGGCTAATAAGCCCGCCTTTCGTTTAACCAACTACCGATCAATCCTCGCGATAGCGACGCAGCTTGAGCTGCTTGCCGCCGACGCGGGTGTCCTTGAGTTTGCCGAGCAAGCGCTCGAGACCGTCTTCCGGAAGCTCGACCAGGCTGAAGCTGTCGCGCACCTGGATGCGACCGATGGCTTCGCGAGCCAGGCCGCCTTCGTTGAGGATGGCGCCGAGCAGGTTACGGGCAGCGATGCCGTCACGCGCTCCAAGCGGCGTACGGCAGCGGGCGCGACCTTCGGCCAGCGGGACCGGAGCGCGACGCTCGCGATCACCACTACGCTCAGGACGATCCGAACGCTCGGTGCGCTCACGCGGGCTGCTGGTCGGAACCAGAGGCTGCTCTCTTTCCACCTCGGCCAGGGTCAGAGCCTGACCATTGGTGGCCTTGCGCAACAGCGCAGCGGCCAGAGCACGTGGGCTGCAACCGATGTCGGCGACCAGCTTGTCGAGCAACTCACCATGGGTGGCTTCAGCATCGGCTACCAGCGGCGCGAGGCTGTTGGTGAGCTTCTTAATGCGCGCATCCAGCACCTGCTGAGCATTGGGCAGGCGAGCCTCGGCTACCTTCTGATTGGTCACGCGTTCGATGACCTGCAGCATGCGGCGCTCACGCGGGGTAACCAGCAGCAGAGCACGACCTTCGCGACCAGCACGGCCGGTACGGCCGATACGGTGTACGTAGGATTCCGGATCGTAGGGCATGTCCACGTTGAATACGTGGGTGATGCGCGCCACGTCGAGACCACGGGCGGCGACGTCGGTGGCGACGACGATGTCCAGGCGGCCATCCTTGAGCGATTCGATAACGCGCTCACGCTGGTTCTGGGCGATGTCGCCGTTCAGCGCGGCAGCCTTGTAGCCCTTGGCTTCCAGCGCGGCGGCCAGATCCAGGGTGGCTTGCTTGGTGCGAACGAAGGCGATCAGGGCGTCGAAATCCTCGACTTCCAGCAGGCGCAGCACAGCTTGGATCTTCTGATCGGCATGGACCATCAGGTGTGCCTGCTCGATACGAGCGACGGTCTGGGTCTTGGCAGCGATCTTGATGTGCTGCGGCTCACGCAGATGCTTTTCGGCAATCGCGCGAATGGAGTGCGGCAGCGTAGCGGAGAACAGAACAGTCTGACGGCTCTCTGGCATCGCTTCGAAGATCACTTCGAGGTCGTCCATGAAGCCCAGCTTGAGCATTTCATCGGCTTCGTCGAGGACCAGGAAGCGGATGGTCGACAGCAGGCCACTGTTGCGGCTCAGGTGATCGACCAGACGGCCTGGGGTCGCGACGATGACCTGCGCGCCCTGGCGAATGGCCTTGAGCTGCGGGCCCATCGGAGCGCCACCGTAGACCGCAACAACGGTCAGGCCAGGCATCTGCTTGGAGTAGGTTTCGAATGCAGTGGCGACCTGCAGGGCCAGTTCGCGAGTCGGCGCGAGGATCAGTGCCTGCACTTCCTTACGAGCGGGATCGATCTTCGACAGGATCGGCAGCGCAAAGGCCGCGGTCTTGCCGGTACCGGTCTGCGCCTGGCCGATCATGTCGTGACCGCCAAGGATCACCGGGATCGCCTGAGATTGAATAGGGGATGGTTCTTCGTAGCCGACTGCGCTGATGGCAGCCAGAACAGCGGAGTGAATACCGAGTGCGGCAAAGCCGCCGATTTCCTGGGTCATGGGTCTTGTCTCTGATGCTCCGCAAGACCCATTGTTCCGAAGCTGCGCATGCCGTGCAAAACCCGAAGGTCACCCTGGCAGCCTGGTCGGCGGGGTTGCGAAAACGTATGAATGATGAATCGTCAAGGATAGCCCGCTCGAAGCGGACAGCAGCCGAAGCAGTGCTTCGTGTGTTGCAGTACCTGAACGCAGGCTGGGTTTCAGCCGGCGCGTACTATACCGGATTAACGTGAAGCTGTGCGGGTATTTTGCGCGGGCGGTTGGGCTACCGGGCGCACCGTTGGCCAGCAAGCCCCGCCGCGTGGCTCGCCTGCACCGAGCCAGGTGCACAGCAGCGGCACCGTGGCAGGTCTCGCCCTCGCGGCGGGCATCACTTTCAGGCAGCCTCGCTAGTGGCGGCGCTGACGCGGAAGCGGCCGACCAATTGGTGCAGCTTGCCAGCCGTATGACGAACACGTTCGGCGCTGTCCTGCAGCACGCCGAGGGTCTGCCCCATCTCATTGGAGGCCTGGTCGACGCCACGGATGGTCTGGCCGTAATGCAGGCTGCGCTCGTTCAGCCCCTTGATGATGTCGAACATGCGCTCGACGGTGTGATGCAGATGCACATTCTCCGAGGATGCCTCCTCGGTCAGGCGCAGGCTGCTGTCGACATTCTGGACGCCACCCTCCATGAACGACACCGCCTGGCGCGTTTCCGCCTGCAGGCTCTCGACCTTGTGCCGAATGTCCTCAGCCGCCTTGGCCGTACGTTGCGCCAGTGAGCGGACCTCACCCGCCACCACGGCGAAGCCGCGACCATGGTCCCCCGCCCTGGCCGCCTCGATTGCTGCGTTCAGCGCCAGCAGATTGGTCTGCGTGGTGATGTCGCTAATCAGCCCGACGATCTCATCGATCTCGCCCATGCGGCTGTCGAGCAGCTGAACGCTCTGAGCCGAGCGCTGCACCACATCACGGATCGATTCGGTACCGTTACGCACGGTGTCGAAACGCTCGCGGGCACGCTGCATCACCTCGTCCATGGCGCCCTTCATTTCCTCGGCGGTCATCGATGCCTGCTGAATTTCGCCAAGTTGCTCCTCCACCAGCAGCAACAATTGATGGATCGATTCGGCCACATCGCTGGTGGTCTGCCCCGCTTCGCTGCTGCGTTCGAGCATCAGCTCGTTGTCCTGACGAACGTTTTTCGAGACCTGAATCACCTGGCCGACCACGCCGTCCAGGCTGTCGATGAAGCTGTTGATCCAACGCCCCATGTCGCCACTCTCATCGCGCTGCATGGTGCTGCCGTCGACCCTTTGGCGCAGATTGCCCTCGCCCTCGGCCAGCGTACGAATCACCTCGGTCATCTCCTGCATGCGCGCAGCCAGCCGTCGCGGCCCGAAGGACGCGAACGCCCAGGCCCCCAGCAGGAGCAGCAAACCGTTGACCAGGTGCAGCGCGGTGGTGGGCAGACCGCTGAACTCCTGCAGCAGACTGCCGATGGCGAACAGCGTGGTCACCGTGAGCAGATACGTCTTCATCAGCCCGACGCTCAGCGAACGGCGACGATAGACCTCCTCCAGATCCGCCTCGCACATCATCCCCCATCGGTCTGGCGAGCCTTGCAGCTGAAAGGTAACGCCCTTGCCAATGACCGGAATATGGCGGTAGTCCGAGTAGCCGGGATAGGTGACGAACAGGTTGGCACCCTTGGCGATCGTCTCCCGCACACCAGGATGCAACTGGCCGGTGGCCGGATCGGTAAAACGCAATTCCAGCTCGGTATGCTGCTGCACGCGCACCGTTCCCCAGCGCGTGTGCACACCGCTTTTCAGGTTCTCGCCGTGGCTGAAGGTGGCATCTTCGAAGCGCGAGCGTGACAGCGCCGTGCCGGTCTGAACACTGCTGTCGAAGCGCGACTCCACCATGAACAGGTAGTTGTCACCCGATTCCGGGTAGACGTGGCCCGCCTCGCGCTGGATGAGGTCACCGATCACATCATTGGGCACCCGCGCGCAGATGCAGCCGAGACACTTACCGCCAACATGCACCGGCTGGTAGAACATCAGGGTGACCGCATCATGGAAGCGCGACGTACTCGCGCCCAGGCGCTGGGTCAGCGGATCACGGTAGGGCCCGTGCAGGAACGGCTCGCTCAGCCCGCGCGCCACCGCTCTGCCATCGAGATCCTGTTGCCCGACATGAACCGCGCAGGTGGATGCCAGCACGCGGCCTTGTGGGTCGATGACGAACAGCTCGGAAATATCCGGCAGCTGTGCCCGTTTCCCCTCCAGCACATCGCTAGCGACGTGGCCAACGGCTTCGCCCAGATTGGCGGCGAGGTCCGCCAGATGACCCCAGTGACTGGCGACCCAGTTCTGCAGGATGCGCACCCGTGACTGCGCAACGCCCTCGAAGACCTGCTCCACCACGGGATACACGCCACGATTCAACCAGCACGACCAGCGCATCGACAGCTTGCCGGTTGGCCCCGACCACGGAAGCCAATGGCGCTCGCTAGCGGACAGATGCATCAGATTGCTTTGAAGATGAGGCACGGGCGATTCCTTACTGCCGACAAAATATGCTGGCGTTTTGCAATTAGCAGACCAGCCATGCCGTCACGTTTGCTCATCAGCGCGGCAAGACACAGCGCTCCAGCATTGATTAACTGCTGGCTTCGTGGGACCCAGATATTGAGTGGGACGAGTGAGGCCCCGCGATAGAGCCGCGCGTCGCGCTTTTCCGTGCGGGACGGCGCCGGCCAGTACGCACCGATATGGAACAGCCACAAACCTTCACTACCGTCGACGCACCCGTTCGGTGCAGAGTTAGCTCGCGGGCCGCAGTGCCGCAATCAACGAATCCAGCGAATAGCCCAAGCGCGGTGCCAACACTTCGGCCCGCTGGCGCAGCCCGGTCATGTCCAGCTGCTGATCGAGATCCGCTGGCACCAGCAGCACCACGTTGCCCTCCTTCACGGGGCACTCCCAGTAATGCCGATGATAGAGGCCACGCAGCAGCGCCGCGCCCAACGGGCGATCGTCATCGGTGCCCCACTGATTGATGATCAGCCAGCCGCCCGGATTGAGTTTTTCCTGACAGCGCTTGAGGAACGACCAGGCCAGATGCGCGGCATCCGGGCCTGCATCGTTGTACAGGTCGACGAAGATCAGATCGGAACTCTCGGCGGTATCCAGCAACTCGGTGGCATCGCCGATGCGGATATACAGTCGCGAGTCGTTCTGCAAGCCGAGGTACTGCATTGCAAGCTCCGGCACCGCCGGCCGCAGCTCGATGACCTCGACGTCCTCCAGCGGCAGGAACTGCAGACAGGCCTGCGTCAGGTTGCCGGCACCAAGCCCTAGAAACAGTGCGGTTTCCGGTTCTGCATGACACAGCCCACCGAGCAGCATCGCGCGGGTGTAATCGTATTCAAGCCAGGCAGGATCGGCGGTGAATACGCAGCTCTGTTCGACCGCCGCGCCAAACTCGAGAAAACGGTAGTCGCCCACCTCGAGTACGCGAATCAGCCCGAAAGCGTCATGCACTTCGGCGAGCAGACGTTCCTCTTTGTCCATCAATGTGCTCCGCAGCTATCCGATCACCAGCGTGTCGGCGAACGCATCTTACGCAGCCCCATAGGCCATCGCTATCTCCGGGGCCCGGGCGCTTCAGGTAAAATCGCCGCACTTTTATCAGTTGGAACGATCATGAACGACGCCTGGAGCCCCGATAGCTGGAGAAGCAAGCCGATCCAGCAGCAGCCCGAATACCCGGATGCCGAACACCTCTCGCGCGTTGAACGCACCCTGGCCGGCTTGCCACCGTTGGTCTTCGCCGGCGAAGCACGGGAGCTGAGACGGCAGTTCGCCGAGGTGACCCAGGGCCGCGCGTTCCTGTTGCAGGGCGGCGATTGCGCCGAGAGTTTCGCCGAATTCTCGGCCACCAAGATTCGCGACACCTTCAAGGTGCTGCTGCAGATGGCGATCGTCATGACCTTCGCGGCCGGCTGCCCGGTGGTAAAGGTCGGGCGTATGGCCGGCCAGTTCGCCAAGCCCCGCTCGGCCGGTGACGAAACCGTCGATGGCATGACGCTGCCGGCTTACCGGGGCGATATCGTCAATGGCATCGACTTCAACGCGCAAAGCCGCGTGCCGGACCCGGAGCGTCTGCTGCAGGCCTACCATCAGTCCACCTCCAGCCTGAACCTGCTGCGTGCATTCGCCCAGGGCGGTTTCGCCGACCTGCACCAGGTGCACCAGTGGAACCTGGATTTCATCGCCAACTCGCTGTTGGCCGAGAAGTACCACCAGCTCGGCGCACGCATCGACGAAACGCTGAAATTCATGCGCGCATGCGGACTGGACGGCGCGCCACAGTTGCGCGAGACCAGCTTTTTCACGGCTCACGAGGCACTGTTGCTGAACTACGAGCAGGCTTTCGTCCGCCAGGACAGCCTCAGCGGCGGCTGGTACGACTGCTCCGCGCACATGCTGTGGATCGGTGACCGCACCCGTCAGCTCGACGGCGCGCATGTCGAATTCCTGCGCGGAGTGGGCAATCCCATCGGCGTGAAGGTCGGCCCGAGCATGGACAGCGAGGAGCTGATCCGCCTGATCGACATCCTCAACCCGCAGAACGACCCCGGTCGCCTGAACCTGATCGTGCGCATGGGCGCCGACAAGGTCGAAGCCGGTCTGCCGCGACTGGTGCGTGCGGTGCAGAACGAAGGTCGCCATGTGCTCTGGAGTTCCGACCCGATGCATGGCAACACCATCAAGGCGTCCAGCGGTTACAAGACGCGGGACTTCGAAAAGGTGCTCGCCGAAGTGCGTCAGTTCTTCGATGTGCATCGTGCCGAGGGCAGCTACCCCGGCGGGATTCATATCGAGATGACCGGCCAGAACGTCACCGAATGCATCGGCGGTTCGCGGCCGATCACCGAAGCCAGCCTCAGCGATCGCTATCACACCCAGTGCGACCCGCGGTTAAACGCCGATCAGTCGCTGGAAATGGCGTTCATGATCGCGGAAACCCTGAAGCAACTGCGGCCCAACTGATGGCGAGGTAGAAGCCGCAGGCTGCCGGTCACGGTGCGCGACACTTGTCGCGCACCGATCGGCAAGTGAAAGGGATCGGGTAGGAGGCGGCCTCACGGCCGCCGTCCTCCCACACCACCGTGCGTACGGTTCCGTACACGGCGGTTCAGGCCATGCGGTTAAGCCGATTGATCGTATCCAGTATCGAGACCAGTCCAAGTCTGTCCCATAGCTTCTTCGGCAGCGCCTGATTCATATGCGGCGCTCCTGAGTTCCACCACGGGCCTCGGCCATTGAAGGCCGACTTGCAGGCACGCTCCTCGCTCAATCCCAGGCGCATCAGGTTGCGCGCCCTCGTAGAGGGCTGCTTCCATTGCCGCCAGATGACACAGCGAAGTTTGTGCCTGACCCAGCCATCCAGCTCTTCCAGTGGACGCTTGCTCTGGCTGAGCTTGAAGTAGCCTGCCCAGCCTCGCAGCACCGGGTTTACCCGCTCGATGACATTCGCCATCTTGTGGCCCCGCACCCCTCGCAGCAGTTCCCTGAGACGGTCGCGCACACGGCGCAGGCTCATGGTTGCCACTCGCAGTCTAGGCAGCGAGTGCCAACTCATCCCATACCCCAGGTAGTCGCATTTCCACGACCCAGCCACGCGACTCTTGTCCCGATTCAGTCTCAGTTTCAGACGGTGATTCAGGAACCGCTCGACACTGGCCAGCACTCGTTCGCCAGCACGCGGACTACGGACATAAATGTTCGCGTCATCGGCATAGCGCACGAAGCGATGGCCTCGCCGCTCCAACTCACGGTCGAGTTCATCGAGCAGGATGTTCGACAGCAGCGGCGAAAGCGGGCCGCCTTGCGGCGCCCCCTCCTGCCGATGGCTGACAACCCCGTCCGACATGACGCCCGCTTCGAGGTAACGGCGGATGAGTCTGAGCACCTGTTTGTCTTCGACATGGCGCTCAACACAGAACATCAGGATGTCGTGGTTGACCCGATCAAAGAACTTCTCCAGATCGAGTTCCACGCAACACCTATGACCCGCCGCCACATGGGTGCGGGCCATCTCGACAGCCTGGTGAGCGCTTCTGCCCGGACGGAAGCCGTAGCTATAGTCCGAGAACAGCGGATCGAAGATCGGCGTGAGCTGTTGCAGCAGGGCTTGCTGGATCAGGCGATCCACGACACTGGGAATGCCCAGTTGCCGCATACCGCCCTGCGGTTTGGGAATTTCGACCGCCCGCACTGCCTGGGGATGGTATTCACCTGCCAGCAGCCTGACCTTCAGGATGGGCCAATACTGTTTCACGTAGCCTGCCAAGTCGGCGACCGTCATGCCATCGGCACCCGGCGCCCCCTTGTTGCTGACCACGCGCTGATACGCACGCTTGAGATTCGCCGGTGCAAGCACCCGCTCCATCAGCGTGTCCGGCTCCGCGTTCATCCACGTCACCGACGCCGCCGATACCTCTGCGCTGTCAGGCGTCATCCTCGGCCTCTGGCCGGGACTCGGGGTGACAGTCTTCTCTTGGAGAAATTTCTGCATTTCGGTTATCGACGAGACGCTGACGCCTACTGGCGGCATGACCTGTTCGGCCCTTGATGGCGTGGTTGACCGCCACTTACTACGGCCTCGGCTGACTTCTGCACGCCCATCCCGTCGCCTCTCGACAATCGGTAGCACAATGGCAAGCGTACAGATCTCCCAGGGTAATTCGCGCGACCTTCCTGCTTATGCCTGTCGGATCTACGTCGCAGCGTTCCGTGCAAGTATCGGGCTTTGGCGATTATGGCCACCTCACCCCGCTGCGCCGCCTCATCCGCTTCCTGTTCGTCAGGCCAGCATTTTGCCTCGGGCTTCCTTCAGATTCGCAGTCGCCCGCGACACCCTTGCCTTCAGCTAACACTTCCCCTTGCCGGGTGTGTAGAGGACTTTCACCTCCAAGTCGCCAGGCTCACCACCACAGTGAACCCGACAGCGCCAGTCACGGCGCTACGCGCCATGCCTGGCGCACCATAAAAAACCCGGCGCCAGGCCGGGTTTCTTTTTCGAGCAGTCTGCGTGGCCTATCAGGCCTTGACGCGGGACTTGTACTCGCCGGTGCGGGTGTCGATTTCGATCGAGTCGCCGATTTCGCAGAACGCGGAAACCTGCAGCTCGGCACCGTTCTTCAGGCGAGCGGTCTTCATGACCTTGCCGGAAGTATCGCCACGCACGGACGGCTCGGTGTAAACGATTTCGCGAACGATGGTGGTCGGCAGTTCGACGGAAATCACCTTGTCGTTGTAGAAAACGGCTTCGCAGACGTCGGTCATGCCGTCTTCGATGAAGGTCATCACACCTTCCAGGTCGTCTTTTTCGATTTCGTACTGGTTGAACTCGTCGTCCATGAACACGTACAGCGGGTCGGCGAAGTAGGAATAAGTCACTTCCTTGCGCTCGAGGATGACCGGCTCCAGCTTGTCGTCAGCCTTGTAAACGGTCTCGGTAGCCGAACCGTTGAGCAGGTTCTTCAACTTCATCTTAACCACGGCACTGTTACGGCCGGACTTGTTGAACTCGGCTTTCTGGATGACCCAGGGTGCGCCGTTGATGATGGCCACCTGGCCGGCACGGAACTCTTGTGCGGTTTTCATACGAAATATCCGAAGGGGAATTAGAGACAAAAAACAGGCCGCGTATCATAGGGTCTGTTCCCGCCTGGTCGCAAGCCACGTTGCTGCGCCAAATGGCGCCATACGGAGCGGCGTACAACAAGGCGCGGAGGTCAGGCCACGGCCTTTCCCCACCATAATTGAAGGTGCGGTCGCACGCTAAGCGTGAACAGCACCGAGCCAATCGGTGTAGAAAAACACCAGCTTTCCGGCCAGATCGCCATTGGCCACCTGCTCGTGGGTCCAGGCTTCGGCATGTTGCAGCAAGGTCGGGTATTCGCGGACCAGAGCGGTCCAGGCTTCGCCAGCCCCCTGCCCGGCGTTCCAGGCACGCCAGAATTCGCGTAGCGCTGCGTTGGCCGTGGGCGACAGCTCATGCGCGTACAGATCGAGAAAGGCATGGAGTTTGTCCCAGTGGGCATCGTCTTCCTGAGGATAGATGTGCCACACCAGCGGTCTGCCGGCCCACTGGGCGCGGATAAAGGACTCCTCCCCGCGCACTGCGTTGAAATCGCAGCTCCACAGAAGCAGGTCGTATTCGTCCTGAGTCATGAACGGCACGATGCACAGCTGCAGACTGCCGCGCCGATGCTGATTGCCCGTCTGCAGGCTCGGCACGCCAAGCCAGGCGGCAACATCGCCAAGTACTCGCCCTTCCGGGACCAGCAACTGGTTGCTGCGCGAATCGGCCGCGAGGGCGTCTAGCCAACCCGCGACCGCAGTGTTTTCGTAGGCGAACAAGGACAACAGGCGCGCGCCGGGCTGTCGCGCTATGCCGAGCGAGGCAAGAAAAGCGGTCTGTTGCGCCATATCGCTCTGAAATTCCGCACGGCGCAACATCAGATCAGCTTCACGGATCAGACCGCCGGTCCGGGCTTCGAAGCCCGGGAAGAAGAAGTACTTCTGCAAGCCGTTGGCCTGCAGTGAGGGCAGCGCATGGCAGCCGACGATCCAGTCCTCGGCACTCAGATACTCGAGGTTCAGCCAAAGGATGCGACGACCGCTGGCAGCCATGGCATTGATGTAGGGCTGCGGCAGATTGCAGGCGAACGCCTCGATGACCACATCGGCGGGCTCGGTAGCTGACCATTGGCCGGACCAGCGCCGGACCTCCACGCCCTCATGCAGCTGCTGTTCCGCCTCGGCATTGGCCGCCGGGCAAAGCCGAGCGAAGGTATCCAGGTCATCCACCCACAGCCGCACGTGCTGACCGTGTTCCGACGCCAGCTGCCGGGCCAGGCGCCAGGTGACGCCGATGTCACCGAAGTTATCCACGACTGCGCAGAAGATGTCCCACTTCGCTTTTACAGACAAAACCGTGCTCCTCGAGCCGATACCGGCACTTCGTGCCTCTGGAAACGCTGCGCAGGATACAAGGTTGGCGCCAGCAACCGGTTGCCATGCCACAACACAGGAACGGCAGACGCGCGTATACGCCCGAGCCTGCAAAGGCGTCAGCGGATTCAGATAAAAAGAAAGGAAAAACGAGAAGATCGTTATGGAGGTGAACCCTACCAGCCACACCCCGGCACACAATGTCACCGCTGCGGCTGCTCCCTTCCGGGCCTGACCGGGTTCACGGCTGATCGTTGCGAGGGGACCGGCAGGGCCCACCATAACGAAACCCGCCTGGCGGCGAGCGGCGCCATTGTACCGGCTTATCAGCAACTTACAACCACAGACTGCTGCCACGCTTACGGCAGGCCAATTGCATCCTCTTCCATGAAGCGCCAGCAACCCGACTATCAATGGATTGAACCGGCGAGCGGTATGCGCATTGCGTCGAAAGCCTCTAGCCAAAGACCAACGTCTGTCCGAGGATGGGCAGGCTCAAGCGCTATCGAACGCTTGTCATGAAACCATGCTGTGCAGCGATTTCGCTGTGCGGCTGATGGCAACAGCACACGAGGTAATCATGAGCAAGGCTCCAATCGCCGTCATCGGAACCGGGATCGCGGGGCTCTCCGCTGCGCGCGCCCTCCACGATGCCGGGCAAGTAGTACATCTGTTCGACAAGAGCCGCGGCAGCGGCGGCCGCATGGCCAGCAAACGCAGCGATGCGGGCTCGCTCGACCTGGGCGCGCAATACTTCACCGCCCGGGATCGCCGCTTTGGCGGAACCGTCCGCCAGTGGCAGAGCGAAGGCTGGGTCGATCAATGGTCGCCCAGCATGTACCAGTCCCATGACGGTCAACTGAAACCATCTGCCGACGAGCAGGTGCGCTGGGTCGGCACACCGACGATGAGTTCGATCACCCGCGGGTTGCTGGGCGACATGCCGGTCAACTTCAGTTGCCGCATCACCGAAGTGTTTCGCGGCGAGCAGTTCTGGACGCTGGTCGATGCCACAGGCGTAAGCCACGGACCATTCAGCCAGGTGGTGATTGCCGTGCCGGCGCCGCAGGCGGCTGCGCTGCTCTCCAGCGCGCCCAAGCTCGCCGCCGTCGCCGCCAGCGTAGCCATGGAACCCACCTGGGCGGTCGCGCTGGGCTTCGCGACTCCGTTGAACACCATGCTGGAAGGCTGCTTCGTTCGCGACGATGCGCTGGACTGGATTGCTCGCAACCGCAGTAAGCCCGGCCGCAACGGCGAGCTGGATACCTGGGTTTTGCACGGCACCAGCAGCTGGAGCCGGCAGCACCTCGACCTGCCCAAGGAGGCGGTGATCGAGCGCTTGCATGGCGCATTCGCCGAGCTCATCGATTGTGTGGTGCCGGCCCCGGAGTTCACCCTGGCCCATCGCTGGCTGTATGCCCGCCCGGCCCAGGCCCACGAATGGAATGCCCTGGCCGACGCCGGGTTGGGTCTTTACGCCTGCGGCGACTGGTGCCTGTCCGGCCGAGTGGAAGGCGCATGGCTCAGCGGCCAGGAAGCGGCGCGCCGGCTGCTTGAGAATCTGTAGAGCGGCTGCCAGCGGCTGATCTGACTCAGGTCAGCCGTACGCGCAAGGCCAGCTGCTATGATCGCGCGCTTTCTGCACTGGCCCCCTTCAGCGGAGTTCCGATGAATCCCTCCACCCTGATCGGCATCGTCGCGAGCATCGGACTGCTCGCCGTCGTCATGCTCTTCGCCGCCAAAGAACCCGCGCTTTTCATCGACCTGCCAAGCCTCGGCATCGTACTGGTCGGCACCCTGGCGGCGACCTTTATCAGCTATCCGTTGCGCGAAGTCACCCGAGTGTTCGGGCTGATCTGGACCGTGATGCGCAACGAGCGCCTGTACACGCGGCAGGATCTCGATGAGCTGGTGCAGATCTCGCGACTGTGGATCAGCGGTGACCTACCTGCGGTGGAAAAAGCGGTCGAGCAGGTCAGCAATCCCTTTCTGCGCACCGGCGTGCAGCTGGTGATCGACAACACCCCGGAAGAAGACATCCTGGAACTTCTGCAATGGCGCATCGCACGACTGCGCGCCCGGGAGAATGCCGAGGCACAGCTGTTCCGGGCGATGTCCAACTATGCGCCGGCGTTCGGCATGATCGGCACGCTGGTCGGGCTGATCAACCTGATGTTCATGCTCGGTAGCGGCAATATGGACCTGATCGGCCGCAGCCTCGCGGTCGCGCTGATGACGACCTTCTACGGCGTGCTGCTGGCCAACCTGATCCTCAAACCAGTGGCCGTGAAGCTCGAACGGCGTACCGAGCAACGCGTGGCGCTGATGAATCTGGTGATGCAGGGCATCTCCATGATGTGCAATCGCCGCAGCCCGGCCTACATGCGCGAAACGCTCAAGTCGTTCATCGCCCACCACGACGACGAAATTCGCGACGGCAGCCCCGCCGCACCGCGCAGCGCGCCGCAGGACGAACGCACGTGAACGGCCAGGCATCGCCGGGCAGCCGCTTCTCCCGCTGGCATATCGAGCCGCAGCGAGAGGAAGAGCAGGAAGCCTGGCTGATCACCTACCTGGACATGCTCACCCTGCTGCTGGTGATGCTGGTGATCATGCTGGCGCTGGCCGGCAAGGGCGAAGGCCAGCAGAGCGAGCCCTCGATGGTAGAAGCCACGCAGCAGTCGGCTGGCGATCAGCTGGTAGCACTGCAGCCAAGCGCTTCACCCATACCATCGATCGTGCCGCTACCGGCGCCGGCGGCTGATACGCAGCAGGACGACACGAGCGAAGCGAAGCCCGATCTGGCGCTGGGCGACGACATCGAGGTCATCGTCAACGATGGCAGCATCAGCTTTCGAATCAGCAGCGAAATTCTGTTCGGCTCAGGGCGGGCGGAGCTGGAAGACGCCGGGCTGGATGTGATCGACCGATTGGTCCCAACCCTCGCCGCAGGCGGTCATCGGATCATCGTCGAGGGCCATACCGACAATCTGCCCATCCAGACCGAGCGCTTCCCGTCCAACTGGGAGCTTTCCGCCAGCCGCGCCAGCAGCGTGGTGCGCTACCTGCAGCTGGCCGGCATCGAATCGACGCGGCTGAGCGCAACCGGCTACGCCGACACGCGACCGCTCGCCGACAACGGCGACGAACAGGGTCGCGCCAGCAACCGCCGCGTCGAGCTGATCATGCAGACCGAGGCGGACAAGCCCTGACGCTTCAGCCCAGCGCGGTATCGAGGAACATCATCACCGCGAAGCCCACCATGAGGCCCAGCGTGGCGGGCGTCTGATGGCCGTTGCGGTGGGTTTCCGGGATCACCTCGTGGGATACCACGAAGATCATTGCCCCCGCGGCCAGGCCGAGGCTGATGGGATAGGCGATGGCGAAGCCGCTGGACATGCCGATACCCACCAGCGCGCCGATCGGCTCCATCAGCCCGGATGCCGCGGCGACCAGCACCGAACCCAGCGCCGACAACCCGGTGGTGCGCAACGCCAGCGCGACGGCCAGGCCCTCGGGAATGTCCTGAATGGAGATCGCCGTGGTCAGCGGCAGGCCGACGCTCAGGTCGCCATTGGCGAAGCTCACACCGATGGCCATGCCTTCTGGGATGTTGTGCAGCGCAATGGCGAGCACAAACAGCCAGACCCTGTTCAGGCGTTCGCACTCGGGACCACAGGGGCCAGTGCTTTCATGCTCGTGCGGCGTGAAGTAATCCAGACCGAGCATGAGCAACACGCCAAGCCCCAGGCCGACCACCACCGTCAGCGCCGCAGCCGGGCCGTTGCCGAACAATTCACGCCCCGCTTCCAGCCCCGGAAGGATCAGAGAGAAAGCGCTCGCAGCGAGCATCATGCCGGCGGCAAAGCCAAGCATGCTGTCCTGGGTGCGGGTAGAAATGTCACGCAGGCCGATCGCCAGAAACGCGCCGACCGCCGTCGCTACGAAACCGGCGCTGCCGCCCAACAGCGCGTAGCGAACGTTGCCCGCCTCGCTGCTCTGCAAAGCGTTGGCGGTACCCGCCACTAGCAGTAACAGCACCGCCACTGCAGTTGCCGCAAGACCGAAGGTGATCCAGGGGTTGGCTTGCGCCTGTGCGAGCCAGGCAGCGCGCAGAGTGGCCGCCGGGCTTTGAACGGTGGACGCCATGATTTCAGAATCCTCGATGCGGGCGGCCAGTGTACTCCGCCACGCCCTGCTCCAGAGCCTATGGTCACGATAGCCGCAGACCATCGCCGACCTGCGCGCAACGCCCGCGTTGTACCCCCATGGGTATGACCGTAAGCTTGGCGGGTTCGATGGCCCGGAGGGGCCGCATTAAGGAGTGGTCCGTCGTGCCCGCTGCAAAAACCATTCGTCGCGCGCTTTTGCTGATCATCCCGGTCCTGCTGCTGGCCGGCTGGATGATCTGGCGCCAGCTTCAAGGGCCGGAACTGCCCGGTTATCGCCTGGAAACACGCCCACTGGTGCAACGCGTGGTCGCCAGTGGCGAGATGGACAGCCAGTCGCTGGCGCAGGTCGGCAGCGAAATCACCGGAGTTGTCGCCTTGCGCCATGTGCGCGAGGGCGATGCGGTAAAGGCTGGCGATCTGTTGCTGGAGCTGCGCGACGACGAGCAGCGCGCCCGCCTGCGCGAGGCGGAAGCGGCCCTGCAGCAGCTGATCGATTCCAGCCGCCCCCAGGCACAGGCCACCCTGCGCGAGGCACAGAACAACCTCGAACAGGCCGATCGCGAACTCCAGCGCCGGGAGACACTGTTCGAACGCAAGCTCCTGGCCTCCGAGGCGCTTGAGCAGGCTCGCCGCGCAACGCTGACTGCCCGTGTGGTCCGAGATCGCGCCCGCCTCGCCGCCGCGGCCGTGGGCGAAGGCGGCAGCGAGGAACAGGTCCTGCGTCAGCGCCTGGAAGCGGCGCGCGCGAACCTGGCGAAAGCCCGCATCCACGCCCAGGTCGACGGCATCGTGCAGACGCGCGAAGTCGAACCCGGCGACCTGGTACAGCCCGGCCGCACCCTGCTAACGATCGCCCGCTCCGGCAGTAGCGAAATCCTGCTGCCTCTGGACGAAAAGAATCTGGCCCCGATCGAACTGGGCCAGGCCGCCAGGATCATCGCCGATGCCTACCCGGATCGAGTGCTGCCGGCACGCGTCAGCTTCATCGCGCCGGGCGTCGATACCGCCCGTGGGACCATCGATGTCCATCTCGACCTGCTGGAGCCAGCCGACTTCCTGCGTCAGGGCATGACCGTCTCGGTGAACATCGAGACCGGCCGACGCGAGCAAGCCCTGGTATTGCCCAACGATGCGCTGCGCGCCCGCGACGGAACACGTGCCCAGGTATTGCGCGTCAATGATGGCGTGGTCGAGCGGGTCAGCGTGCGTCTGGGAATGCTCGGCACCGCGCTGAGCGAAGTCAGTGAAGGGCTGGCGGCAGGTGATCTGGTGTTGATCGGCGACGCCGAGGAAGGCCAGCGCGTACGCGTGCATGAGCAAGCGATTCCAACCGGCATTCAGGACTGACTGCATTCGCCTGGCCGACTCGCTGTGGACCGAATGGAAGATCGCCCTACGCTTCTTGCTGGACAACCGCATGCAGACGTTGCTGATCATGTTCGGTATCGCCGTCGGCTCGGCGGTGATCGTGTTCATCACGGCGCTGATCACCGGCCTGCAGGCCAATGTGGTCGAGCGCACCCTGGGCACCCAGGCCCATATCCGCATCCTGCCGCCGGACGAGGTCAACCGCATTCTGCCCGCCGCTGACCACAGCTGGCCGCTGGTGCTGGAGAGCCCGCGGGCCCAGCGCCTGCGCTCGATCATCAACTGGCAGGACGTACGCGACGTGCTCGACCAGGACGCACAGATCCTCGCGGTGTCGCCGGTGATCAGCGGCCCGGCCATCGCCCGACGCGGCGTGGCCCGCGCCTCGGTGGCGCTGCTCGGCATCGACCCGCCGCGCTATCAGCGCATCATCCCGCTGGCAGACGACCTGATCGCCGGGCAGTTCACCGTGGGCGCCGGCCACGCGGTTATCGGCAAGGAACTGGCACGCGACCTCGGCCTGGGCATCGGGGACAAGCTGCGTTTGGACGCCGGCGAAGGCCGCGAGGCAGTCGTCGATATCGCCGGTATCTTCGAGCTGGGCGTACGCGAGCTGGATGCGCGCTACGTGTACCTGGACCTGAAACAGGCGCAGACACTGCTCGACCTGCCCGGCGGCGTCACGGTGATCGATACCACGGTCGCCGAGATCTTCGAGGCCGATCAGGTCGCCGAGCGCCTCGCGCGCCTCACCGGGCTGCGCGCCGAAAGCTGGATGGAAACCAATGGGCAACTGCTCAACGCGCTCGCCTCGCAGAGCATGACCACGGAGATGATCCGTGTATTCGTCGGTATCTCCGTGGCCTTTGGCATCGCCAGCGTGCTCGCCGTGAGCGTCGTCCAGCGCACCCGCGAGATCGGCATCCTGCGCGCCATGGGCAGCCCGCGCGGGCAGATCCTGCGCGTGTTCCTGCTGCAGGGGGGGCTGCTCGGGCTGCTCGGTTCGGCCTGCGGCGGAGGCGTCGGCTGGGGCCTGGTGCAGGTTTTCAATCTATTTGGCCCGCGGCTGTTCACCATTCCGGTCGATCCGACACTGGTGCCGCTGGCCATGCTGGTAGCGACAATCACCGGCGTGCTGGCGGCGGCGATGCCGGCGCGGCGTGCGGCGCGCTACGACCCTGCGGTGGCGATTCGATATGTCTGAAACCCTGCCAGCCAGCCCGGTCAATGAGGTCCTGCGCCTGGAACAGGTACGCAAGGCCTTCAACATAGGCACACCGCTGGAAACAGAGGTGTTGCACGGTATCGACCTGCGCCTGAACCGCGGTGAGCTGGCCGCGCTGATCGGCCCGTCCGGCTCAGGTAAGAGCACGCTGCTGAACCTGATCGGCCTGCTCGATACGCCCAGCTCCGGCGAACTGTACGTGCTCGGCCAGGCGACACGCGACAGCGACGACGAAGCGCGCACGCACCTGCGCAACCAGGCAATCGGTTTCGTGTTCCAGTTTCACCACCTGATTTCGGCATTCAGCGTGCTGGAGAACGTGCTGATGCCGCTGATGATTCGCCACGGCAAGCCGTCACACGCGGATATCGACCTGGCTCGCGGCCTGCTCGACGAAGTCGGACTGGCGCAGTTCGCCGACAAGAAGCCGACGCAGATCTCCGGCGGCCAGCAGCAACGAGTTGCCATCGCCCGGGCGCTGGTGACCCGCCCGCCTCTGTTGCTGGCCGACGAGCCGACCGGCAACCTCGATACCCGCACCGCGCAAAGCGTGTTCGAGCTATTTCATCGCATCAATGCCCAGTTCGGCTGCGCAATACTGGTGGTGACCCATGATCCACGCCTTGCGGCCGATTGCGGGCGGACCATACAGCTGGTCGATGGCCATATCGTCAGTGACGCTGCCAATCCGCCCAGTCGCTGACCCGACAGCCGCTGCGCCCCTTCCATAGCGGGTCGCGGCGAATGTCCCGCCAGCAGCTAATAACTATTAAGTCTAAGCATATAACCTAAATCAGGGCTAACATCACTCCACATATATACCCCCACCGGTATCAATCTTGGAGAGGAGCGCGCCCATGAATGCCAATATCGAACCCTTCTTCGATCCCGCGACTTTCACCTACAGCTACGTGGTCAGCGATCCGCAGACACGCCAATGCGCGGTGATCGATTCGGTGCTGGACTACGATCCGGCATCCGGCCGTACCTCCCATGCTACCGCCCAGCGTCTGGTCGACTATGTATGCGAGCAGGACCTCAAGGTGCAGTGGCTGCTGGAAACCCACGTGCACGCCGACCATCTGAGCGCCGCGCCGTACCTCAGGCAGCAACTAGGTGGTCAGCTGGCGATCGGTGATCGCATCACCGTGGTGCAGGACACCTTCGGCAAGCTGTTCAACGCCGGTACCGGCTTTGCGACCGATGGCCGCCAGTTCGACCACCTGTTCCACGATGGCGATACCTTTCAGGTCGGCAACATCCAGGCGCGCGCCATCCATACCCCGGGCCACACCCCGGCCTGCATGACCTATGTCATCGGTGATGCGGCGTTCGTCGGCGACACGCTGTTCATGCCCGATTACGGCACTGCCCGTTGTGATTTCCCGGGCGGCGACGCGCGCACGCTGTACCAGTCGATCCAGAAGCTGTTCGCCCTGCCGGGCGACACACGGGTATTCATGTGCCACGACTACAAGGCGCCCGGCCGTGAAGAGTTCCTCTATGAAACGACCATCGCCGCCGAACGCGAACACAACGTGCACGTGCACGCCGGCATCAGCGAGGACCAGTTCGTCTCCATGCGCACGGCACGGGATGCCACGCTGGGCATGCCTACGCTGATCCTGCCCTCTGTGCAGATCAACATGCGCGGCGGCGAGCTGCCCGAGCCGGAAAGCAATGGCACGCGCTACCTGAAGATTCCCCTGGACGTGCTGTAGCCCCAAGCGTGGAGGACGTCGACATGCAAACAATAAAACGACTGACCCCTTTCATCTCCGTCGCTGCCCAGTTGCAACCGGCGGACATGGCGCTGCTGGCCGGCAGCGGATTTCGCTGCGTCATCAACAACCGCCCGGACAACGAGGACGAAGGCCAGCCGTCCAGCGAGGCCATGCGCACCGCCGCCGAGGCGTCCGGCCTTGAGTACCATCATCTACCGGTCGTATCCGGGCAGATCACTGATGCCGACGTCGCGGCCTTCCGAGCGCTACTGGCGCGGATCAAGGGGCCAGCACTGGCATTCTGTCGCACCGGGACACGCTCGGCCTCGCTCTGGGCACTGGCCCAGGCACATCACCTCGATCCGCAGGTGTTGCTGCAGACAGCCCAGCAAGCCAGTTACGACCTCAGCGGCCTGCTGCCACGCATGCAGGGTTACTGGCAGTCGACAACCGATCTGCCGCTGCCGGGCGCTTCGAAATTCGCCGTCACGCCGCGCTACGACGTCCTGGTGATTGGCGGCGGCGCGGCCGGCTGCGCCGTGACAGCCAGTTTGCTCAAGCGCGACCCCGAACTGCGCGTCGCAATCATCGAACCCCGTGAACAGCACTACTATCAGCCCGGCTGGACGCTGGTAGGCGCCGGCGTGTTCGACCGCGCCGCCACCGAGCGCGCGATGAGTCGCTGCATTCCGTCCAAGGCGCAATGGATCCGCGCGGCTGCCGAAGCCTTCGAGCCGGAGCACCAGCAAGTGGTGCTCGAAGACGGCAGTCGCATCGGCTATCGGGCGCTGGTGGTCTGCCCGGGCCTGAGCCTCGACTGGGACGCCATCGAAGGCGCCCGCGACAGCCTCGGCAAGTTCGGCGTGACCTCGAATTACGCCTTCGAACTGGCGCCCTACACCTGGCAACTGGTGCAGAACCTGCGCGGCGGCAAGGCGCTATTCACCCAGCCACCCATGCCGATCAAGTGCGCCGGCGCACCGCAGAAGGCGATGTACCTGTCCTGCGATCACTGGCGCCAGCAAGGCGTGCTGAAGGATATCGAGGTCGACTTCTGTTCGGCTGGCGCGGTCCTGTTCGGCGTCGCAGACTTCGTGCCCGCGCTGATGCAGTACGTCGAGCGCTACGGCGCGCGGCTGAACTTCAACCACAATCTGGTGGCTGTCGACGGACCGGCGCGCAAGGCCTGGTTCAAGGTGACCGACAGCGCCGGGCAAAGTACCACGGTGGAGCGTGAGTTCGATCTGCTGCACATGGTGCCACCGCAGCACGCACCGGACTTCATTCGCCACAGCGCCCTGGCCAACGCCGACGGCTGGTTCGAGGCCGAGCACGAGACGCTGCGACATCCGCGCTTCGGCAACGTTTTCAGCCTCGGCGATGTGTGTTCCGCGCCCAACGCCAAGACCGCAGCAGCGGTGCGCAAACAAGCACCGGTGGTCGCCGAAAACGTGCTGAGTGTGCTCAAGGGCAGCGGCCCGCGGGCGATCTACGATGGTTACGGCTCCTGCCCGCTGACCGTCGAGCACGGCAAGGTGATCCTCGCCGAGTTCGGCTATGGCGGAAAGCTGCTGCCGACGTTCCCGCTCGACCCGAAAGTGCCGCGCCGCCTGGCCTGGAAGCTGAAGACCCAATGGATGCCGTCGATCTACTTCGAGATGATGCTCAAGGGCCATGAATGGCTGGCCGAGCCGAAGCATCTGGACTTCGAACCGCGCCCGGCCGAGGCACCCGACGCTTGCGACTTCACTCAGGAGAAGAAGGGATGAAGCAGCGCTTGGCTCGCTACATGCCCATATTGGAGTGGGTCAGGCACTATGATCGCGCGGCCGCGGCCAAGGACAGCCTGGCCGCGCTGATCGTAACGCTGATGCTGATCCCGCAGAGCCTCGCCTACGCCATGCTCGCCGGCCTGCCGCCAGTGACCGGCCTGTACGCCAGCATGCTGCCGCTGATCGCCTATACCCTGTTCGGCACCAGTCGCACCCTGGCAGTCGGCCCGGTGGCAGTGGTATCGCTGATGACTGCGGCCGCCTTGGGACCGTTGTTCGCCCCGGGTAGCGCGGAATATGCGGGCGCGGCCATGCTGCTGGCGCTGCTCTCCGGCGCGGTGCTGCTGCTCATGGCCATGCTGCGCCTGGGCTTTCTGGCGAATTTCCTCAGCCATCCGGTGATTTCCGGCTTCATCAGCGCTTCGGGCATCCTCATCGCTCTCGGCCAGCTCAAGCACATCCTCGGCATCTCAACCGGAGGTGAAAACGCCGTGGAGCTGGTTTGGGGCCTGCTCGGAGCATTGTCGCAAATGCATCTGCCGACATTCATCGTCGGCACGACGAGCCTGCTATTTCTCTACCTGGTGCGCAGCCGCCTCTCCACTTGGCTGCAGCGTTTGGGTATGAGTCCGCATATCGCCGGCACGCTGAGCAAGATCGGGCCGGTCGCTGCCTTGCTGCTGGCGATAGCGGCGGTCAGCGTCTTTCAGCTCGCCGATGCCGGCGTGCGGGTAGTCGGTGCGGTGCCTGGCGGCCTACCCAGCATGAGGCTGCCGACGCTGGATATGACGCTAGCACTGCAACTGCTGCCTGCGGCGGTGCTGATCAGCCTGGTCGGCTTCGTCGAGTCGGTTTCCGTGGCGCAGACCCTGGCGGCCAAGCGCCGCGAACGCATCGAGCCTAACCAGGAACTGGTCGCGCTTGGCGGCGCCAATGTCGCCGCGGCCGTCAGTGGTGGCTTTCCGGTAACCGGCGGCTTCGCCCGCTCGGTGGTCAACTTCGATGCTGGCGCACAGACGCCGCTGGCTGGTGCGCTGACCGCAGTGGGCATCGGCCTCACCGTGCTGCTGTTCACGCCACTGGTCCGCAATCTGCCACACGCGGTACTGGCCGCGACGATCATTGTCGCTGTGCTCAGCCTGGTGGACCTCTCCGCCCTGCGCCGCACCTGGCGCTACTCCCGACAGGACGCAGCGGCCATGGCTGCCACCATGCTCGGTGTGCTGCTGATCGGCGTGGTAAGCGGCATCCTGCTCGGTGTCGGCCTATCGCTGTTGCTGTTTCTCTGGCGCACCAGCCAGCCGCATATTGCCGTGGTCGGCCAGCTGCCGGGTAGCGAACATTTTCGCAACATCGAGCGCTTCGCCGTAATACAGAGCCCGAGGGTGCTCTCGGTGCGCGTCGACGAGAGCCTGTATTTCCCCAATGCGCGCTTCCTCGAAGACCGCGTCGCCGAGCTGATCGGGCGCTACCCGCAGGCCGAGCACCTGGTGCTGATGTGCCCAGGCGTGAACCTGATCGACGCCAGCGCCCTGGAGAGTCTTGAGGCCATCACGGCCCGCCTGCACACCGCAGGCATCCAGCTCCATCTTTCCGAGGTCAAGGGGCCGGTCATGGACCGATTACAGAACACTGATTTCCTCGCTCATTTGGGCGGTCAGGTTTTCATCAGCCAGTACGAAGCGCTGCTCGCACTGGACCCGGACACCACCCACCATGCCCGTGAACGGCAGCGTGAATGTTTTGGCAACATCAAGGAGAACGCAGGATGAAGAACGCACATGACCTCGTCGAACTGGCCCGGGCCCACATACAGGAAGTCGCAGTCGCGGATGCCGACGCCGCGATCCAGGCAGCGGACGTGCTGATCGACGTGCGCGAGGCGGATGAGTTTCGTGAGGGCCATATCGCCGGCGCCCTCAACATTCCGCGGGGGCTGCTGGAGTTCAAGCTCAGCGGCACACCGGAACTCGCCGCGCGCGACATGAACATCGTGCTCTATTGCAAGACCAGCGGTCGCGCCGCACTGTCCGCAGCAGCGCTGCAGGACATGGGCTACCTGCATGTCCAGTCGATCGCCGGCGGGGTTGACTTCGACGCCTGGGTCGGCGCGAACAAGCCCGTTGTGAAGCCGAGCCTGCCCAGTTTCGAATAGCCGGATCGCAGCGCGCAGACAAAAAAAGGCCGACATCGATGTCGGCCTTTTTGCTGTGGAGCTTCGCAGACTCTCAGGACTTGGAATCGCACGCCTTGCAAGTCTTGATACCGAGCAGCGTATAGGCTGGGCAGAAACGGAAGATGCCAGTCGCCAGCGGCAACAGACCGATCCAGCCCCAGGCACCGATCACGCCGCCCAGGCTCAGACCGATAAGCACCAAGCCGACAACGATGCGCAGTGCCCGATCAATGGTTCCAACGTTGACTTTCATAAAGACCTCCCGGTCAGCAAGCGCGCCGGCGTTCCAGCGCGGAGAACAACAGCATTCCGCCAAGCATGGCGAGAACGAAAAGCACGACCTGCCAGTGCCCGCCGAGCAGCATGGCGATGGCCGGGCCCGGACAGATGCCAGCGATTCCCCAGCCCACACCGAACAGCAGACTGCCACCGATCAGCCTGCCATCCAGCTCGCGCTTGGTTGGCAGCTGCATCGGCGCATCGAGCAAAGAGCGCTCGTGTTTCCTCGCCCAGGTGAAAGGCACCAGCGCCGTAGCGATGGCACCGACCATCACCAGCGCCAACGAGGGATCCCAGGCGCCCGCCAGATCAAGGAAACCGATGACCTTGGCCGGGTTGGCCATTCCGGAAAGCAGCAGCCCCAGCCCGAATAGCAGACCAGCAGCAAATGAAGTCAACTTGCGCATGCTCAGCCTCCCAACAGATGACGTAGTACATAGACCGTGGCGAAGCCGGCGACCATGAATGCCACGGTCGCCACGATGGAGCGCGGTGACAGTCGCGAGATCCCGCAGACCCCATGCCCACTGGTGCAACCGGAGCCGTAGCGAGTACCGACGCCGACCAACATCCCGGCCACCAGCAAACCGATCCAGCCGGACTGAAACTCCATCGCTGGCAGGGTGCCAAACAGCATCCAAAGGAGCGGCGCGAGCAGGATGCCGAGCAGAAACAACAGTTTTTCGCTTCGCCCCTCGCCCCCCGTTTCCAGCAGGCTGGCAAGCAGCCCGCTGATCCCGGCGATTCGGCCATTGAGCAGGACGAACAAGCTGGCCGCGGCACCGATGAGGACACCACCAGCCAATGCCGCCCAGGGTGTGAAGTTGATCCAGTCGATGGTCATTGCTTGCCCCCTTCGCAGAACAGCTGATAAAGCGTCGTGATCACCGCCAATGCTTCAGCGCTGCTGATCCGGTAGTAGACCTGCTTACCTTCGCGGCGCGTTGCAACAAGCCCCTCCCGGCGCAATACGGCGAGCTGCTGCGACAGCGTCGGCTGCTGAATGCCCAGCAGCTGTTCCAGCTCGGAGACATTGCGCTCGCCCAGCGACAACTGGCAAAGCAGCAACAGGCGGTCAGGGTTGGCCAAAGCCTTCAGCAAAGCCCCCGCGGACGCCGCATTGGCGCGCAGTTGCTCGATATCCAGATCGGCAGTCATAGGTCAGCGATCAAACATTTAAGATGATGACAATATATTTTTTTATATATTGTTTGGCAAGCCCTGACCGAAAGAAGTTGGCCGCCAGCGGCGGCATCGCTAGCATGCCCCTACCCGTATATGAGCCGCGACCCTAATCGGAATCTTCGCAGGCTCTCCATCCAGTCATGTCGAGGTAGCCGCATGAATGACCAGACCCTCCCCGTGAAATCCGCAGAGATGCAGGCCCAGCAGCAGGCCATGCTGAAACGTTTAGCGAGAGTCGAGGGGCAGGTGCGCGGCATCCAGGCAATGATCAAGCGAGGCGAAGATTGCGAAGCCATCGCTCAACAGTTTTCCGCTGCTCGTAGCGCGCTGGACAAAGCCTACCGGCTGATGCTGACCTGCCTGATCGAAGAGGCGCTGCACGACCAGACGCAAGATACAGGCGAGACCCTGGAACGGGTGCGCAGCATCTTCACCAAATACACCTGAGGGGACGCCCACCACCTTGAGCCTCCTCCGGCAGCCCGCCGCGCGATGCAGTAGGCTGGCCTGAGGTAGCGGACGGCGCCAGCGCATGGCAAGCCACGCAGGCGCTGGGCATAAAGATCAGCAAGAGCTGAGATCTGAAAGGGATCGACTGAAACGAAAAAAGCGACCCTGAGGTCGCTTTTTTCTTTCTTCGATCACCTTGAAAAGGTCACCGAAGAGAATTTGGAGCGGGAAACGAGACTCGAACTCGCGACCCCGACCTTGGCAAGGTCGTGCTCTACCAACTGAGCTATTCCCGCATTATCTACAGCAAAAATGGCGTCCCCTAGGGGACTCGAACCCCTGTTACCGCCGTGAAAGGGCGGTGTCCTAGGCCACTAGACGAAGGGGACGTTGCCCGGAAACCACAAGCTTCATTCCGGCCTGCAGCGCTCTGTTTGGTGCTTCACGCTGCAAGTGGCGCGCATTCTATGGAGGCCCTCGGGAGTCGTCAAGCATAGTTTTTAAAAAAATTTGAAGGCCATACCTGGGCAGCACGTAGAGCTATCGGCCACATCATCAAGCCACTACACTCAAGCGAAAAACCAGCGGCTCGAGAGGTGCAGTCAAGTGTCTCCATTAATGATCACTGCGTTGATCCTGGTCGGTGTGTTCCTGCTGGTCGGCATCGTCTACACCATTCAGATCGTCGAAAAAGGCAATCTGGAAAAGGCCCGTAAACGGGCTGACCTCACTGACCGCTGCCGCCGCTGCGCGGAGCTGTCCGACGGACTCCCGGGACAGATGATGACACCCGCGCTGAAGCTATTGCTGACCCGCCTCGAACTTGCGCTGAGCGAACGCCTGCGGCCGGTGGACAAGGGCAATGACAAACTGAGCGCGCGAATGCAGACGCTGCAGGCCGAGCTGGCCAAGGGCGAAGCGATCGAGATGCGCAATGCTCCGCGGCAGATCGTGACGGAAGCACAGGCCAAGGAAAGCCGCTTCATGCTCGAAGATCTCCACGCCCAGATCGTTCGCGCCACCAAGGACGGCCTGATCGATCAGGCCGAAGCCAAACGCTGGGTGCAGGACATCCAACGCATGCTGGCTATCCTGCACATCGAGTTCTTCACCGGCTTGGGCAAACTTGCGCTGCAACAGAACCAGCCGCAACGCGCACGCCTGGCCTTCGAACGAGGCATTCAGCATATTCGCCGCCAGCCTGCACCGGCGCCTTATCAGAGCCAGCTCAAACAGCTGGAAGCCCTCCTCGCACATGCCGACGCTTTGGTGTTGAAGAACAAGGTGCCCAAGACAGACGAGCCCAACGAGCTCGCCGAAGGCATGAAGGCGTTCGATGACGAAGATCTCTGGAAGAAAAACAACGTCTATTGATAGCTCATCAGCCCTGATCTGCTACGGAGAAATCCCATGACCTTGACCGTGTATGGCGTTCCCCTCTCACCGTTCGTGCGCAAGGTGCGCCTGTGCCTCAGGCAAAAGGGGCTCGATTATCAGCTAGAGACGGTCATGCCCTTCACGCCTCCGCAATGGTACCTGGCCATCAATCCACTGGGACGCATCCCGGCGCTCAAGGACGGCGACTGCACCCTCGCTGACTCCAGCGTGATCTGCCAGTACCTCGAGGAGGCCTATCCCGATACGCCTGCCCTTTACGCTAGCAACGCGCAGGAACGCGGGCGGGTCCGCTGGCTGGAAAAGTACGCAGACTACGAGTTGGCACCTCTGGCCACCTTTACCGTTTTCCGCAACCGCATCCTTAAGCCGACCGCCGGTCAAGCCTGCAATGAAGAGGCAGTGCAGGCCGCGCTGAAGCAGAAGCTACCGCCGCATTTCGATTACCTTGAGCAGCAACTCGCCCAGCGGGAGTTCCTCGTCGGCAACCAACTGTCGATGGCGGACATCGCCGTCGCCTGCCAACTGATCAACATGGCGCACGGTGGCGAACAGCTCGACGCGCAGCGCTGGCCCGACCTCGCAGCACATCATGCACGCATGCTGGCATTGCCATCGGTCGCGGGCATCCTGCCGGACGAGCAGCGCATGAACGCCAAGCTCAAGGAAATGGGCAAGGCCGCTACCGCCTGAGTTCCGATCACGCCCGCTGTGAAGTCACGCAGCAGGCCGCCTTGACGACCTCAGCAAATACGTTCAGCCTCGCGCTTCGAGCAGACGCTTACCCACCCACTGCCGAGCGTACTGGTAGGCGCAGCGACCGTTGCGGTTGCCGCGCCCGGTTGCCCAACGAATCGCATCCTTCTCAAGGGCTTCGCTCCACGCCCAATCGAGGCTGGCCCGCCGCGCCAACGAATCGATCCAATGGCGTACCACACTGAGGTAGTGCTGCTGGGTGAAGGGGTAGAACGACAGCCACAAACCGAAGCGGTCGGACAACGCGATCTTGTCTTCCACCGCTTCGTTCGGGTGCAGTTCGCCGTCGACCATCTGCCAGTTCTCGTTGTCACTCTGACGCTCCGGGACCAGGTGCCGGCGATTAGACGTGGCGTACAACAGCACGTTCTCCGGCGCACGCTCCAGCGATCCATCCAGCACACTCTTGAGCACGCGATAGTCGCCCTCTCCCGCCTCGAACGAGAGGTCGTCACAGAACAGGACGAATGCCTGTCGTAACCCGGCCAACAGTTCGACAACGCGTGGCAGGTCCGCCAGATGGTCACGCTCGATTTCGATCAGACGCAGCCCATCCGCGGCGTATTCGGCCAGCAACGCGCGAATCAACGACGACTTGCCGGTGCCACGGGCGCCCCACAACAGCACGTGGTTGGCCGGCAATCCATCGACGAACTGGCGCGTGTTGGCGGACAGCAGATCGCGCTGGCGATCAATGCCGATCAGATCAGCCAGACTCAGATCCAAGCTGACTTCCAGCGGTGCCAGAAAGCCGCTGCGAGCATCACGCTGCCAGCGCGCCGCAAAGGTACGATCCCAATCGATGACCGCTGGCTGGGCAGGTAGCAGCGGCTCGATACGCGCCAGCAGTCCCTCGGCACGCTGCAGGAAGGCTTTCAACTCGACATCCATGATGACTCCAGAGACGAAAAGGCCCGGCTGAACCGGACCCGACAACAGGCAATCAGGCAGGCGAAACGCAACCTCACTTAAGCAGCAGTCAAAGCAATGTCTCGATTTCCGCGGCCATTGCCTCCGGCGTGGTGCGAGAGGAAAAACGCCTCACCGCCCTACCCTGGTCAGAGATGAGAAACTTGGTGAAATTCCACTTGATCGCCTTGCTACCCAACAGCCCAGGTGCGCGCTTTTTCAATTCAATGAAGAGCGGATGAGCATCCCCACCGTTCACCTCGACTTTGGCAAACAGGGGAAAGGAAACGCCGAAACGGCGTTCGCAGAATGCTGCGATTTCCTGCTCGCCGTCTGGCTCCTGCTTGCCGAACTGGTTACAGGGAAATCCGAGCACCATCAATCCGCGCTCGCCGTAACGCTGCCACAACGCTTCCAACCCCTTGTATTGCGGGGTAAAACCACACTGACTGGCCGTATTGACCACCAGCAACACCTTGGCATCGAAATCCGCGAGCCTCTTCTGCTCGCCCTCGATGGTGACGCAGGGAATGTCCAGCAATGGGTCGTGCATGCGAGGCTCCTTGCAACCGACGATGCTCAGGCTTCGCGCGGCTTCAGGTTGAGAGAGGCGGAATTGATGCAGTAGCGCAACCCGGTCGGCTGCGGGCCATCGGGAAAAACATGACCGAGGTGAGCATCGCAGCGTGCGCACCTGACCTCGATCCGGTGCATACCGTGACTGAAATCATCCAGGCTGGCGATAGCGGTATCACTGACCGGCTGGAAATAGCTGGGCCAGCCGCAGCCGGAATCGAACTTAGCATCCGCATCGAACAGTGGCGTGTCGCAGCAGGCGCAATGGTAGATGCCAGGTGTCTTCGTGTCGTTGTACTTACCCGTGAAGGGACGCTCGGTGGCGCCCAGCCGGCAGATCTGGAACTGCTCATCGGAGAGTTCCTCGCGCCAGACGTCGAGCGGTTTTTCCAGCTTGTCCATCGATACACTCCTCAGCTCAAAAAAGGTTCTTCGCGGAGTCTGGGGGAAGAGCGAGTTGACAGTCAGGGAAGCAGGTAAATTGGCAGTCGCCAAACACACCCTTCACCTGTCCCTGCTGTCGCCGTGCATCCTATTGATCTTGCTGCTTTCTGGCCAGGCTACGACGCCGTTGCCTGTCGCCCATCTACCGATAACACCCTCCTCATTGAGCTTGAACCTCAAGCCGGCTCTCTTCCTAAGTGCGGGCGTTGTGGCCAGTTCAGCCCGTTGATTCACGATCGCCGGATTCGTCTGGTGCGTGATCGTGATCTGTTCGATCAGCGCGTCCTGCTTCAACTACCAGTGCGCCGAGTCGATTGCCTGAGTTGTGGGCGGGTGACCGAGCGGATCGACTGGTTGGAGCCAGCATCTCGGCTGACCCAGCGGTTACGGATATGGCTCCCAAACTTGCTGCGGC